>NZ_JADPIQ010000148.1:0-598518 GCF_023073015.1 Bradyrhizobium sp. 87
CCCTTGGCCTCTCGCACCCGAACGCTGCCGCGTCCACCGCAAGCCCGGCTCGCGAACATGACGACCACAAGATCGCCCCTCAAGGATGAGCCGGGATGGACGACACATACGCTAAAACCGAATTTCGGTAAAGTGGAATATTTCTGACGAGGGGGGTTGACGCGGTCGTGGCTGTTTCGGCTGCGAGGCCGCTCGATGAGGAATTAGCGGTTTGGTAACCATACGCGCCTCGCTCGAAGGATTAATGCAAATCATACGCCGCCGGTGTCTCCCCCGTAACGACCCTGCTATAGAGCGTAGATCCGGCTCCATCAATCGTCCCGAGCCATCTGCTTTCTTGGTTGCGTATGAACAGACCTAGCAACACATTCGACATCGCCATCGAGCAGGGATTCGACTTCCTGTCGCCGGACTACGCGGAGCTGTTCGACAACTCGGCCGCCACCGCGTTCCAGCATCCGCTTTGGCTCGACACCCTCTACACCAGGCTCGCGTCTCATGTGAGCGCAACTCCTCTGGTTGTCGTGGTCCGCCACCGCGCGACGGGCGCCCTTGCGATGGTGTTGCCCTTGCTGCGGATCCGGCGCGGCCCGATACGGACCGTCGAATTCGCCGACCTCCGCGTTTCCGACTACCTCGCGCCCGTATGCAGCCCGCAGGTATTTTCCGAGCTGCTCAAGGACGAGAGTGCCTGCGCAGAAATCCGGTGCCTCGTCCGCCCGTTCGATCTGCTCCGGATGACCAAGCTGCCGGATGGACGGCTTCCGATCGAGAACCTGCTGGCTGCGCCCCGCCGCATAGCGATGGACACCAATGCCTATGCGACCGTTCTGGTCGCGCCGTTCGAGCAATGGCGCGCCAGTGCGCTGGACCGTTCCTACCAGAAGGAGCTCGCAAAGAAAGCCCGGCAGCTCCAGAAGAAGGGGGACTTGAGTTTTTCATGCTGCCGCGACAGTGCCGCTGTCTTGGAGGTGCTGGACGTGATGAAGAAATTTCGCGGGCCGCGCTTTCAGGCACACGGCGACGGAGATCTGCTCCAGCGCCCCGAATATTACGGCTTCTATTCCGACGTGGCGCAGCGCGGCCTCGGCTCCTTTGTCCGGCTCTATGCGATGAAGATGAACGGCGAGGTCATCGCAGCCGTGCTCGGACTCAGCCATCACGGCAGCTTCCTCGTGATCATGGGCGCCTTCGACATTGCCGGATACAAAAGCCAGTCCTTGGGCGCGCTGATGTTCGAGCAGGTGGCGAAGGATTGCATCGAGCGCGGGGATCAGATGCTCGATTTCACCATCGGCGACGAGCCCTACAAGAAGCAGTTCGGCGCTCAGCCTTCACCGATGTGGACGGTCACGCAGGCGGGCAGCACCACGGGCGCCATCTCCTTGTTCGCACTGAAACAGGCGCCTTGGCTCAAGCTGGCCGCCAAGCGGATGTCGGAGTTCAGGTTCCTGCCGACCCGGACCTCAACGCCGACGCGCTGACCGGTGCGAGGGGCCGACCGGGTGCCGCTCTCAGGCGCGTAGCGCGCTTCGAACCTGCGCGAGCCAGCCGGGCCGCATCTGATCGAGCCGGTGGGTGATACTGCGTCGCAGGAAGTGCAGCCGCCGCCGCACGTCCCAGCCAATATCGTTGCGGGACGTCAGGGCCTGCCGGAAGCGCGCCATCTTCAGTGACTGCTGGTCCGCCGCGACCTTGTCGGGATCGGAATAGAATTCAGAAATCTTCTCCCGACCCATGCCCTCGGTCCCGAGCCAACGCGGCGCATATTCGGTGCAGAGGCGCTCGACGTCGACCAGCAGACGGGCGACGCCCGTGCCGGCGGCCGGACAATTCGTTTGGAACGCATCACCGATGAGCACGACTCCGGGCTGGAGATGTCCTTCCACGACGGACAGGTGCATCACCCAATTCTGCACCCGGTCGATCACGTGGAAGTCGCCAAGGTAGGGCCGCAATCCCGGAAGCAGGCGCAAGACCGTCGCCTCCGGTTCACGGCGCAGCTCGCGCATGATCGGATCGGTCGGGTCTCGGAACATGAAGAGATTTGCCCGCATGCCGGCACGCACGGGAAACAGGCTGAGATAATCGATGCCGTCCGCTGTGCGCTCCCCATAACAGGTCAACGCCTCGAAATCGAACGGCGCGTGGTCGCGGCGGGCGATCGTGAAGCCGAACGAAACCGAATGGCGCTCGGCCAGCACGCGCCGCTTGATGCCGAGCTTGTAGCCGAGCACGCCCGCCATGCCCGTGGCCAGCACGACGAGGCGCGCAGTTATGCGCCCCCCTGACGCGAGCTCGACATGTTGGAGATCGTCGCGACAATTGACCGCAGTGACCTCATCGACAATGAGGCTGGACGGATCAGGCAGCTGGCTGCGCGCCATGGCGACGAGATCGGCATATGGAAGCCCGTAAGCCCGGCCGACGCTGACATCGACCACCTTGCCTTCCCTGATGTTGAGCACCTGATCATATCGACAGGCCACGTTGTCGAGCGCATCGAGGAAGCCCAGCTTGCGCAACATCTCCAGCTGACGGCCGCCTATTTTTTCGACCCGAAACTCGTCCGGATGGACCGCGCGCTTGTCGACGAGAGCGACACGATGCCCTGCCCGCGCGAGCACGGCCGCCGCGAGCGAGCCCGCAAGGCCGCCGCCGACGATCGCGATGTCGACGACGATCGCCGCGGTCGCAGATCCAGCGCTCGGCTCGGTCACGTTGCTATCCGCCGTCATGGTCCAGGCTCCCACGGTCAACGATGGTTGCCCGTGCAATTCTCTCGCCTGATGTCGCATCGCAGGACCAAACGCGATCATTTCTCGATATCTCGGTTAACGCAGCGGAGACCTGCCCGGCCCGATGAGATCCGGCACGCGCCTTGCTCGGGATGGCCATTCCCGCCGAGCCGGTCCGCATTCCAACGGCTCATCTCGCCTCATCGGCCGTCGATGCGGCGCTCTGCCGCCACGCGACCGGGCCGCACTTTGCTCTATCTGGGACAATGGGGTCAGCGATGTTCCATAGTGAAGCAACAGGCATGGCCGCGACGTCGCCGCGGCCGGCGGGATCATGGAGGCCGTCCATTAACACTCGCGGTTTTTCGGCATGCTAGGCTGTCGCAGGTAATCGGAAAATGTCTCTTCAGGGGAAGTTGCCCCTTAAATCTCCATGATCGAATCCATCGTCCAGTTCATGCGGCGCGACGTGACGCGCGGTGTTGCCGGAACCATCCTTCTCAAGGTTGGTAGCGGCGCGCTTGCGTTCGCGTTGTTCTCGCTTGCGGCACGAACGATGTCGCCCGATGGGTTTGGCATCTTTGCGACCTGGCTTTCGGTCGCCCAGATGGCAGCGGTCGTCGGTCTGGTGGGCCAGGAATCGCTGCTGGTGCGATTTCTGAACGAGTATCGGGTGGGAAATCAGCCTGATCTCACCAAGGGCGTGCTGCTATCGAGCTTCAAGATTTCCTCCGTCGCGATGCTGATTGCGATCGGCGCAATCGCGATCGGCGCGAACATCAAAGGCGCCTCGTGGCTGCTGGTTGTCGCGGTGTCGGCCTACACAGCCGTGAATGCCGGACTGATGCTTGGCAGCCAGATCGCACGCTCGCTGGTCAGCATTCTCATGGGGGAAGGAAACAGGGAGTTCTTCTGGCGAGTCAGCGTGGTGCTGTTTCTGCTCGCAATCATGTTCGGCCATCGGCAGCTTGATCCCGCCGAATTGATCGCCGTGATGACGATTGCCATGTCGGTCGGACTGGTCGCACAGATCATCGCGATTGCGCGAGTTCTACCGGATTTCCGCGGCACGGCGGTGCGTTCCGAGCCGTCGCGCTGGAGATCGAGCGCGCTTCATTTCTGGGTCGCATCCATTCTCGAAGCCGCGAACCAGTATTTCGACGTCATTCTGGTCTACTGGATGCTGGACCCGGCAACCGCCGGAATTTATTTTGCCGCTTCGCGCCTGGCCAACATCTTCGCCATGCTGTCGGCCGCATTGTACAGCTTTGGCGCACGTCGGCTCCCCTCGCTGTACTTCAGCAAGAACCATCAGGAATTCGAGCGAACGTTGCGGCTCATGGCGGAAGTGACCGCGGTGTGCGTGGTCAGCGGACTCCTCCTGATCTGGGTTGGAGGTCCCCATCTACTCAACTTGTTCGGGCCACATTTCGCTGCGCAGCACTGGGTCCTGATCGTGCTCGCGATCGGAACGGCGGTCCAGGCGGCGGGCGGTCCGTCTGCGGCGATATTGCAACTGACCGGCCATGAGCGCGAGTATGTCCCCGTGATTGCCGGGAACGTAGCGCTACGGCTGGTTGGATTTCTCGTCCTCATTCCCTGGCTCGGCGTTCTTGGCGCAGCGATCTCGGCCACTGTGTCGCTCGCGTTAGCGACCATCGTCCTCAACATCCTCTGTCGCCGGCGAACCGGCGTCGATCCTTCGATTCTAGGGCTTCTGCGCTTCTCCGCATCGAAGCCCAGCGCCTACGCGGTCCGTGGCGCGGACTCCGGCGAATAGAGCGTCAGCATATGTCGCGCGTGTCCCGCATGAAGGAGAGCGCACCAGCAGCCGTCGGCGCACCGGCGGAATGTGCGTCGTTTTCATATGCTTTAGTGGGCCCGCTCCAACCCAAATATCGATGGTTAATCGGCGGTTGCCCGCGTCCTCTGCACTTCGTCGGAACCAGCGGAATTCCCTCATGCCCTTGCGGCAGGGCGCATTAACTCCGTTTATTGCTAGTCGGTGTCCGCGCGATGCCCGCATGGTAGATACGGAGTTAAGAAGGTGAAAAATTCGCTTCTCTAATGGGTCGGGGTCCGTGCTGCATTACCAGCCAAACAAGGCGTTGGGCGAGACGACTGCGACAGCACTCCCGTCGCCCAACGGTGGCGGACGCAAGCCGCACGTGCTGCTCGTACAGACCCAGGCTGAGAACGCCGGTGCGCAGGAGATCTCGCGCCTGCTTGGCGCCGGGCTGACCGCCCGCGGCTATCGCGTCACCAATCTTTTCTTCTTCCGCAAGTCGGATTCGTTCGATGAGCCGCCCCACACGGTCTATTGCGCGTCGAGCCGGCCGGGAAATCCGCTGGCGCTGCTGCAAATGCTGTGGACGCTCGGCCGCCATATCAGGGCCACCAGGCCTGACGCCGTTCTGACCTTTCAGCACTTCGGCAATGTCATCGGCGCCGGTGTGGCGCGCCTGATCTGCCGCGCACCTGTCATCGCCAATCAGGTTTCATCCGCGCTGTCGATGAGCTGGCCGGTCCGTACGGCCGACATCGTCATGGGCAGCCTCGGCTTCTTCGACCGCATCACGCTCAACTCGCTGGACATGCAGCGCGAGTATTCGCGCTACCCCAGGGCTTATCGCGCGCGCATGGTGCATGTCCCGCACGGCTTCGACGACAAGGCGCTCACCCTGTCGAAGCAAGCTGCGCGACAGAAGTTCAATCTCCCGCCGGATAGCCCCCTGCTCGGCTGCGCAGCAAGATTGCACCCGCACAAGCGGCTCGACGCGGCGATACGTCTGTTGCCGGATCAACCATCCTGGCATCTCGCGCTGGCCGGCCAGGGAGCCGACGAGGCCCGGCTGCGGCAGTTGGCGGATGAGCTGAGAGTATCGGACAGGCTGCATCTGCTCGGCGAAATCACCCCGCGCCAGATGGCGGAGTTTCTCGCCGCTCTCGACGTGTTCGTATTTCCGACGCAGGCGGAGACCTTCGGCCTCGCCGCTGTGGAGGCTGCAAACGCCGGCGTTCCCTCGGTCGTCACCGATCTTCCGGTCTTGCGCGAAGTGTTGTCCGTCGAAGGGAAGCCGACAGCGCTGTTCGTCGATACCTCCGATCACGCCAAGCTGTCAGCGGCCGTCTCGAGGCTCCTGACGGACCAAAGACTGAGCGACGAACTGCGGCAAAACGCCAAAGGCCTGAAGCTGCGCTATTCAGTGGACGCCATGGTGGAGGAATACGTTCGAATTCTCGGCCAGGTCATTTGATCGGGGCGCATGGAAACGGATCGGCTCGACATGACCATCGAGTTTCGCTGTGAAATTGAGAATGCGCGGCGGTGGATGGGCCGCGAGACGCTGTCGATCGACGGGCGGGATGTACCGGTCCAGATCGCGTGGACGGCAACGGCGGAGCCGCGGCCGGCGGGTCTCGACATGCTGTTCGAGCTCGAACGTTTGGTGTTGCACAAGGGCAAACACAGCGGCACCGAAAGGCTGAAGATCAGTCCGGACCGGATGCAGGCTCGCGCCGGCACGGCAGACGTCGTCGTCGATTTCACCGGTGGCGCGCGGGATCCGAACTGCTCCGCCCGGCAGTATCTCCGCCCGCTGTTCAATGGAGTGGCAGGCGAAAACGCAGCTCTTGCCGCCATTCTCGCCGGCGATCTGCCGGTGATCGAAATCGTCGACGAGGTCGACGGTGCAGTCCTCGATCGTGGCCATCCCTCCGCCGAAATCGCGGCCGGTCTGAGCGGGGGCCTGGAAACGGTCATGGCGCGAACCCTGACCATGGTGGCCGCCATCCTGTCGGGACGACCGCGCATCGTGCCGCAGCTGGCACGACCGGCCCGAGCGGACAACGGCCGCCCGCCAACGGCTTATGTCGCGCGCGGCCTCACCATATCGATCGCCAAGGAGATCTATCGCCTCTGCTGCTATGCCCCGCATTGGCATGTCGGATGGCGCATCAACAAGGGCGCAGGCGTCTGGCAGACCGGAGACCTGTCAGGGCCTCGCTGGAACGTCCTTGCCGATCCCGGAAACCACTTCTACGCCGATCCTTTCCCCATCACGTGGCAGGGAAGAACATTCGTCTTCTTTGAGGATCTCGATCACCGGATTGGAAAAGGAATCATTTCCGCGATCGAGTTCGACGATAAGGGCCCGGTCGGAGCGGTCGTGCCCGTATTGGACGAGCCCTGGCACCTCTCCTATCCGTTCCTGATCGAGGACGATGGCGCATTGTGGATGATCCCGGAGAGCTCGACCAATGGGGACGTCGCCATCTATAAATGCGTTCGGTTCCCGGACAAATGGGAGCGCCACGCGACGCTGCTTTCAGGACTTGAACTCGCCGATGTGACGATCACGCGGCACAACGGCCTGCACTATCTGTTCGGAGCCTGGCGCGATGGCACTGGCGGGTATTCGGATTCGTTGGCGATCTATCACGCCGAGCACCTCATGGGCCCGTGGTTGCCGCATGCCAGCAACCCGGTCCTGATCGACCGCGCGAGCACGCGGCCTGCGGGGAATTTCGTCACCATCAATGACAAATTGTGGCGCCCGGTCCAGGATTGTGCCGGCGGATATGGGGCAGCGCTCGCCCTGGCGGAAATCGTCGAACTGTCGCCGACGACGTTCAAGCAGATTATCCGCCACTCTCTGCGGCCAGGGCCAGCATGGCCCGGCAGGAAGTTGCATACCTTGAATCGCTGCGGACAACTCGAGGTGATCGACGGGTCGCGTGTCCAACCGAAGACCCGTGCCTTCGGAGGCAAATTTCCATCGGCTGTCTTGTCGCCGCGGACCAGCCCCTCTGCCGCCAGCTAGCGCGGATGGCTGAACAGGTCCGTCGTGGCGTCGTCGACGGCGATATCGACCAGCGCGGGACCGCTTGATGCCAACGCTTCGGTCAAGATGGCGTCGACGTCGCCGACATCGGTCATGCGCTGCCCCGGACAACCCATTCCCCTTGCGAGCGCCACGAAGTCGAGCCCGGGCAGGTCGATCCCGGGCGGGCGATGCGCCTGCATCAGCTGGCTGAAGGCGCGCATCGCGCCATAGCCTGAATTGTTCATGATCACGAAAGTGATCGGCAGGCGGCGTTGCACCGCGGTCCAGATTGCCTGGATGCAATACATCGCCGATCCGTCACCGATCAGGGCGACGATGCGGCGGCCCGGCCGCGCCAGCGCCACGCCGACCGAGGCCGGCAGGCTATAACCAAGTCCGCCGCTCGCCATCGTGTAGAAGCTGTCCGCGCCGGGCCGAGGCAGGAATTGCTGAATGGCGGGGCGATGCGACGGCGCCTCCTCGACCACGATCGCATCGCCCGGCATCAACGCCGAGAGCCGGGCGAGCGCATAGCCCGGCGGAATCGGATTTTGCGCGGCAGGAGCGGCAGGCCGCAACCGCGCGGCCGGCACCTCGCGCTCCGCGATGTCAGGCATCACCGACAGCAGCCCAGCCAGCGCCTTCGGGAGCGTGCTGATGATGGTGTCACCGACAGAAGCGGATGCGGCTTCCGTCGGATCATCCGTGATCTGCCAGACCGGCGTTCCATCGTCGAGCAATTCGCATTGTCCTTCGACATGGAAAGTAAACACCGGCGCGCCGACCACGACGATCAGATCGGCGCCGCGCAATGCGCGGGCGAGCCCTCCCGGTGCTGCCGGAAGGAAGCCGGCGAACAGCGGATGCAATTCCGGAAAGCTCGAACGGCTCGACATCGGGCTTGCCCAAACGGCCGCGCTCGCCTGCTCGGCCACAGCGACCATCGCGTCGACGCAGCCGCTGCGATCGATCTCGGGTCCGACAACGAAGATAGGTTTTTTGGCGGCTCGGATCGCCGCGCCGAGCCGAACGATCGCCGCCGGATCGGGCGCAAACTCCGTCGCGATGCAGCGGACCGGTGGAGCGGTTGCGGGCCGCGCCCAATCATCCGACGGGACCGACACGAATGTCGGACCGCGGGGATGCTGCATGGCGGTGAGGAAGGCCTGCGCGATCGCCGCTGGAACATCTTCGGCGCGCGCCGGTTCGGCGCTCCATTTCACATAGGGCTTTGGAAACTGTGCGGCGTCCTCGGAGAAGAGATAGGGTCGCATCCGCAATAGGCTGCGCGCCTGCTGCCCGGCTGTCACGACCATCGGTGTCTTGTTGCGGAATGCGGTGAAGAGATTGCCGAGGGCATGACCGAGCCCAGCCGCCGAGTGCAGATTGACGAACGCCGCTCGTCCCGTGGCCTGCGCATAGCCGTCTGCCATGCCGACGACGCAGGCTTCCTGCAATCCGAGCACGTAGTCGATGTCGTCGGGCCAGTCGCCAAGGAAGGCAAGCTCGGTCGAGCCGGGGTTGCCGAAAACGCGATCGACGCCAAAGGAGCGAAGCACACCGAGGGTCGCTTCCCGAACCGTGAGAACTTTCGAATTCATGAATAGCGTCCTGATGGGCTTCGCTTGTTGCGCGGTCAGAAGGGATAGTGCTGCGGCTGGGTCTCGATGGTGATCCAGCGCAGATCGGTGAACTCGGCGATCCCGGCCTGACCTCCGAAGCGGCCGTAGCCCGATCCCTTCATGCCGCCGAACGGCATCTGCGCCTCGTCATGCACGGTCGAGCCGTTGACGTGGCAGATGCCGCTTTCGATCCGCTGCGCCACCGTCAGCGCACGCGCGACGTCGCGGCCGAACACGGCGGCCGAGAGGCCGTACTCGGTATCGTTGGCAAGCCGCACCGCGTCATCCACGCCACTTGCCCGGATCACCGAGACGACGGGACCAAAGCTCTCCTCGGTATAGATGCGCATGCCGGGCACCACGCGGTCGAGCACGGTGGCCGGGACGACCGTGCCAACCCGGTCGCCGCCCGCGAGCTTGACGGCGCCTTTGGCGACCGCGTCGTCGATCAACGCAACGACATGCTTGGCCGGCGCCTCGTCGATCATCGAGCCGACGACAACGGGACCGGAGCGCGGGGCGGCCGGAAGCGCAGCCGTTTTCTTCGCGAGCTTGTCGACAAAGGACGCCGCTACCGCCTCGTCGACGATCACCCGTTCGGTCGACATGCAGACCTGGCCCTGATTGATGAAGGCGCCAAACGCCACGGCCGCGACGGCGGCATCGACGTCGGCATCGTCGAGCACGACCAGAGGCGCCTTGCCCCCTAGTTCGAGCAGCACTGGCTTGAGCTGGCGCCCGGCCAGCTCGGCGATGACGCGACCGACGCGGGTCGAGCCGGTGAAATTGATCCGCCGCACGGCCGGATTGGCGATCAGGCGCTCGACCAGAGCGGGCGCATCGGCCGGTGCGTTGGTCAGAACATTTACGACACCGGGCGGAAAGCCTGCGTCCTTGAAGACCTCGCCGATCAACCGGTGCGTCCCCGGGCATATCTCGGAGGCCTTGAGCACGACGGAATTGCCGCAGGCGAGCGCCGTCGCCACGGCGCGAACGCCGAGAATGATCGGCGCATTCCACGGGGCGATGCCGAGGCACACGCCGGCGGGCTGTCGAATGGAGATCGCGAGGCATCCCGGCTTGTCCGACGGGATCACCTCGCCGGCGATCTGCGTGGTGAGCGACGCCGCTTCGCGCAGCATGCCGGTCGCGAGCTTGACGTTGAAGGCCGACCAGATCTCCGTCGTGCCGATCTCGGCCATCATGATCCGGACGAAGGCGTCGCGCTTGGCCTCAAGCGCATCTGCGGCCTTCAGCAACAGGGCTCGCCTCGCATTCGGGCCGAGCGCCGACCATGCGGCAAACGCGGCGGAGGCCGCCGCCACCGCGGCGTCGGCATCGGAAGCGGTCGCGGCGGCCGCGCGGCTTGCGACCTCCTGCGACAGCGGATTGCGCCGCTCGAACACCTTGCCGCTGGAAGCGGCCTGATCCTGCCCGTTGATGAGAAGACTGACGTCCATGAAAAACCTCCCTGGGGTTGATAATGGCGCTCGCTCTAGCCGAGCAGCCGCGATTTTCCGGTTTCACGCGCAAAGCCGAGCGCAATCATCGCCGCGAGCGCGAGCGCAACGTAGTATCCTGTGATCGCGTAGGTGGAGCCCGTCTGCGCAAACAGGCTGGTGGCGACCAGCGGCGCAATGCCGCCGCCGAGCACCGTCCCGAGCTGCTTTCCGATCGACACGCCGGTGAAGCGAATGCGGGTCGGAAACAATTCCGGAAAATAGCTTCCTTCGCTGCCGAACATCAGCGGATGGATCACCCCCGCGGCGAGGATCACCGCGCCCGTCACCAGCACCGTGTCGCGGCTCGCGACCACACCGTAGAATGCAAACATCGAGATGGCTGCAAGCACCACGCCGGCCAAGAACAGACGCTTTCGTCCGATACGGTCGGACCAGGCTCCGATGAGTGGCATCGCAACGAGCCCGACGAGATTGGCGAACAGCACGGCCTGCGTGATGACGTCTTTCTGGACGCCGAGCTGACGGGTCGCGAAGGAGATGGTGAAGATGGCTGTCAGATAGAAATAGGACGTCTGCGCCATCTCGGCGAAGAATACGATGAGGATCGGCCGCCAATGTTCCCGCAGCGCTTCGACCACAGGCGCTACTTCCGTCACCTTCGCCTTTCGGAATGTCGCGCTCTCCTCGATGCGCAGGCGCATATAGACGCCGAGCGCGACCAGAACCGCGCTGATCAGGAACGGCACGCGCCAGCCCCATGACAGCAGGTCCGCTTCCGGCAGCCGCGCGATCGTGAGCGCCGCAAACGAGGCGAGCACGACACCGACGGGTCCTGCGGCCTGGATCACCGCGGCCGAGAAGCCGCGCCGGTGCCCGGGCGCCGTCTCGATCGCCATAAGGATCGCCGCAGTCGATTCGCCGCCGAGCGCAAACCCCTGAACGAAGCGCAACGCCACGAGCGCGACGGTCGCAGCCACGCCTGCACTGGCGTAGGTCGGCAACAATCCGATCGACATGGTCGCAAGTCCCATCATGAGCAGCGTACACAGCAAGACGGACTTTCGGCCGAGACGGTCACCGAAATGGCCGAATACAAGCCCGCCGAGCGGACGCGCCAAAAATCCGACGGCAAACGTCGCGAACACCGCAATCGTCGCCGTGAGCTGGTCGAACTTCGGAAAGAACAATTGATCGAACACCAGCGGCGCGATCAGGCCGTAGATGAAGAAGTCGTACCATTCGATCGCGGTGCCGATGGTGCCGGCGATCAGGATACGCCGGCGGCTGCTCGCCGTCTGCTCGGCAGTGGCGCCGGCGGCGGCATGGTCGTCGTAGTGCTCCAATGCTCTTGTCGTCACGGTTTCCTCCTCCGGTGTCATTTGTCGTTTTGTTGTCTTGTTGTTATTGGCCGCCGCAGCCGCTGGTCGGATGCAACGGCGAGAGTCGATCAGCTTGCCAGCCGTGCGCCGTCGCTCGCGTTGTGTCCGAGTGCTCGGGCAAGGACGCGCCCGATCGTACCAGCCTGTGACGCGCTGCCGCGCCAAGCCACGATCTGGTCGGGGCGTATCAAAGCCAGATCCGCCTCATAGAGATCGCGCAGGGATTTCGGCAGCGTGACGAGTTTCACATCAACCCCGATCGCACGGATGGTCTCGACGACTGACGCTTGAGAGGTCATGACCTCGCCGAACTGGAGCAGCGTCCACTCGAACCCGAACAGGTCGTACAGCGAGACGCCGTCCTCCAACCACGTATGCGGGGCGCGGCCGCCGGGACAGGCGCTCGGAACGTAGACGTTCGCGGCATCGGGCGGCGGCTGGCTGCCGTCGGAGACGATGATCGGCGAGCCGTCGTAGCGCCCACCGAAGGTGACGCCGGGAATGTTGAATTCCGCGCGGGCGTGCTGTTCGAGATAGACGCCCGCCGTCCGCCGCGCCTCGTCGCCGGCCTCGGTGGCGTCCTCGATGTCAGGCGCGGGAGCGAACAGACCGAGCGAGTCGGCAAAGCGACGCGCATAATCGGTGTTGCGCAGCGCCACCGGACGCCGCTCGACCTCATAGCTGTCGAGCAGCCCCGCCGGGCTCACACCCTTGACGACGCTTGCGAGCTTCCAGCCGAGGTTGACCGCATCCTCGATCGCGGTGTTGTAGCCAAGGCCTCCGGTCGGCGTGAACAGATGCGCCGCGTCGCCGCCGAGGAACACTCTGCCCCGCTGCATTCCGTTCGCGACCAGCGCGTGGCCGGCGGTCCAGGTCACGAATGACAGCACTTCGCAGTCAATCGGCGCGTCGCAAGCGCGCTGGAACGCTGCTTTGGCCTCGTTGATTGTGATCGCAATCTCGTCTTCCCCGGGCCGAAGCTGCGTGTGAAACGCAAATTCGTCGCGACCATTCACGGATGCCATGAAGGCGCGGCGGTCGCCGTTGAAGCAATTGTACATCCACGCCTTGGCATGCGGGATGCTCGCGTAGAAGCCAGGCGAACGGAGATAGACCGCCAGCATGCGGCCGCCCATGAAATCGCGCTGCGTTCCGGTTTCGCCGCCGTAGACGATCTCGAGCGATTGCCGGACCATCGAGCGCGGCCCGTCGGCTCCGACCAGGAAGTCGGCCCGGACCTGAAAGCGGCTGTTGTCATCGAGACATTCGATCTCGGCGATAACGCCGTCACCGCTCTCGACGTAGCTGATCAGACGATGACCGTAGCTGAGCCGTATTCCGGGAAGCCGTTCGGCGTGGCGGCGCAGCACCGCCTCGACGTATTTTTGCGAGACCCGATGCGGCAGCTCGGCGGCGCTCCAGGAGCCCGACATGCCCTTGACGAGCTCGCCCGCGCGTGACGATGACGGCAATTGAAATCGGGCCAGCTCGTAACCGGTGTAGCGCGTGAAATACGCAACGTCGGTCGGATAATCCGCAGGCAGACCTTCGCGTCGGATCTCGTCGGCAAAACCCAGCCGCCGATAGTGCTCCATTGAGCGCGCTTGCGTCGCATTGGCTTGCGGATTGAATGCCGTGCCCGGCTTTTCATCGACCAGGATCGCGGACACGCCGCGCCGGCCGAGCTCGTTGGCGAGCATCAGGCCGCAGGGCCCCCCACCCACGATGAGCACCGAGGCCGTCAGACATGTTTCCAAGGCGCTTCTCCCAACCAGCATTATTCCGCATGGTAAGGTCGCCTGACGATATCGTCAAGTAGCCTGACTACTTGGCGTCATCGAGCGTATCGAACGTCGCGCCATAGACCGCCAGTCCCTTCAGGATTGCATCCATCGTGGCCTTGCCGAGTTCGGCGCGCATCTCCTGCTCGGCGACGTCGACCGCGTCGCGGAACGCATCGAGCCATTTGCGCCCGGCCGGCGTGAACATGACGATGCGCGCGCGGCGATCGGTCGGATCGGCGATCCGATCGACCAAGCCGAGCTCGGCGCATTGATCGACCAGCTCGCCCATCGCCTGCTTGCTCATGGAGGCGCGGCGGGCGAGCTCCGTCAGTCTGGTCCCCTCCACGTCGAGATTACGTGTGAGGCCGACATGCGCGATCCTCGTTTCGCCATGCCCCTTCTCGCTCATCAGTTCGAGCACACGACCTTCGAAGCGCCGCACCGCGTTGTTGAGCAGCCGACCGATGTTGGCATGCCGCCATGCGGTGCCGGATGTCCTGGCTTTCAATGGATGTGCCTTCTACAAAGCCGCCTGAATTCGAAAATGTCGCTCACTTCGCCGCGTCGATCCAGATCCCCGGCTGCGAATGCTCGCGGATGTGGGTGACCAGGAAGTCGGAAAAGACCCTGATCTTGGCAGGCAGTCCGGCACGGTTCTGGTAGGCGATGTTCATCGTGAGCAGCGGCAGCTCCCAGTCCATCAGAACGGGGACGAGGCGGCCCGCAGCGATATCGCTTTGCACGATATAGAGCGGCTGGATGAGGATGCCGAGCCCCGCCAGCGCGGCGCCGCGGATGACCTGGCCGTCATTGCTGTCGAGCGTCGACGTGATGCGAACAGTCTGCGCGCCATTGCCCTTGCGCAGGCGCAGCGAATAGGGATCGTTGGCGAGATTGTAGATCAGCATGTTGTGGCGCGCGAGATCGGCGGGCTGCTCCGGCTCGCCGCAGCTTGCGAGGTAGGACGGCGCAGCAGCGAGCACCCGCCGCATCTGGCCGATGCGGCGGACGATGATGTTGGAATCCGGCTCCTGCTCGCGCGTCCTGATCGCCACGTCGATGCCGGCCTCGATGAAATCGGAGTACCGGTTGGCGGTGGTGATCTGCATGTTGAGCTTCGGATAGCGCGCGCGGAAGGCTGGCAGCATCGGCGCCAGATAGATCACCGCAAAGGACAGCGAGCTCGTGACCCGCAGCATGCCTTGCGGCGACAGCGCCCGATCGCTGACGATGTCCTCGGCCTCGGCCAACTCGCTCAAAACCCGGCTCGAGCGCTCCAGCAGCTCCTGCCCCGCCTCAGTCAACCACAGCCGACGGGTGTTGCGCTCGATCAGCCGGACTGCAAGGCGCTCCTCGAGAGCGCTGAGATGGCGGCTCGCGGCAGCATTCGACATCCGTAGGGCTTCGGCAGCTTTGGACATGCTGCCGAGCTCGGCCGTCTTGGCGAATACTTCCAACTGGAGCAGGCGGTCCATTTTTTCGCAAACAGGAAAAGAGACTTACGATTATTGAGCTTTATTTCCGTATCCCGCAAGTCAAAATGGCCTAAACACAAGCAAGATAGCAGGCGAGGAAACAGGGAAATGTCGGGCCCGATCAGGCACATCGTGATGTGGCGGCTGCGCGGCGAGACGCCGGCGGAGCGTTCTGCCGCCCGGGTCAAGGTCAAGACCCTGTTCGAGGGGCTGCGCGGCCGGATCGACGGCCTCACCCATATCGAAGTCGGTCTCGATGTCAGCGATGTCGACTACGCCTGCGACGTCGTTCTGTTCTCCGAATTCACCGACCACGCTGCGCTCGCGGCCTATGCCACCCACCCGGAACATCTGCGCGTGCGCGAGGCGCTGGGCGACTTGCGGATCGGACGCTTCCAGGTCGATTATCCCATCAAAGAGACCGGCGCATGATCGGTACGTTCACCTTTGAAAACCTGCCCTGCCGCGTCGTGTTCGGCAGCGGAGCTTTGGCCTCGGCCAAGGCCGAGGTCGAGCGGCTCGGTGGCAAGCGCGCCCTGGTGCTGACGACGCCGCAGCAGGAGGCGCAAGGCAAAAGTTTGGGCGCGGCGCTCGGTCCGCTCTACGGCGGCATCTTTCCGGGCGCGACCATGCACACGCCGGTCGAGGTCACGGAGCGGGCGCTCGCGGCGATGAAGGCGTGCGAGGCCGACTGCGTCATTTCCCTCGGTGGCGGATCCACGACCGGCCTCGGCAAGGCGCTGGCCTTGCGCACCGGCATCAACCAGCTTTGCATTCCCACGACCTATGCCGGCTCGGAGATGACGCCGATCGTCGGCCAGACCGAGAATGGCCTGAAGACCACGGTCCGCGACGCCGCCATCCTGCCGGAGACCGTGATCTACGATGTCGATCTCACTTTGACGCTGCCGGCGAGCCTGACCGCGACATCAGGCATCAACGCCATCGCACATGCGGTAGAAGCGCTCTACGCGCGCGACACCAATCCCGTCACCTCGCTGATGGCAGAAGAAGGCATTCGCGCCTTGGCGCGTGCCCTGCCCGCCATCGCCGCCAAGGGCGACGATCGCGAGGCTCGCACCGAAGCGCTCTATGGCGCCTGGCTGTGCGGCGTCTGCCTCGGCACCGTCGGCATGGCGCTGCATCACAAGCTCTGCCACACGCTCGGCGGCACCTTCGACCTGCCGCATGCCGAGACCCACACCATCGTGCTGCCGCACGCGCTGGCCTATAACGCGCCGGCCGTGCCCGATGCGATGGCGCGGATCTCACGCGCAATCGGCGCCGCCGATGCACCGCAAGGACTTTTCGAGCTCGCGAAGCGGCTGGGTGCGAAGGTCGCATTGCGCGACATCGGCATGCCCGAAGGCGGCATCGACAAGGCTGCCGACCTCGCGGTCACCAACGCCTACTGGAACCCGCGCCCGCTCGAACGCGACGCCATTCGCGACCTGATCGCGCGCGCCTGGGCCGGCGAGCCGCCCGGCGCCATCAAAACGGCAGTTTGATTCGATGCGGCGCACGCTCATCAAATCCGCCGTCATCATCAGCATGGATGACACGATCGGCGATTTACCTGGCGGCGACGTGCTGATCGAGGGCAGCCGCATCGTTGATGTGCGTCCATCGATCGACGTCGGCGGCGCGACCGAGACCGAGATCGTCGATGGCACCGGCCGCATCGTCATCCCCGGCCTGATCAACGCCCATATGCACACCTGGCAGACGGGCTTGCGCGGTTATGCCGCCAACTGGACGCTGCTGGAATATTTCCGCCGCATGCATGCTGGTCTCGCTACGGTCTTCAGGCCCGAGGACATTTATATCGCGACCTTGGTGGGTGTGCTGAACCAGATCAATCACGGCACCACCACGCTGGTCGACTGGTGCCACAACAATCCGACGCCCGATCATACCGACGCCGCGGTGCGTGGCCTGATCGAATGCGGTATCCGGGCGGCCTTCTTCCACGGCTCGCCCAAGCCCGAACCGAAACCGGGCGAACCGCATTTCTCGGAGATCCCGCATCCACGCCGTGAGGTCGAGCGACTGCTGGCGGGGCCCCTCGCCGACCGCGACGGCCTCGTCACGCTTGGACTCGCGATCCTCGGCCCGCACTATTCGACGCTGGACGTCGCCATGCACGATTTTCGCATGGCGCGGGAACTCAAGCTGATCGCATCGATGCATCAGGGCGGTGGTCCTGCGAAGACGCCCGGTGGCTGGGAGAAGCTGATCGAGGCGGGTCTCGTGGGCGCCGGAATCAACATCGTCCATGGCAATGACCTGCCTGACGAACTGCTGGACCGGATGGTCGATCTCGGCGTCTCCTTCTCGGTGACACCGGAGAACGAAATGATCCAGGGCCACGGCTTTCCGATCACCGGACGGCTGCTCAAGCGCGGCGTGCGGCCGACCATCGGCATCGATCTGGAATCCGTACTGGCGGGCGACCTCTTCTCCGCCGCGCGCGTTGCGCTCTCGATGCAGCGGGCGCTCGACAACGCCGAGTCGCGCAAGGCCAGCGGCACCATTCCGGCGACGACCACGATCCCCGTCCGCGAGGCGCTGCGCTGGATCACGACGGAAGGCGCCCGCATGCTCGGCCGCGAGGACCAGATCGGCTCGCTGACACCGGGCAAGCTCGCCGACCTCGTCATCATCAATTGCTCCGATCTCAACCTCGTCCCGGTGCACGATCCCGTTTCCACCGTGGTGATGCAGACGAGCCTTGCCAATATCGAGGCCGTGATGATCGGCGGCGTGTGGAAGAAGCGGAATGGTCGGCTGCTGGCCGAGGGCCTGGGGGCGAAGAAGGAACTGCTCGTGCAATCCGGCCGGCGACTGGTGCACGACATCGAACGACAGGGACACGCCGCCTGAGGGCGTCAAGGACAACAACAATGACGGACGCTTCGAAACACATCGCTTTCATCGGGATCGGCAAGATGGGCTTGCCGATGTCGGTGCTCGTCGCCAAGGCCGGTTATGCGGTGACCGCGTTCGACCGGAGCGCCGCACGGCTCGAGGAGGCTCGCACGCAAGGCATTTCGATTGCCGCTTCACCGGCCGAGGCCGTGGACGGCAAGGCCGCGATCGTCACGTCCTTGCCCGATGACGCTGCCTTGCGCGGCGCATTGCTCGGCCCAACCGGCCTCATCGCCGCGATGGCGGCTGGATCTGTTGTGATCGAGACCAGCACCGTGAGCGTCGAGGCGTCCGCAGAGGTCGACGCCGCCGCCCAGGCGCGCGGTGTCTTCTACCTGCGGGCGCCGGTCTCGGGCAATGCCAGTATCGTCCACACCGGCGCGCTGAGCTGCTTCGTCTCGGGCCCGGAGGACGCCTACGAAAACGCAAAGCCGCTGCTTGCCGCCTTCACCCGCGCCCAGACCTATCTTGGGCCCGGCGAGGAAGCGCGATATGCGAAGCTTGCGGTCAATCTGATGATCGCGGTGTCGGCCGCGATGATGGCGGAGAGTCTGGCGCTGGCGCGCAAGGGCGGCATCGGCTGGCAGGACATTCTGAAAGTCCTCGACGACAGCGCGGTCGCCTCGCCGATGGTGAAATACAAGACCGCGCCGCTGCGCAGCCGCGATTTCGACTCGACTTTCTCCTGCAGGCAGATGGCCAAGGATCTCGATCTGATCCTCGGTGCCGGCCACGCCGTCGGCGTGCCGCTTCAGCTCGCGGCCCAGGTGCGCGAGACCTATGGCTCGCTGGTCGCGCAGGGCGACGGCGACGCCGACTTCATCGCGACCGTCAAGCACCTCGAGCGGCTGTCCGGCCTTGGCGAGCCCAAACTCTGATTCACGGAGGCACCTATGCGAAATTTCAACGAGAACACGATCACGGACGCGGTGCTGGATCGGATCGCAGGCGCGACCGATCCGCGGATCAAGCAGGTCAGCGAAGCGCTGGTGCGCCACCTTCATGCCTTCGTCCGCGAGGTGCGACCGACCCAGAAGGAATGGGAATACGGCATCGAGTTCCTGACCCGCACCGGCCACATGTGCGACGACAAGCGCCAGGAGTTCATCCTGCTGTCGGACGCGCTCGGCGTCTCCATGCTGGTCGACGCGATCAATCATCCCGTGCCGGAAGGCGCCACCGAAACCACGGTGCTCGGTCCGTTCTTCGTGCAGGCGTCGCCCGAGAAAGACAACGGCGCTGACATCTCCGGCCCGATGGAAGGCGATCCGATGCTCGTCACCGGCTCGGTGTCGACCGTCGACGGACGGCCGCTTGCCGGCGCCGTCGTGGATGTCTGGCATTCCGACGATGATGGCTATTACGACGTGCAGCAGCTCGACAAGATCGGCGACCTTGCGATGCGGGCGCGCTTCCACACCGACCAGAACGGCCGCTTCAATTTCTGGTCGATCAAGCCGGCTGCCTATCCGATCCCACATGACGGCACAGTTGGGGACATGCTGGCGGTCCAGGGCCGCCATCCCTGGCGCCCGGCGCACGTGCATTTCATGATCTCGGCGCCCGGCTTCGAGCAACTCGTGACCCATGTGTTCGTGGCCGGCGACCAGTATCTCGACAGCGACGTGGTGTTCGGCGTCAAGGACAGCCTGATCCGCGAATTTGTGCAGTGCCCGCCCGGCCGTGCGCCCGATGGTCGCATGGTAGACATCGAGTATTTTCACCTCAACTATGATTTCGGCCTGAAGCAGGTCGCTAGCAGCGCAAGAGCCGCTTAAGCTGAACGACGGCGGACCAGACAAGAGTCCGACAACAGGGCCAGACAGGGAGTAAGAATGGGACCGCGAGTCAGCACGAGCATATTGGCCGATCGCCTCACAGGCATGATCGGCCCGCGCGCGAGCGTCGCGCGTGGCGTGCTCGATCAGCATGGGCAGAGCGAGTCGCATTATCGCAACCTGCCGCCCGACATCGTCGTCTTCCCTGAAACCACGCAGGAAGTCGCGGAGATCGTCAAGCTGTGCGCTGGCGCGAATATGCCCATCGTACCGTTCGGCGCCGGGACCTCGCTCGAAGGCAATGCGGCCGCGGTCGCGGGCGGCGTCTGCTTCGACTTCGCACGCATGAACAAGGTGCTGACGGTGCACGATAGCGACATGGACGTCGTCGTGCAGCCCGGCATCACCCGAAAGCAGCTCAATGCGGAGCTGCGCGGCACTGGGCTTTTCTTTCCGATCGATCCCGGCGCCGACGCCTCGATCGGCGGCATGACGTCCACGCGAGCTTCCGGCACGATGGCGGTGCGCTACGGCACCATGAAGGACAACGTCATGGCGCTGGAGGTGGTTCTGGCCGACGGCCGCGTGATCCGGACCGCCAGACGCGCGCGCAAGTCAGCCGCCGGTTACGACCTGACGCGCATGTTCGTCGGCGCCGAGGGCACGCTCGGTTTAATCACCGAAATCACGCTGAAGGTGCATCCCGTGCCGCAGGCGATCTCGGCCGCGGTTTGCAGCTTCGACACCCTGCCCAACGCCGTGGACAGCGCGATCTCGATGATCCAGTCCGCGATCCCCGTGGCGCGTATCGAGCTGCTCGACGACGTCATGATGCGCGGCATCAACGCCTATGCGAAGCTCGGCTATCGCGAAGCCCCGACGCTGTTCTTCGAATTCCACGGCTCCGAGGCCTCTGTTGCCGAACAGGCCGAGGCCGCAGAGGCGATCGCCGCCGACCATGGCGGCCACGGTTTTGCCTGGGCCAAGGCGCCGGAGGATCGCAGTCGGCTCTGGCACGCCCGCGACAATACGCTCTATGCCGGCCTGGGCCTGCGACCCGGCGCGCGCGCAGTGATCACCGATGTCTGCGTGCCGATCTCGCGGCTCGCCGAATGCTTGACCGAAACGCGGCGCGACGCGGACGCGCACGGCTTCACCGCGCCGATCGTCGGCCATGTCGGCGACGGCAACTTTCACATGCTGATCCTGGTCGACCCGGCCAGGCCCGAGGAAGCCGAAGGCGCCAAGGCGCTGCAGGCCCGCATGGTCGCCCGCGCGATTGCCATGGACGGCACCTGCACCGGCGAGCACGGCATTGGGCTCGGCAAGATCGATTATCTCACCGACGAGCTCGGCGAGGCCGTCGATGTGATGCGGTCGATCAAGAGCGCGCTCGACCCTGACGGACTGATGAACCCCGGAAAGATCTTTGCAGGCGGAGCGCAGGCATGAGCACCGCCGCATTAGCCGTCGAGCCCGCCTCACCTGTCCCGCTCCTTGAGCTGCGCGGCATCAGTAAGGAGTTTCCCGGCGTCAAGGCGCTGGACGACGTCTCCTTTGCCGTCTTCCCCGGCGAAGTCCACATGCTGCTGGGCGAGAACGGCGCCGGCAAGTCGAGCCTGATGAAGGTGCTGTGCGGCGCCTATCGCGCCGATGCCGGCGAGTTCTACTACAGAGGCGAGCCGGTCGCGATCCACTCGGCCGCGGACGCGCAGAAGCTCGGCATTGCCGTGATCTTCCAGGAATTCTCCCTCGTCCCCCATCTCGATATCGCCCAGAACATTTTTCTCGGCCGCGAGCCGAAGGGCCGCATCCCCGGCACGATCGATCGCCGCAAGATTTTGGCCGACGCGGCGCGCGTGCTCGGCACGATCGGCTTTGACATCGATCCCTCCACCATCGTTGACAAGCTGGGGGTGGCGCAGCAGCAGATGGTCGAGATCGCGAAGGCGATCAGCCAGAACGCCCGCATCCTGGTGATGGACGAGCCGACTGCGGCGCTATCCGATCGCGAGACCGAGCTGCTGTTCGCGCTGATCGCGCGGCTGAAGGCCGACGGCGTCTCGATCGTCTACATCTCGCACCGCATGGCGGAGGTGTTCGCGCTCGGCGACCGCATCACCGTGCTGCGTGACGGCCGCCGCATCGACGGCGTCAAACCTGCTGACGTCACGCCGGACCAGCTCGTCCGCATGATGGTCGGTCGCAACGTTGACATGACCTACCCGCGCAATTTTGCCGACAAGCCCGGCGAGCTGCTGCTCGAGGTCAAGGCCTTGAGTTCATCGACGGGGATCGCCGACATCAACATCGAGGTGCGCCGCGGTGAGATTGTCGGCCTGTGTGGCCTGGTCGGCTCCGGTCGCAGCGAAGTCGCGCGCGCGATCTTCGGTGCCGATCCCGTGACATCAGGCGAGATCGTGTTCGACGGCAAAGTCATTTCCGGTGAGCCCGACCTCGCCGCCCGCCGCGGCATTGCGCTGATCCCGGAGAGCCGCAAGAGCGAAGGTCTCGCGCTGCTGCGATCGGTGAGCGACAATCTGGTAGTGTCGGCGCTGCGAAAACTGTTCCCGAGCGGGTTGTTCGACCAGCGCAGTGCGCAGCGCACTGCCGACGGCCTGATCCGTCAGCTACGCATTGCGACGCCTAGCGCACGGCAGACCGTCGGCCTGCTTTCAGGCGGCAATCAGCAGAAGGTCGTGATCGGCAAGTGGCTCGCCGCCGGCTCAAAGCTTTTCATCTTCGACGAGCCGACCCGGGGCATCGACATCGGCGCCAAGGCCGAAATCTTCGCCCTGATCGACCGCCTTGTCGCGGAAGGCGCGGCGGCGCTGATGATCTCGTCCGAACAGGTCGAGATCTGCCACGTCTGCGACCGCGCCTATGTGATGCGCGAAGGGCGCATCGCCGGGCATCTCGCGCGTAGCGAGCTGACCGAGGAGAACATCGTGCGACTGGGGATGCATCATGCGTGAGGCCGCGGTCGTCTCTCAACCGAATCCGCTGCAACGGATTCCCGGCGTTGCCATCGTGCTGGTGCTGCTGATCGCGCTGTTCAGCACGATCGCGCCCGGCTTCCTGTCGGTCGCCAACCTCTCCAACGTGCTGGTGCAGTCGACGATCCTGACCATGCTCGCGCTGCCGATGACCTTGATCATCATGACCGAGGGGCTGGACCTGTCGATGGGCGCGGTGCTGACGCTGACCTCGCTCTGCGTCGCCATCGTCTCGCTCACCACCCACTCGATGTTGCTCGGCCTCGGTGCCGGGCTCCTCGTCGGCGCGGCCTTCGGCTTCGCCAATGGCTGGCTGGTCGCCATCGTGGGCATCCCGCCCTTCGTTGCGACCTTGGGCACGCTCGGCATGGCGCAGGGCCTATCGCTGATCGTCAGCGACGGCCAGAGCGTGGTCGGCATCCCCCACAGCGTGCGCGACATCTATTCGGCGACGCTTTTGGGAATTCCCGTGCCGATCGTGATGGCACTCGTGACCTACGCGGTCTTCCACGGCCTGCTCTATCACACCCGCTTCGGCACCTACATCTTCGCGCTCGGCGGCAACCGCGAGGCGCTGCGCTACGCCGGCCTCTCACCGAATAAGCTGCTGATCGCGGTCTATGCGATCGGCGGCGCCATGGCCGGCATCGCCGGCCTCTTGATGACTGCGCGGATGAATTCCGGGCATCCAACCGCGGGCCTCGGTCTCGAATTCGATGCGATCGCGGCCGTCGCCGTCGGCGGCACGTCGTTCGAGCGCGGCAATGGCTGGCTGCTCGGCACGCTGCTCGGGGTGCTCTCGGTCGGCGTGCTGCGCAACGGGCTGAACCTGATCTCGCTGCCGTCCTCGGTGCAGGTCGCAAGCGTCGGCGTCCTCGTCATCGTTGCCCTCTTCCTTGACGGCCTACGGAGCCGCGCATGACCGACATCAGCAAAGACGCCATCGCGCCGCCCCGCTCGTTCCTGTCGCAGGACGCGATCCAAATGTTCTATCGCCTGCTTGCGGCGCTGCTGATCTGTGCGGTGCTCGCCGTGCTCAGCGATTCCTTCCTGAGCCTCGGCAACATTCTCAATGTGCTCAGGCAGGCGAGCCTGACCTTCTTCATCGCCTCCGGCCTGACCCTGGTGGTGCTGACCGCGGGCCTCGATCTCTCCGTCGGCGCCAATGTGGCGCTGTCCGCCTGCATCGCCGGGACCGTGATCCACAAGACCGGCTCGCCGGCGCTCGGCATACTCACGGGGCTTGCCTGCGGCGGCATCGTTGGGCTCCTCAACGGCGTCATGGTCACCGCGCTGCGCATCCCCTCCTTCATCGCCACTTACGGCATGCTCTGGGTGCTGAACGGCCTCACCTATTGGTACATGGCGGGCGAAACCCTTCACGGCTTCCCGGCCGGCTTCCGCCAGATCGGCAGCGGCTATCTATTCGGCCTGCCGATCCCGGTCTATCTGCTGCTGGTGTTCCTCGGGATCGGAACGCTGTTTGCGCAGCGAACGATCTGGGGCCAGGAGATCTACGCGATCGGCGCCAATCCGGTCGCGGCGCGGCTCTCCGGCATTCCGGTCGCCCGACGCCTGCTGCTGGTCTACGCCGTCTCCGGCACCATGGCGGGGCTCGCCTCGATCATCTTCCTGTCGCGGCTCAATTCGGCCGAGGCCGACATCGGCGAAAGCCTGACGCTGCCCGCGATCGCCGCGGTGCTGATCGGCGGCACCTCGCTGTTTGGCGGCGTCGGTACCGTGTTCGGCACCTTCATCGGCGCACTGATCCTGACGCTGGTGCTGAACGGCATGAACCTCTTGTCGGTCAGCGCCAACTGGCAGCCGATCGTCACCGGCATCATCGTCATTCTCGCGGTCTGGCTCGACATGAAGACCCGCCGCCGCGCGCAATGAGTTCTTGAACGACCAACAAGCAAAACGAGGGATGGAGGCAACATGAAACAGACACTGGGCTATTTGGCGCTGCCGCTGCTGATGGCGGCTGCGCTCACCACGCAAGCGCGAGCCGACGGCGAGACCATCGCCGTCTTCACCAAGAACCAGACCAACCCGTTCTTCCAGACGGTGCGAGTCGGCGCGGACAACATGGCGAAGACGCTGAACGCCAAGACGCTGCAGTACATCCCGACCAAGCCCGACAGCATTCCGGAGCAGCTCAGCCAGATCGAAGACGTCGTGGTGAAGAAGCCGAGCGCCATCGTCTTCACGCCGGTCGACTACAAGGCGATGGTGCCGGGCGTCGAGAAGATCAACGACGCCAAGATCCCCGTCGTCAACATCACCGACCGCTCGGCCGGCGGCAAGTTCCTGTCCTTCGTCGGCGCCGACGATTACAGCCTCGGGCTCGAGACCGCGCGCTTCCTGCTCAAGACGCTCGGCGGCAAGGGCAACATCGTCATCATCGAGGGCGTCAAGGGCTCGCTGACCAATGTCGACCGCGTCCGCGGCTTCAACGACGCGTTGAAGGAAAACGCCGGTGCGAAACTGCTGGCCTCGCAGCCCGGCAATTACCAGCGGCTCCAGGCGCTCCAGGTGATGGAGAATCTGATGCAGTCGAACGCGCAGATCGACGGCGTGCTCGCCGCCAACGACGCCATGGCGGTCGGCGCGATCGAGGCCCTCGACGGCGCCAACCGCAAGGCGCAGGTGATCGGCATCAACGGCACCAAGGAAGCGATCGACGCGATCAAGTCCGGCAAGCTGCTCGCGAGCGGCGATTACAACGGATTCTTTCAAGGCTGCCTCGGCACCATGATGGCGATCCGCTCCTTGCGCAACCAGCCCGTCATTGCTGAGATCGTGCTGAAGCCGACCGTGATCACCAAGGACAATTACCAGCCGTTCGACGTGCCGCTGGAGCAACGGAGCTGCCCGACTTTCGAAGAAGCCAGCAAGCTCGGCGGCAAGTAACCAACCGCCGCCATCACGACAAGCCCGGACGGCCGCAGCCGCGGCCGTCCCAAGAAAACGTGATATAAACGGAGACCATCATGCTGTTCGCCATTCACGCCCTCGACCGCGCCGGCGCGCTGCCGATCCGGCTCGCCAATTACGACGCCCACAAGGCTTTCCTGAGCGACACCTCGCGCTTCGGCGTCAAGATCGTGATGTCAGGGCCGCTGGTCTCCGACGACGGCGAGAGGATGATTGGCAGCCTGTTCCTGATCGAGGCGCCCGGCCGCAGCGAGGTCGAGGCTTTCAACCAAGCCGATCCGTTTGCCGCGGCCGACATCTGGGAAAAGGTCACGATCACGGGCTTCCTGCGCCGCCAGGGTTGAAGGCGGCTAAAACAAAAAACGCGAAAACAACCCCATGCACAGTAGAATGAGGTTGTTTTTACACATGAATTTTCGTCGCAAACGTTTTTGACTCGTCGGGCAAAACAGGAGCAGAGTGTCATCCTCGCCCGATTGACGCCCCTGCGCCTCGATCCAGAGCTTTGCGACCGCCCAGACGGCTAGCCGCTCGTCACCGTCGCACCTTCTTCGAGATGACAGGCCACCCACTGCTCGGGTCCAGCCGCGCGCAATGTCGGCTCCTCGGTCCGGCAGCGATCGAATACGTATGGGCAACGGGTGTGGAAGCGGCACCCGCTCGGCGGGTTGATCGGACTCGGCACGTCTCCCTTGAGGATGATGGGATTGCGCTGAGCGCCAGGCTCGGGCAGCGGCACCGCCGAGAGCAGCGCCTTGGTGTAAGGATGCTTTGGCGCGGCGAAGATCTCGTAGCGCGGCGCCACCTCGACGATCTTGCCGAGATACATCACCGCGACGCGATGGGTCATGTGCTCGACGATCGCGAGGTCATGGCTGATGAACAGCAGCGCCAGGCCGAACTCGCGCTGCAGATCCTGCAGCAGATTGACGATCTGGGCCTTTACCGAGACGTCGAGCGCCGACACCGCCTCGTCGCAGACGATCAGCTCGGGCTCGGCGGCGAGCGCACGCGCGACGCCGATGCGCTGGCGCTGGCCCCCGGAGAATTCGTGCGGCCTGCGGTTCAGCGCCTCGCGCGGCAGGCGCACGGTGTCCATCAGCGCCGTCACGCGTGTCTCGAGATCGATCGCGGATTTGGCGAGGCCGAAATTGCGGATCGGCTCGGCCAGGATGTCGCGCACGCGCATGCGCGGATTGAGGCTCGAGAACGGGTCCTGGAACACCACCTGCACGCGGCGGCGCATCTGGCGCATCGTGCTCGGATGGGCGTCGTCGATTCGCTGGCCGTCGAGGATGACCTGCCCCGCCGTGATGTCGAACAGGCGCAGGATCGCGCGGCCGACCGTCGATTTACCGCAACCGGACTCGCCGACCAGCGACAGCGTCTCGCCGCGCGCGATCTCGAACGACACGCCATCCACCGCATAGACCCATTCGGACTTGCGGCTGAACAAGCCTTTTTTGACCGGGAAGTGCTTCTTGAGGTCGTTGACCTGGAGCAGCGGGGGACTCATGCCGCGACCGCTCCCTTGGCCGCATAGTGGCAGGCCGCAACGTGACGTGGCCCCTTCTCTTCGAGCCCCGGCGCATACTGCCGGCAGAGATCGGTCGCGAGCGCACAACGTCCGGCGAAGACGCAGCCGACGATGGGCTTGCGCAGATCAGGCACCTGCCCCGGAATCTCTGCAAGCCGCCTCGCGGTGCCGGTCAGCGACGAGCCGAGCCGCGGCACTGCGCCGAGCAGGCCTTGCGTGTAGGGATGACGCGGCGACCGGAACAGGTCCGCCACCGGCGCTTCCTCGACCTTGCGGCCGGCATACATGACCATGACGCGCTCGGCGATCTCGGCGACGACACCGAGATCGTGGGTGATCAGGATGATCGCCGCGCCAACCCGGTGCTTGAGATCCAGCATCAATTTCAGGATCTGCGCCTGGATCGTCACGTCGAGGGCTGTGGTCGGCTCGTCGGCAATGAGAAGCTTTGGATTGCAGGCGAGTGCAATGGCGATCATGACGCGCTGGCGCATGCCGCCGGAGAGCTGATGCGGATATTCCCGCACGCGCCGCTTCGGCTCGGGAATGCCGACCAGAATCAGCATCTCGATCGCGTGCGCCTCGGCGGCCTGCTTGTCCAGCCGCTGGTGAATCATCAGCGTTTCGCGGATCTGACGGCCGACGGTCAGGACCGGGTTGAGGCTGGTCATCGGTTCCTGGAAGATCATCGAGATGTCGTTGCCGCGGATCGCGCGCATCTCGCGATCCGACATTTGCAGCAGGTCCTTGCCCGCGAAGCGGATGCTGCCGGCGATCCTGCCGGGCGGTTCCGGGATCAGCCGCATCAGCGACATCGAGGTCACCGACTTGCCGCAACCGGACTCACCGACGATGGCGAGCATCTCGCCCTCGTTGACATGGAACGACACGCCTTCCACCGCGCGGTTGATGCCGCTGGGCGTGCGGAAGTGGGTCTGGAGATTTTCGACTTCAAGCAGTGCCATCGCGATCAACCCCTCGCCATCACAGGCTCTTGGCCATGCGCGGATCGAGCGCATCGCGAAGGCCATCGCCGAGCAAATTCACGGCGAGCACGGTGACGGACAGAAACGCCGCCGGAAAGAACACGATGTAGGGCTTGACCTGCCACAGCGCCCGCCCCTCGGCCATGATGTTGCCCCAGGACGGAATGGTCGGCGGCGTTCCCGCGCCGATGAAGGACAGGATCGCTTCCGTGATCATCGCACTGGCGCAAATGTAAGTCGCCTGGATCAGCATCGGCGCCAGCGTGTTCGGCAGGATGTGGCGCAGGATGATCATCGGTGTGCGCGTGCCGCAGGCTACCGCTGCATCCACGTAAGGCTGCTCGCGCAGCGACAGCACCACACTACGGACAAGACGGGAAACCCGCGGGATTTCGGCAACCGTAATCGCCAGAATGACGTTGCCGACGCTGCCGCGTGTCAGCGCCATCAGCGCGATCGCCAGCAGGATCGGCGGGATCGACATCAGGCCGTCCATGAAGCGCATCAAGATGCCGTCGGCCCAGCGGATGAAGCCGGAGACGATGCCGATGGCGAGACCGGCCGCGGAGGCGAAGATCGCAACGGACAAGCCGACCGTGAGCGAGACGCGCGCGCCGAACAGCACGCGTGAATAGATGTCGCGACCGAGCACGTCGGAGCCAAACCAGTAAAGCGCCGACGGCGCGCGGGTGCGCTTGGCCGGCGCAAGTGCGGTCGGATCCACCGTGCCAAGATAAGGCGCAAAAATCGCGATCAGGACGAGTATCAGCAGCAACGTGCCACCGATGGCGACGGTGGGATGGCCCCGCAGCAGGCCGATGAAGCCGCGCCGGATCACGACGGGCCGAAGAATCTCCGGCAGTTGCGGCGCGAGGACGAAGCCCGCCGGCAGCGCTTGCGGATTGACGGTCGTGTCGGTCAATAGCGGATCCTCGGGTCAACGAGCGTATAAACGACGTCGATCATCAGATTGACGAGGACGTAGACGAAGCTGAACAGCAGCACGATGCCCTGGATGACGGGATAATCGCGGCGCAGGATCGCGTCGATCGTGAGCCGGCCGAGGCCGGGAATCGCGAACACGCTTTCCGTGACGACCGCGCCGCCGATCAGAAGCGCAATGCCGATCCCGATCACCGTGACGATCGGCACTGCCGCGTTCTTCAGCGCGTGGACGAACAGGATGCCGCCCTGCCCGAGGCCCTTGGCGCGCGCGGTGCGGATATAATCCTGTTGCAGCACTTCGAGCATGGTGGCGCGCGTGATACGCGCGATCAGCGCGATGTAGACACAGCCGAGTGCGATCGACGGCAGGATCAGGTTTTGCAGCCAGGGCCAGAGGCCCTGGGCGAGCGGCGTATAGCCCTGCACGGGAAGCCATTCGAGCTCCAGCGCAAAGACGTAGGCGAGGACATAGCCGACGACGAAGACCGGCAGGGAGAAGCCGAACACGGCAAAGGCCATGATGGCCCGGTCGATCAGGCTTCCCGCCTTCCAGGCCGCCAGCACGCCGAGCGGCACCGCGACCACGATCGTGAGCAGGAGCGTGACCATCATCAGCGACAGCGTCGGCCCGAGACGCTGGCCGATCATGGTCGAGACCGGCAGATTGGTGAAGATCGAGGTGCCGAGATCGCCGTGCAGAATGCGCCAGACCCAGCTGCCGAACTGGATCAGGAAGGGTCGGTCGAGCCCGAGGCTCTGACGGATGCGCTCCACATCCTCCGGACTTGCCTGATCGCCCGCGATCACCACGGCGGGATCCCCCGGCGCGATGTAGAGCAGGCTGAACACGAACAGCGCGACGATCGCCATCACGGGCAAGGTCGAGGCGATACGCCGGAGGATGTAGGAGAGCATCTGGCTTCAGCGCAGGGTCATGCGGATTTCGACACGCCCCAGAAGAACGGCAGCGGCCCTTTCGTGATGCCGGAGACGTTCTTGCGCCAGGCCGTGTAGCTGAGGAAGAAGCCGGTCGGCGCGTAGACGACGTCCTCGAGCGCGACCTTGTTGAGGCGAGCGACCGCGGCCTTCTCCTCGTCGAGGTTCTTGGCCTCGAACCAGGACGTGACCTCCTTCTCGGTGCCGGGGCTGCTCGGCCAGCCGAACCACGCCTTGTCGCCGTTGGCGCGAATGGCGGTGTAGGGCGCCGGATTGATGCAGTCCGAACCTGCATGCCAGGTGTGGAACATGTTCCAGCCGCCCTGCCCGGGCGGTGTCTTCTGCGCGCGGCGGGAGCCGACGGTGCCCCAATCGGTCGCGACGAAGTCGACATTCATGCCGAGCTTCTTCAGGAGATCGGCGGTCACATCGCCGAACGCCTTGGTGATCGGCTGATCCTGCGCCACCAGGCACGTCACCGGCTGGCCGGAATAGCCGCTCTCCGCGAGCAGCTTCTTGGCGGCGTCGAGATCGCGCTTGCCCTTCAAGACTTCGCCGCCCGCCTCGGTGTAGAGCGGCGTATCGGGCGTGAAGAAGCCCGGCAGCGACTTCCACAGCGAATTGTCGTCGCCGACGAGCGCACGCATATAGTCTTCCTGGCTCATCGCCATCAGCACTGCGCGCCGCGCCCGCACGTCGTTGAAGGGCGGATACAGGAAGTTCATGCGGAACGAGCCGACATTGCCGAGGGGATCGCCGATGTCGACGCTGATGTTCTTGTTCTTCTTCAGGACCGGGACGAGGTCCGCGATGGGGTTCTCCCACCAGTCGATCTCGCCGTTTTGCAACGCGGCCGCGGCGGTCGCCGGATCCGGCATCACGATCCATTCGACGCGGTCGAGCAGCATCTGCTTGCCGCCGGCGAGCCACGATGCCTTCTCCTGCCGCGGCACATAGTCGGCGAATTTTTCGAACACGGCTTTGGCGCCCGGGACCCACTCACCCTTGGCGAACTTCATCGGCCCCGAGCCGACATAATCGCCGATCTGCTTGAACGGGTCGGTCTGCGCAATGCGCTCCGGCATGATGAAGGCGCAAGGCGAATTGTTCTTGCCAAGCGCGTAGAGCATCTTCGGGAACGGCTGCTTCAGCACCCATTTGAAGGTGCGGTCGTCGACAGCGGTGAGTTCCTGCTGCAGCGCCTTGAGCATCAGCCCCATCGGATCGCGTGCCGCCCAGCGAGTGAGACTCGCAACGACGTCCTTGCTCAGCACCGGCTCGCCGTCGTGGAATTTGAGCCCCGGCCGCAATTTGAACGTCCAGGTGGTGCCGTCGTCGGTCACTTCCTCGGACTCGACCATCTGCCGCTGCGGCTGCAGCGCGGAATCGACGCCGTAGAGCGTATCCCAGACCAGCGCGGCGGCATTGCGCACGACATATTGCGTGCCCCAGATCGGGTCGAAATTGGCGAGATTTGCTTGCGGCACGAAGCGCAGGGTGCGCGCGGAGGCGCCTTGTGCGATCGCAGGGGCCGAGAGGCCGCTCAATGCCAGACCGCCCGCGCCGGCCAGTCCCTTCAATACGGTCCTGCGATCCATGAAATCCTCCCAATAGTGCCGTGATGCCGGCCATCGTTGGCCAAGAACAGGTGAAACCAGAGCTCATTGGCGTGCAAATGGTATGCCACTAACCAGACCTTCGCCAGCGCGATATCCGCACTAGCTGGGCCAGTCGAGACCTCAAAGCGCGGCCGCCAGCACCGGGCCGGTCTCGATATGCGGGATCGCCTCGACCAGCTTGCGCGTGTAGTCGGTCTTGGGATTGTCGAACAACGCCCGGCTCTCGCCCTGCTCCACGATGCCGCCATTGCGCAGCACGATGGTGCGGTCGCAGAGCATCCGCACCACGTTGAGATCGTGGCTGACGAACAGCAGCGCGATGTCGTTCTCGCGCCGCAGGCGGTCGAGCAGTTGCAGCACCACGGCCTGAACGGAGACGTCGAGCGCAGCGGTCGGCTCGTCCAGCACCAGAAGGCGCGGCCGGCAGGCGATGGCACGGGCGATGCCGACGCGCGCCTTCTGGCCGCCGGAGAGCTGATGCGGAAAGCGCGGCAACAGATCCAGCGGCAGCCCCACGCGATCGGCGCAGTCTTCCACCCGCTTGCGCAGCGCATCGCCCCCACGCATACGATCGAGCCGCATCAGGGGATGGGCGATGCAGTCGAAGGCGGTGAAGCGCGGATTGAGGCTCTCGTTCGGGTCCTGGAACACCATCTGGATATCTTTGCGGAACTGCGAGCGGTGAAAGTCGCGCGACGCCACATGGCCGATCGCCTGGCCGTCGAACACGATCTCGCCCTCGCTCGGGTCGATCAGGCGGCAGATCATGCGCGACGTCGTGCTCTTGCCGGAGCCGGATTCACCGACGAGGCCGACGCTCTCGCCGCCCGCCATCGTCATCGAGAAGTCCGCCACCGCCGCAGCGCCCTCGTCGAAGCGTTTTGCGAGCTTGCGCACCTCCAGCAGCGGCGGAGTCCCGTGGACGGGCTCCCGTCTGGGCCTGCCGATGACAGCCGCGTAGCCTTCCCGCTCCTCTTCCGTCACGAGGTCCGCGATCCCGGAGGTCGCGGTTGGCGACGCCGCCACCAGCCGCCTGGTATAGGCGTGCTGCGGCGCGCCGAAGAGCGTCCTGGGGCTTGCCTCTTCGACGATGCGGCCGCGTTCCATCACCGCGATACGGCGGCAATATCGCGCCGCTAACCCGAGATCGTGCGTGATCAGGATCGTCGCCATGCCGCGCGCGGCGGCAATCTCCGCCAGGAGGTCCATCACCACCTTCTGCGTGGTGACATCGAGTCCGGTCGTTGGCTCATCGGCGATCAAGAGCGCGGGATTGCAGGAAATCGCGATCGCGATCATGACGCGCTGGCACATGCCGCCGGAAAGTTCGTGCGGATAGGCGTTCATCCGCGTCTCGGGGTCGCGGATCTGGACGGCGCGCAACAGCTCCAGCGCTTCGGCGCGGGCGGCATCCTTCGATATCCGCTTGTGCGTGAGGATCGCGTCCGCGATCTGCAAACCGATCGCGCGGATCGGATTGAGCGCCGCCCGCGGGTTCTGGAAGATCATCGACATCGCGGCGCCCTGGAGCTGCCGGAGATCGTCACCCCTGAGTTTTGTGACGTCCTGCCCGCGAAACAGTATCTTGCCTGCGGTGACGCGGCCGGCCGCATCGAGCAGCCGCGTCGTGGCAAAACCGGTGACCGACTTACCAGAGCCGCTTTCGCCGACGAGGCCAAGCATCTCGCCGGCTTCGACCGTGAGCGTCACACCGCGCACGGCCTCGACCATCCCTCGTCGCGTCGAGAATTCGACGTGGAGGTCGTCGATCCTGAGCAATTCCTCGCTCATGTGCGCATGCGCGGATCGAGAATGTCCCGCATCCCGTCACCGAGGAGGTTGAAGCACAGCACGGCCATCATCAACGCGAGGCCCGGAAAGGCCACCAGCCACCACCGCCCCGTCGAAATGAAGCGCGCGCCCTCCGCGACCATGATGCCCCATTCCGGCGTCGGCGGCTTGACGCCAAGGCCGATGAAGGACAGGCCGGCGGCGTTCAGGATCGCCCAGCCGAGGTTGAGCGAGATCTGCACCGCCATCGCCGGCAGGATGTTCGGCAACAGGAAGCGCAGCACCACCGAGAAATGGCTCTCGCCGCAGGAACGCGCCGCCTCCACCCAGCCGACATTGCGCCGGACGTTGACCTCGGCACGGGCGAAGCGGATGTAGAAGGGCAGATTGATGATCGCGGTCGCAATCACGATGTTCTCGATCCGGTTGCCGAGCGCCGCAACCATCGCCATCGCCAGCACAAACAGCGGAAAGGCCATCATGACATCGACGAAGCGGCCGACCGAGCGGTCGAGCCTGCCGCCGGCATAGCCGCAGAACGAGCCCACGACGGCGCCGATGACGAAGGAGATGCCGACCGCCGAGACCGCGATGGCGAGGTCGAGCCGTGCCGCAACGACGAGGCGGCTGAACACGTCGCGCCCGAGCTGGTCGGTGCCGGCAAGGTGCGCCGCGCTCGGCGGCTGCAAGGCCTCCGAGACATTGGAGACGATGGGATCATAGGGCACGAGCCACGGTCCGAAGATCGCGACCAGGACGAACAGCAGGACACCGGCCGCGGCGACGCCGGTCAGCGGGTTGCCGCGCAAAATCCAGACCGAATGGCGGAGGGTTGCGCTGATCATCCGATCGACACCCTGGGATCGGCGATGCCGTAGCAGATATCGACGACCAGATTGACCAGCACGAAGATGCCAGCCATCAGCAGCACAAAACCCTGCACCGGCGCATAGTCGGACGACAGCAGCGCATCGAGCGCGTAGGAGGCGACGCCCGGCCAGGAGAACACCTTCTCCACCAGGACATTCGCGCCAAGCATGGTCGAGAACACGATGCCTGCAATGGTGATGACGGGAAGGATCGCATTGCGCAGCGCATAGGTGACGACGACCTTCTGCCAGGACAATCCGACGGAGCGCGCGGTGCGCACGAAATCGCTACCGAGCGAGACCAGCATCGAGGCACGTGTGATCCGCGCCAGCGGCGCGATGACGAACAGGGCCTTGCTCAGCGCCGGCAGGATCAACTGCTTGCAGGCCGCCCACCAGCCTTCGATGTCCCCCGCGAGCAGGAAATCGATCGACAGGAACCCAGTGCGCTGCGGCGGCAGTGAGGTGAAGACGTCGATCCGCCCGGTCGGATCAGGCGCAAGACCGAGCAGATAGTAGAACACATAGATCAGCAGCAGGCCCGAGACGAAGGTCGGCACGCAGACGCCGAGCGCACAGAACAGCCGCACGCCGTGATCGACCAGCGATCCCGGTTTCAAGGCTGCGACCACGCCGAGCGGGACCGCCGCGATCAGCGCGATCAGCAGCGCCGTGAAGGTGAGCTCCAGCGAGGCCGGCAGCCGTTCGCGAAGGTCCTTCAGGACCGGCTGGCCGGTCATCATGGAGCGGCCGAGATTGCCGCGCCCGATATCGGACAGATAGAACACGAGCTGCTCCGGTACCGACTTGTCGAGCCCCATCTGCTTGCGGATCTGCTCGATCTCTTCCTTGCCGGCATTGGGCCCCGAGGCGAAGAACACCGCGGGATCTCCGGGGAGGACCCGCATCAGTAGAAAGGTGAAGACCAGCACGCCGAACAACGCCGGCAGCGACGACAGAAGCCGCCTCCCCGCCCGCGCCACCGTCGCACCAAGACCTGTCATCACCTTCAGAGCCTCTGGTTTGCAGACATGATTTCTTGCTCAAGTTACTTTTTGAAGTCACTTGCGGCTGACGTCGCGATAGTCGACCTGACGATGGAATTCATAGGTGTAGCCCTCGATCGACGAGGCCATCACGGCGTCCTGGTTGGGCTGCCACAGCGGGATCTGCGGCATCTCGCTGAAATGGATCGCGTTGAGCTTGCGGCCGGCTTCCTCGTACTTGGCCTTGTCGGGCTCGAAGCGCGCTTCCTGCGCGATCGTCGCCAGCTCCGGATTGTTGATCGAGCTGTAGTTCCAGCGCTGATTGCCGGTGTAGAAATTGCGGTAGAAGTAATCGGTCGAGGGCAGCCAGGCGACGATGCCTTCCGTGAACAAGGGCAGCTTCTTCTCGTTGATTTGCGTGGACATCTGCGCATCCGGCAGCTTCTGGATGTCGACCTTGATCCCGATCTTGGCAAGCGATTCCTTCACGAGGGCCGCCATCGGCTCGGCGGTCGAGGCCTGGCCGACGTTGAAGCTGAAGGTGGTCGAAAAACCCTCCGGGAGTCCAGCAGCTTTCAGATACTCCCTCGCCTTGTCGAGATCGGTCTTCACCGGCGCCTGGAACGGATAGATGCCGTTCAACGGCTTGCCATCCGGCCAAGTCGCACCGAACAGCGGGGCTCCGCGACCGAACAGGGCAGCCTTGAACATGTCCTCATAGGGCAGCGCGAAGGCGACGGCGCGGCGGACGTTGACGTTGTCGAAAGGCGGGATCTGGTTGTTCATCGAGACGAAGGTGATCGAATTGTATTGCGGCGTCGAGATCACCTTGAGCTTGCCCTTGACTTCGAGCGACTGCACGTCGCTGGCCTGGAGATCAACGACGAGATCGGCATCGCCACGCTCGACCAGATTGGCCCGGGTCGCGGGCTCCGGCACGGACTGCACGATCACGCGCTTGAAAAAGGCTGGCTTGTCGGGCGAGCCGCGGTTCCAGGCCTCGTTGCGCTTGATGATCACCTGCTCGCCGGGCTTGAAGCTCTCGATCACATAAGCACCGCTGCCGGCGGTGTGCTCCTTCAGCCAGGCCGTGGCCCATGGATCCTCTGGTGTCGCATGCTCCTTTGCGACTTTCGAGTTGATGATCAGCGGGTAGACGGTCGCGAGATTCGGCAGCGCGAGCTTGTCGGGTTTCGGCAGCGTCACTTCGATTGTGAGGGGATCGATCACCTTGAACTGGTCGGCCGACGTCAGCGATCCCGTCAGCAATTGCGCCTTGCCGAGGATCGGCGCGGTGACGCAGCGATCGAGCGACCATTTCACATCTTCGGCGGTCACGGGCGAGCCGTCCTGGAACTTGGCGTCCTTGCGCAGACGGAATGTCAGCTTCAGTCCGTCCGGACTGACGTCGTAGGATTCGGCGAGCTCGCCGGCGATCTTGTCGAGATCGAACACCCATTTGCCGTTGAGCTGCTTGCGGCCGAACGCCACAAGGCGGTCGTAAGTGCTCATGCTCAGTGCGAAGGATTCCCGCGTCGAGCCCGGGATGTTGGGATCGAGCGTGTTGACCGATGCACCGGTGACATAGCGCAGCGTCTCCACCCTGGTTTGCGCTTGCGCAGGCGCAGCGGCGACAAGCAGAAGCGCAGTGGTGGCGAGCACGGAGGATGCCATCCTGAAAGACACAAAACGCATTCGTTTTCCCCAAAATTTTCGACAAGAACGCCGACAGGACAGGTTAAGAAAGAAGCAAGTTGCGCGCCAGTCTCTTGATGCGCTCTTGTGGACGCTTTGTCGCGGCGGCGCATGGACGATCATCGCGATTCCTCCAAGTTTCGCGCTGCCCGCGTCACCACGGCCTGCGGCACGTCATAGGCGCGAAGCGAGGCCCAATGCCGTTCGACATCGGCACGAAACAGGCCGCGCGTCAGGCCATTCACCAGCTTCGGCGCCGCGGTCGTCATCGCGTTGATCGACGATCCCGACGGACCGAAACTCATGGTGGAGGCGATGGCGAAGAGATGGATATTCGAGATCCACGGCGTATCGCCCGCGACACGCTCGGTGAAGGCATAATCGTCTGCGAGATAGGGAAAGCGACCGAGCCGCGCGCTGCGCTCGCTCTCCGGGGGCTGGTAGCGGTCGGCCCAGGTTGCGATATTGCCGGCAAATGCGCGCAACTCGCCACGGCCGGAAAAATCCATGTCGATGCCGGTGCCGCAGATGACGAAATCCGCAGGTATGGCGCCGCGCGGCGTCTGCAATTCCACACCACGATCGGTCTCGCGGGCCGCCTCGATCGGCGCGCCCTCGTGCAATGTGAAATTGGCGTGATTTGCGCAGCGATCGTAAGTTGCCTGCGGAAAGCCCTCGCGCATCTCGAGGATGGTGCGCATGAAGCGCCAGCGCCAGGCATCGTCGAGATCGCTGAAATGGCGCAGGAAGCCGCGGAAGGTCAGCCAGCGATAGGGCTGGATCAGCTGGATCTGCGCACGACGACACAGCAGGTGCACCTCCGCCGCGCCAGCCTCCAGCGCGGTTGCCGCATTGTCGAAGGCGGATGCGCCGGCGCCGATCACGGCGACGCGCTTGCCGCGAAGGTTTTCGAAGTCGATGTCGTCGGCGACGGTTGCGACCGAGCTCATGGGCAGATGGCTCAGCGGCTCGGGGATCATCCAGTTCCCCATCCCCTCCTGCCCCGTCGCAAGCACGATCTTGCGCGCATGGAGTGTCTCGACGCCATCGCCACGTTTCACGCGTGCGGCCAGCAAACCATCCCGCGCCGGCCGGATTTCCAGAAGCTCGCTCCCGTTGCGCACCGGCAAGCCGACTGTGCGCCGCAGCCAGAGCAGATACTCAGCCCAGTGGCAGCGCGGGATCAGGTCGAGTGTCTGCCAGCTCTCCGTGCCGAAGCGGGCCTCATGCCAGGATTGATAGGTCAGGCTGGGGATGTCGAGGTCAGGTCCCGTATAGTCCTTCGGGCTGCGCAGCGTCGGCATGCGGGCATAGGCGAGCCATGGCCCCTCCTTCCCCTCCTCGGCCTTGTCCAGCAGCAGGATGTTGCTGACGCGGGAGCGCAGCAGGCCGAAGCCGATGGCGATGCCGGATTGGCCGGCGCCGATCACGAGCACATCCAGCGCCGGCTTGCCATCCGGTCCCGTCTTCGGTTCGAGCCAGGCGGCACCGGGATGCGCGATCCGCGCGAGATCGGCGCGAACGTTCGCTTCCAGTTCTGTCAGCGCATCACTCATGCCGCGAGCCAGCCTCCGTCGACCACCATCACGGTGCCGGTCGTAAACGAGGAGGCATCGCTTGCGAGGTGGAGCGCGGCCTGCGCGATCTCATCGGCCTGGCCGAACCGCTTCATGGCATGGCGGTCGCGGGAGGCTTCGCGCACCTCGTCCGCATTGGCGTGGCGCGCAAAGCTGCGGCGAAGCATCGGCGTGTCGATCGCACCGGGCGCGATGGCGTTGACGCGAATGCCGTCCGCCGCGAAATCCACCGCCATCGTCCGGGTCAGGCTGACAATCGCGCCCTTGGCGGCGATATAGGCACTGTTGCCCTTGCCGCCGGCAATCGCAAGCTGCGACGCCAGCGTGATGATCGAACCGCTGTTCTGCCGCTGCATCTGCGGCACGGCTGCCCTCGCCCACAGCCAGGTGCCGCCGACATTGGTGCGGAACACCGCATCCCAATCGGCGGGGTCCGTTGTCAACACGGTGCCGCCACAGGAGAAGCCAGCGGCAGTCATCAGGATATCGAGCTGGCCGTGCCGGGCTACCACATCATTTGCCACCGCCTCGGCGAAATCGGCATCGCCGACGTCGCCAATATGCGTCATGGCCTCGCCGACCAAGCTCAACGTTTCCTGAAGTCCGGCTGGATCGCGATCGACCAGAGCAAGACGTGCGCCCTCTTCCGCGAACAGCTTTGCACTGGCGCGGCCGATGCCGGAGCCTGCGCCCGTGATGATGGCCGTGCGCCCCTGCAGCCGCATCTCAGATCCACTCCTTATGCTGCGTCAACCAGGCGCTCATCGCGGCCGCCGACTCGGCGCAGCCGAACTGCGCGCGCCAGCCGAATTCATCCGCCATCCGGTTCACCGACAGCGGCGCGCGATAGGGCCCATGCAGCTTGATGACGGTTTTCTCGCCGGGCGCCGCGACCCGGCACTCCAGGCCGGGATGCAACGCCGCAAAGGCCTCGCCCCATTGCAGCGCAGGCCAAAGTTCTCCGCGGGAGATGTTGTAGAGCCGGTGGCGCGGCCGCTCGGCTTCGATCAGCAGTGCGACGGCCTCGGCCGCATCCGGCGCGTAGATCCAGTCCCGCATGCCCGCTTCAGGCATGATCGCCGGCTCGCCGCGCGCGAACGCGGCCAAGATCTGGAACTGGAGGCTTGGCGTGTCGCGCACGGAACTCGGTCGCTCCCACGGTCCGAATAGCGCGCTCAGCCGCACATTTAGGAAATCACCGCCGAAGAGCTCGGCGTGACGCGCAACCGATCGCTCCGATGTGAACTTGCTGATCGCGTAGAACGAGACCGGATCGCAAGGCGTGTCCTCGTCCAGAATCTCGACCCGCGCGCCCGCGGCGCCATAGGCCGATGCCGAGGAGAGATTGACGACCCGGCGCACGCCATGCCGGATCGCGGAGAGCAGGATCGGGATCTGCGCCATCACGTTGATCTCGAGAACGCGCGCGGTCGATGCCCTCTCCAGTTCATCACCGGCGGTGATGGCCGCGCCGAGCACGATCGCATCAACTCCTTCGGCGATGAGGGCATCGATGGCATCTGCGTCGGTGATATCGCCCTGCACCGCTTTGAGCCGTGCGCCGTAGTCGGCAAGAGACCGCCGCGCGGATGGCGGCAACTCTGCACGGTCGTACAGCGTCACGTCATGGCCGCGCGCGAGCAGCGCCTCCGCAACATTGAGCCCGACAAAGCCGGTGCCGCCGAAGATGACGATCTTCATCGCGCGCGATCCACCGTCACAGTAGCTTCGCTCCGAAATTGCGCTCGGGATCCATGTCGGCCACGAGCCGCCCCGTCGGCATGGCCGCCTCGCCGCCGCTGCGTGCCAGGAACTGGCCGCTGCCTGCGCTCGCGAGGCACTTGTTGCCATCGATGATCACTCGGCCACGCGACAGCACCGACACCGGCCAGCCCTTCAGCTTGCGGCCTGCAAACGGCGTGTAGCCGGCAAGGTCGTGCATCATCTCATCGGCGATCTCGACCTCGCGATTAGGATCCCAGATTGCAATATCGGCATCGGCGCCGACCGCGATCGAGCCCTTGCGCGGATGCAGATTGTAAATCTTGGCCGGCGCCGTCGACGTCAGTTCGACGAACTTTTCCAGGCCCAGCCGCCCGTTCGACACCATCGCGTCGAACAGCAGCGGCAGGCGCAGCTCCAATCCCGGCAGGCCATTCGCGACCTGCTTGAAGTTCGGATTGGGGCCGGCGCGCAGCTTGCCGGTCTCGTCATAGCGATACGGCGCGTGATCCGACGAGATGGTCTGGAGATCGCCGAGCGACAGCGCCTGCCACAGCGCCTCCTGGTCTGAATGCGTCCGCGGCGGCGGGCTGCACATCCACTTGGCTCCTTCCACCTCGGGCTTGTCGAGATCGGCTGCGGTGAAGAACAGGTATTGCGGACAGGTCTCGGCAAACACCTTCAACCCCTGCCCGCGCGAATCGCGGATCACCTTGGCGCCTTCGGCGGTGGAGACGTGGAAGATCATGATGGGCTGGTCGATCAGCGCAGCCATGCCGATCAACCGGGTAAAGGCTTCCGCCTCCGACACGCGGGCGTGGCTGACGGCGTGATATTTCGGCATTGTGTAGCCGCGCGCGAGCAGGCGCTTCACCATCCAGGCGATGATGCCGTGGTTTTCGGCATGGGCGCACAACATCGCGCCGGACTGGCGCGCGGCAAGAAGGATGTCCAGCAGCGGCTCATCATCCACCTTGAGCCGGTCGTAGGTCATGAAAATCTTGATCGAGGCGTGGCCCTGCTTCACCAGCGCCGGAATGTGCTCCTCGACCGTTTCCCGGGTCGCATCCGCAATGATCATGTGAAAGGCGTAGTCGATCACTGCGCCCTTCTTGGCGAGGGCGTGATAATCCTCCACCACCTGCGGCAGCTTCATGCCGACATGCTGGGCCGCAAACGGGATCACCGTGGTCGTGCCGCCGAAGGCCGCCGAGACGGTCGCGCTCTCGAAGGTGTCGGCGTTCATGATGCCGGCAGCGGACAATTGCTCGATATGGGCGTGGCTGTCGACGCCGCCGGGTAGAACGAGTTTCCCGCGCGCGTCGATCTCGCGCTTCGCAGCCGGAAGCCCGCGGCCGATAGCGGCGATGGTCTCACCGGAGATGGCGACATCGGCTTCAAAGACGTCGGTCGTCGTCGCGACGCGCCCACCGCGAATGATCAGGTCGTAAGCGGGTTCAGTCATGAGGCACTCCATGATAGGCTCAAGTTAAGTGATCGAAATTTTGCAGGAAGACCAGCATGTCCCGACCGCGCATTCTCGTCATCAATCCAAATTCCAACCCTGCGGTCACGCGAGGGCTGGAGGACGCGCTGAAGCCGCTCGGTTTCGAGGGCGGGCCGGAACTGGTCTGCCAGACGCTGGCCGAGGGTCCCTTCGGCATCGAAAGCCAGGCCGATGTCGATGGCGTCGCCATGCCGCTGCGCCGGCTGGTCGAGGGCGACAACAGCTCGGCGGCCTTTGTCATCGCCTGCTACAGCGATCCCGGGCTTCAGGTCTGTCGCGAAGGCACCGACCGGCCCGTGTTCGGCATTGCCGAGTGCGGCGTGCTGACCGCGATGGCCCGCGCCGAGACCTTTGGCGTCATCGCGATCGCCCAGCGCTCGATCCCGCGTCACATGCGCTATCTCAGGCAGATGGGACTGACCGAACGTCTTGCCGGCGAGCGGCCGCTCAACATGAGCGTCGCGGAAACCGCCTCGGGCGAAGGCACGCTGGCCAAAATGATCGAAATCGGCCGCGCGCTGCGCGACGAGGACGGCGCCCGTGCCATCGTGATGGGCTGCGCCGGCATGGCACGGCACCGCCGCCCGCTGGAAGAGGCGCTCGGCATTGCCGTGATCGACCCGACACAGGCGGCCGTCACCATGGCGCTGGGTACGGTGCAGTTCTCGAACCACTAGGCGTCCTTCAGCTCTTTGGCGTCCTGCCGCGCGAGCCATTGCGCGTGGCTCTCCCGGACAAGCGCGAACGTATCCCGCTGCGTCGTGTAGAGATTGCCGAACATGCGGCCGATCGGCCGGTAGGCGTCGAGATCGACATACATGTTGGCCTCGTCGACGAGGCCCTCGCGGGCGTGAACCCGGAGCACCTCGCCGACCAGCAGTTCGCGATCGGGCGAAAAATTTAGGGCGACATGGCGCCGGCATTCGAGCGCAAAGGGTGCCGCGGCGAGGCGCGGCACCTTCACGTCTACAGAGGGAAGCGTCGCCAGCCCTGCCGCGGCGACCTCGCTGTCACCGGACGGGAAATCGACCGCGCAGTCATTCATCGCCGCGGAGAGCGCCTCATCAACCATGTGAACGACGAACTCGCCGTCGCGATGGATGTTGCGGGTGGTGTCCTTCGGGCTGTGATCCGGCTTGTGCTGAAGCCCGAGCACGATCAGCGCCGGAGTCTCCGAAAACACGTTGAAGAAGCTGAACGGCGCGGCGTTGACCGCCCCGTTGGCATCGAGCGTCGTCACCAGCGCAATCGGCCGCGGCACCACCACGCCGCAGAGCAGCTTGTAGCGGTCGCGCGGATCGAGCTCGCGCAAGGATATGCCGGATGTGCTCTGGCCAGTCATCGACGTCACGTCTCCGGCGGCGGCACCGCGCCGGTACGGCTGGTGATCAGGCCGTAATGCTCGATGCGGCGGTGCTGCGCGAAATTGAAGATCGTGGTCTTGCCGAAGGTGGTGGCATCGAGGTCGCAAGGATGGACCAGCAGTTCGTCCTCCTCCGTCTTCGCTTCGGCGACGATCTCGCCGTTGGGATCGACGATCAGGCTGCCGCCGAACAGCGGGTGTCCGTCCTCGTTACCGGCCTTGGCCACCGCGACAACCCAGGTCGCGTTCTGATAGGCGCCGGCCTGCGCCGAGAGGCGGTTATGGAACAACCGTTTCTCGACGCCTTCATCGCTCCTCTCCGCATTCACCGACGGCGTGTTGTAGCCGATCAGCACCATCTCGACGCCCTGCAGGCCCATCACGCGATAGGTCTCGGGCCAGCGCCGGTCGTTGCAGATGGCCATGCCGATGATGCCGCCCAGCTCGCGCCAGACATTGAAGCCGAGATCGCCCGGCTCGAAATAGCGCTTCTCCAGATGCTGGTGCGAGCGCTTGGTGTCGTATTCCACATGGCCCGGCAGATGGATCTTGCGATATTTGCCGACGATCTTGCCGGATTTGTCGGTGAGAACAGCAGTGTTGAAATGATGCCCGTCCGGCGTCAGCTCCGCATAGCCGAAATTCATCGCCATCTGGTGCTGCGCCGCGCGCTCGAACAACGGTTTCGTCGCCGCGTTCGGCATCTCGCGCTCGAACCAATTGTCGAACTCGGCCCGGTCCTCCACGTACCAACGCGGAAAGAAGGTCGTGAGCGCCAGTTCCGGATAGACGATTAGGTCGGCGCCCTTGCTCTTGGCCTCATCCATCAGCGCGATCATGCGCTTGACCACGGCCTCGCGGCTGTCCGCTTTCTGGATCGGGCCCATCTGGGCGGCGGCAACATTGACGATACGCATCAGCGATTTCCTGGTGATGTCTTTGAGCTAAGCTACAGTTTCAAGCACGTGCCGGCGCGCGCAGCATAACGCAGCATCGCCCGGACTTGCCAGCCGGCGCCTGCACATCGGCATCGTGTGCGCTGCACGCTCCATCCTCATGTCTGCTCCTCATCCGCAATATCGAGACCGTGGTCCAGCGCGTCCAGAAGCTGCCCGGCCTCATGCTCGGAAATCACGAGTGGCGGCGCGAGGAACAGGGAAGTCTGCTCGCCGCTGGTCCCGATCACGGCGCCCGCCTCCAGCGCCCGCTCCGCGACGCGCGAGGCAATCGGCACCTCGGTGGTGTCGGCATGCCAGGAGCGCCAGTCCGGCCCGTGCAACTCCACGGTCCAGTGCAGCCCCTGTCCCGCCAGGCGCTGCACGCTTGGATGTTTCTGCGCGATGGCCAGAAGGCGGCGGGTGAACAGCTTTTCGAGACCCCTGACGTGCTCCAAAATCTCGTCATCGCTGATGACTTTCAGATAGGCGCTGACGGCAGCCATGCTGATGGGATGCCCGCGCAACGTGCCGTAATTCTGCCAGCTCGTGCCCTTGAGCCGCTCGACGATGTCTTTCGACACCACGACCGCGGCAACCGCCGCCGCGCCACCGCCGAGCGATTTTCCGAGCGTCACGATATCGGGACGACTTTCGGCTCCCTGGAACGCGAACCAGCGCCCGGCACGGCCCGCACCAGTCACCACTTCGTCGGCGATCCAGTAGGAGCCGGCCTGCCGCGCGCACCGCGCCACCTCGTCCTGATAGGCGCCATCGTAGTAGATGCCGCCTTGCGTGTAGTCGATGATCGTCGCTGCCGTATCCGAAAGCAGGCGCGTGGCATCGGCCAGATATTCGCTGGGGGGAACATTGTTGGCCGGCGCGCCGTAGATCGCGCCCTGCGGCGCCGGCAATATCCGCACCGGCGCCATCGGCGCCGGCAGCTTCGAGCCGCCTGAGTGCACCGCGAGGCCGCCATGCCATTGCGGCTGCACGGTCATGCTGCGCGACAGGCCCGTAATGCCGTGATAGGCGCGTTCGCGCGTCGCCAGCGCGGACCGCTGCGTCAGGGCCTGACAGAGCGACAGCGCCATGTCATTGGCCTCGCTGCCGCTGATGCAGAAGCGCACCGCACCGACCCAATCGTCTTCGCCCTTGAACGCGGTGGCCATCAAGTCGTCAGCCGCCTGCTCGCGGCCGACCCAGGTCCAGCCCTCGTTCACGACGGGCGTATCCGCGGCGCGGCGGATCGCCTCCACCATCGCGGGATGACGATGTCCGAGACCGCCGCCGGTGTTGCTGCCGTCGATGAGCTTGCGACCATCCGAGAGATGAAAATAGACGCCCTCGCCGCCGACCACGTCCATGGGCGCGCTGTCGCCGGCATTCAGCCCGGTTCGCAACAATCTGCTCATTGCAATCCCCTCATTCCGCAGCCTCGGCGCCGTAGCCACCGCCACCACAGGTCTCGATCGTGACGAGATCGCCTTGCTGCAGCACCAGGTTCGACTTGCCGTCGATCGCGACGTTCGCGCCCTGCCGGATCAGCGAGATGCGGCAGGCCTTGCCGGGCTTACCGCCCTGCATGCCGAACGGCGCCATCACCATGCGCTCGATGCAGGTGGTCAGATGGATTGAGGGTGCCAGGATGCGATAGCTACGAATGACGCCGTCCCCGCCGCGATGGGCGCCCGCGCCGCCGGACTGCCAGCGAATGGCCTGCTGCTCGATTTGGATCGCGTAATTCGCCTCGATCACCTCGACCGGCGTGTTTGAGGTGTTGGACAGATGCACCCGCGTCGCCGAGATGCCGTCGCGATCATGCCGCGCGCCCTCGCCACCGCCGTGCACCTCGTAAAGCATCTTCCACGAACCGTTCTGCCGCGGTTCGGCGAAGAAGAGGACGCCCGCCGTGGTCGCCCCGCCCGCAGACAGGCGCTCCGGAATAGTGTCCTGCATTGCCCGAAAAATCGCATCGACGATGCGCATCGAGGTCTCATGATTGCCGGCAGCAACCGAGGCATTCCAGCCCGGCTCCAGGATCGAGCCAGGGCGCGTGATGATGGTCAGCGGCCGCAACGCGCCCGCGTTCTGGTTCATGTCGCGCCCGCTCATGATGCGCGCGGCATAGGCCACCGCCGAGCGCGCCATGAACGGCGTCGTGTTGCAGAAATTCGAGACGCGGTCGCAGCTTCCTGAAAGATCGAAGGTCGCTTCGTCGCCGGCGATGGTGATCTTGACATGAATGCGCGCGGGCGCGTCGTCGACGCCGCCGTCGTCCAGATAGTCCTCACCCTCGTAGACGCCATCAGGCAGATCGCGCAACGCCTCGCGCATCTCGATTTCGGAGAGATCGTGCAGGCGCGACTGCGCCGCCGTGAAGACCGCCTTGCCGTGCTCGCGGCAGAGCTCGACGATGCGCTTCTCGCCGGCTTTCGTTGCGGCGATCTGTGCGAGAAGATCGCCCTCGCAGGATTCGGGATCGCGAACATTGGCCTTGAGCAGCTGCACGATCGACGTATTGACGCCGCTTGCCGTGGCGATCAGAACCGGCGGAATGCGCATCGCCTCCTGGAAGGTGTCGATGGCTTTCGCAAAATAGCTGCCGGGCCAGGTGCCGCCGATATCGGGCCAGTGTGCGAGGCTGACCGCGAACGCGACGATCTCGCCATCGACGAAGACGGGCCGCACGACCTTGACGTCGTTGAGATGATTGCCGCCGAGCGGGCCGACATTGTAGATCAATGCGTCGCCGTCGTTCAGGCTGTCGCGCGGCACCACTTTCAGCAATTCGAGGACCGTGTAGGCCATCGCGCCGAGATGGATCGGGATGTCGCGGCCCTGCCCGACCAGGTCGCCGCGGGCGTCCGTGATCGCCGACGACAGGTCGCCGGCCTCGCGCAGCAGCGGCGAGCGCGCCGAGCGCGTCATCACCAGGCTCATTTCCTCGGCGGCGGCCGAAAGCCCGTGCCGGATGACTTCGACGACGAACGGATCGAGCTTCATGCGGCCCCCCGCGTCAGGAACAGATTGCCTGAAACATCAGGCCTCGCCTGCCAGCCGGGCGGGACCACCACGGTCGACCATGCGTCTTCAATGATGGCCGGGCCGCTGACGATTTCGGTCAGCGAGGCACGGTTGATGATGCTTGTGGCGATGTCGTGAAAGCCATCGAACGAGCAGATGCGCTCGCCTTTGGAGACCGTTCTGACCGCGATGGCCGGCCGGCTCACGACGGTCGTCGATGGACGGCGCGCCTGCACCCGCACGGACTCGATGACGCAGCTCTCGCCCGTCGCATAGCCGAACAGCTCGTGGTGCCGGGCCAGAAAATCCTTCTTCAGCGTGATGACGTCGAGCGGTCGCGCGAACGGCACCGGAATGGCGTCGTTCTGCGCCGCGTAGCGCATCAAGGCCACCAGCTCGATCTGAATCTCGGTCGCGGCAACCCCGTTGGCGATCAGCGGCGCCGAGGCATCGTCGATCAGCACCCCGATCCGCTCCGACACACGGGCGAGGTCGATGCCATCGAGCGCAGCGCGCAGAGTTTGCTGCTGGAGGAAGCTGAAATCGGCAGTGAGACAGCCCAGTGCCGAAAACGCACTCGACGCGCTGGGAACGACGACCTCGGCAATCCCGTAGAGATCTGCAAGGCCCGCGGCATGCATCGGGCCACCACCGCCAAAGGCGAGCAGCGTGCAGTCGCGCCCGTCGATGCCGCGCTCGACGGTGACGCGGCGGAGCGCGCGCGCCATTGTCGCGTTCGCGACCTTGATGATGCCGAGCGCGGTTTCGGTCAGGCTCAGCCCCAGAGTGCGCGCGATCGGCGCGATGACATCACTGGCTGCCTTGATGTCAATTCCGATCCGGTCGCCGAGTTTGGCGTCCGGATTGAGATAGCCGAGCACGGCGTTGGCATCGGTGATGGTCGGCTCGGTACCGCCGCGGCCGTAGCAGGCCGGTCCAGGCTCGGAGCCGGCGCTTTCCGGTCCGACCGTCAGGCCACCGGAGCCGTTGCGCACGATCGAGCCGCCGCCCGCCCCGATCGAGTGCACCGCGAGCATCGGCTGGCGCAGCGGCTTGTCGCCGAGCATGCGGCCGTCGGTCATCTCGGCCTGACCGTCGACGATCAGGCACACGTCGGTCGTGGTGCCGCCCATATCGAACGTCAGCATCCGGGACGTGCCGAGCTGGCGCGCGATGCTGACCGATGCGGAGACGCCGGCCGCGGGGCCCGACATCGCCATCACCAGCGGCCGCCGCTTCACGGCCGAGATCGGCACCATGGCGCCGGCCGAATGAAACACCTGCAGGCCGGGACCGATCGGCAGCCGCAGCTCCAGTTCGCTGAGATATTCCACCGCAATCGGCATCGCCGCGGCGTTGAACACGGTCGCCGAAGTCCGCTCGTATTCGCGCGCCTCGGGATTGACCTCGTGCGACAGCGAGACGTGGGCAACGACGCCCTTGAGCCGCTCGCCGAGCATCTTCTCGTGCACCGGATTGGCATAGGCATGCAGCAGCGCGACCGCGACACTCTGCACGCCGGTCCCCTTCAGCCAGGCCACCAGACGCTCGATCTCCGCGTCATCCAGCGCCTTCAGCACCCGGCCCTCGTGATCGAGGCGCTCAGCAAGCCCGAAGCATCGTTCCGGCGGCACCAGCGGCAGCGATTTTGGCGGGACGTCGAGACGATAGAGATCGCGGCGGCGATAGCGCGCGATCTCCAGCACGTCGGCAAAGCCTTCGGTCGCCACCAGTGCCACTTTCGGCAGCCGTCCTTCGACGATGGCGTTGGTCACGCGCGTGGTGCCGTGGACGAAGCGCTTGACCTCGCTCTTGCGCAGGCCGACCGCCTCGATCGCCTCCAGCATCGCCTGAACCGGAGCTTGAGGTCGCGACGGCACCTTCGCGATCCGTGCCTCCGCGGGGGAGTGTCGGATCGCGATGATGTCGGTGAAGGTGCCGCCGATATCGGTGCCAACTTCCCAGTGATTTTCGTCAGTGCTCATGTGTGGGTCAGCTGCGGACGACATTCGAACCGGACGCCGGGTGGTTCCCGTCCTTCGCGAGGTTCAATCGCAAACCGAGAGCGCTCATCATCATCCCCTGTCATGCCACCGCTTGCGAGCGTGGGACAGAGCGATGGCCTCGGGATAGGGCCAGAGTTGTCGCAATGCACTGGACCAGCCCGCGACCGGCGCGGCGCGGCGAGGCACATTTTAGTGCAGCCCTGCCCGCATGGAGAGCACGTCGGTGTGGATCGTTCGACGCGACATAAGTGCGGCGCACCACGAATTTTCCCGGACGAAACACCACATCCGCTGCAGCGCAATCCACGCGCCCCGCACGCACTGTCTAATTTGCAGGCGATCGACCGGCCCTACGGACCATGCGATTGCTTATGAGCTATGCATGGCAGTCGGCTCAGCCTCTCTTTATTGTACGATCAGTAAGCGGTGGTTTTGCCCGCTCCGGCTCTCAGGCCGCGAAGGACGGACGCAGGCGGCGCCAGCCGATGATGATGCCCGTGATGGAGAACAGAAAGCCAAGGGAGCAGAGCCCGACGACCAAGCCGTCGCGCAGCAACGGATGCGCGACGAGAACCGGAAAATCCAACGTATGCAGCGCGCCGTAGAACCAGCGATAAGCTCGCCGCGATGAATCCAGCCTTTGCAGCAAATTGCCGTCGGCGCCGTCGATGTCGAACCAGAGGTCACCGCAATACGAGCGGTAGACCGGGGCGCCCGGGACAGTGGACCGCGCGGGATAGTTGTCGTCCTCGGCAAGTACAGACGGACCGCCGCAGCCGGCCGCGAGGCGCGCGGTCAGCCCCTGGACCTCGTGCACATCCAGAGATCTCGTTGGTCCATCGCGGGGCGCATCCCCTGCCTCGATCAAGGTCTGACCGGCAAGGGCGATCCGATCCCGCCGATAGAGATTGCCGTTGAAGGCAAACCATTCGATCTCACGGGCCGACGGCGATACAGGCTGCCGATCGAACGATGGAGCCGTCGTCCAGTTCGGTGAGGCGTTCATCACGCGTGATTCAGCGGAGATCAATTGCCCACGCGAGAACAGCCGCCCGTGATCCATGGAGAGCCAGCCGCTGAAAATCCAGGTCAGCACGAACACCATCGCCGCGAGGCCGATGAGATGATGCAGCGCATGCCAGCCGCGACAGGGCGAGCCGATCAGACCGCTTCGAGGTTTGATCCGCGCAAGGCCGAGCACAGCGCCCAGCAAGGCCGCGATCAGGGCCAGCAGCGACAAGGTCCAGACCACGCGATCCCACAGCGACCAATTGCTTCGCAGGATCGTTGGATAGATCCAGTGCAGCACGCTGCCGACGAGATTCCAGGTCCGCTCGCTGCGCGTCGTATCCAGGACGATCTCGCCGGTGAGCGAGGAGACATAGACCTCCGTTCCAGCGGCGTCGCCCAGGGCAACCCGAAACAAGGGCCGGTGGCGGTCAAAGCCGTTCGGCACGCTCCATTGGTCATAGTCCGCGCGCGCAAGGATTGCGGCCCGCGCGGCATCCAGCCCGCGGCTGCGCGCGTGGTCTCGCGCGATGGCCAGCGCGACGTCGGAAGATGCGACCGAGGCGCCGGCTCCGTCGGAGGCACGCACTGCGCCCGCGCGCGACGGCCCCGAGACGACATAGACCGGTCCGTCACTGCGCTGGATCAGGCGAACGCGAGTCGCATCAGCAATGCCGCTCGCGGCCACGGCATCGGCGACCGCAAGCTGCCTCGTCTCGGCGCCATCCAGCGGCCCAAGCCCGGCGAAGCGTTCCGCTTCCGTCAGAGACGGAAACGGAACGAAGTGCATCACGATTCCCGTCGCGAACCACATCGCGAATAGCAGGCAGAACGCGATCCCGAGCCATCGATGCAGCAGGACGATCGCGCGCATCATCGATCAGCATCCTACCATTTGAATGCGGCCGAGAGTTCATAGGTGCGCGGTGCACCCAAGAGGATCTGGTCGGGATAGAACGGATCGCCCCAGATCGCATAGCGCTTGTCGGCGATGTTGCGCACCCGGAAAGTCAGGCGAGCCTGGTCGACCGCGTTGAACACCGTCTTCGGGATGTCGACGAAGGCATAGACGTCCGCGACAGTGTAGGCCTTCATCGTCACGACATTCGCATCGGTGTTGTAGCGGTCGCCGACGTGACGGCCGGTGACGCCGACTTCCACGGGCCACGGCGTGAAGAACCGATACGACGCTCCGGCATTCGCCACGACGCGCGGCACGTTCGGCGGCGTGTTGCCGGAGAACGAGCCGCCGACAAAATTAAAGTCGGCGTAGCGCGCATCGACATAGGCGATGTTGCCCCAGAGACGCAGGGGACCGATCGGACGCACGGACGCGGCAAGCTCGACGCCCTTCGATTCCTGCCGTCCGGCAAGGTTGAGCTGCATGCCGCCGGCCGCGGCATAGACGTTCTTGCGCAGGATGTCGTAGGCCGAGAACGACCACTCCGCCCGGTTGTCCCAGAACAGGTGCTTGACGCCGGTCTCGTAGGTGCGCGCGGTGGTCAGGTTCAGCGGATCGGTCGGATTGAGCAGGAAGATGTTGTTGGCCGAGATGTCTGCGCCGGTGGCGTATTGGCTGAAAAAGGTCAGGCCCGGTACGGCTTCCCAGGTGTAGCCGATACGGCCCGTGGTCGGGACCCAGGATTGCGAGAACGGGAAGTTCGCCTTCTCCAGACCGAACTTGTCGGTCGAATTGCGGTCGAGCCCGATATGCTCGACGCGCAGGCCGCCGACCAGCGCAAAGGTCCGTGTCAACTTCAACCGGTCCTCGAACGACAGCGCCTCATTGTCGATGCGCGCGGTCTGCTGCTGAATGGTGAGCAGGCCGTAATAGCCGCGAGGCGGATCGACCAGCGGAACGGAATCGCCGGGGAAATTTGCGGCGCCCGGCCTCACGAAATCAAGGTAGCTTGAGGAAAGCGTCGTGACCAAACGGTTGTCAAAGCCGGCGATATTCGCATCCCAGATCAAATCGGTGACGTTGCCGACCAAGCGTTGGCTGTGCGCGACATAGAAGCGCTCACGATCGACCATGTTGGTCCCGGAATTGAACGCCTCGATCTCATTGTTGAACCATGTGCGCTCAGCTCCGTAAGCATAGGCTTGACTTTTCAGCGTCAGGTCGGGCGCCAGATTCAGCTCGAAACCGCCGCGCAGCCACACCTCCTTCGCTACGTTCCTGTTGTCGAGGACGTTGTAGTTAGTATTGAAGGTGCGGTCGTCGATCGTGACGGCACCGAGATCGGTTTTGTTGTAGTTCGAGACGTAATTGCCGGAAACGATCCCCGTCGTCGCATGCGAGCCGCTGAAGGCAATCGGCACCAGCGGCGCACCCCAATAGGCTTTCGAGCGATCTTCCCGATACTCGATCGCGCCCCAGACCTTGAGGCTGTCGGAGATGCGGTAGTTGAGCTGGCCGGAGACATTGAGCGTCTTGGTGTTGGTGTCGTCGGCAAAGCCGTTGAGCGAGGAACGGCTGACGTCGAAGCGGTAGTCCAGCCCCTGCACATTGGTGCTGCCGCCCGAGCCGTAATGCGCCCGGAACGAGTTCAGCGAGTCCCAGGAGAAATCCGCCTCGTTCCGGATCGGACCGGTGTGCGGCTGCTTGGTGACGAAGTTGATCGCGCCGCCGGCGGCGCCCTCGCCTGACATCAGTGATGCCGGACCCTTCAGGAATTCGACAGCCTCCAGATTGGCCGTGTCCATGATCCGCGAGGTCATGTTCTGCGGACCGATCTTGATGCCGTTGTAGAGCGTGTTGATCTGGCTGTTGGTGAAGCCGCGCATGGAGAAAGCCGAAGGCTCGGCCGGATTGTCGCCGGCTGTGACGCCCACCGCTCCGTGCGCGACGTCGGAGACTGTGCGGTAGCCCTGCTCGCGCATGGTTGCGGCCGAGATCACCTCCACGGTCGCGGGTGTTTCTCGCACGGTCAGGCCGAGGCGCGAAGCGCTTTCGGCGACGGCATTGGTGTTGAGCGGCGTCTGTGCCGCCGTGGTCGGCACGACGGGCTTGGGCACTGCGGATGCAGTCCCCGGCCGGCGCGCTGCTGCGCGGCGTGAGCTCTGCGCGTCCCGTCCGGCCGGGCTGGACTGCCTGCGGGATTGTGGCGCCGACACCTCGACGGGCGGCAGTGGCTCGCGGGCCTGCTGCGCCAAGGCCGCTGGCATGTCGATGGCGACGAAAGATGTGAGAGCGGCGGATGCCAGTAGGAAACGGCGTGGTCGTACGATACGAAGGGAATACACGGTCTTGGACCTCGGAGTGACGTCAGTGGCACGTCACCGCGAACCAGGGTCCCATCGTCCGGCTTGCAGCCTTCCGATGAAGCCGAATGTCTGTACTCCCCGACCGACATCTTCGCGTGTGACCACGGCTGACGGCAGGTCTCCTGGCTCGCGGGTCAGTACCTTGCATCGCCTTCCCGGGACCGAGATACCCAGTGGCTCGTGACGCAAGATTCGCCGCTTACAGTTGCGGGGGCAGCCACGGCATTGGGGACAAACTCCCCGCACCGCATTCCCTTTTCATCCCCTCTCGGGGAAACCGTCGCGAGCATCTAGGATTACGATCCAGACAGAGTCAATGTGCCAGTTGCGGCGTTATTGCCACAACGACCAGTTTCCTTGGAGATAAGCATGGGAGGCGAGACCTTCCTCTGGCTGATACGGCACGCGCCCGTCGATGGCGTCGCGGGGACGATCCATGCGGCCGACGCACCGGCCGATCTCGGCGCTCGGGCGCAGCTGGAGGCACTGCGGCAGCGCCTGCCACGGGACGCCGCGAGCTATGCGAGCCCGTCGCGGCGCACCGTCGAAACGGCCCGCGCGCTGGGGCTCGAGCCGCTGCAGCTGGACGAATTCAGCGAGCAAGACTTTGGCGACTGGACCGGCCGTCGGCATGACGAACTCGCCGCGACCGGTGGCGAGGCCTATGCACGGTTCTGGAGCGATCCGGCGCGCGGACGGCCGTCCGGCGGCGAAAGCTTTGAGGAACAGGTCGCGCGGGTCCGCCTGGGTTTGTCGAAGATCGGCACCGGGGCCGCAACGCTCGTCGTGCATTCCGGCACGATCCGGGCGGCGCTGTGCATCGCGCTCGACCTGACGCCACAAGCGGCCCTGCGCTTCGTGATCGATCCGCTGTCGCTGACCAGGATTGACCGGCTCGCGACCGGCTGGCGCGTCGTCTCCGTCAATCAGCGGACGATTTGATCAGGCCGGACGATCAGGCACATTGGCCTGCGCAAAGGTCGCCATGCCGTTGTGGAGCGCGCAGGCCGACCGCACAAGCGGCAGCGCGATGGCCGCGCCCGATCCTTCGCCGAGCCTGAGATCCAGGCTGATCAGCGGCTGCACGTTCAGCGCGCGGAGCACCAGCCGATGCCCCTGCTCCGCCGACTGGTGCGAGGCCAGCAGGAACAGCTGGCACGAAGGGTTGAGCCGCACCGCCGCCAGCGCCGCGACCGACACGATGAAGCCGTCGATCAACACGGGGATGCGGTGCTGTGCAGCCGCGATAACGGCACCGCAGATGGCGGCGATCTCGAGACCGCCGACGGCGCACAGGATCTTTTCGGGCGCAGCGCCCGCAATGTCATGGCGTGCGATTGCAGCGTCGATCACCCGCGCCTTGTGCGCACGGCCGGCCGCGTCGATGCCGGTACCGCTGCCCGCGATCTCCGCGGCGCTCACGCCGAGCAAGCCGGCCGCGATCGCCGCCGATGTCGTGGTGTTGCCGATGCCCATCTCGCCGAAGATCAGAAGATCGGGCTGCCCGGCCTGTGCGCGCGTCACCGCACGTCGGCCGGCTTCGAACGCAAATGCCAGCTCCGTGGGGGTGAGCGCAGCTTCGACGCTGAAATCGCGCGTACCGCTGCGCGGCTTGTCGGTCACGATTCCAGCCATCTCCTCCTGCGCCAGCGTGCCGGCGTCGACGACCTCCAGGCTGGAGCCCAGCTCACGCGCCAGCACCGAGATTGCGGCACCGCCGGAGGCGAAGTTCGCCAGCATCGCGATCGTCACTTCCTGCGGATAGGCCGAGACGCCCTGCGCGACGATGCCGTGATCGCCGGCGAAGATGATGATCGGCACCCGCGCCGCGCGCGGCTGCTCGGTTGCTTGCAGGCCCGCAAGCTCGATCGCGAGCTGCTCGAGCCGGCCGAGCGCGCCGGTCGGTTTCGTCAGTTGCGCCTGCCGCGCCACCGCCGCCCCGCGATGGACTGCGGAGATATCGGGGCATTGTTGGGTGACCCATTCGGGGAGCATGCTGCCTCGCTTGCCTCACAGCCTGCGCTTGAGGATGTAACTGTCCATGATCCAGCCGTGCCGTTCGCGCGCCTCTTGCCGCACGGCGACGATGCGCGGGCCGATCTCGGCCAGCGCGCCGGACATCACGATCTGATCGGGCATGCCGAGATAGGCCCCCCACCAGATGTGCAGGCCCGCCGGATCAAGCGACTGGAACGCCGTGCCGCCGTCGAGCATCACCACCACGGTATCGACACCTGCCGGCCAACCGCCATCGCGCAAGCGGCGTCCGGTCGAAACTAGAAAGGGCTCGCCGATGTCGTTGAGCGGCAACGCATGCGCCGCACACAGCGCCTGGATCGAGGTGATGCCGGGCACGACCTCGATCTTTGGCGAGGGATTGAGCCGCCGCGCAATGCGCAGCGAGGAATCATAAAGCGAGGGATCGCCCCAGATCAGCAGCGCGACCTTGCCCTCTCCTTCGAGATGATCCCCGATCGTCTGCGACCAGACGGCGGCCACGGCATCATGCCAATCGTCCACGCCCTTGCGATAGTCCGCTTCAGCGGCGTCCCGCACGGGCAGATCGAACTCGGCAATGCGGGTCGTGTCGCTGGTGAGCAGATCGGCGCAGATCGTCCGCCTGAGATCGGCGAGGTCGGACTTGGCCGTCCCCTTGCGGGGGATCAGGACGAGATCGGCCGCGTTGATGGCAGTAATCGCGGCACGCGTGAGCTGCTCGGGATCGCCGCAACCGATGCCTATCAGAGAGAGCGTGAGCATGGTGGCTGCGAAGGGCGGCCATCATGGCCGCCCGTTCGCTTGTCTCTAGGCCGCGCTGTGCAAACGCGGCGTGACGAGGCCGGGCGCGGTGACGCCGCGCAGCGACTTTGCCAGCGCGAGCACGCCGAGATCGGCGAGCGGCTCAATCACGATGACCAGCGCATAGGACGCCGCGAAGGTCGCGATGTTGGCGAGGTTGGTCGCGCCGAAGCCGGAGCCATAAATCGCCCAGAACGCCACCCAGGCGATGACGCCCGCCTGATAGGTCGTCGAAAGCGCCAGCGCCTGGCGGTACTTCAGATCGACATAGGCCGTGTTGCTCGAAATGATCCGCGTGGCGATCGCCTGGATTCCGAACAGCGGCACCAATAGCGTGGTGACGTTCATGCCATATTGCGGCAAGTCGGGCGGCTCGAAGAAGATGCCCTGGAACAGCAGGCCAAACGCGAGGCCGAAGGCCGCAGGCGCCGCGCCAAACAGCAGGAACAAGGTCGAGCCGAGGATGAAGTGCACTTCGGAGACGCCGACCGGGAAGTGCGGCAGGATCTCGAAGAAGATAAACACAAGTCCCGTGGTGGCGAGCGTCCGCGCCGCGAACGACGTGATGCCCTGCTCGCGCACGGTCTCAACCGCGAGCTTCAAGGCAACGCCGCCGACGGCAATGCCGGTTGCATAACTCAGCACGAGCTTGGCGTCCGAGACTAGTCCGGGTTCGATATGCATGGCTCAGATCCTTCTTGCCGTCACACCCGACGGCCTTGGCCTCAAAACATGCACGGCCGGTCTCCTGGCTCGCGGTTCACTGGGAGTCTCCGGCCTTCCCGGGCCTCGCGGCCCAGTGGCTGATCGAAGTCCCTCACCGCTTACAGTCGCGGGGGCGGCTGGGGTTTTGGGCGCCGCAACTGGGTCCGCCCATCCCCATTCCCGATTATGCTCCGGCGCTTTGCGCCGCATCGAGCACCATGCGTCTCCTGTGTGCCTCTTTCGCCGGCCGGGCGTCAAGGGGCGACGGGCGGACGAGGCGGTCATGACGGATAATTCCCCGCCAGCGCGCCGAACAGGATGACGGCCGCCGTGGAGGCCGCTCCGCCCCGCGCAAGCTGCTCTGCAAGTTCCGAAATGGTGGTGCGGACCAGCCGCTCATCGGGACGGCCGAGCGATTCGGCAAACAACGCCGGCGTGGTTGGGGCGAGCCCGTGCTCGATCAATTTGACGACCAACGCCGGAAACGTCCGCCGGCCCATATAGACCACGGTCGTCGCCTCCGGATCGGCCAGCGCCGCCCAATTGAGATCTGGCGGCAGCTCGCCGGTGACGTCCGCCCCGGTCACGAACTGCACGCGGCGCGAGGTGTGACGCCGGGTCAGCGGAATGCCGGCTTGCGCGGCGGCGACACAGGCCGAGGTGACGCCGGGAATGATCTCGTAGCCGATGCCCGCTTCACGCAGCGTCTCGAGCTCCTCCTCGAGCCGGCCAAAGATGCCGGCATCGCCCGACTTCAACCGGACCACGCGCGCGCCTGTCACGGCATAGTCGACCAGCAGGCGGTTGACATGGTGCTGCTTGGTCGAGGCCCGCCCTGCCCGCTTTCCCACCGCGACGAGATTGGCGCCGGGCCGGGCCAGATCGAGGATCGCGCCTGAAGCAAGATCGTCATAGAGCACAACGTCGGCCTCGCGCAGCCGCGCTGCACCCTTGAGCGTGAGCAGCTCGGGATCGCCGGGCCCGGCGGAGACAAAGGAGACAAAACCGCTCACCGGTCCTCCGCGATCAGATGGAAGAACGTGCCGGTGGCTTGTCCCCGCCGCGAGCCGGTCTCGGCAATGACCGCACCTGTCGCGTCGTGCACGACCGCCAGCGCCGTGTCGGGCTGCGCGACTATGGTCGAATAGTGGAATTCATGGCCACGCAGGCGTGCACCCGCCTGATGACCCGGCATCGGCGCGGCGAGCTCGGCCAGACGATAGCCCAGATGCATGCGGCGCTTGGCAAAGCTCGTCTCCAGGCCGAGCAGGCCCGTCATCTCGTGGCTGATGCCATCGGCGTCGGTCAAAGCGGTGCCCAGCACCATATAGCCCCCGCATTCGCCGTGCACCGGGCGCGTCTCGGCGAAGGCGCGCAATCCGCTGCGGAAGCGCGCATTGGCAGCGATCCTGCCGGCCTGCAGCTCGGGATAGCCGCCAGGCAGCCAGCACACATCGGCGACCGGATCAGGGGCTTCATCGGCGAGCGGCGAGAATGTCGAGATCTCCGCACCCGCCGCGCGCCACGCTTCCAGCATGTGCGGATAGACGAAGGAGAACGCGGCATCACGGGCAAGCGCAATGCGCTGGCCGGGCGGCGTCACGTTGACGCCGCTTGCGGCAGGTTGCGGCGACCAGGTGGCCGCCGAACGCAGCACCGCGTCGAGATCGACATGCTCGGCAACGAAGCGCGCGGCCTCGTCGATCAGCTTGCCGATTTCCGCCTGCTCCTCGGCCTGCACCAGTCCGAGATGCCGCTTCGGCAGGCTGATCTCGGCATGGCGCGGCAGCGCGCCGAATACGGCGATGCCGGCATCCAGCAGCGCGCGCCGCACGAGGGCTTCGTGGCGCGGGCTGGCAACGCGATTGAGCACGACGCCTGCAAGGCGCACACCGGGGCGGTAGTCGCGAAGGCCCGCCGCGATCGCGGCCGCCGTTTGTGCCTGTCCTGAGGGATCGATCACCAGCAGCACCGGCCAGTCCAGCATCTCCGCGATGTCGGCGGTCGCCCCGGTGCCGCAGACGCCACGCGCGGCGACGCCGTCGAACAGACCCATCGAGCCTTCGGCCAGCACGACATCGGCGTCAATGCCGCGACTGACGAGATGCGAGATTGTCCCGCGATCCATCGCCCAACTGTCGACATTGACCGAGGCGCGTCCCGTCGCGGCGGCATGAAACGCGGGATCGATGTAATCGGGGCCGCTCTTGAAGCACTGCACCCGCAATCCGCTGTTGCGCCAGGCGCGAGCAAGCGCCAGCGTCAGTGTGGTCTTGCCGACGCCGGAGGCCGGCGCGGAGATAACGAGCCCTGCCGCCATCACGACACCTCCGGAAAGCGCGGCTCGGCGCCGACCGGCCGATAGCGGCGGTCATAGTCGGCAGCATAGAGACGGCTCTCGGAAAAATCCGCCGAGCCCAGCGTCTTGCCGACCAGGATCAACGCGGTGCGCTCCATCTCGCCCCCGACCGCAGCGTCGAGTGTTGCGAGCGTGGCGCGGATGATGCGCTGCTCGGGCCAGCTCGCACGCCAGACGATCGCGACCGGGCAATCCGCGCCATAATGCGGCGTCAGCTCAGCGACGACCTTGTCGAGCAGATGAATCGACAGATGGATCGCGAGCACCGCGCCGGTGGCGGCGAAGGCGGCAAGCTTCTCGCCTTCGGGCATCGCGCTGGCGCGGCCCGGCGTGCGCGTCAGCACCACGGTCTGGGCAAGGCCGGGCAGCGTCAGCTCGGCCTCCAGCGCAGCCGCGGCGGCCGAGAAAGAGGGAACGCCGGGCGTGACCCTGTAGGGAATGTCGAGCGTGCGCAGGCGGCGGAGCTGTTCGCCCATCGCCGACCAGATCGAGAGATCACCGGAATGCAGCCGCGCAACGTCCTTGCCATCGGCATGGGCGGCGGCGATCTCCGCGACGATCTCATCGAGCGACAGCGGCGCGGTGTTGACGATCCGCGCCCCGGGCGGGCAATGCGCCAAGACGCCCTCGGGCACAAGTGAGCCAGCATAGAGGCAGACCGGACAGGCGGCGATGAGATCGCGGCCGCGCAACGTCAGCAAGTCAGGAGCGCCTGGCCCTGCCCCGATGAAATGCACCGTCATGCGCCGTCTCCTTCCGCGATCGCCGCGGTCGCGGTGCGATCCTGCGAGACCACCCGCGTCGCAATCAATCGCGCGCGAGGTCCGGCCGCTGCGAGCGCCGCCGCCTCGGCAACCGATCCCGTCCCGAACTTTTCCACGACGAGCTTTGACTGCGTCGGCGTGTCGATGCCAACAAGCATTTCGGCGGCAACCGCCTTGATCGGCAAGCCGCATTCGCGCGCGAGCTGCTTCAACACCTCCTCGTCGGCCTTATCGCTGACCGTCGCCACTGCTGCGAGGCCTTCGGGACCACCGGCCGCCAGAAGCGCCTCACGCAGCGAGGCCAGCGTGACGTCCCGCTTGAATCCGAGCCCGGCGACCTTCATCGGACCGCGCTCCATTGCACCACGGGCCGCACGGCCTCCCAGGACCGGTAGCGGCCGAGCGAAGCGGCATGCGCAATCTCGACCCGCATCAATTCGCCGCCCTGGCGCTGGTGCAGCTCACCGAGCAACGCTTCCGTCTCCAACGTTACTGAATGCGCGACCAGCCGCGTACCGGGCGAGAGCCGCGGCCAGATGGCGTCGAACATCGCGATGTCGAGACCGCCGCCGATGAACACGGCGTCAGGCCCGTCCAGCGTAGCAAGGGTTTCAGGCGCTTTTCCCGCGATGACTGTGATCCGATGTGCCAACCCGAACGCCGTCGCATTGCTGCGAATGTTCGCTGCGCGATCCTCGCGCGCCTCGACGGCGATCGCGGTGCCCCCGCACAGCGTCCACTCGACCGAGATCGAGCCCGAGCCCGCACCGATGTCCCATAGCCGTTCACCGGGACGCGGCGCCAGCGCCGAAAGCGCGAGCGCACGGACCGGACGCTTGGTGATCTGGCCGTCATGGACGAAGAGTTCGTCCGATAGTCCCGAGCTGTGGGGGATGCCCTGCGCGCCCGCCGCCTCAACGGCTACCGCGACCAGATTTCCGGCAAGATCGCCTGCGAAGCTGTCGGCGCGATGCGCGTTGATCCTTTCGCGCGGCCCGCCAAGCGCAGCGAGTGTCCAGAATGCCGAGGCACCCCATCCGCGCGCCGTCAGCCATTTCGCGAGATCGCCTGCCGCCTTTGCGTCGCGCACGAGACAAATGATGCGTGCCCCTCGCGCCAGGTGTGGCACGAGACGCTCGAATGGCGCGGCGTGGAGACCGAGACAGGCAACGGATTCCAGACGCCAGCCAAGCCGCGCAGCAACGAGCGAGAATGTCGAGGGAGCCGCATACGCGATCCATTCGTCGCCATGGAGCTTCTCGGCGAGGCTCGCGCCGGCCCCGTGCCAGAACGGATCGCCGGAGGCGAGCACCGCCGTCGGGCGACCACGGCAGCTCAACACGATTTCTGCATCGAACGGCACCGGCCATGGACGGCCGCGCCCGGTTATGCCGGCGAGTGCAAGATGCCGTTCACCGCCAAAGACAGTTTCGGCATCATCGAGCGCCTTTCGGCTTGCCTCGGACAGCCCGGCAAGGCCATCTTCGCCGATACCGATGATGGTCAGCCAGGGATCAGCCATGACGCGCGCCCTCATTCTGGGCGGAACGGCCGACGCGAGCCTGCTCGCGGCGGAGATCGCGCGCGCCGGCGTCGATGCCGTGTATTCCTATGGCGGCCGCACCCGCGCGCCCGCCGGTCAGCCGTTGCCGACGCGGATCGGCGGTTTTGGCGGCGCAAGCGGACTTGTCGATTACATTGGTCGGGAACACATCACGCATGTAATCGACGCGACGCATCCCTTTGCCGCCGAGATGAGCCGCAATGCGGTCGCGGCATGTGCGGAAACCGGCACGCCGCTGATCGCTCTCGAGCGAGCGCCGTGGACCAAAGCGCCCGGCGACAACTGGATCGAAATACCTGATGTCGACGCCGCGGTCACCGCACTGCCTGAAGTGCCGGCAAATGTGTTCCTCGCCATCGGCCGCCAGCACATCGCGCCGTTCGCGACCAAGCCGCAGCACGCCTACACGCTGAGATTCGTCGATCCGCCCGATGCGCCGCTGCCCTTCGCCGCGGACGTCATCGTGTCGCGTGGGCCGTTTACGCTTGAGGGCGAACTGGAGATGCTGCGCGCGCGAGGCATCACCCGGATCGTCGCCCGCAATTCCGGCGGCGACGGCGCGCGCGCCAAGATCGACGCCGCCCGCAGGCTCGGCCTGCCCGTGATCATGATCTCGCGGCCGCAACTGCCGGAACGCTTGCGGGTCGAGAGCGTGGCCGAGATCATGCAGTGGCTCGGTCATCGGGCCTGCCTCGGCGCATAGACCCAGCGGCCGACGCGGCGTGTCTGCGAGTTGCCGACGATCACCAGCGTGCGCATGTCGGCCATCTCGGGCCGGGCTTCGTTCAGCCTGACGGTCTCGATCTTTTCGTCGGCGGCGCTGATCGCGCGCGCGAAAATCACAAGACGGTCGCCACAGCCGGCCTCGTTCAGCACCGCGAGCGCACGGCCAAATCCTTCCGGCCGGCTCGCCGAGCGCGGATTGTACATCGCGATGGCAAAATCGGCTTCCGCGGCGAGCCGCAGGCGCTTCTCGATCACCGCCCACGGCTTGAGATTATCGGAGAGATTGATCGCGCAGAAATCATGGCCGAGCGGTGCGCCGGCGCGCGCGGCAGCCGCCAGCATCGCAGTGACGCCGGGCAGCACGCGGATCGGCAGCTCCTGCCATTGCGGCGCCTGTTCGAGCGCCTCGAACACGGCGGACGCCATCGCGAAGACGCCGGGGTCGCCGGAGGACACGATGACGACTTGGCCGCCTTCGGCCGCGAGCCGCAGCGCCTGGCTCGCGCGCTGCAGCTCTTCGCGATTGTCGGAAGGATGCAAAGTGAGCCCTGCCCGCGCTGGCACGCGCGCGACATAGGGCGCGTAGCCCAGAATGTCGGTCGCGGCGGCAAGCGCGGCGGAGACCTCGGGCGTCACCAGCGCAGCGCTGCCCGGGCCGAGGCCAGCGATGGTCAGCGTGCCCGTCATTCGGCGGCGTCCGGATGCCGGCCCTTGCCGTGCACGAGCACGATCGCAAAATAGGGGCAGTCGGCGGCGTCGATCTCCGCAAGCCGCACCACGCGCTCGCCCGGCATGGTGCCGCGCTCGACCAGCCACGCATCGTCCAGCCGTCCGGCGGCAGCGAGCGCGCGGCGCACTTTCGCGAGATTGCGCCCAGTCTTCATGATCACGAGCGCATCGGAATCGCGCATGCGGCGTTCGAGCTCGTCCTCGGCGAGCGTGCCCATGAGCACCGTCGTCACGTCGTCGCCGAGCGCAATCGGCTGTCCCACGCCATTCCAGCAGCCGACCATGCCGGGAATGCCGGCGATCACCTCGATCTCGACGCGGCCCTGCAGGCGCATGTGCAGATGCATGAAGGAGCCGTAGAAGTAAGGATCGCCCTCGCAGAGCACGACGACGTCGACCGCGCGCGCCAGCCGCGCCAGTCGCTCCGCCCATTCGTCGTAGAAGCCGGCAAGCAACTGGACATATTCAGGCGTGTCGAAGGCGATCTCGGTCGTAACAGGATATTCCATCGGATATTCGGTGACGTCGGCAGCCAGCATGCCCTCGACGATGCGGCGCGCCTGGCCGGGCCGGCCCTTTTTGCGGAAATAGGCGACATGCCTCGCGCCGCGCACCGTGCGATCGGCGCGCACGCTCATCATATCAGGGTCACCGGGGCCGAGACCGCAGCAGATGATGCGTCCCATCGCTATTCGCTCCGGCTCGCCAGCGCGTTCACGGCGGCGACCGTGATCGCGGAACCGCCAAGGCGGCCCTCGACCGTCAGCGCCGGCACCGGGGAAACGGCCATCAGCGCAGCCTTGGATTCGGCCGCGCCGACGAAGCCGACCGGACAGCCGATGATTGCCGCGGGCCGTGGGCAGTCCCGGTCCTCCAGCATGTTGAGGAGATGGAACAGCGCGGTCGGCGCATTGCCGATCGCCACGATCGCGCCGTCGAGATGCGGCCGCCACAGCTCCAGGGCCGCGGCCGAACGGGTGTTGCGCATGGACTGCGCGAGCGCGGGAACGGTCTCGTCGCCCAGCGTGCAGATGACGGCGTTGGCGGCGGGAAGCCGCGCCCGCGTAATTCCTTCAGAGACCATGCGCGCGTCGCACAGGATCGGTGCGCCCTTCTGCAAGGCCGCGCGTGCGGCGACCGCCATGCCTGATGTGAAGCGGATATGCGCTTCGAGGCCCACCATGCCGGCGGCATGGATCATCCGCACCACCACCTGCTCCTCGTCCGGCGTGAAGCGCGCAAGATCGGCTTCGGCCCGGATGGTGGCAAAGGACTGCCGGTAGATCGCAGCGCCGTCGGTCTCGTACGTGTGCGGCATCAGTGCCCTCCCATCAGGATGGAGGGATCTTTGACGATGTCGTCGCGATTCAGCCCGCGCAGGATGGGCTCATCGCGCGTCGACCCGGCGCGCACGAGATCGAAGCCTGCGCCGGTCGCGACCAGAGTGATGGCGGCGGGACCAGAATGGGCGCAGCCCTTGGCACAGCCGGAGACGTGTAGCCGTGCGGCCGCGCCGATGTTCGGCGCCAGGGCCGCGGCAAGGCCACGGGTATCGGCATGCGCCTCGCGACAGCGTGGCGCACCGCTACAGGCGATGACGCGCAGCGCAGGGTCGTAGGCCTCGGTGATCAGGCCGGTCGCGTTCGGCATCACGCGCTTGGCTTCGCTCAAAACCATCCGCCACGGCGTCATGCGCAGCGCATGTCCGCAACCGGCGAACTGGTTGAGCGTTGCATGCGCCATCTGTCCGAAGGCGACCCCGACCATCGCACCTTGCGCATAGAGGCCGGGACGCGCCGCGGCCATGATCGGCGCCGGCTCGGCCTCGCCGCGCAATGCCGCCGGCAAGATTGCACCGGCTGCAAGATGCGCCGCCATCCGCCCTCGCCCGCCTCTCGCGCCGCCGGAGGTCACGAACCAGCCGGCGAATGCGAGCGCGGTGGTCACGGCCTCGCCACGTGGGACCGAGCGGCCGAGTTTGTCGCCATCAGCCCGTACCAGCAGTCCGCCGGAACCATCGCGCTCGATCCGCACGTCGGCGGAATCGCCCGCAAGCACGCGTGAGGTGCCGTCGTCGATGGCGAAGCCGAACTTGGTTGGAAGTTCGAGCTGGCTGTCGGCGAGCGCCTCCTCGAGCTCGGCGGCGAGCGATTGGGTCTCGTCCCCGCTACGCCAGAACGGCGTCACAAGAATGTTGCGACGGGATTCGGTCTCCGCATCCGGGTCGAGCAGCGCCAGTTGGGAAAGGCCATCGAGCAGCAGCCTGTGGCTGGTCTCGTTGACGCCCCTGATCTGGAGATTGGCCCGGCTGGTCACGTCGATCAGGCCATTGCCATGGCGTTCGGCGAGATGAGCCAGTCCGGAGATCTGCGCCGCGTCGAGCCGTCCGCCGAACGGACGCACGCGGGCCACCAGCCCGTCGCCCGATTGCATCGGGCGCAGCGCGCCGGGACACCAGCCCTTGACCACGGAAGCACTCATGAGGCCTCCCGCAGCGCAGCCGCAATCGAGTTGCGGCGCGTTCGCCAGAGCGAGGCTTCATGCAGGCGCGTGAAACACGTTTCCATCGCGGCGAGTGCCGCCGGATTTTCGCGGGCCATGAAGGCGTGGACGTCGTCATGGCCGAGCGTCGCATCGTAGTAGAGGTCGAACAGATGCGGCGGCACGGCGCCGGCCAGATGCGCGAAGGCGGCCATGTGCTCGAGCGTCGCGGTGATCTCGGCCGCCCCGCGAAAACCGTGGCGCATCATGCCCGCGATCCAGGCCGGGTTGGCCGCGCGCGCGCGGACGACACGGGAGATTTCCTCGGTCAGCGTACGCGCATGCGGCTGCTCGGGGCGCGTCGCATCGAGATGATAGAGCGATGGTCCCGCCGCGCCGAGATGGGCCGCGGCAGCCGCAATGCCGGCCTCATGCGCGGCATAGTCGGCCGCGAGCAGAAGATCGGTTTCCGGCAAATCCTGCATGTGAACAAAAGCATCGGCCGATACGATCCGCTTCTCGATACCGGCACGATCGAGCTTGATTTCGCCATCGGCCGAGAACGCCCATGACGATGCCGAGAGCCACGCTTCGCCGGCGGCTTCGCGCGTCTCGGGCGTGAAGGCGTCCGGGATTGCCGAGAGACCCACGCCGTATTGTCCGGGACGCGGCGCGAACACGCGCGATGTGCGATGGCGATATGGATTTTCGTCGCCCTCGTCCTCGCGGACCGACAGCGCCGCGGCTGCCGCCTCGAACAATTGCGCAAGGCCTGAGAAGACGTCGCGGAACAGGCCCGAGACGCGCAGCGTGACGTCGATGCGGGGCCGGCCAAGCTCCGCAGGCGCGATGATGTCGTAGCCGGTCACACGGCCGGAAGCATGATCCCAGCGCGGTGCGAGGCCAGCCAGATGCAGCGCCATGGCAAACTCTTCGCCCGCGGTGCGCATCGTCGCCGAGCCCCAGAGATCGACGACAAGGCCCTTTGGCCAGTCGCCATGATCCTGCAAATGACGACGTAGCAGTTCTTCGGCGAGCTTGATGCCTTGCACGTGCGCCGACGGCGTCGGCACCGCGCGTGGATCGACGGCAAAGAGATTGCGACCCGTCGGCAGCACGTCCTGACGGCCGCGATAGGGTGAGCCTGACGGCCCCGGCGCGACGCGCCGGCCCGCAAGCGCGGCCCGCAAAGCGTCGCGTTCCGCGTCGCCGCAGGCGCCGCGGCCGAACACGTGCAGGCCGTCGCCGAACTGGCTTTCCTTGAGATCGCAAACGAAACGGTCGATCCGCGGGATCGCTTCGGCCGGCGCGGCCGCTGCATCGAGGCCAAGATCGTCTTCGAGGCCGGCCGCGCGTGCCTCATCGCGGATCGCGGCGATCAGACGCTGGCGGCGGGCGGGATCGAGGCCATCGGCCGTCGAGTACTCGTCGAGGAGCTGTTCGAGCCTGCGCAGCCCGTCCGGCACCGCTGATGCGGCGAGTTGCGGCGGCAGATGGCCGATCGTGACGGCACCCAGGCGCCGCTTGGCCTGCGCGGCCTCGCCGGGATCGTTGACGATGAAGGGATAGATGACGGGCAAATCGCCGACCAGGGCTTCCGGCCAGCACGCCTGCGACAGCGCCACGGATTTTCCGGGCAGCCATTCCAGCGTGCCGTGCGCGCCCATGTGCACGACGGCATCACAGCCCTGCTCGCGGAGCCAGAGATAGAACGCGACATAGGCATGGCGCGGCGTGCGGGCGAGATCGTGATAGTCGGCATCGCGCGCGGTCGCATCGCCACGCTCCGGCTGAACCGCGATGATCGACCGGCCGCATTGAATCGCAGCGAAATGGAACGCGCCGTCGCGACAACCCGGATCGGTCTCCAGCGCGCCCCAGGCTTGCGCGAGATCATCCTGCAACACTTGCGGAAGGCGCGACAGTGCAGCACGGTAATCGGCGACGCTCCAGCTCAAGGTCTGCTTGAGCAGCGTCTCACCGAGCGCATGGACCGGATCGAGATCGAAGCCGGCCTCCGCGAGATCGGACACCAGGGCCTCGACCGACGCCAGCGCATCGAGACCCACCGCGTGCGCGATCTGATGCGGACGGCCCGGATAGTTGGAGAGCACGAGTGCCATCCGCTTGTCAGCGGCCGGCGTCTCCGCAAGACGCCGCCAGGCCGCAACGCGCGCGGCCACGGCCTTCACGCGCTCCTCGTCGGGCTTGTGTGCCAGATGCGAAAATTGCAAATCGGGATCGCGCATCGCGGCAGACTTGAAGCTCACCACGCCCGCGAACAGGCGGCCGTCGACCTCGGGCAGCACCACATGCATCGCGAGGTCGCCGGGCGACAGGCCGCGGAGCGAGCTCGCCCAGTCCTCGCGGCGGGCCGTGGAGAGCGCGACCTGGAACACGGGGCAGGATGCGGCATCGAACGGCGTCGTGCCGTCGTCGCCCATCGCCGAGAACGCCGTCGCATTGACGATCGCGGCCGGAGGATTTTGCGCAAGATGCACCCGCAACCAATCCGCGACCCCCGCGGCTTTCAGCGAGGTGACGAACACACCAAACACGTCGAATCCCTTCTCGCGCAATGCGGCGATCAGGGCATCGACCGGGCCGGTGTCGGCAGCGGTGAGATAGGAGCGATAGAAGGTCACGAGCGCGCGCGGCCTGCCCTCACCCGACGTCGGCGCGGCGACGACGCCGCGCGCGGGGTCGTAAAAGCCCATCTCGGGCACTGTCATCTCGCCGATAACTGGCCCCGCATAGAGTCCGGAGGCCAGCGCAAGCTGCGCGATCGCGGCTTGCGCCGCGACGGGGCCGCCGGTGTCGCAGAGCACCTTGAGCCGCCGCAACGTCGAGACCGGCAGGGTCGAATACGCGTCCAGCCGCGTATCGTCGCGGCCGTCGGCCGGCAGCACGGCCAGCACGATGCCGCGCTCCTTCGCCAGCTGCTGCAGGGCCGCGAGCCCATACGGCCAATAGGATTCCCCGCCGATCAAACGCACGAGAATGCCGCGCGCGTGCGCAAGCGTGCGTTCGACATAGGTGTCGACCGAGAGCGGATGACGAAGTTCTGCGAGATTGACGAGCCGCAGCGACGGCAGGCTGTCGCGGCCACGGCGCCAGCCGGCCGCGAACGCGGCAAGATCGGAATCCGAATACGAGAGCACCACGAGATCGGCCGGGTCCTGGCCAATGTCCCTTGGTATCGCGGTCTCCTCGAGACCGCGGCTCTCGCGGAAGACGACGTGCATCAGATACCGGATCCTGAAAGACCGAGTCCCGCCTTGATCGCGGCCTCGTCGATATCGCCGTGCTCGCCGATCACGACCAGCTTTGACTGCCTCGCGCCCGCGCCCCAGGGCTTGTCGAACTGGTGGCGCACGCGCTCGCCCACCGCTTGCAGCAAGAGGCGCATCGGCTTGCCTTGCACCGCGATGTAACCCTTGACGCGCAGCACATTCTGCTCGCGCGCCAGACGCTGAACGGATGCAACCAGCGCTTCGATATCGGTGACCTCAGGAAGATCGATCACGACGGACGCAAAATCGTCGTGCTCGTGATCCTCTTCGCCGTCGTGATGCGAGGGACGCGCGGCGAGATCGTTCTCGGCGGCAGCACCGAGGCCGAGGATGAGGCGCGCGTCGATCGCGCCGTCGGTGATCGCCAGCATCGGCACGCGGCGCGACATCTCGGCGGTGATCGCCGCCTTGGCTGCTTCGAGGCCTGCCGCGCCCGCAAGATCGGCCTTGGTCAGCAGCACGATGTCGGCGCAGGCGATCTGGTCTTCGAACACTTCGGACAGCGGCGTCTCATGGTCGAGATTGCCGTCCGCCGCGCGCTGCGCTTCGACGGCGTCAGGGTCGGGCGCAAAACGGCCGGCGGCGACAGCTTCGGCGTCGGCCAGCGCGATCACGCCGTCGACCGTGATGCGCGAACGGATCTCCGGCCAATCGAACGCCTTGAGCAACGGCTTGGGCAGCGCCAGGCCCGAGGTCTCGATCAGGATGTGATCGGGCTTGACGGCCCGCGACAGCAGCTTCTCCATGGTCGGAATAAAATCGTCGGCGACGGTGCAGCAGATGCAGCCATTGGCGAGCTCGATGATGTTCTCTTCCGGGCAATTCGCATCGGCGCAGGATTTCAGAATCTCGCCATCGACGCCCTCGCTGCCGAACTCGTTGACGAGCACCGCGAGCTTCTTGCCATTGGCATTGGCAAGCAGATGCTGGATCAGCGTGGTCTTGCCGGAGCCGAGAAAGCCCGTGACGACCGTGACCGGGACTTTTGCGAGCGAATTCATTCGGCGGCCTCCGGCACGACGGCCAAGGGGGAAATGGGGGGAATGCGGGCAAGCGATTGCTTGCGGAATATCTCCGGGCGGCTGCGCCAGGGCACGAGGCCGTCGGGCGCGGCCGCATAGGCCGCGGCGCCCGCGACCACATCGCTCGCATTCGCATCCGACAGACGGCCATAGACATAGGACCAGCGGCCGGGCGCGCTGAGCGCGACGGAGCAACCCTGGTTGCATGCAGACAGGCATTCGACGGGAACCACGCTGACGCCGTCGGGCACGCCGGCCTCGAGGATCGCGCCATGCAGGCGCTTGCCGGGCGTCGTCTCGCCTTCGCCAAGTGTCTCGCCGGCGCGGCAGGTAATGCAGACATGAAGTGTGACGGTCATCGCTTCTTCCAGAATAAACAGCGGGAAGCGATGAGGCCCACGAACCGTTCTTGCGAAGGCCCGTTTCCCCGTCGCGGAACACCCCGTCCGCCGGTCCAAAATCGTCCGCGTTGGCAGGTCTCCCGGCTTGCGGAGCAGGGTTTCCCCTTCGATCCCCGCCTTCCCGATCCCCAGGGGATCAGTGGCTTCGGGCATCTCTCCGGTCACGGTCGCGGGGGCGGCTGCATTTTGGAACCAAATCTTGCCGATTCGGACCCTATCGCATTCCCTCTTCGCCTGTCGTAGGACAGGAACCAACGCCGGGCCACCATTTGCCCCCGACCGCCTCTTGTCAAGCCGAAGGATCCCGTCCGATGACGTCAGAACCGGATACCCAGACGGCCGACGAAACCGACGCCCGCCACGCCTCAAAAATGGCGAAGAAGAAGGTCGCCCGCGACAAGATCATGGCGACCAAGAGCGGCGAAAAGGGCCTGATCATCATCCACACCGGGGCCGGCAAGGGCAAGTCCTCTTCGGCCTTCGGCATGATCGTCCGCTGCGTCGCCCATGGCTTCCCCTGCGCGGTCGTGCAGTTCATCAAGGGCGCCTGGGACACCGGCGAGCGCCGCATGCTGACCGGCCATTTCGGCGACCTCTGCCAATTCCACGCCATGGGCGAGGGTTTTACCTGGGAGACGCAGGACCGCGCCCGCGACATCGCCGCCGCGCGCGCCGGCTGGGAGAAGGCCAAGGAGCTGATCCTCGACCAGAATCTCCGCATGGTCGTGCTCGACGAGATCAACATCGCGCTGCGCTACGACTATCTTGACATCGCGGAGGTCGTCGAATTCCTCACGACGCAGAAGCCGCCGATGACGCATGTCGTGCTCACCGGCCGCAACGCCAAGGACGAGCTGATCGAGATCGCCGATCTCGTCACCGAGATGACGCTGGTCAAGCATCCCTTCCGCTCGGGCATCAAGGCGCAAGCCGGCGTCGAGTTCTAAGAAACTCGCGATGGCGCGCGCATTGATGATCCAGGGAGCCGGCTCGGACGTGGGCAAGTCGCTCATCGTTGCCGGCCTCGCACGCGCCTTTGTGCGACGCGGCCTGCGCGTGGTCCCGTTCAAGCCGCAGAACATGTCGAACAATGCAGCCGTCACCGTTGACGGCGGCGAGATCGGCCGCGCCCAGGCACTCCAGGCGCTCGCCGCCGGCGTCGAGCCGCACACCGACATGAACCCGGTGCTGCTCAAGCCCGAGACCGATGTCGGCGCGCAGGTGATCGTGCAAGGAAAACGCATCGCGACCGCGCGCGCGCGTGAATATGCGGCGATGAAACCGTCATTGATGGGCGCCGTGCTGGAGAGCTTCGAGCGGCTGAAGGCGCGCGCCGATCTCGTTCTGGTGGAGGGTGCCGGCAGTCCGGCCGAAGTGAACCTGCGCAAGGCCGACATCGCCAATATGGGTTTTGCGCGCAAGGCCGATGTGCCGGTCGTGCTGGTTGGCGACATCGACCGCGGCGGGGTCATCGCGCAACTCGTCGGCATCAAGACGGTGATCGACCCGGACGATGCCGCGATGATCCAGGGATTTGTCATCAACAAGTTCCGCGGCGATCCCACATTGTTCGACGACGGCTACAGACTGATCGAAGAAAAGACCGCCTGGCGCGGCCTCGGCGTGCTGCCCTGGTTCGCGCGCGCCGGCGAGCTGCCGGCCGAGGATGCGCTGGGCCTGAGCGATGCGCGCAAACCGGGCCAATGCAAGATCGCCTGTCTCGCGCTGTCGCGAATCGCCAATTTCGACGATCTCGATCCGCTCAAGCTCGAGCCTGGCGTCGATCTCGTGATGGTGCGGCCGGGCGAGGCCATTCCCGGCGACGTGCGCCTCGTCATCATTCCCGGCTCGAAATCCACCCGCGGCGACCTCGCCTTTCTGCGCGCGCAGGGCTGGGACATCGATCTCCTGGCGCATTACCGCAGAGGCGGCCATGTGCTCGGCCTCTGCGGCGGCTATCAGATGCTCGGACGCAGCGTCGCTGATCCCGAGGGGATCGAGGGCCCCGCCGGCGACACACCGGGTCTCGGACTTCTGGATGTGGAAACGGTGATGAGCTCGGAGAAGACGTTGACACGCGTCGCGGCGCTGCATGCCGCCACCAATCAGCCGATCGAGGCTTATGAAATCCACATCGGCCGCACTGATGGGCCGGATCGCGCGCGGCCATTCGCAAGGCTGAATGGCGAACCGGAAGGCGCGATCTCGCGCGACGGACGCGTGCAGGGCAGCTATCTGCACGGCCTGTTCACGTCGGATGATTTCCGCAAGGCCTTTTTGGCGAAGCTCGACATTCCCGCCGGCGACGAGCCCTATCACGCCAGGGTCGAGAGTGCGCTCGACGCGCTCGCCGATCACATCGAGCGACATCTCGACGTCGGCGGCCTGCTCGCGCTAGCGCGCTAGAGCCTCGGCCAGGCGCGACCATTCGGGTTCGCCGCCCGGAAGCCCGAGGCGCAGCCATGTCGGCTCCCGCGCGAATACGCGCGACCAGATATGGCGACGCGCCAGCTTCTCCTGCGCGGCAAGGGCGTCGGGCGTCTCGTAGAGACGAAACAGCTGCGTCCCGCCAACGAGCGTCCAGCCTTGCGACTGAACAATGCGATCGAGGCGACCGCAGTCTCGCGCGAGCCGCGCGGAGGTGGCCTCGGCCCAGGCATCGTCACCCAAAGCGCGGCAACCGATCGCGATTGCCGCTCCCGAGACGGGCCAAGGTCCCGACATCGCCGCAAGCCTAGCGATATCGGACGAATTGCCGAGCGCGAAACCGAGCCGCAGGCCGGCAAGGCCGTAAAACTTTCCGAAGGAGCGCAGGATCAGCAGCCCCGGCCGATCCTCGGATGCAAGCGATAGCTGCGGGGCCACATCGGCAAAACTCTCGTCGACGACGAGACGGCCGACGCGCGGCAGCAGCGCCAGCAAATCCTTTGGCGTATGACATCGGCCGTCGGGATTGTTGGGATTGACGACAATGGCGAGGTCGGCGCCCGCGAGCGCGTCGAGCGCGCTGACCTCTTCCACCTCCCAGCCCGCGGCCGAGAGCACACCCGCATATTCGTTGTAGGTCGGCGCGAGGATGCGCGCGCGGCCGGGCGGCGCAAGTTGCGGCAGCAGTTGAATCGCCGCCTGTGCGCCGCCAAGCGCGACAACCGCCGCGCTCGTGCGGTAAGCGTGCCGCGCCGCCTGATGCAGCGCCTCGATCTCGGCGCGCGACGGCAACGCGCTCCACGCGCGCGAACTCACCTCGCCCACGGGATAAGGCAGGCGGTTGATACCGGTCGACAGATCGATCCAGTCCTCCGCGCGACCGCCGAAGCGCTGCTGGGCCTGATCGAGATTTCCACCGTGCTCGCGCATGCGCTGTTCTTTCACGCGAAGGCCAGGATCGCAAGGATGCCGGCGAGCAGCAGCATGGTGCGGCGGTAAACCGTCAAGCCTCGATCGATGTCGGCGGCAAGCGGATCGCGCGCAGCTTCATTCAGCCATGGCTCGTTCGTGATGCTGCCGTGATAGATCCGCGGACCGCTGAGCCGCACACTAAGCGCGCCCGCCATGGCCGCTTCCGGCCAGCCGGCATTGGGCGAACGGTGACGGCGTGCATCCCGCGTCATGCACGACAGCGCCTCTGATCGCCGTGGCGCCAGCAGCACGAACAGAAGTCCGGTCAGCCGCGCCGGAATGAAATTGGCGACATCGTCGATGCGCGCCGCGGCCCAGCCGAAGGCTTCGTGGCGTTCAGAGCGATGGCCGATCATGGAGTCCAGCGTGTTGATCGCCTTGTAGCCCAAAATGCCGGGCAGACCGAACAGCGCGCCCCAGAACACCGGTGCGACGATGCCGTCGGACGCATTCTCGGCGAGGCTCTCGATCGCAGCGCGCGCGATCCCGGCCTCGTCAAGCGCGGCGGGATCGCGGCCGACGATGCGCGAGACCGCCTCGCGTGCGGCGGCGATATCACCGGCCCGCATGGGATTTGCGACGGCAGCAACGTGGTCGTGCAACGAGCGCAAGGCGATCAGCGGCCAGGCCAGAACCCCGACCAGCACGAGCTGGATCAATCCCAAGGGAAGCAGAGACTGCAGCACCCAGCCGAGCGCGACAGCGAGCGCGATCACGACGAGTGCTCCGGCAAGACCCGCGGCGCGGCGAAATGCCGGCGGATCGGACGGTCGATTCCACGAGGTGTCGATGGCAGAGATCAGCCCGCCCAGCCAGGTGACGGGATGGCCGATCCGCGCGAACAACCACAACGGCCAGCCCAACAGGGCATCCACCACCATCGCCACCGCCATCGCACCCGCAAAACCCACACCCGCCTCCTGTCCCGCCCCTGTTGCGCAAACGACGGCCGGAGCGCAAGCCCCCGGCTGGCGGATTTCGGCTTTGTTTTTGGCCGCGTTTGGTGATTAGTCAGACCCACAGGAGATTTTTATGGCCGTCATCTTGATCACGGGCGGAGCGCGATCGGGCAAGAGCGCCCATGCGGAAAAACGCGCACGCAGCTTTCCGGGCCGACCCGTCTACATCGCTACGGCCGAGGCGCTCGACGCGGAAATGGAAGCACGCATCGAAAAGCATCGCAGACGCCGCTCAACCGATTGGATCGAGCGGGAGGTACCGCTCGATCTTCTGCAGGCGCTGATCGAGACCGATGGCGGCGGGCCTAGACTGGTGGACTGCCTGACCCTGTGGCTCTCCAACATGATGCTTGCGCAGCGCAACTGGGATCACGAAGTCATGAAGCTCGCCCTCTTCCTGCGCGGCCAGAAGAGCCCCGTCGTCTTCGTCACCAACGAAGTCGGCCTCGGCATCGTCCCCGACAATGCGCTGGCGCGGAGCTTCCGCGACGCCGCCGGCTTCATGAACCAGGCCATCGCCGCCGTTGCGGACGAGGCCGAGTTCGTCGTCGCCGGCCTGCCGATGAAACTGAAATGATGCCGCGCGACCAATTTTTGCGAGACGTCATCGCCGATCTCAGGATGGCGGCATCGTTCGTGACAATCCTCCCCGTCGCATTGTCGAAGCCCGCAGCTGACGGCGCCGTCGCACGCGCGACCTGGGCTCTTCCAGTCGCGGGACTGCTGGTCGGCCTTGCCGGCGCCTTGGTCTACAAGGTCGCGAGCCTGTTGGGTCTGTCGCCGAACCTTGCCGCCCTGCTCGCGCTGGCCGCGACCGCCCTCGTCACCGGCGCGCTGCACGAGGACGGCCTTGCCGATACCGCCGACGGGCTCGGCGGCGGCCGCACCCGCGAGCGCAAGCTCGAGATCATGCGCGACAGCCGGATCGGCACCTATGGCGTCTGCGCGCTGATCCTGTCGTTCGGCCTGCGCTGGAGCGCGCTCGCGACGATCGCCAATCCGTGGGCCGTCGCGCTCGCACTGTGCGCTGCGCACACTGCGGCCCGCGCGGGCTTGCCGGCCTTCATGTCGCAGGTCGCGCCTGCGCGACCTGACGGCCTGTCGGCGAGCGCCGGATCACCGCCGAGTCGAAGCGTTGCGATCGCATTCGCTGTTGGAATCCTCGCGCTCGTGCTCGCGCTTGGGCCGGGCAAGGCGCTGGTGAGCCTGATCCTGCTCGCCCTCTCCGGCCTGATGCTGGCGCGACTTGCCATCCGCCAGATCGGCGGGCAGACCGGCGACATCCTTGGCGCGTTCGAGCAGACCGGCGAGATCCTGATCCTGCTGGTTGCCGCAGCTGTCCAGATCGGAGGCTGACGTGATGGTCGAGTTCGACGACACCTTTCGCCAGCACTTGCGCGAGCTGTTCGTGTGGCGCCGCGACGTGCGCCGCTTTCGCGCCGATCCGTTGCCGGACGGCGCCATCGATCGCCTGATCGAGACGGCCTGTCTCTCGCCCTCGGTCGGCCTCAGCCAGCCCTGGCGCTTCGTCATCGTCGATGACGCCGCACGGCGTCGCGCCGTGATCGACGACTTCAAAGCGTGCAACGCGGACGCGCTGAATTCCTATGCCGGTGAGCGCGCAGCACGCTATGCCACGCTGAAACTGTCGGGTCTCGAACAGGCCCCCGGCCACCTCGCCGTGTTCGCGGACAAGGCCAGCGACACCGGTCACGGCCTCGGCCGCGCGACGATGCCGGAGACGACGGAATATTCCGTGGTTGCGGCGATCACCGCGATGTGGCTGGCCGCGCGCGCCGAGGGCATCGGGCTTGGCTGGGTATCGATCCTCCATCCGGATCGCATCCACGCCATTCTCGACGTGCCCGACACCTGGAAATTCATCGCCTATCTCTGTATCGGCTATCCGGAAGTCGAATGCGACCGGCCCGAGCTGGAACAGGCGAAGTGGGAGCAGCGGCGGGGGGCAGAGGAATTCACGCTGCAGCGTTAATCAGGCCACGCCGGAGATCCATCTTCTGTGTTGCGAGCGACTGCCGACGTAGGAATACGGTATCGGACTGCCAAACGCTGCGAATGAGCAGTCACAAACGCATTTTTTCGTCAATTGTGGATGCCGGCCGTTCGCGCTAAGCATGCGCCTGGGGCTAGCCACCATGCAAAGAATGTCATGACCGAACGGCCTTCCGCTCTCGCGGTCGATCGCCGCGGGTTCATTCGCCTTGCCAGCACGACCGCCGCGGGGTGGCTGGCGCTCGGCGCAACATCTGATCGCGTACGGGTCGTGGGATCGCTGACGGCATTGCCGCTCGACGACGAACTGACCAGAAGGAGCATGATCGACAGCCCGACCTCCCGCCTGGGTGGCCTCATCGTGGGCTTGAGGCAGCGAGGCTGGGTCGAAGGCGTCAATTTCCGCCTTGAGCTCCGTTCGACCTTCGGCGCGCCGGATAGACTGAAGACCGCGGTTCAGGAATTGCTGGCGCTCAAGCCGGATGTGATCCTGACCGGCTCGACGATAGAAACCGCAGCAGTCCTGGAAGCCACCAAAACCATTCCGATCGTATTCGCGACGGCCAACGATCCCGTCGGCAATGGCTTCGTCGAAAGCCTCGCCCATCCCGGCGGCAACGTGACCGGCTTCACCAACAGCAGCGCCGAGATGGGCGGCAAATGGCTTCAGCTCATCCGCGAGGCCGTGCCGGATCTTGCGCGCGTCGGTATCCTGTACAACCCGGCGACCACTCCTCGCGGCGGCCGTTTCTTCCTCGATTCCATCGAGCAAGAGGCAGCACTGGCCGGCGTGTCCGTGATCCCCGCCCCCGTCAGCGCGCCAACGGAGATCGACGAAGCCGTCAGGCCCTTTTCCGCTCCCCCCAAGGCGGCAATGATTGCGCTGGTCGACAGCTTCCTGGTGGTCCACCGGCAGGCGGCGGTGGCGGCGGCGGCCAAATATCGCGTCCCTGCGATTTACCCGTTCTATTATTTCATGGATGCGGGCGGGCTGATGAGCTACGGGCCGACGCTCGAAGTGCGCTCGGCCGACTATGTCGATCTCATCCTGCGCGGCACCAAGGCCGGCGATCTGCCGGTGCAATCGCCACGGAAATACGAACTCCTGATCAACCGCACGGTCGCCCGCACGCTGGATTTGACGATACCATTCACGCTGCTGGCGCGCGCCGACGAGATCCGCGAGTGAACGAGACGATCGACCAGGGAGATTTGCGGCCACCTCCCGGCCGGCTGTTCCGCAAATACCTCTACTCGATCGTCGCGCTCGCTTTCGCCGCGCTCGCCATCAACACCGGCTTCGACGTCTGGTTCTCCTATCGCGAGCAGAAGCAACTCCTGGCGGCGACCCAGCGCGAGCAGGCAGCAAGCGCCGCCGTCCAGATCGGCCAGTTCATTGGCCAGATCGAAAACCAGATCAGATGGCTCTCGCGCCTGCCCCCGGAGCTGTCCACGAACGAGGACCAGCGCCTGAACGCCATCCGCCTCCTGCGCCTCTCGCCTGCGATTGCGGACATCGCCGAGCTCGACGCCCAAGGCCGCGAGCAGGTGCGCGTGTCGCGCCGTGTCGCGGACAGGATCGGCAGCAAGACCGACCTCTCCGCCTCGCAGGCCTTCCGCGGCGCCAACGAAAGCCGCGCATATTACGGGCCGGTCTACTTCCTCGGCGACACCGAGCCGTTCATGACACTCGCCACGCGCGGAACGGGCCTGGCGCCGGATGTGATTGTCGCCGAGGTCAATCTTCGCTTCATCTGGGACCTCGTCGCCGGAATCAGGGTCGGCAACACCGGGAAGGCCTATGTGGTCGATCGCATGGGTATCCTGATCGCGCATCCCGATTTGTGGCGGGCGCTGCGCCGCAGCGATCTCTCCGGCCATCCCGACGTCCGGGCCGCGCTCGATGGCATCGGGCCGCCCTCCGGCGGCTTGGTCAAGGAGGATCTGTCCGGTCAACGCGTGCTGTCGACCTATGCGACGGTCCCCTCGTTGGGCTGGCTGGTGTTCGTCGAGCTGCCGCTCACCGAGGCCTATGCGCCGATCTATGCGTCGATCGGGCGCTCGACTTTTCTCCTGGTCATCCTGCTGGCATGTGCGGTGCTGGTCTCTCTCTTTCTGAGCCGGCGCATGACCGTGCCGATCCAGATCCTGACGCAGGGCGCGCGGCGGATCGGCAGCGGCGACCTCAGCCTGCGGCTCGCGATCAAGACCGGCGACGAGCTGGAGGCGCTCGGCGATCAATTCAACCGGATGGCCGCTCACTTGCGCGAATCCTATGCGACGCTCGAGCGCAAGGTGATCGAGCGCACCTCCGAACTGGAAAAGACCCGCGACCAGACCCTTGCCGAGCACGATGCCGCCGAGCGTGCGCGCAGCGCGGCGGTCGCGGCCAACGAGACCAAATCGCGCTTTCTCGCGGTCGTCAGCCACGAGCTGCGCACGCCGCTGAACGGCGTCATGGGCGTGCTGCAACTGCTCGACGACGGCAGTCTCGGCGAAGCGCAGCGGCGCCACCTCACGACCGCGGCCGCGTCGGGCGAAACGCTGATCGCGCTGGTCGACGGCATCCTCGAATATGCGCGCCTGGAGGCCAGCGCCGAGACTCTGGAGACCCGCGATTTCCGCCTCGACCAGCTCATCGAGACGGCCGCCGATCTGATGCGTCCGCAGGCCTCTGACAAGGGCCTGACTTTCGATCTCGCCTGCGATGCGACGGTCAATACCTCCGTGCACGGCGATCCGGTGCGGCTCAATCGCATCCTGCTCAATCTGATCGGCAACGCGATCAAGTTCACCCCGCGCGGCGGCATCGGCTTGAGCGCGGCCGCCGAGAGACATGACGATCATGTCCTGCTGCGCATCACCGTGCGCGATACCGGCATCGGCATCGCGCCCGACATGCACGAGCGGATTTTCGAGGATTTCGTCCAGGCTGACGACAGTATCGCGCGGCGGTTCGGCGGCACCGGCCTTGGACTGGCGATCGCGCGGCGCCTCACCCGCCTGATGCGCGGCGAGCTGACGGTGGCGAGCACGCCGGGTACGGGCAGCTCCTTCATGCTTGAGGTACCGCTTGGCCTCGCCACCACCGACATCGCGCAAGGCGCGGTTCAGCCGCCATCGCGGCAGCTTCGCGTGCTGCTGGTCGACGACGACCCCGTCAATTGCGAGGTCGGTGAAGCGATGTTGAAGAGGCTCGGCCACCGCGCCACCATCGCCACGAACGGCGCGTCGGCCGTCGCGCTCCCCCGCGATCAGGCGTTCGACATCATCCTGATGGATCTGCACATGCCCGACATGGACGGCGTCGAGGCGGCATCGCGGATCCGCAAGCTCGGTCTGCCGACCATGCCGCGCATCATCGCGGTAACCGCGGACATGTCGGGCCGCGCCCGCGAGCGGCTCGCGGGGGCAGGCATTGCCAGGATCGTCAGCAAGCCGATCCTGATCAATGCGCTGCGCGAGGCGATCGAGGACGATGCCCAGAACCAGCCGGCCGCGCCGCAACTCGCCGCAGGCGCATTGATCGACCGGCATTTCCTTGATGACCAGAAGGAGCTGCTGGGCGCGGCGCAGATCGCAAAACTCCACGACCTGCTGGAACTGACGAGCGAAAAGCTGGTCGAGGAGATTGCCAAGGCTGCGGCGACTGACGATCCCGCGCAGCTCGCGCGCTGCGCGCACCAGCTCGGCAGCGGCGCGAGTGCGCTCGGCCTCGTCCGCCTTTTCGAATTCTGCCGTGAGGTCGAGCTGGCGGCAGTCACGATGTCCCGGCCCGAATGCGAGAGAGCCGCCCGCGAACTCGCCGCGCTTCGAGAGGCCTCGATGAGCGCGCTGGACGATCTGCTCCGGCCGGCCTAACAGCGTTCGGTCACTGGACTGAAATACAAGATGATCGGAGGCGCCGGTGCGCGCAAGATGTCTCGCCATTCTTCTCATGCTGCTCGCCCCTGCCGCGCGCGCCGAGGTCGAACAGTTTCCGTCCGGCTTCAAGACCAAAACCATCGCGGCCAACGGCACGCAGATTCATGTTCGCGTCGGCGGTCAGGGGCCTGTCGTGATCCTGATCCACGGTTTTGGTGATACCGGCGACATGTGGGTCAAGCTCGCCGCTGATATCGCGCGCGACCACACCGTTGTCGTGCCCGATCTTCGCGGTATGGGCCTCTCGAGCAAGCCCGACAATGGCTACGACAAATGGACCCAGGCTGCCGACATGCGGGCCGTTCTCGCAGCGCTCGGCATCGAAAAGGCCGTCGTCGTCGGCCACGACATCGGAACCATGGTGGCCTATGCCTACGCGGCCCGTTATCGCGACCTGGCCGAGAAGCTGATCGTGATGGATGCCCCGGTGCCTGGGGTGCCGCCATGGGACGAGGTGGTTCGCAGCCCGCAGCTTTGGCATTTTGATCTCGGAGGCCCGGACATGGAGCGGCTGGTCAAGGGCCGCGAGCGCATCTACCTCGACCGCTTCTGGAATGACTTCGCGGGGACGCCTTCCAGGATCGCGGACGCAACACGCCGTCATTACGCAGCGCTCTATGCGCGGCCGGGCGCCATGCGTGCTGCGTTCGCCCAGTTCAGGTCGATCCGAACCGACGCCGAGGACAACAAGAAGGCGATCGCGACCAAGTTGACCATTCCCGTGCTGGCTGTCGGGGGCGAAAAATCCTTCGGTGCGACAGAGGCCGTCGTGATGCGAAACGCCGCGACTGACGTCACCGAATTGGTCATTCCGGACGCCGGTCATTGGCTGATGGAAGAGCAACCGGCGGTGACCGTGAAGGCGTTACGCCAATTCCTCGATACCAAAAAATAGAGCAGCGAGCCGCGCGGAGCCGACATATCTCGGCTCAGCCCTTCCGCGCGGGTCATTTTGATCGGGTTGACGCCTCGCCCTCCCGGCCAAAGCGCTCGACCAGGAAATCAATGAACAGCCGCACTTTCACCGACAGATGTCGGGTCGGCGGATACACCGCATAGAGCGCAAGCGGCGGCGCAGAATACTTGTCCAGCACCGTCCGCAGCTCGCCTGTCCTCAAGGCGTCGGCGGCGATGAACTCCGGGAGCAGCGCGAGCCCCCTGCCCTTGATCGCGACATCGCGCAGCACCTCGGCATTGTTGACGCAGAGCGACCAGGCCGGCTGGATCCAGTGGTCGCCGCCCGCTCCCGTGAGCTTCCACTGATTGCCAGTGAGCAGGAAGCCGTAGGTCAGCGAGACATGTTCGCGCAGATCCTGCGGATGTTTTGGGGTGCCGTGACGCGCCAGATAATCGGGCGAAGCGCAGATCATGCGCGCCACCGGGATGATCTTTCGCGCGATCAAACTCGACGATTCCAATTCCGCGATGCGCAAGGTCACGTCAAAACCGTCCTGCACGGGATCGAGCAGGTCGTCGCTGAGCACGAGCTGGAGCTGCAGCTCCGGATATCGCGCCATGAAATCGGCAAGCACCGGCCCGAGCCGCAGGGTGCCGAACGACATCGGCGCGTTGACGCGCAACAGGCCGCGCGGCGCCGATTGCGCTTGCGCCACGGCCTGGTCGGCCGCCTCGATCTCCGACAGGATCACGACCGCGCGCTCGAAATAGCGCTGGCCGTTCTCGGTCGGGCTCGCATGGCGCGTGGTCCGGTTCAGGAGCTGCACGCCGAGGCTTTCTTCGAGGTCGGCGATGTATTTGCTGATCGCCGAGCGTGACAGCCGCAACTGCCGGCCCGCCTCGGCAAAACTGCCGCTTTCGACCACCTTTACGAAGGCTCGCAGGCTGGCGACCTTATCCACGGGCTGGCGCCGGCGATTGTTTCCAAATCGTAGACATAGCCGTCATATTTGCATGGATTGTCTCCAATCCAAAGCGGAACGATATTTCCCTGCAGAGCAAGACCGCTCCCCGAGCTTTGGAGGACCGACAATGTCTGGACTGCACCATGTGACCGCGATCGCGGGCGACCCCATCAGGAATTTCGGCTTTTACACCCGTGATCTCGGTCTGCGCTTCGTCAAGAAGACGGTCAATTTCGACGATCCCGGCACCTATCACTTCTATTATGGCGACGAGACCGGCCGCCCCGGCACCATCCTGACGTTCTTTCCTTGGGCCGGCGTGCCGGCCGGGCGCCGCGGCGTCGGCGAGACGCACCAGACCGCCTTCCGCGTGCCGCAAAGCTCGCTCGGCTATTGGACGCAACGCTTCGTCGAGAAGGGCATCGCTTATGAGGCGCTGGAGAAGCGTTTTGGCGAGTCCGTGCTGCCGTTCACAGACCCTGATGGCATGGCGCTCGCGCTCGTCGGTATCCCCGGCGCCGAGAGCGAGCCCGGCTGGAGCAATGGCGAGGTGCCGGCCGAGCATGCGATCCGCGGCTTCCATGGCGTGACCTTGCTGCTCGACAGCGCGGCAAAAACGGCTGCCGTCCTCACCGACGTGTTCGGCTTCAAGGAGACGGCGCGCGAAGGCTCGGTGATCCGCTTCAAGGCACCGGGCGATGCCGAAGGCAGCGTCGTCGACATCTACGAAGCCAAGGGCTTCCTGCGCGGACACCAAGGTGGCGGCTCCGTGCATCACATCGCCTTCCGCGCGGCCGATGACGCCGAGCAGGGCAAGATGGCGCAAAGGCTCGTGAGCAATCACGGCCTGCACCCGACCGAACAGCGCGACCGCAACTACTTCCGCTCGATCTACTTCCGCGAGCCCGGCGGCGTGCTGTTCGAGATCGCGACCGACATCCCAGGCTTCGCCGTCGACGAGCCCGTGGCAACGCTGGGACACGACCTGAAGCTGCCGAGCTTCCTCGAAGCACAGCGCAAGCAGATCGAGGGCGTGTTGCCGAACCTGGAAGAGAGGGTGTCGTGACCGAGAGTTCATTCATCCATCGTTTCGAGCCCGCGCGTGACGCGGGCTCTCCTCCTCTCCTGCTGCTGCACGGCACCGGCGGCGACGAGAACGACCTGCTCGGGCTCGGCAAGATGATCTCGCCCGGCTCGGCCCTGCTATCGCCGCGCGGCCGCGTGCTCGAACACGGCATGCCGCGCTTCTTCCGCCGCCTCACTGAGGGCGTGTTCGACGAGGACGACGTGCGCCGCCGCGCCCTTGAGCTCGGCGACTTCGTTGCGGAAGCGCGGCAGCGATATGGCCTCGCCGCGCCGGTCGCGGTCGGCTTCTCCAACGGCGCCAACATCGCAGCCGCGCTGTTGTTGCTGAAGCCGGACGCGCTTGCTGGTGCGATCCTGCTCCGCGCCATGGTGCCGCTGTCGGATCCGCCCAAGGTCAACCTCGCAGGCAAGCCGATCCTGCTGTTGTCCGGGCAGGCTGATCCGATCGTGCCGGCGAGCAATTCGGCCCGGCTCGCATCACTGCTTTCCGAAGCGGGCGCGCAGGTCGGTCACAAGGTCCTGCCGGCGGGCCATCAATTATCGCAGGCCGATTTGACGCTTGCCCGCGACTGGATCGGCAAATTCGCCGCCGAAGTCGCCTGACAGAAGAAGCGGCGCATCGATTTCGAACGGTGCGCCGCGGCTTCATTCGAACCAGCCGCGCCGCTTGAACCAGATCAGCGGCAGCACGCCGCTGGCAATGATGGCGAGCCACGCCAGCGGATAGCCGAAGGTCCAGTCCAGCTCCGGCATGTGCTTGAAGTTCATGCCCCAGATGCCGACCAGAATCGTGGGCGGCACGCCGACGACCGAGACGATCGTCAAGATCTTGAACAGCTCGTTCTGCTGGATGTTGATGAAGCCGAGCACGGCATCGAGCAGAAGCTGGATCTTGTCCGACAATCGCGTCTCGTAATCGCCGAGCGAAGCGACATCCTTGGAGACGGCTTCGAGCCGCTTCTTCGACGCGGCGGTGATCCATTCACCCCCGACATCGCCGGCGAATGAAGCGATGCGGCCAACGCCAAGCAGGACATCGCGCGCCTTGGCGAGCCGATCCGCCAACTCGCCGATGTTTTCCAGCGCCTCGCGCATCCGCCGGCTGGAGCGGACCGGCCGCTTGCTGCGAACGAGCCCGCCCTTGAAGACGTCCCGCGAGAGCCTGTCGACCTTCGCGCCGAGATGCTCAAGGACATCGGCGCCGCGGTCGACCATGGCCTCGATCAGGCTGGTGAACACGCACATGCCGTTCTCCAGGCTGTCATCGGAACCGATGCGCTTGCCGATGTGCTCGAAGATCGGCAGCTGCGCGAAACGCACCGTCACCAGCACGTGCGGTCCGATGACGAATCCCACCGGCGTGATCTCGGCCTCGTTGTTCTCGTTGAGCCGGACCGCCGGCGAGCTGAGATAGAGCGTGCCGTTGTCGAGGATCAGGCGGCTCGACGCTTCGATCTCGCTGAGCGAATCCTCGGACGGAACGCGTATCCCGAGCAATCGTTCGACGAACTGCTTTTCCTCCGCGGTTGCGTCCAATAGATCAGCCCAGATGATCTCGGAGGGCATCTCCGCGCCGATCTTCTGCCAGTCGTCGGATGGCCACCTGTATAGTTTGAGCAAGAACCGAACTCCGCATACCCTCGCGCCGGATCGCACGGCCTGCGGCCATCCTGCGCCGAGCTAACGCATGAGGGTTCCGAACGTTCAAAGTCGGGGGAGCATCGAGCGGCCCAATCAAACCAAGCGGGCGCGGCCTTCTTCGATGATGCCATCATGCCAGTGTTTTGCCCGACGCGTCAACGGCATCGCGCGACGCGCAACTCATCAATCGCGTCGCGCGCAAGTCATTGAAATCACTACCCTCGGCTACTGTGCATGGGGTTGTTCTTCAGGTTTTTTGTTTGGACCGGTCTCGTGACGATCTCTTCCGTTGGGAGAGATCGTCACCGACATCGCGCAATCGACATGCGCGCCCTACTCCCACGCCCATGTCGAGAAATCGTTCTCGTATTGGGGTACGTCCTTCCAGACGCCCTTCAGCTTCTTGTTGGTGATGGTGATCAGCTGCGGCTGGTACAAATAGCCCGAGACTGCATCGGTGGCCAGCATGCGCTGGGCGTCGCCGAGAAGCTTGGCACGGGCGGCTTCATCCGGCGTCGACACGATCTGCTTGTAGAGCGCATTGAAGGCGTCGTTGTTGTAGCCGAGATAGTAGTCCGGCTCGGTGATCTTGACGAGATCGAACGGCTCGACATGGCTGACGATGGTGAGGTCGAAATTATGCGGACCATTGCCGGCAAACACCTGCGACAGCCATTGCGCCCATTCGACGTTCTCGATCTTGGCGATGATGCCGACCTTGGCAAGCTGGGCCGCGAGGACCTCGCCGCCCTGGCGCGCATAGGACGGCGGCGGCAGCTTCAACGACAGCTCGAGCGGGGTGGTAACGCCGGCTTCGGCCAGCAGCTTCTTGGCCTTCTCGGGATCGTAGGGGTTGATGCCTGTCGTGTCGACATAGCCGAGCGCGCCCGGCACGTAGAAGCTTCCGATCGGCGTGCCGAAACCGTCGACCGCACCGTCGATCATCGCCTTGCGATCGATCGCGGCGAGGATGGCACGGCGCACGCGAACATCGTCGAGCGGCTTTTTGCGATGGTTGATACCGACGATGGTCTTGGCCCTGGAGCCGCCGACCATAACGTTGAAGCGCGGATCCGCCTTGAACTGCGCGATGGTGCGCTGGGCCGACACCCGGGGAAACGCGTCGACGTCGCCCGACAGCAGCGCCGCCGTCTGTGCGGACGGATCGGAGATGAAGCGGATCGTCACCTTCGCGAGCTTGATCGCGGCGGCGTTGCGATAGTCAGCCCATTTGGTCAGGGTCATCGAGGAGCCCTTGGCCCAGGCGCCCAGCTGATAGGGCCCGGTCCCGACCGGCTGCGTGATATTGGTGGCAGCGCTCTTCGGCTCGACGATCGAGCCGCTCGCCTGCCCCAGCAGGAACGGCAGGTTCGGCTCGGAATTTTTCAGGCTGATCACGACCGTGTCGGCGTCGGGCGCATCGACCTTCTCGAAGCTCTGGAACAGGCTCTTGTCCTTGTTGGTGCTGGTGGGGACCGCGTTGCGCTCGAACGAGAACTTCACGGCTGCGGAGTCAAACGGCTCGCCGTTGTGGAACTTGACGCCCTTGCGCAGCTTGAACGTATAGGTCTTCAGATCGGGCGCTGCAGTCCAGCTCTCCGCCAGCAGGGGCGAGGTGGTGCCGTCCTCGTTGATCTTGGTCAGGGTCTCATAGATGTTGTAGAGCGTGACCTCGGCGATCGCGGCGGCGGCGGCGTTGGTGGGATCGAGCCCCGGCGGTTCCAGCGCCATCGCCATGACGACGCTGTCCTTCTTGCTCTGAGCCAGCACCGGCAACGGAGCAGCGGCAAGTGCGGCGGCGAATGCGACGATCGATAGTTTCCTGAACATGCGTAACTCCCCGGCCTTGTCTTGTCTCAAGCCTACGCCAATCCTGCCGCGGACGCTAACCTTCCACGGGCAATTGCGGCAACGCCATCACGGCTTCCGCCTTGTGGCAAGCGGCCAGATGCGTCTCGCCCACCTTGCGTAGCTCAGGCAGAACCTCGCGGCAATGCTGGTCGGCTAGCGCGCACCGCGAGACATAGGGGCAGCCGGTCGCGGCCGCCGATTGCGAGGCGATCGCCTGGGCTCCGCGCCGCCGCCGGCCTCCGCCGGCGCGCACCCGCGGCACGGCCTCCAGCAGCGCTCGCGTATAGGGATGGGCGCAACGCTCGAACAAATCCTCAGGCCTGCCCTGTTCGACGATCCGGCCCAGATACATCACCGCGACCTCGTCGCAGAGATAGTCGACGACGGCCAGGTCGTGGCTGATCAGGACGTAACTGAGGCCGAACTGCTCCTGGAGGTCCTGCATCAGGTTCAAGACTTGCGCCTGCACGGAAACGTCGAGCGCGGAGACCGGCTCGTCGGCGACGATCAGCTTCGGCTGGGTGATCAGCGCGCGCGCAATGGCGATGCGCTGGCGCTGGCCGCCGGAGAACTCGTGTGGATATTTCTCCATGTCGGCATCGCGCAGACCCACCTGCCGTAGCACTGCGGAGACGCGGGCACGTAGCGTCGTGCGATCAATCCCCTCCAGCACGGTGAGCGGTTCGGCGACGATGCGCGCGATGGTCTGGCGCGGGTCGAGCGATCCGTAGGGATCCTGGAACACCATCTGGAAATCGCGGCGGGCGCGGCGCAACTCGTCGGCGGAGATGCGGTTGAGGTCGCGGCCGAGCAGCGCGACCTGCCCCGATGTCGGCCGCTCCAGCGCCATCACCACCCGCGCGAATGTCGACTTCCCGGAGCCGGATTCGCCGACGATGCCGAGGCTCTTGCCGGCGTCGACCCGCACGCTGACACCGTTGAGCGCGCGCACCTGCCCGGGCGGGCGGAACACGCTTTCGCGCGGCAACGTGTAGCGCTGCTCGAGATCCTTCACGTCGAGAAGAGGCGCCGTGCTCATACGGTCAGCGCTCCGACGCGTTCGGCCATCGACACGTCCGTCCGGATGCAGCGCACGAAATGGCCCGGTCCGACGTCCACCATTGCTGGAAGCGCAGCCCGGCACTGCTCGATCACGAGCGGACACCGATCGGCGAAGGTGCAACCGGAAGGCAGATCGGCGAGCTCCGGCACCGTGCCCGATATCGTCGTCAGCCGCGTCCCCTTGCGTGCGCCGAGTTTCGGTCGGGCGCGGAACAGGCCCTGCGTGTAGGGATGGCCCATCCGGCGGAACACCTCGTCGGTCGGTCCGCTCTCGATGATCGTGCCGCCGTACATCACCATCATGCGCTGCACGTTCTCGGCGATGACGCCGAGATCGTGCGAGATCAGGATCATCGACATGCCGCGCTCCTCGACGAGATCGGCGATGAGGTCGAGGATCTGGCCCTGGATGGTGACGTCGAGCGCCGTGGTCGGCTCGTCCGCGATCAGAAGGTCGGGCTCGCAGGCGAGCGCCATCGCGATCGTGACGCGCTGACGCTGGCCGCCGGAAAACTGGTGCGGATAAGCGTCGACGCGCCTGGCCGGATCAGGCAACCCGACGCGGTCGAGCAAGGCGATCGCCTCTCGCCGCGCCTGCGATGCCGAAAATTTCCTGTGACGCCGCAGCGGCTCGGCGACCTGGTTGCCGATCGTGTGCATCGGATTGAGCGCGGTCATCGGCTCCTGGAAGATCATGCTGATGCGATTGCCGCGCAGCCGACAATATTCCGCGTCCGACAAACCAGCGAGTTCGCCGCCATCCAGCTTGATGCTGCCGGTGACGGACGCGCTATCCGGCAGCAGCCCCATCAGCGACAACGCGGTGACCGACTTGCCGCAGCCGGATTCGCCGACGAGCCCGAGCGTCTCGCCGCGCTTCAGCGCAAAGCTGACGCCGCGCACGGCCTGCGCCGGCCCGCGGCTGGTGTTGAGGCGCACGCCGAGATTGACAACCTCGATCAACGGCATGGACGAGCGCTCGCTCATCATCATCGCTCCCGCGCCAGTCGAGGGTCGAGCAGATCGCGCAGTCCGTCGCCGAGCAGATTGAGGCCGAGCACCGCGATTGCAATCGCAGCACCCGGGTAGACGGCGAGCATCGGCGACTGGAACAGCAGCGACTGCGCGTCGTTCAGCATCCGTCCCCAGGACGGCTGCGGCGGCTGCGTGCCGAGACCGAGATACGACAAGGCGGCTTCGGCAAGGATCGCGAGCGCAAACTGGATCGTCGCCTGTACGATCAGAATCGACATGATGTTGGGCAGCACGTGCTCGATGGTGATGCGAAAGCGCCCTTTCCCCGCGGCGCGCGCGGCCAGCACGAATTCGCGCGCCCAGATCGCGTTGGCCGAGCCGCGCGTCAGCCGGATCAGCGTCGGGATCTGGAAGATGCCGATGGCGACGATCGAGGTCACCATGCCGGGCCCGACGACCGCGGCGAGCATGATCGCCGAGAGCACGGCCGGAAAGGCGAAGGTGAAATCGGAGAAGCGCATGATGATCTCTTCGGTCCAGCCGCGCCTGGCCGACGCGATGAGGCCGAGACAGACGCCGAAGGTGAGGCCGATGCTGACCGCGATGATGCCGACCATGATGGTGGAGCGGGCGCCGGCGAGCAGCAGCGAAACGATGTCGCGGCCGAAGACGTCGGTGCCGAGCCAGTGCGCGGCCGAGGGCGGCCGGAGCTTTGACGCGATGTCGATCTCATAGGGCGACCAGGGCGTCCACACCAGCGACAGCAGCGCCGAGGCGAGAACCAGCAGGCTCAGCGCGCCACCGAGCACGAAGCTGCGATGACGCAGCGCGCGGCGCCAGAAGGTCCGGGCCGGCAGAGGGCGCGCTACGGCCGGCGCGTCGACGAGGGTGGTCAACGGCGCGCTCACAGATCGTGGACCTTGATGCGGGGATCGACGAAGGCATAGAGCACGTCGACCACGAAATTGACGATGACCACCATGGTCGCGAGCAGCATCACGCAGTTGCGCACCACGATGAGGTCGCGGTTGGCGATCGACTGAAAGATCAGGCGGCCGAGCCCCGGCAGATAGAACACGTTCTCGATCACGATGGTGCCGGCGAGCAGATTGGCGAATTGCAGGCCCATGACCGTCATCACAGGGATCATGGCGTTGCGCAGCACATGACTCCACAGTACCTCGCGCTTGCCGAGGCCCTTCGCGCGCGCCGTGCGGACGAAGTCTTCGCGCAGCACTTCCAGCACAGCCGAGCGCGTGACGCGTGCGAGGATCGCGGCCTGCACGACCGCAAGCGACACCGCCGGCAGCAGCAGCGACTTGATGCCGAGCCAGACGCCGTCCTCCCAACCGGGAAAGCCGCCCGCGGAGAGCCATTGCAGCCGTACCGAGAACAGTAGCACCAGCAGGATTGCGAACCAGAAATTCGGCAGCGCGATGCCGATCTGCGTCAGCGACATCACGCCGACGTCGCCGAGCTTGTTGTGGTTGGCGGCGGTGTAGATGCCGGCCGAGAGCGCCAGCGTCACCGTGATCAGCATGGACATCATCGCGAGCGGAATGGTCAACACCAGCCGCTCCACGATCAGGCTGGCGACCGGTGTGCCGTAGACATAGGAGTTGCCGAGATCGCCGACGAGCAGCCCTTTGATCCAATGCAGATAGCGAACCGCCAGCGGCTGGTCGAGCCCGAGCTTGACGGTGAGCGCGCGGACCGCATCTGGCGAGGCGTCGGCGCCCATCAGCATCTGCGCGGCGTTGCCCGGAAGCGCATCCAGCACCAGGAAAATGATCACGGACGCGCCGACCAGCGTCGCCAGCAGGGTCAGCACACGTCGGAGGACAAATACGCTCATGCGCGCTCGGATTCAGGGCTCATCCGCAGCACGATCAACATGTCCGAGCATCGGAGGCAAGTGCTTTGCAAACAAGTCCCTTGCGGCATGTGCCTCACCTCAGCCGGGCCAGCGGGACAGGAGGTCATGCGACGCCTCGAACAGCGCGCTCACGCGCAGCAAGTCCGCATCAGCGCGGAAGCGGCCGACGAGTTGCAAGCCGATCGGCAGGCCGTCGCGGCCGAAGCCGCAGGGCAGACTGAGCGCGGGGTGTCCGGTCATGTTGAACGGCATGGTCCAGGGGAACCAGTGCGGCCGGACGCTGTCAAACTGCTTGCCGTCGATCTCGATGGTGCCGAACAGGTCCTGATCGATCGGCAGGGCGGTGCGGGTGAGGGTCGGCATCGCCAGCAGATGCCCATGCGCAAGCAGGGACTGCACCCGGCGGAACAGCGCCGTGCGCGCGAACATCGCCTCCTGATAGGCAACGCCACTGAAGTCGGTGGCGAGCGCAAGCTGCCTGAGGAAGGCCTCGCTCAGCGCGTCCCCATGCTCGGCCGCGAATTTTGCAAAGCGCGTCCGCCAGACCGTGTGATTGATGGCGCGCCAGATCGGCTCGATGTCGAACCCCTCGCCCGAAAACTCCTCGAGCTCGGCACCTAGGCCCGCAAGTCGATCGAGGCTCGCCTTGAAGCCGGCCTCGACGTCGACAGATACCGGGCGTCCGGGTGGCGACAGGCAATACAGGATTTTCTGCCCACGCAGATCGCCACGCGGGGCGGCCGTGCCGATGAAGTCGGGCACGGGAACGCCGATCGACCAGGGATCGCAAGAATCCTCGCCGGCCATCGCCTGCATCATCAGCGCGGTGTCGGGGACGGACCGCGTCATCGGCGTGACATAGGTCTGGTTGCCGAACACGTCCAGCGCCTGGCTATGCGGGATGACGCCATTGCTCTGCTTCAGCCCGACCACGCCGTTGCAAGCGGCGGGAATCCGCGTCGAGCCGCCGCCATCGGTTGCGATCGCAAGCGGCGCGATGCCGCTCGCCACCGCCACCGCCGCGCCGCCACTGGAGCCGCCCGACGAGCGCTCGGCGCTCCACGCATTGCGGGTGCGGCCGAACAGCGGCGAGTCGGTCAGGCATTTGCTGCCGAATTCGGGCGTCGTGGTCTTGCCGATCAGAATGGCGCCTTCCGCACGCAGCCTTGCAACCGCGACGGCATCCTCGTTCGGAACATTATCCTTGTAGGGAATGGCGCCGAAACTGGTCGTGACACCCCTGGTGTTGACGATGTCCTTGACGGTTGCGGGGATGCCGTGCAGCAGGCCGAGCGGCTCGCCCGCCATCAGCTTGCGCTCGGCTTCGCGCGCGGCGGCAAGCGCCTCGTCGCCGCAGATCGTGATGAAGCAGTTCAGCTCAGGCTGGAGCGCTTCGGCGCGGGCGAGCACCGCGCGGGTGAGCTCGACGGGCGAGATCTGCTTTGTCGCGATGAGACCGCGCAGCACGGTTGCGGATAGCAGGCAAGGATCGCCGTTCATCGTCACATCGCTCCGAAGCGGGCCGCCGTTGGCCGATAGCATTGACAGCCAGGATGACAGTTTTGTTAACTCGCCGTCCAATACGATTTTGAGCACCAACCCATACGATTTCGGTATGCCAATGGATCTTCGCCGGCTCCGCTATTTCGTTGCCGTCGCCGAGGCGCGCAGCGTCGGCAAGGCGGCCGAGCGGCTGCGGATGGCGCAGCCGCCGCTCTCGGTCCAAATCCGCAAGCTGGAGGCCGAGGTCGGCGCGCCGCTGTTCCGCCGCGGCACGCGCGGCATGGATTTGACCGAAGCGGGCCAGGCGCTGCTGGCGCGCGCCGGCGAGGCGCTGGCGCTGGCGGCCGACGGCATCGAGGCCGCGCGCGCGGTCGCGGCCGGCAGCCGTGGTCGGCTGTCCGTCGGCTACATGTTCGTACTGGCGAACGCGATGCTGCCGCGTCTCATCCCCGAGTTGCGGCGATCCGTTCCCGGCGTCGATCTCGATTTCGCCGAGCTCAGTGCCACGACGCGCGAGCCGCGTCTGCTCGACCGTAGCGTCACGGTCGCGCTGTGCATGCCGGCGATCCACCATCCCGAGATCCAGGTGGCCCGAATCGGCGCGCAGCCGTTCGTGCTGGCGGTGCGAAACCGTTCGCCGCTTGCGCGCCTGAGCGCGGTGTCAATGACACGACTACAAGGCCGTCCGCTGATCGCGTTGCCGCCGCCGGAGCGCGACCCCTCCTCCTCCGCGGTCGCGGCCCTGCTGCGGCGGCATCAGATCGTGATGCCGATTGCGAGCCGGGTAGAGACAGTGCATTCGGCGATGAACCTGGTTCTCGCCGGTGAAGGCCTCGCCATCCTGCCCGCCTGCGCCCAGCTCGGGGCGCCGCGCGGCATCGTGTTCCGGCCGTTGCGGGATGCGACCGATTCCATCGACATCGCGGTCTGCTGGCGGCGGGATTCTCACAGCCCGCTGATCCGGACCTTCCTCAAATGCGCCGAGAAGGTCGTGGCACCGCTGTGACGCGACGCTACAAGCTCCAGATAATCTCGTGACTCCACGGCGGATCGGCACCGGGACGGGTGCAGGTGAGACCGGCGCAATTGGCAGCAAAGGATAGTGCACCGCGAAGCTCGTCCGCGCCGATATCCTTCAGTTGCTGTCGGGCGAGGCGTCCCTGCTTGTGCAGGGCGAACAACAACGCCGCCTGAAAACTGTCACCCGCGCCGATGGTGTCGGCGACCACGACCTTGGGGGCGGCGACCTCGATCTGTCCTGCCCCCGCATGCCACGCGATCGCACCGTTGTCGCCACGGGTGATGACGACGAGGCTCGCGCCGCGTGCAAGCAGCGTGCTCGCACGCTGGTGATACGGCTCGTCGGCGAACAGATAGGTAAAATCGACGTCTGACATCTTGATGAGATCGGCACAGCCGGCAAACTCGGCCATGCGGGCGAGATAAGCCGGCTTGTCCTTCACGAGGTTGGGCCGGCAGTTCGGATCAAAGGAGATTGTCGAGGACGCTCGTGCGTCCACGATCAGGGCCATGGTCTCGCTCGCGCCCTGGTCATTGACCAGCGTGGTCGAGCCGACATGGAGAACTTCGACCGTATCGAAGGGAATAGAGCCGCGCCGGTAGGTCCAATTCCGCGTCGCGGTCTCGGCGTCGTAGAAAGCATAATGCGACTCTCCCGCAACGATACGCACGAAGGCGAGCGTGGTCTGGTGATCGCTGCTTGTGGCGAGACCGAGCTCGACATTGGATACAGCGGCGTGGTCGGCGATCATGCGCCCGAACATGTCCGTCGAGATCCCGCCGACAAAGCCGGTCGGCGCGCCGAGCCGCGCCATGCCGATTGCGACGTTGAGGCAGGAGCCGCCGACCGCCGGCATCACCGCTTCGCGCCCGTCGGTATTTCGCGTCGGGACAAAATCGATCAGCGCGTCGCCGCAGGAAATCAACATCCGTTTCAACCTCCGGCCATTCCACGCATCGCCGCGCGGCTGCCGCGATCGACCTCGCGCAGCAACTTGTAGACCTCGCGCTTGCGGGCGTGAAAGGCGGCAATGTCGGGCGTAGTGGGCTCGCTCTTCCGTCCCAACGCCGACATCTTGGCCATGGTTTCGCCGATCGAGGCATAGGCGCCGCCGGCGACTGCGCCGAGCATCGCGGCGCCGAGCAGCACGGGCTCCCTGGTCTGCGGCAGCGCCACGGTGAGGCCAGTCGTATCCGCCATGATCTGCCGCACCAGCGGACTGCGGCTGGCGCCGCCGCCCATGATCATGATGCTGGAATGGACGCCATGCGCGGTAAAGGCCTCGATCACCTCGGCAAGCCCATAGGCGAGCCCGCACAGACCGGCGACGAACAGCCGTTCCATCGAGGCGATGTCGGTGTCGAGATCGAGGCCCGCGATCACCGCGCGCGTGTCAGGGTCGGCATAGGGCGAGCGGTTGCCGATGAACTCAGGAAGCACATGGACGTTGCGGGCCAGCAGCACGGCGCGGCTGGCGCCGCCTGCGCGCGCGATGATGCGGCGCTCGAGAAACTCGATGAGGTCGAGGCCCTCGCTGCGCGCCGCCACGCTCGCCTCGGCGTGGCCGGGATGCGACTTGAGAAGATGGTCGATCGCAGCGCCCGCAGCCGACTGCCCGCCCTCGTTGAGCCAGAAATTTGGTACCATGCCCGAATAGTAAGGACCCCACACGCCCGGTACGAAGCACGGTTCTTTCGTCGTCGCCATGATGCAGGCCGACGTTCCCATGATGTAGGCGAGGCGGTCGCAGACATCTGTCGCGCCCTCCGATTCATCGCGGCCGCCGATGGCGCCGATGCCGCCGGCATGGGCATCGATCAGGGACGCTCCGACCGGCGTGCCCGGTGACAAGCCGAGATCGGCAGCTGCCGTACCGGTTAGACCGGCGCCGAGCCGCGTGCCAGGCGCGACGATCTCGGTGCCGATGCGGGCGTATTTCTCGTTGACGAAGTCCGACAGGCCGATGCGCTTGAAGAATGGCGCGCTCCAGCCACCGCCGTCATGCGCGAGGTAGTTCCATTTGCAAGTGACCGTGCAGGTCGAGCGTTGCAACGAGCCGGTGGCGCGCCAGGTCAGGTAATCCGCCAGATCGAAGAAGTGCCCTGCGGCGTCGAAGCTCGTGCGCATGTGCCGCTTCAGCCACAGCAGTTTCGGCATCTCCATCTCGGGCGAGATCGAGCCGCCGACATAGCGCAGCACGGCATCACCGGTTTCGTTGATCAGCCGCGCCTCGGCCGTGGCGCGGTGATCCATCCAGACGATGACGTTGCGCTGCCGGTCGCCGGAGGCGCTGATGGTGAGCGGCTCGCCTTGCCGGTCGAGCACCACGAGGGAGCAGGTGGCGTCGAAACCGATACCGCCGACGCTGTCGGGCGCGATTGCAGCTTCCGCCATCACGGCCCGCACCGACGCCGTGCAAGCGTCCCAGATATCCTGGGACGACTGTTCGACGATGTCACCGGCCTCGGGCCATATCCTGATCGGATGCCGTGCGATAGCCAGCAAGGTGCCCGCCTCGTCGAACACCCCTGCCCGCGTGCTTGTGGTCCCTACATCGACGCCGATATACGCTCGCGGCATTGTCGCCCCCGGAAGCTCTCGTCAGTTTTGACGCAAGCCTACCAGCAAGTGTAGCCGCCATCCACCAGCACGATGCTGCCGGTCATCAGGCTCGCGGCCTCGGACGAGAGAAAGAGCACCACGGAGGCGATCTCCTCGACCTGCCCCATCCGCGCCATCGGGGTTCCACCGATCCAGGCGTCGTACATTCTCGGATTGCTCTTCACGAAGGCGTTGAGCGGCGTCTCGATATAGGTCGGCGCCACCGCGTTGACGCGGATGCCGCGCGCGCCCCATTCGGCGGCGAGCGATTTCGTCAGATGGTGCACGCCGGCCTTGGACGCATTGTAGAAGCACTGCTCCTGCGGCTTGTTGACGATGAAGCCGGACATCGAGCCGACATTGACGATGGCGCCGCTCTTCGCCTTGAGCATGTGCTTGCCGAACTCGCGGCAGCACCAGAAGGTGCCGTTGAGATTGACGTCGATCACATTGAGCCAGTGCTCGTCGGTCACGGTCTCCGCCGGCGTCTCGCTGCGGGCGATGCCGGCGTTGTTGACGAGGATGTCCACCTTGCCGTGCCGGGCAACGACGTCGTTGGCCACTTCCGCCACGCGCTTGGTATCGGTGACGTCCATGATCGCCGTCTCGGCGTCATACCCCTTCGCCTTCAGGCTGGCTTTTGCACTGTCGGCGACCTTACTGTCGCGATCGCCGATGACGACCCTGGCGCCGGCTTCAGCCAGCGCTTCGGCGCAGGCGAAGCCGATGCCTTGCCCGCCGCCGGTGATGAAAGCGGTCTTGCCGTTCAGCTTGAATTTTTCCAGGTACATGTTGCTTTTTCCGATTCTTGCCGTTTCTTGTCAGCCCCGGATGGCGCTGCCGCTTGCGTCGAAGCGATGGATGCGCGCGGGCTCCGGCAGCAGCGATACATGGTCGCCGGCGTGCAGGCTCAACTCACCGATGTAGCGCGCCGTCAGCATGCCGAGCTGACCGGCATCGACATAAAGGAAGGTGTCGCTGCCGAGGTGCTCGGCCACCGCGATCGTTCCCTGCCAGCCGCCGGCACCGTCGCGCTCGATCTTGAGATGCTCAGGCCGTACGCCGATCGTTGCTGCGCTCTTCTGCAAGGCGTGCTCGCCGGTCACGAAGTTCATCTTGGGCGAGCCGATGAAGCCGGCGACGAAGAGGTTGGCCGGCTTCTCGTAGAGCTCCAGCGGCGAGCCGTATTGCTCGATCTTGCCGCCGTTGAGCACCACGATCTTGTCGGCCATGGTCATGGCCTCGACCTGGTCGTGGGTGACATAGATCGCGGTGGTGCCGAGCTGCTTCTGGAGCCGCGTCACCTCGATCCGCATCTGCACGCGCAGCGCCGCGTCGAGGTTGGAGAGCGGCTCGTCGAACAAAAACGCCTTGGGCTCGCGGACGATGGCACGCCCGATCGCGACGCGCTGGCGCTGGCCGCCGGAGAGCTCGCGCGGCTTGCGATCGAGATAGGGCGTGAGGTTCAGCGTTGCGGCGGCGGCCTCGACCTTACGGTTGATCTCGTCCTTGGCCAGCCCCGCCATCTTCAGGCCGAAGCCGATGTTGCCGCGCACGCTCATATGCGGATAGAGCGCATAGGACTGGAACACCATCGAGAGCCCGCGCTTGGCCGGCGGCGTGTCGACCACGTTCTTGCCGTCGATCAGGATCTTGCCGCCGGAGACGTCCTCGAGCCCCGCGATCAGCCGCAAGAGCGTGGTCTTGCCGCAGCCCGACGGCCCCACGAACACCACGAACGACCCATCGGCGATCTCCAGGTCCGCGCCCTTGATGATGTGCACGGGGCCGAAGGATTTCTGCACGTCCTGAAGTGTGATCTGACCCATGATCCGGCAGCCCTTCCTACTTTACCGCGCCAAAGGTGAGCCCGCGCACGAGCTGCTTCTGGCTGAACCAACCGAGGACGAGAATGGGCGCGATCGCCAACGTGGAAGCCGCCGACAGCTTTGCCCAGAACAGCCCTTCCGGGCTCGAATAGGACGCGATGAACGTGGTGAGCGGCGCAGCGTTCGAGGTCGACAGATTGAGCGTCCAGAACGCCTCGTTCCAGGCCAGGATCAGGTTCAGCAGCATGGTCGATGCGAGCCCCGGGATCGCCATCGGCGTCAGCACGTAGATCAGCTCGCGGCCGATGGTGGCGCCGTCCATGCGCGCGGCTTCCAGGATGTCGCGCGGAATCTCCTTGAAATATGTGAACAGCATCCAGATCACGATCGGCAAGTTTCCGAGACACAGGATGAAGACGAGGCCGATGCGGGAATCGAGCAGGCCGAATGACTTGTAGATCAGGTAGATCGGCACCAGCACGCCGACCGGCGGCATCATCTTGGTCGAGAGCATCCAGAGCAGGATGTCCTTGGTGCGCTTGGTCGGCGAGAACGCCATCGACCAGGCCGCGGGGATCGCGATCAAAAGCGCGATCAAGGTCGAGCCGCCGGCGATGATGATCGAGTTCATCGCGTGGAGGACATAATCGCTGCGCTCCTGCACCGTCGCGTAGTTTTCCGTGGTCCAGTGGAAGAACAGGAAGGACGGCGGGATCGCGAAAGCCTCGAGCTCGGTCTTGAAGCTCGCCAATACCATCCAGAGGATCGGGAAGAAGATCAGGAAGCCGAAGAACCACGCCCCGATGGTCGAGACCACCACCCGCTGCCTCGTCGCCGTACGCGCCATGTCTTATGCCTCCAGGTTGCGACCGACGATACGGACGAGGAAAAAGGCAACAACGTTGGCGATCACGACAGCGACGAGGCCGCCTGCCGAGGCAGTACCGACATCGTACTGGATCAGTGCCTGCGAATAGATCAGGAAGGCGATGTTGGTGGTCGAGAGTCCCGGGCCGCCGCCCGTGGTGACGTAGATCTCGGCAAAGACGGTGAGCAGGAAGATCGTCTCGATCAGGATCACCACCGTGATGGGGCGCGCGAGGTGCGGCAGCGTGATGTAGATGAAGGTCGAGACCGCGCTGGCACCGTCCATTTCAGCGGCTTCCTTCTGCTCCTCGTCGAGCGACTGCATCGCGGTGAGCAAAATCAGGGTCGCGAACGGCAGCCATTGCCAGGACACGATCAGGATCACGGCGAGCAGCGGCGCGTCGGTAAACCAGTCAATCGGCGTCAACCCGAACAGCGAGGCGATCCAGGCAAACAGCCCGGACACAGGATGCATCAGCAGGTTCTTCCAGACCAGCGCGCTCACCGTCGGCATCACGAAGAACGGCGCGATCACCATCAACCGCACGATGTTGAGGCCGATCACCGGCTGGTCGAGCAATAGCGCCAGCGGAATTCCGAGCAGGACGGTCAGCGCCAGCACCGAGCCGACCAGCACCAGCGTGTTCTGTAGCGAGGCGAGGAACGCGGGGTCGGTGAGGAAGTAGCGGAAGTTTTCCAGCCCGACGAACGCTTCCGAGCCGGGATCGAGTAAGCTGTAATGCAGCGTCGAGAAATAGATCGTCAACGCGAGCGGGACGATCATCCAGATGAACAGCAGCCCGACGGCCGGCGTCAGGAGCGTCCGTGCGAGAAGCTGCGTCTGCCGGGTTGCCATTCTTGGCTTCTCCGCTTGCGGGAAGAAGGCGGCCATCCACCTGGAGCGGTGGATGGCCGCAAGTCTGAGCTCAGGAGGGAGAGCTCGAGCTCACTTGATGTAACCCGCGCGCTTCATCTCGCGCTCGGTTGAAGATTGCGCCGCGGTGAGCGCGGCATCGACCGTCATCGATCCCGCAAGCGCGGCCGAGAATTGCTGGCCCACCTGCGTACCGATGCCCTGGAATTCGGGGATGGCCGCATATTGCACGCCGACGTAGGGCACCGGCTTCACCGTCGGCTTGTTCGGATCGGCGGCATCGATCGAGGCCAGCGTCAGCTTGGCGAACGGGGCGACCTTCAGATAATCAGGGTTTTGGTAGAGCGAGGTTCGGGTGCCCGGCGGCACGTTCGCCCAGCCCTCCTTCGCAGCCACGACCTTGGTGTAATCCTTGCTGGTGGCCCAGGCGATGAACTTCTCGGCGGCTTCGGCCTTCTTCGAGCCGGCGGGAATTGCGAGGCTCCAGGCCCACAGCCAGTTGGCGTTCTTGCCGAGCCCGGTGTTGGGCGCCAGCGCGAAGCCGACCTTGTCGGCGACCTTGGAGTCCTTCGGGTTGGTGACGAACGACGCCGCGACGGTGGCATCGATCCACATTGCGCACTTGCCGGCATTGAACAGCGCGAGGTTCTCGTTGAAGCCGTTCGAGCTCGCACCGGGAGGGCCGGCCTGCTTCATCAGGTCGACATAGGTCGTGAGCGTCGCCTTCCATTCCGGCGTGTTGAACTGCGGCTGCCACTTCTCGTCGAACCAGCGCGCGCCGTAGGAATTGGCCATGGCGGAGAGGAACGCCATGTTCTCGCCCCAGCCGGCCTTGCCGCGCAGGCAGATGCCGTAGACGCCGGCGCTCTTGTCGGTGAGCTTCTTGGCGGCGTCGACGACGAAATCCCAGGTGGGGCTTTCCGGCATCTTGAGGCCGGCCTTGTCGAACAGGTCGGTGCGGTACATCACCATCGAGCTCTCGCCGTAGAATGGCGCGGCGTAGAGCTTGCCGTCGACCGAGACCGCATCCTTGATCTTGGGCAGGAGGTCGGCGACGTCGTAGTCGGCGCCGAGATTGGCGAGCGGCACCAGCCAACCCTTCTTGGCCCAGATCGGCACCTCGTAGGTGCCGATGGTGAGGACGTCGAACTGGCCGCCCTTGGTGGCGATGTCGGTTGTGACGCGCTGGCGCAGCACGTTCTCTTCCAGCGTCACCCATTTGACGCTGATATCGGGGTTCTTCTTGGTGAATTCACCCGTCAGCCCCTGCATGCGGATCATGTCGCCGTTGTTCACGGTGGCAATCGTCAGGGTCGTTTCGGCCATCGCGGGGACAGCCAGCAGGACAGACGCGCCACAGACGGCGCCGAGGACGTGTTTCACGGTGACCTCCCTAAGCTCGCGCTTTTGAGCATATGCCCACGCGTTGGGCGTATGTTCGGCTGAGGGCGGGCCGTTGTCAAGCAGGCGCGCGGACGTTTCGGCAACTTATGAGTGCTGCGACGCGGGGGAGCTCGTGCGTCGCCCTCCCCGTCATGCCCCGCGAAGGGGCATCCAGTACTCCGTGCCGTCTGTCGGTTTGCCTCAGCGGCGCTGCGGCGTCCTGGATCGTCCGCCTGCCGCCTTCGCTAAACCTTCGGCGCCCCCAGACCTCAACCCCGGCGAAGCCTTGGCGTAGCCGGGTCGCGGACGACGACAGCGGCGTGGGTGGCGAAATCCCTGCCTCGCGCCCCGCGCGGAAACGACGAACCGCCTCAGCGCTCCAGAATCGCCCTTGCGGTCGCCTCGTCCGTAATCAGACCGTTGATCAGCCGCCCATTCAGCGCCGCCGCGATCGCCGGCACCTTGGCTGCGCCGACGGCGGCGCCGATCGTCGTGGTCTTCGCCGGGACCTCCGGCGGAATGCTGGTCAACCGTTTGTTGGTGCCGGCCTTCAGCAGGCGGCCCTTGGAATCATAGGCCCAGCCCGTGATCTCGCCGATCGCCCCTTGCCGCATCATCTCGAACAATTCGTCGCGGGTGACGAAGCCGTCGACATGGACCTGCGCCTTCTGGTCCATCTGGCCGATGCCGACGAGGCGCAAATCCGCCTTGGCCGCGACGGCCTTCACCTTCGCGATCGGCTCGATCCGGACCATCTTGTTGCGCTCGTCCTCGGACGACATCAGGAACGGTAGCGGCATCGGGTAATGCCGTGCGCCGGTGCGATCGGCGAGCCGGCCGACGGTATCGTAGAAGCTCGCAGAACCGTCGGCGGAGATGTTGCCGACGAGCGAGACGATCTGGTGATTGGGCCGGTCGATCGGCGTGACGCGCTCGACCGCGGCGCGCACGGCGCGTCCCGTCCCGAGCGCGACGATGACGGGGGTTTCCGAACGCAGAGTGGAATCGAGCAGGTTGGCGCAGCGTTCGGCTATGCCCGCTGTGGCCTGCGGCGCGGCGGGATCAGCCGGCACCACCTCGCAATAGGTAAGCTCGAAACGCTCCTTCAGACGCGCCGCCAATTCCATGCACGCGGCGATGGGGTGTTCGAGCCGGAAGGTGATGAGCCGTTCGGCGAGACATAGCGACACCAGCCGCTGCGCCGACGCGCGCGACACCTGGAGCATCTTCGCGATCTCGTCCTGGGTGTGACCGGCAATGAAATAGAGCCAGCCGGCACGCGCGGCGTCGTCGAGCCTGGACTTTTCGTTCTCGGCGGCCATGGCAGGCGTCAGTCATCCTTCCAGAAATCGATCATGCGCGCGAAGACCCGGTCGGCCCCCGCACCCGACAATATAGCCTGCCCGTCGCGTCCGCGATAATGGCTGCCGCCGGCAAATCCCCAGACCGTCATGCCGGCCGCCTTGCCCGCCTGCACGCCGCTCGCACTATCCTCGATCACCAGCGTGCGCGCAGGTTTCGCGCCCATCTGCTCGGCCGCGTAGAGAAAGAGATCGGGCGCCGGCTTGCCGTGCCTGACCATCTGCGCGGTGTAGATCCGGTCGCCGAAATGCGCCCGCAGGCCGGTGACGTCAAGGGAGAGCGCGACACGGTCGATGTCGCTGGAGGAAGCCACGCAGAATGGTGCCCGCAGGCCCGACAAGATCATATCGACATCAGAAACCGGATGAAGCGCCTTTTCGAACGCCATCAACACGCGCGACTTCAGCCGGGACGGAAAATCGACCGGCATTGCGTGGCCGAGCTCGCGATAATGCCGAGTAATTGCGCTCGTGCTTCGTCCAAGGAACAGCTCCAGCGCTTGTGCAAGTGTCAGCGATATCCCGGATTCGGACAGCTCGTCCGACAGGCATTGACAGCTCAACAGCTCGCTGTCGACGAGCACACCGTCGCAATCGAAGATAATGAGATCGAACTGACCAGGATCCATCCGGCCATTCGATCATATGCTCACCTGTTGAGCAATAGCTCACTGAAGCCGATCGTAGTCGGCGGCCTCATCTCCGCTGATTATAAACGTCGATGCACACCGCCCCGAGCAGGACCAGGCCCTTGATGACCTGCTGATAGTCGATGCCGATGCCGAGGATGGACATGCCGTTGTTCATCACGCCCATGATCATGGCGCCGACCACGGCGCCACCGACGCGGCCGACACCGCCATAGGCCGAGGCGCCGCCGATGAAGCAGGCCGCGATGACGTCGAGCTCGAAGCCGAGGCCCGCCTTCGGCGTTGCTGTGTTGAGGCGCGCGGCGAAAACGAGGCCGGCGAGCGCAGCGAGCACGCCCATGTTGACGAAGGTGAGGAAGGTCAACCGTTCCGTCTTGATGCCCGACAGGCTTGCCGCTTTCGCATTGCCGCCAACCGCGTAGACCTGCCGACCGATGACGGTGCGGCGGGTGACGAAACCGTACAGCGCGATCAGCGCGGTCATGATGACCAGCACGTTCGGCAGACCGCGATGCGAGGCGATCAGATAGGTGAAATAGAGCACAGCGCAAGCCAGGAGAATGCTCTTGCCGAGGAAGAACGCGTAAGGCTCGACCTCGATGCCGTGCAGCTGCTCGCGCGAGCGCCCCTTGGAGCTGGCGTAGACGAGGCCGAGCGCGAGCACCGCACCGACCAGCATCGACGTCGGATGCAGCGTGCCGGCCTCGGGCAGCATCTCCGGAATGAAGCCGGAGGACAGCTTCTGGAAGGTGGCCGGGAACGGTCCTAGTGACTGGCCTTGCAATACCGCAAGCGCGAGGCCCTTGAACACCAGCATGCCGGCCAGCGTCACGATGAAGGACGGTATCTTGAAATAGGCCACCCAATAGCCCTGCGCGGCGCCGATTGCCGCGCCCAGCAGCAGGCAGGCGATAAAGGCGAGCGTGTAGTCGACCTTGTAGGTCACCATGAGCACGGCAGCCACCGCGCCGACGAAGCCCGCGACCGAGCCGACCGAGAGGTCGATATGGCCGGTGACGATGACGAGCAGCATGCCGAGCGCCATGATAACGATGTAGCTGTTCTGGAGCACCAGATTGGTCAGGTTGAGCGGCTGCAGTAGCGTGCCGCCAGTCATGACCTGAAAGAACAGCATGATCGCGATCAGCGACATCAGCATGCCGTAATTGCGCAGATTGTTCTTGATGAAGCTGCCGTGCCGACCCTCCTCGGGCAGCGAAACCGTCTTGTCGGTCATGGCTGTGATCCTCCCATCTCCGCACCCGCAAGGGCGCTGCTTCCATAATTTCTGTCGTTGCGCATGATGGCGCGCATGATCTTTTCCTGCGTCGCATCACGTCCCTTGAACTCGCCGACGAAGGCGCCGTCGTTCATGACACAGATGCGGTCGCAGATGCCGAGTAGCTCGGGCATCTCCGAGGAGATCACCACCACGCCACGGCCGGCTTCTGCAAGCTCGTTGATGATACAGTAGATCTCGTATTTGGCACCGACGTCGATGCCCCGGGTCGGCTCGTCCAGGATCAAGACCTTGGGGTCGGTCATCAGCCATTTCGACAGCACGACCTTTTGCTGGTTGCCGCCGGAGAGCTGGCTGGTCTCCTGATAGACGTCGGAGCAGCGGATGCGCATCCGGTTGCGGTAGTCGCTGGCGACCTTCAGCTCGGCGATGTCGTCGATGACGTGGCGAGGAGCGACCTGGTCGAGGCTTGCGAGCGTGATGTTCTTGCGGACGTCGTCGGCGAGGATCAGTCCCAGCTGCTTGCGGTCCTCCGTGACATAGGCAAGGCCGGCGTCGATCGCGGCCGCCACGTTGGGCAGCACGATCTCATGATCCTCGAGCCGGATGCGACCGCTGATCGTGGTGCCCCACGACCGGCCAAACAGGCTCATGGCGAATTCGGTGCGGCCGGCGCCCATCAATCCGGCAATACCGACGACTTCGCCGCGCTTCACGCTGAAATCGACGTTCTTGATCACCTGCCGCTCGGGATGGATGGGATGGTAGACCGACCAGCTCTCGACGGTGAGAACGGGCTCGCCGATCTTTGCGCTGCGCTCCGGAAAGCGGTGGGCGAGATCGCGGTTGACCATGCTGCGGATGATGCGGTCTTCCTGGATCGGCTCGGCGTGGCAATCGATGCTGTCGACGGTGCGGCCGTCGCGCAGCACCGTGATGTGGTCAGCGACCTTGGCGACCTCGTTGAGCTTGTGCGAGATCAGGATCGAGCCGATACCCTGCGCGCGGAACGCCATCAGCCGCTCCAGCAGTGCGGCGCTGTCGGCCTCGTTGAGGCTCGCGGTCGGCTCGTCCAGGATCAGCATCCGCACCCGCTTGGACAGCGCCTTGGCGATCTCGACCAGCTGTTGCTTGCCGACGCCGAGATCGGTGATCAGCGTATCCGGCGATTCCTTGAGGCCGACCTGCGCGAGCAGGTCGCGCGTGCGCCGATACACCTCGTCGCGGTCGATGACGCCAAGCTTTGACGGCGGATGCGACAGGAAGATGTTTTCGGCAATCGACATCAGCGGGATCAGCGCGAGCTCCTGATGAATGATGATGATGCCGAGCGCCTCGGAATCGTTGATGTCGCGGAAGCGGCGCTCCTCGCCATCGAAGATGATGGTGCCCTCGTAGCTGCCGGCCGGGTAGACGCCGCTGAGGACCTTCATCAGCGTGGACTTGCCGGCACCGTTCTCGCCGACGAGGGCGTGGATCTGCCCGGCTTCAACCGAGAAGTTGACATCACGCAGCGCCTGCACACCGGAAAAGCTCTTGCTGACGTTACGCATCTCCAGCATTGCGGTCATGATTTCACGTCCCTCAATCAGTGTTAGATCACCTCTCCCCGCTCGCGGCGAGAGGTCGGATCGCATCGTTCGATGCGATCCGGTGAGGGGGAGTCTCCGCGAGACGCACTGCTTCCTTCCTCGCGGAGGCTTCCCCTCACCCTAACCCTCTCCCCGCAAGCGGGGAGAGGGAAAAGAAAAGAAGCCTACTGGAACTGCGACTTCTTGTAGTAGCCGCTGTCGACCAGGACCTTCTCCCAATTGTCCTTGTAGACCACGACCGGCTTGAGCAGATAGGACGGCACGGTCTTGGCGCCGTTCTCGTAGGTCTTGGTGTCGTTCACGGTGACCTGCTTGCCGGCAAGCGCAGCGTCGACCATGTCGGCGGTCACCTTGGCGAGATCGCGGGTGTCCTTGAAGATGGTCGAATACTGGTCGCCGCGCAGCATCGCCTTGATCGAGGGCACCTCGGCATCCTGGCCCGAGATGATAGGCATCGGCTGGCCGGCGCTGCCATAACCGACGCCCTTCAGTGAGGAGATGATGCCGATCGACAGGCCGTCATACGGCGACAGCACCGCGTTGACCTTCTTGTTGCCGTAGTAGGCACTGAGCAGATTGTCCATGCGGGCCTGCGCGGTGGCGCCGTCCCAGCGCAAGGTCGCGACCTTATCCATGCCCGTCTGGCCGGAGACGACGACGAGCTTGCCGCTGTCGATGTACGGCTTCAGCACGCTCATCGCGCCGTTGTAGAAGAAGTAGGCGTTGTTGTCGTCGGGCGAGCCGCCGAACAGCTCGATGTTGAACGGGCCCTTGCCGTCCTTAAGACCGAGGCCCTGCACGATCGATTCGGCCTGGAGCACGCCAACCTGGAAATTGTCGAAGGTGGCGTAATAGTCGACGTTCGGCGTGCCGCGGATCAGGCGGTCATAGGCGATCACGGTGATGCCTTTTGCTTTCGCCTGCTTGAGCACGTCGGAGAGCGTGGTGCCGTCGATCGCGGCGATTACCAGCGCTTTCGCGCCTTTGGTCACCATGTTCTCGACCTGCGAGAGCTGGTTCGGAATGTCGTCCTCGGCATATTGCAGGTCGGTGTTGTAGCCGCGCTCCTTCAGCACCTTCACCATATTGTTGCCATCGTCGATCCAGCGCGCCGACGATTTGGTCGGCATGGCGATGCCGACTGTTGCTTTGTCCTGGGCCGAGGCGGTGACGCCCGCGGCCATCGTCGCAGCGCCGGCCAGCGCCAGCGCGAGGAAGGTGGTCTTCAGTTTCAACATGTTTCACTCCCTTGGATGTCAGACTGTTTTTTCGTGTCGTCGAGAAATTTGGTGTGCGGCTTCTAGCCTCCTATGCGAGCTTGACGTCAGGCTCCGCGCGACCGCGCGCGGTGGCCTCCAACAGGAAGGTGTAGCCGGCTTGCGGATCGGCGGCACGCGCCGCCGCATCCATGTCCTGCCAGGCCGAGGTGACGAGGAGACGCGACAGACCAGGACCGACAAAAGCGGGGCAGCTCGCCTGCTTTGCCGGCACGCTCAGCGAACGCAGGCGTTCGCCTTGCGGAGAGTAGACGTCGATGCGGCTCGCGCCCCAGCACGCGTTCCAAATCTGCCCGTCGGCATCGCACACCGAACCGTCGAGGCCGCCAACGCCGGTGTGGCGCAGCAGCACCTCCGGCTCGCCGCGCGGCAGGCCGGTGACGGGATTGAGCGGCACCGCGTAGAGCACCGCGCGCGCCGTGTCGGCGAAGTAGCCCGTGGCGCCATCGGGCGAGAAGCAGATCGAGTTGGGAATGCTGATGCGCGGAAACAGCATCGATATCTCGCCGTGATGGAACGCGTAGATCGCGCCTGCCCCTGCTTCCGCCTTCCGGCCCATAGTGCCGATCCAGAACGTGCCGGAGGGATGCACGCGGGCATCGTTGGAGCGGGTCGCGGGATTGTCGGCTTCAAGCGGACAGAGCAGCCTCATCGCGCCGTCGGCAATTTTGCGGATATAGAGGCCGTCTTCCGCGACGATCAACTGCCTTTCGGCATCGATCCGCCCAAGCGCGCTCGCCATCCGGCCCAGCGCATGAACGCGAATGCTGCCGCTGCCGAGCTGCGCCTCGAACAGTCGCCCCTCCCGGATATCGAACCACCAGGCGGTGTCCGTGGTCACGTCATAGGTCGGCCCCTCGCCGAGATGGCAAGGATCGTCCGAAAGAACCGAGGTCGGCACCTGTTCCATCAGGACGTCCTCACCGCAAAGCGATAGACCGTATGATGGCGATAGACCTCGCCGGGCGCTAGGCGCGGGCTCGGGAAATCCGGCCGGTTCGGTGCGTCCGGCCAGATATGCGGCTCCAGGCACATCGCGTCCGACTGCCGGTAGAGCTTGCCGCCCTTGCCCGAAATCGTGCCGTCGAGATAATTGCCCGAATAGACCTGCAGACCGGGCTGATCGGTGAACAGCTCCATGATGCGCCCCGAGCGCGGCGCCTCCAGTCGCGCCGCGAGACTGAGCTTACCGTCGCGCGCGAGACAGTAGGTATGGTCGTAGCCCCTGCCGTTGCGCAATTGCTGGTCGCTCTCGCGGACGCGCTCGCCGATCGGCCGAGGCTCCCGGAAATCGAACGGCGTGCCGGCAACGCTGCGCGGCGGCTCCGGCAACGGAATGGCCGTGGGGTCGATCGCGAGGAAATGCCCGGCCGCGACCGTCAGCTTGTGATCGAGTATGGGCGTGCCTGATGTCGCGCCCTCCAGATTGAAGAAGCTGTGGTTGGTCAGGTTGACGATGGTCGGCCGGTCGGTCCGCGCCTCCATGATCAGGGATAGCTCAGCCGGGCCGGTAACACGATAGGTCAGGCGCACATCGAGCCGACCGGGATAGTTTTCCTCGCCATGCGAGCTCGTGTAGGTCAGCGTGACCGCGGGCTCGGCGCCATCGTCGACCTCCGCAATGTCCCAGAGCTTGCGGTCGAAGCCGTCGAGGCCGCCATGCAGCGCATTCGGACCGTTGTTGACGGGAAGCTGCACCGTCTCGCCGTCCAGCGAAAATTGTCCGTTGGCGATGCGATTGGCGTAGCGGCCGACGGTGGCGCCGAAGAACTTTCGTTCGGCGAGATAGCCGGCAAACCCATCATGGCCGAGCACGACGTCGTCGTGGCCGCCCTTGCCGTCCGGCGCGATCAAGGCCTGCAAGACTGCACCATGGGTGATGATGCGCGCCTCGAACCCGCCCTCGCCGCGCAGCACGATGCGGTCCACCTTGCGGCCGTCCGGCAGCGTTCCGAACACGTCTCTTTCTGTTTTCGATCCAGCCATGATCAACCCACAAACGGTTCGACGATCGTGCGCCTGCCGAGCAGGAAGGCGTCCGCGACGAGACGAAGCGGCGCCAAATCGACGTCGCTCGCGCCTGTCGCGGCGAGCGCGACGAAGTGCCGGTAAAGCTCCCGATATTCCTCATCGGGCGCCTCGGCAACGGTCTTGCCGTCGATCGCCATGATCCGGCCGCCGCGTGATAGCGTCATCCGGCCCTGGTCGGTTTCGACGAGGATATCCCAGCTCTGCGGCCCGGTCTGGCGGAAGTCGAACTCGGCGGTCACAGGTAGGCCGTCGATGTCGGTCAGCGTCAGCTTCGCGGCGATCGGCGCCTGGCAATTGGCGGGGAAGGCGAGCTCGGCCGCGTTGACGAACACGGGCTTCGGCAGGATCCTGGTCAGGATCGACAGCGCATTGATGCCGGGATCGAACACCCCGAGCCCGCCCGGCTCCCAGATCCATGCCTGCCCGGGATGCCAGACGCGGACGTCCTCTTTCCAGTTGACGTGCACGGAACGGATGCGGCGCGCGGCGAGCCACTCGCGCGCCGGCTCGACTGCCGGCGCATGGCGCGAATGCCAGGTCGCAAACAGCGTTCGCTTGGTCTCACCCGCCATCGCGATCAGCGGATCGAGCTCGGCAACGCCGGCGCCGGGCGGCTTCTCCAGCATGACGTGCTTGCCGGCCCTCAGCGCTGCGACCGCCTGGGCGCGGCGCACTTGAGGCGGCGTGCAGAGCGACACCGCGTCGATCGGCGGACCTTTTTCCAGCAGCTCCTCGATGGTCGCGAAATGCGGCAGATCCGGCAACGAGGCATTGCGGCTGGCGACGGCGGCCAGCGTCGCGCCGGGAACCGCTGCAATGGCGCCGACATGCTGGTCGCGCGCGATCTTGCCGAAGCCGACGATGGCGATGCGAAGTTCAGTCACGATGTTTCTCCAGCTTCCGCGGACGGCAGCGCTTCGGCCGGTACAGTCTCGATCACTGTACCCTCGTGGCGGCGCATGCCGTTGTGAATGACGTAGACCATCGCCTCCGACGCAGTCGTGGCATCACCGGCGGCGATGGCATCGACGATCTTCTGATGCCAGAGCAGAACGGTGTCGCGGTCCTCCGGTTCGACCGGTGCGCTGAGCAGGAATGAGGCGCGCAACGCAGCCTCGATGACGTGCCCGATCGAGCGCATGAACAGATTTCCGGAGGCGCGCGCTACGGCGACGTGGAGCGCGAGGTCGGCATCGGCGAAGCCAACGGAGTCGGAGGCTTCAAGTCGCATCCGCTCCATGCAGCGCCGAAGCTCGGATAGATCCTGCTCCGACCGCTGCGCCGCCGCCAACATCGCCGCGCGCGGCTCGACCGCGAGGCGGATCTCGGCCAGGTCGTTGAGGAAACGCTTGTCGATCCCGGCGTCCAGGTGCCAGGCCAGCACGTCGGCGTCGAACATATTCCAGGCGACGCGTTCGCGCACGACGGTGCCGACGCGGGCCTTGGTGGTGAGCAGGCCCTTGGCGACCAGCGTCTTGACGCTCTCCCGTAGTACCGGCCGCGACACCCCGAACATCGCGATCATTTCGGCATCGCCAGGCAGGCGCGTTCCCTCCGCGTAGCGACCGGCGATGATGTCAACGCCGATCGAGCGGGCCACCTCCGCGTGATTGGAGTGCGCCCGGCGCGTCGGGATGACGAGGATGCGCGAGGTGGTCATGAGACTGCTCCCAGGCGCTTTGCCACGGGTCGGCGCGCGAGCGCGACCAACCCCTGTTGCAAGGCGATGAAGGCGAACAGCAGCACGCCGGTCGCGATCTTGGTCCACCAGCTCGACAGTGTTCCGTCGAAATTGATATAGGTCTGAATCATGCCCTGGATCAGCACGCCCAGGAAGGTGCCGATCACCGAGCCCTGCCCGCCCGTGAGCAGCGTGCCGCCGATCACGACGGCCGCGATGCTGTCAAGCTCGACGCCGACGGCGGACAGCGAATAGCCGGCGCTGGTGTAGAAGGAGAAGACGATGCCGGCGATGCCGGCGAGCAGGCTCGACAGCATGTAGATCTTCACCGTCATCTTGCCGACGGCGACCCCCATCAGGCTAGCGGTCGCCCGGCTGCCGCCGAGCGCATAGACATTGGCGCCGAACCGGGTGAGCTGCAGCAGCAATGCGCCGCCGATCACGATCGCAAGCATGATGATCGCGACCGCCGTCAGCCGTCCACCGCCGGGTAGTCGCAGTGCGAAGTCCGACACGGTGGAATAGACAGGTGCTGTGATCGGCACCGATTCCGTCGAGAGCAGGAAGCTGGCACCCCGGGCCAAGAACATGCCGGCGAGCGTCACGATGAAAGGCGGCAAATCGAAGACATGGATCACCGCGCCCATCGCCGCTCCGAAGGCGGCCGAGAGCGCGAGAATAGCGACGAAGGCGACCAGGGGCGGCATTCCCCAGCGCTCGATCGCCAGCGCGACGAACACCGTGGTGAAGCCGATTACCGAGCCGACGGAGAGATCGATGCCACCGGAAATGATGACGAAGGTCATACCGGTCGCGACGATGCCGAGGAAGGCATTGTCGGTCAGGAGATTGCCGACCACGCGAGTGGAAGCGATGTTGGGAAACTGCATCGCGCAGAGCGCAAATCCCGCGACGAGCACGACCGCGGTAATGAGGACGGGCGGCAGGCCTTTCATGCCTTGGTCCTCCGCAGCCGCGTCACGACGCCGGCAAAGCCGGACAGCTTCGGCGATTGCAGCAGCAGCACGGCGAGCACCACCACCGCCTTGACCAGCAAATTGAACTCCGGCGGATAGCCCGACAGCAGAATGCCGGTGTTCATGGTCTGGATGATCAGCGCGCCAAGTACGGCCAGCACGAGACTGAAGCGGCCGCCGAACAGCGAGGTGCCGCCGATCACCACCGCGAGGATGGCGTCGAGCTCGAGCCAGAGGCCGGCATTGTTGGCATCCGCCCCCATGATGTCGGCCGCCGCGATGACGCCGGCAAGCGCAGCGCAAACGCCGCACCAGACATAGACCGCCAAAATCATCGCGCGCGTGCCGACGCCGGCGAGTTCGCTTGCCCGCGCATTGCCGCCCGTGGCCTCGATCAGCAATCCGAGTGCCGAGCCGCGCACCACCGCGCCGGTGAGGATCAGCATGCCCAGCGCAATCGCGACCGGCACCGGCACGCCGAGGATGGAGCCGTTGCCGAGCCAGACCAGATCGGGCGAGGAGAAGGTCACGATGCGGCCCTCGGTAATGAGCTGGGCGATGCCGCGCCCCGCAACCATCAGGATAAGGGTCGCCACGATCGGCTGCATGCCGAGCACCGCGACGAGAAATCCGTTCCACAACCCGCAGATCAGGCCGGTGCCGAGCGCAGCCGCCAGCACCACGACCAGACTGTGGTTGTCGGCGAGGCTCGCCGCGATCGCGCCCGAGATCGCCATCACAGCGCCAACTGACAGATCGATGCCGCGCGTCGCGATCACCAGGACCATGCCGAGCGAGAGCAGCGCCACCGGCGTGCCGCGGTTGAGCACGTCGATCAGGCTGCCGAACAGCCGGCCGTCCTGGAGGCGCAGATCGAAGAATTGCGGCGATACCACGCGATCGACCGCCAGGATGACGATCAACGCGAGGATCTGGGCAAGGCCGCGGCGCGGCAACAGCGCGGTCATGCCCTGCCCTCATGCGCGACACTGGCCCCATCGGCGGCGATCGCGGCGAGAATGCTGCCGACGTCGATGGCCTCGCCGGCGAGCTCCTCGACATGAGCGCGGTCGCGCAGCACCACCACGCGGTCGGAATAGGTCACGATCTCGTCGAGCTCGGAGGAAATCACGAGCAGCGCAAGTCCGTCGTCGCAGAGCTCGCGTATCAGGCGGATGATCTCGGCATGCGCGCCGACGTCGATGCCGCGGGTCGGCTCGTCCAGCACGAGCAGCCGTGGCGAGGTCGCAAGCCACCGTGCCAGCAGGACCTTCTGCTGATTGCCGCCGGACAGCAGGCCAACGGGACGCTCCGGATCGGGCGGGCGAACGTCGAGCATCTTGACGTAACGGCTTGCGATCTCGTCCTGCTCGCGTCGCGACAGCGGCCGATGTAGACCGCGCTTGGCCTGGAGCGCGAGCACGATGTTCTCGCGCACGGTGAGCTCGGCGACGATGCCGTCGGTCTTGCGCTCCTCAGGGCAATAGCCAAAGCCGTGGCGCACGCCGTCGCGCGGCGAGTGAAGCCGGACAGGCGCGCCTTCCACCCTCGCCTGCCCGCCATCGGCGCGCTCGGCGCCGAACACCAGCCGCGCCGTCTCGGTCCGGCCCGAACCGAGCAGGCCGGCGAGGCCGACGACCTCGCCATGGCGCAGCTGGAGATTGAACGGCGCGACATAGCCTGATTTGCCATAATTCTCGAAGCTTGCGCAGACTTCGCGGGCCTGATGGTCGCGCGTCGCGGCCCGCGCGCTGGTGGTCTCGGCCAGTTCGCGGCCGAGCATCATCCGGATCAGCTCGAGCCGCGACAGCGACGCGGTCTCGCGCTCGCCGACAAGGCGACCATTTCGCAAAACGGTGATTCGATCGGAGATCTCGTAGACCTGGTCGAGGAAATGGCTGACGAAGACGATGCCAATGCCGCGCTTGGCAAGCTGACGCATGATGCGAAAGAGGATCTCGACCTCATGGCGGTCGAGGCTCGCGGTCGGCTCGTCCAGGATCAGCACGCGCGCGGAGAGATCGACGGCGCGCGCGATCGCGGTGACATGCTGGATCGCCACCGAGTAATTGCCAAGCGGCGCTGATACGTCGATGTCGAGACCGAAATCCGCGAGCAGCGACTTCGCGCGCCGTCGCATCTCGCCCTCGCGCACGACGCCGAAGCGCGTCGGCTGCCGGTCCAGGAACAGGTTCTGCGCCACCGAGAGATTCGGCAGCAAATTGACTTCCTGGTAGACCGTCGCAATGCCGGCCTGAACCGCCGCCTTGGCCGAGCGCGGCGCGACCTCTTCGCCGCCCAGTCTGACGATGCCGGCATCGCGCGGAAATACGCCCGTCACGACCTTGATCAGCGTGGACTTGCCCGCGCCGTTCTCACCAAGCAGCGCATGGATCTCGCCGGCGCGAAGCGTGAAGTCGACCTCCTGCAACGCACGCACGGCGCCAAAGCTCTTGCTGATCCCACGCACCTCCAGCAGGGAAGCAGCGGAATCCTGGCTGTTCTCCATGACATTCACTCCCAAGGGCGCCCGCTGACAATGCGGACACGGAGCCTGTTCGTTCGCGCAGCGGTTTCGAGCGGGATCGCCGGACTGCCGAAGCACGGCCGTCCGGCGACACTCTCGCCTCAGTAACCGAGGCCCTTCTTGCTGTCGTAGATCTTCTGCGGATCATCGGTGGCGGTGTAGAGCTTGGATTCCGTCTGGATCCATTTCGGCGGAACGGTACCCTTGTCCTTGAAGGCCGCGATGGCATCGAGAGCGGGGCCTGCCATGTTCGGCGTCAGCTCGACCGTGGCATTGGCTTCGCCGGCGACCATCGCCTTGAAGATGTCGGGGACTGCATCGATCGAGACGGTGAGAATCTCCTTGCCCGGCTTGAGCCCAGCTTCCTTCATCGCCTGGATCGCGCCGACCATCATGTCGTCGTTGTGCGCATAGACCGCGCAGATCGACTTGCCGCCACCTTCGGCCTTGATGAAGCTTTCCATCACTTCCTTGCCCTTGGCGCGGGTGAAGTCGCCGGTCTGGCTGCGCACCACTTTCAGGTTCGCATGCTTGGCGATAGCGGTGTCAAACCCCTTCTTGCGGTTGGCGGCGACGCTCGCGCCGACCGTGCCCTGCAATTCGACGATGTTGCAGGCCTTGGCGCCGACGGTCTTCGCCAGCCAGTCACCCGCGACCTCGCCTTCGTGAACGCTGTCGGAGGTCACGGCGGTGAGATAGAGCTCCTTGCCGGAGGGATCGATGTCGCGGTCGAGCAGCACGACCGGGATCTTGGCCTCCTTGGCTTCCTTCAGCACCGAGTCCCAGCCGGTTGAGACGACGGGCGCGAGGAAGATCGCATCGACATTCTGCGCGATGAAGGAGCGGATCGCCTTGATCTGGTTCTCCTGCTTCTGCTGCGCGTCGGCGATCTTGAGATTGACCTTGCGCTTGGTGGCCTCCTGCTTGGAGACCGAGGTCTCGGCCGCGCGCCAGCCGGATTCCGATCCGATCTGCGAGAAGCCAATGGTGAGCTCGGCGGCATTCGCCGGCAGCGCGAGCAGCAACGCGGCCGTCGCGCTGGCCGCAAAGAGGGCTTTGACGATCATCAGGCGTGTCTCCCAAAATGTTATCCGGGGGCGCCGATTGGTAGCATCGCACCCACAGGCCGACCTTTGAGGTGGCGGGAGGGACTATTTCACGGAAGTTTGGTTCCGACTAGTCATATTATTTGACTATTGAGGCGGAAAGCGCGCGCGAGCGGATGAGCGACTTCTATGTCACGCGCAGCGCGATTTTATTCCACGGATGCAACGCGGAGATGAACGAAATGATGCGGCAGTTGGGGCGAAGACACTGTCTAGGAGGATGGTGAAAGGCGAACCCGCAACCCCTCCCCCCATCACCGCGAGCGCAGCGAAGCAATCCTGAGTCTTTCCGGGGAGGGATTCTGGATTGCTTCGCTGCGCTCGCAATGACGGTGGGGAGAGAGTTTCTGCGTCGATCGAGGCAAAGCGACTCGTGGAGAGTCCCCCACATCCGGCGTGCAGTGAGCTAGATCAGCTTGCGCTGCGCGAGATTCTTCATCAGCGCGCCGATGCCGAACGTCCAGGGCTCGCATTCGTCGCTGGCCCGCATGCGGTTGACGAGTTTGCCGAGCTGGGGCGCCGAGATCGTGACGATGTCGTCGCGTTTGTGGGTGAACCCCTGTCCCGGCGCGTCGCGATCCTTAACCGGCGCGAACATGGTCCCGAGGAACAGCACGAAGCCATCGGGATATTGGTGCACCTTGCCGATGGTCTGCTCGACCAGATCGGTCGGATCGCGGCTGATCATGCTGATCGAGGAATGGCCGTCGAGGACGAAACCGTCCTGCCCCTTGACGTTCAGGCTGATGTCGAGCTTGCGGGCGTCGTCGAGGGTAAAGCTGTCGTCGAACAGGCGCAGCAGCGGGCCGATGGAGCACGAGGCGTTGTTGTCTTTGGCCTTCGACAACAGCAGTGCCGAACGGCCCTCGAAGTCGCGCAGATTGACGTCGTTGCCGAGGGCGCCACCGACGATCGTGCCGCGGCTCGAGACGAACAGCACCAGCTCCGGCTCGGGGTTGTTCCAGGTCGACTTCGGATGCAGCCCCGCATCCATGCCGGTGCCGACCGACGACAAGGTCGGCGCCTTGGTGAAGACCTCGGCATCGGGGCCAATGCCGACCTCGAGATATTGGCTCCAGGCGTTCTGGTCGATCAGCACCTGCTTCAGGTGCATCGCCTTGTCCGAGCCCGGCTTGAGCTTCGACAGATCGTCGCCGATCAGCCGGGTCACTTCCTTCCGGATCGCTTCGGCCGAGGCCGGATTGCCCTTTGCCCGCTCCTCGATCACGCGCTCCAGCATCGAGATGGCAAAGGTGACGCCGGCCGCCTTCAGCGTCTGGAGATCGACGGGCGCAAGCAACCACGGTTTTTTCGGATCGCGCTGATCGGGAGGCGTGTTGGCGACGATGGCCTCGAGATCGCCGATGCGCTCGCCCTTGGTCGCGGCAAGCGCCTTCGCCGGATTGTCTTCCTCGCAGAGTGCGCTGACGGTCGGGAATTTTGCGGTGACGTCGAACACACCATCGCCGCGCACGGCGACCACGGCCGGGCCATTCGCCTGCGGCAGCCAGACGCGGCCGACGAGCGTTCCCCGCGTGCCGTCCTCGGGAAGAAGGTCCTTTACCGTCAATGTCGTCATGGGCGTATCCTCGCTCTTTTCGGATCGGCCTCGCTCGCGGAGGCCTATCACATTGGCGAAGACCAATAAACGTCTGGGACGGGAAGTCCAGCGCGGCAGCCCGCCGCGCTTCTATGCCCCCGCCCGCGCTTTTCGGGCCGCAATCTGCTGAAGCGCCCAGCGCGCGTTCTTGCGCACCTCGGGATCGGGATCGTCGGCGATGACGGCAAGGAACGCTTCGCCGTCGTGGTGGGCGATCTCGCCAAGCGCAGCCGCCGCCTCTTTCCGCAGATTGGCCTGCTCATGGTTCACGCAGTTGCCGATCGGGCGCACCGCGCGCTCGATTTTCATCCGGCCAAGGCTGCGGATTGCCTTCAGCCGCACCTGCCAGAACTCGTCACTGAGCGAAGCGATGAGCTGGTCGGCGGCAATCGATCCGTTGACGTTGAGGCCCAGCGTTTCCGCGGCCATCTCCCGCACCATCCAGTCCGAATCCTTCAACGCGCGCGTGATCATCTCGGCCGCGGGCTTCATCTGCGAGAAGGCGAGCGCGCTGACGGCGGCACGGCGCACATGCGCGTCGGGATCGTTGATCAGCGCGGTCAGCGCCGGAATTGATTCCTCCAGCTTGAGGAACCCGATCACGCCGATCGCCTGCACCCGCACGGCGGCATCGGAATCCTGGAGCGCTTCCAGCGCCGGTTTCAGTGTGTCCTTGCAGCGCAGCTCCTTCAGCGCACGCAACGCGCCCATGCGGACGAAGGCGTGGGCATGCTTGACCAGCGGCAGGATGATCTCGGCGCAAGCCGGATCCTTGAACTCCGCCATGCTGTCGGCCGCGGCGGACGCAACGATTCGTTCAGGATCGACGAGCAGCTTCACCAGCGCAGCCGCGGCCTCCGGCCCGTCGAACTCGCCGAGCGCCATCGCGACCTGCTGGCGGACGCCGGCATCAGGATCGGCGACCATTTTGGCGAGATGGCCGACGGCGGCGGGATCGCCGGAATGGCCGAGCGCGATGATCGCGACGCGGCGCTCCCCTGGATCGGCAGCCTGGAGCCGCTCGTCGGCGTCTTCGAGATCGTCGTAGGATTCGAACGGGCTCGACATGGCTACCTCAGGAGATAAGGAATGTTGACGGTGACGGCGCCGGTCGGGCAATCCGCCTCGCAGGGCATGCAGTACCAGCATTCGTCATAGGCCATGTAGGCCTTGTTGGTCATATCGCTGATACGCAGTACGTCGAGCGGACAGACGTCGACGCACACCGTGCAGCCCTTGTCCGCGATGCATTTGGCGTCATCGACGACCACCGGAACCGATGTCTGATAGGAAGCGAGAGGCATCGTATGTCTCCTGTATTTGTGCGGCGGGTCAGGCTGTCGCGCGGATGCGCTGCTTGTCGTAGAGATCCTTCTCATCGTCGGCGATCGGTACGATATAGGGCTCCACGGCACGCTTCTCGCTGGTCATCTTGCCATCCTGCTTGCTGAGCAACGTGTGGCAGAACCAGTTCTCGTTGTCCTTCTCCGGGAAATCCGTCCGCCAGTGATAGAGGCCCCAACGGCTTTCTTCGCGGTAGAGCGAGGCATGCACAGCCATGTCCGCGCAATCCATGATCGACTGGACTTCGAGCGCGCGGAGCAGTTCGTGCGCATTGCGCGCGATCATGCGCTCCTGCATGTCTTCCCTCGCTTCAGCGAGCCGGCGCATGCCGAGCTCGTATTTGCGCGTGACTTTCGGCGGCTGGAGATAGTCATTGACGAGACGCCGCGTCTTGTACTCGATCTGGTTCGGCGGAATACCGTCCTCGCGTTTGGTCGGCGCCATGACGCGGTCACGTTCGCGGGCGACCTCAGCCGCGTCGAATTCCGCGAAGTCGTGATTGTCCGCAAACTCCATCGCGTCGACGCCGGCGACCGAACCGTTGGTGAAGGCGCCGAGCATGTAGTTGTGCGGCACGCTCGCCATGTCGCCGGCGGCATAGAGGCCCGGGACGGTGGTGCGCGCGTTGTCGTCGACGAACACGCCCGACGCGCTGTGACCGGAGCAGAAGCCGATCTCGGAGATGTGCATCTCGATCGACTCGCTGCGGTAGTCGACCCCGCGCCCCTGCTGGAACAGGCCGCGCGTGGGACGTTCGACCTTGTGCAGCGTCGATTCGATCTCCGAGATGGTGTCGGGGTGAAGATGCTTGAGCTGGAGAAACACCGGGCCCTTCCCGGACAACAGCTCGTTGTAGAACTCCAGCATCATCTGGCCGGACCAGTAATCGCATTCGATGAAGCGCGATCCCTCGTTGTTGGCGGTGAAGGCGCCGAAGGGACCGGCGACGTAGGCGCAGGCCGGGCCGTTATAGTCCTTGATTAGCGGATTGATCTGATAGCATTCGAGGTTCGCCAGTGCTGCACCGGCGTGATAGGCCATGGAATAGCCGTCGCCGGAATTGGCCGCGTTCTCGTAGGTGCCGAACATGTAGCCCGAGGTCGGCAGGCCGAGACGGCCGGCGGCGCCCATGCACAGGATGACGGCCTTGGCCTTGATCACCAGCATCTCGGCGGTGCGGGTGTTGACGCTGATCGCGCCGGCGATGCGGCCATCGGCGGATTTGAGCAGCCGCGTCGCCATATAGCGGTTGGAGATCAGGATGCGGGCACGCCGGAGCTGGCGATACAGCGCCTTCTTCACGGTCTCGCCGTTCGGCATCGGCAGCACGTAGGTGCCGATGTGGTGCACCTTCTTGACGGCGTAGTCGCCGTTCTCGTTCTTCAGGAAGCGGATGCCGAAACTGTCGAGTTCCTCGATGATCGAGTAGCAGTTCTGCGCGTATTTGTAGACCGCCTTCTGATCGACGATGCCGTCATTGGCGATGGTGATTTCCTTGGTGTACTGCTCCGGCGTCGCGTAGCCGGGAATGACGGCATTGTTTAAGCCGTCCATGCCCATCGAGATCGCTCCGGAGCGCTTGACGTTCGCCTTTTCGAGCAGGACGACGTTGGCCTTCGGATTCTTCAGCTTCGCCTTCAACGCCGCCATCGGGCCGGCAGTGCCGCCGCCGATAACGAGCACGTCGCAGGAAACCTCCGAAAGTCCGTCGACGATCTGATCTAGTGACATCGCTTGCTCCTGGTCCGCCGGCAGATCCGGCGCCTTTGCATCAGATTTGTTCAGCAGGCGTCCCGGCGATAGCAATTAGTTGTCGCCGGGCTGCGATTTGCGCCTCAGCGCTCGACAAAGGCCTTTTCGATCACGAAATGGCCGGGCCGGCTGTGATTGCCCTCGACAAAGCCGCGCGCAGAAAGCATCGCGGGAAGTTCCTCCAACATCGCCGGGCTGCCGCACAGCATGATGCGGTCGGTCTCGATGTCGAGTCCCGACTGCCCGATATCGTCGAAGAGCTGGTTCGACGCGATCAGGTCGGAGATGCGGCCGCGATTCCTGAACGGCTCGCGGGTGACGGTCGGGTAGTAGACGAGCTTGTCACGGATAAGCGGCCCGAAGAACTCGTGATCTCGCAGGCCTTCCACGAGGTGCTCGCCATAGGAGAGCTCGGAGACCTGGCGGCAGCCATGGGCGAGCACGATGGTTTCATAATTCTCGTAGACGTCGGGGTCCTTGATCAGGCTGGCGAACGGCGCGAGTCCCGTTCCGGTCGAGAGCAGCAACAGGCGTTTGCCGGGAATGAGATTGCCCGTGATCAGCGTGCCCGTGGCCTTGCGGCCGACCAGGATGACGTCTCCCTCCCTGATCTTCTGAAGGCGTGAGGTCAGCGGACCGTCCTGTACCTTGATCGAGAAGAACTCGAGCGCCTCCTCGTGATTGGCGCTCGCCATGCTGTAGGCCCGCAGCAACGGCTTGCCCTCGACTTCCAACCCGATCATCGCGAACTGGCCGTTCTGGAAGCGGAAGCCCGGATCGCGCGTCGCGGTGAAGCTGAACAGGCTATCGGTCCAGTGCCTGACCGACAGGACCGTTTCCCTCTGAAATGCACTCATTGTCTCTCCTGATCTCGATTGCGCACAAGGTTTCGGAGAGACAGGAATCCGGCAACGCCGAACTGAAATTGCCGGTCGATTAGTTTCACATTTCGTGGGCGATGATCGAACAGCAGGCAGCGACGATCAGCGCCGCGCACCCTGCGCCTGGCAATTAGTTGCTATCGCGGCAGTGCTGCGGCAAGGTAGAGAAGGGTCGGAGACACGTCATGACCTTGGTGGGACCGACCGTGGCAGATTACGAAGCAAGCGCCGACCTCGCGACGCTCCGCGTCCGCACCGCTCAGGACGACACGCTGGACTTGGCGGCGGAAACGCTCCGCCTCTCCTGCAAATGCGCCCACTGCACCCGCGCCCGCTTCGACGGCCGCTTTCCCGAGCGGTTTCCAGGCATCGCGATCACCGAGATCGGCGATCTCGGTTACGGGCTGAACATCTCGTTTTCGGATGGGCACAATCGGGGGATTTACCCGAAGCCGTATTTGCTGAGCCTGGTGGGGCGGTAGACGCCACAGGTCGTCTTCCAAGCTTCGCTGTCATTCCCCGCGAAGGCGGGAACCAGTACGCCGCGGCTTCTCGATAGCCCATTGACGTCTCTGGAATACTGGATCGCCCGGTCAAGCCGGGCGATGACAGCGGAGTGAATCTGGCACGGACATTGCTCCTCTTTAGAACGGTTTGAACGTTCCGGAGGCAGATGATGTTGCAGGCGGCGGCCAATGTGGTTCGCGGGACGGTTCCCGCAACGGTCCGGCCTACCGGCGGTTCCTCGCTGCTGCTCACCGAGAACCAGCAATGGATCGGCGGACCGCCGCCCTTGATGGACAAGCTCAGCCAGCGCGAGCGGGAGCTGGTGCTGAAGCAGGGCCGCCGAAAAGTGCTCAACCGTGGCCAGACGCTGTTCAGCCAGGGTGGCAAGCATGACGGTATCTGGCTGATCGAGAGCGGCCGGATCCGGGTGTTCTACACCTCTCCGCTCGGCCGCGAGATCACGCTGGCCTATTGGCATGTCGGCAATTTCGTCGGCGGGCCGGAAGTGTTCGAAGGCACCGTGCATCAATGGTCCGGCGTTGCATCCAGCAATTGCAGCGTGGTGCATCTGCCCGGAAAGGAGCTACGATCCCTTGCGGTCGAGATCCCGAACCTCGCGATCGGCCTGATCGAAGGCCTGACCTTCAAGGGCAAGTGCTATTCGGCGCTGGCCCAGATGTTGGGAACGCGCTCGATCACACAGCGCCTTGCGCATCTGTTGCTGCATCTCGTCGACCTCTATGGCGTCGATGACGCCGACGGCCGGGTGATCGCGGCCGCCTTCACCCATGCCGATATCGCCCACATGGTCGGTGCCACCAGGCAATGGGTCACGATCAGCCTGAAGCGCATGCAGGAAAAGGGAATCGTGCTGACCAAGCGCTCGCAGATCGTGGTCTGCCGGTCCGACGTGCTGGAAGAGATGCGAGGGCAGGCGGCCGACTGACCGAGCTTGCGACCAGGGCCGGTGCCCATGCAAGCGGCTTAATAGTGCAGGACTGCCCAAGGAGTATGCAATCAACTTTTCCCGGCAACTAATCGACTGTGGCGCTCATTCCGGATTTGCCCTGCCCACGCCCTCACCCAATCATGGCAACCACAGCACATCCAACCGAATGAGGATGAGAATGGTCCGCCATCTTCCCACGCTCTCGATCGCGATGTCGGTGACGTCGCTGGCGCTTCTCCTCGCGCAGCCGGCCGCGGCGGAAACCGTCACGCTGGGCATCGGAACGCAGGACACCACAACCAACACGGTGACCGCCGGCGTCGTCATCCGCCAGCTCCATCTCCTCGAAAAATATCTGCCGAAAGACGGCAAATACGCCAACATCAAGTTCGAGCTGGAGTGGCAGAACTTCACCTCCGGCCCGCCCGTCACCAACGCGATGATGGCCAACAAGCTGCAGATCGGCATGATGGGCGACTATCCGCTGATCGTGAACGGCTTCACTTTTGACAGCAATCCCGAGAGCAAGAGCCGGCTGATCGGCATCGCCGCCTACAGCCTGTCGGGCTCCGGCAACGGCATCGTCGTTCACAAGGATTCGCCCTACTACGATCTCGCCGATCTCAAGGGCAAGCTCGTGAGCGTGCCGTTCGGCTCGGCCGCACACGGCATGGTGTTGAAGGCGATGCAGGACCGCGGCTATGCATCGGATTTCTTCCAGCTGGTGAGCCAGAGTCCGGAGGTCGGCTCGACCAATCTCCAGGAGAAGAAGATCGACGCGCATGCCGACTTCGTTCCGTTCGCCGAGTTGCTGCCGTTCCGCGGTTTTGCGCGAAAGATCTTCGACGGCGTCGAGACCAATCTCCCGACTTTCCACGGCATCGTGGTGCGAACCGATTTCGCCGAAAAATATCCCGAAGTCGTCGTCGCCTACTTCAAGGCGGTGATCGCCGCCAATCAATGGCTGCGCGACGATCCCAAGCTCGCCGCCGAGAAGATCCAGGAATGGACCGGCATCAGCAAGGAGGTCGTCTATATCTTTCTCGGCCCCAGCGGCAACATGACGACCGATCCCTCGATCAAGCCGGCGCTGATCGACGCTGCCACGGCCGACGTCAAGGTGCTGCAGAACCTCGGCCGGATGAAGGAGTTCGACCCGAAGAAATGGGTCGACGACAGCTACATCCGCAAAGCCTATGCCGAGATGAAGCTCGACTATGACGCGCAGCTTGCGAGCACCAAGAACTACGAGATCTCCGGCGACGATTCCTTCTGCAAGAAACCGATCGCCGATCCGCGCAAGGCCGGCGAGGTCTGGGTCGACGATTCAGGCATCGTGCCCTTCTCGTCAGCCAGCTGCACGCTCGGGGCCTATGCCGACTACAAAGCCAAGGGCAAGAAGATCAACGTCGCCTACGTTTTCGATACAACCCGCGGCATCAAGCTGTTCGCCGACCAGGCTTTCTTCGCGGTCGGCAATGGCGAGGTTGCGCCGTTCCTGTTGAAAAAGGACGCCGAAGCCTATGCCGCCAAGATCAGCGGCAAGGTGCTCGGCTTCGACGACGCGGTGAAGGCGGCGGTCGGCGGGGGTAAGACGTGAGCAGTCCCGCCCTCCGCAGACATTCCGAGGACAGCATGCCGGCAAGTGCAATCGCGGAGGCAAGCGCCATGCCCGCCTCCACGCCACCCGCGTCTCCACCCTCCTTCGGCACGCTCGCACTGCGCTGGTACCGGCTCAACCGGGGCGGGCTGCGCGCGACCGCGATCGGCATCATCTCGCTGCTCGCCTTCTTGCTGGTCTGGCATCTGCTGACAACCTATCGCGTCGTGTTCTTCGTGCGCTTCACCAACGTGCCCTCGCCGCTCGCGGTCTATGCGAGCTTCACCAAGGCGATCCACGATCCGAAATTCCTGCTGCACGTCCTCTTGAGCTGCCGCCGCATCTTCTTCGGTTTCTCGCTCGCGGCGATCGTCGCGGTGCCGCTCGGCCTGATCATGGGCCGCTTCAAGCTCGTCCACGAGATCATCTTTCCCGTGGCGGAGGTGCTGCGGCCGATCCCGGCGATCGCCTGGGTGCCGATGGCGATCATGCTGTGGCCGACCAACGAGCAGAGCATCGTCTACATCACGTTCCTCGGATCGTTCTTCCCGATCCTGGTCAACACGCTGCACGGCATGTCGCTGGTCGATCCCGTGCTGGTGCGTGCCGCGCAATGTCTCGGCGCGCGGGAGCGCTCGATCTTCCGCGATGTGTATTTTCCGGCCTCGCTCCCGCACATCTTCACCGGCCTCACCGTCGGCATGGGCGTGGCCTGGGTGTCGCTGATCGCTGCCGAGATGATCTCCGGACAGTACGGCATCGGCTATTTCACCTGGGAGGCCTATTCGCTGGTCCAGTATGCCGACATCGCGCTCGGCATGATCGCGATCGGCGTGCTTGGCCTCGGATCGAGCATGTTGATCCGAGGCGCCGGACAATTGGTGATGCCGTGGAGGTCAAGATGAGTGAGATCGTTGTCAAGGCACCGCAGGGCCATATCGAGGTCAAGAACTTCTCCCTCAGCTACGACAGCATCGAGGGGCCGGTCGAAGCCGTCGCCGATACGCAGATTCATGTGAAGCCTGGCGAGTTCGTCTCGATCGTCGGGCCCTCCGGCTGCGGAAAGTCGACGCTGCTCAACGCGGTTGCCGGCTTCCTCAAGCCGACCACGGGCATCGTCACCGTCGACGGCGAGAAGGTGAACGGCCCCAGCGCGGAGCGCGGCATGGTGTTTCAGCAATATTCGCTGTTTCCCTGGAAGACCGTGCGGGAGAACGTCGAGTTCGGCCTGAAGATGCGCGGCATGCCGCGCTCGCAGCGCGAGCGCGCCGCCCGCACGCTGCTGGGACTCGCGGGCCTCGAAGCCTTCGAAAAGCATTACCCCGAGAAACTCTCAGGTGGCATGAAGCAGCGCGTTGGCATCGTCCGCGCGCTCGCGACGGGACCCAAAGTGTTGCTGCTCGACGAACCCTTCGGCGCGCTCGACGCGCAGACCCGGGTCATCATGCAGCAGATCCTCACCAACATGTGGCAGCGGCTGAAGATCTCGGTGCTATTCGTCACCCACGACATCGACGAGGCGATCTTCCTGTCCGACCGTGTCTACTGCATGACCGCACGCCCCGGCTCGATCAAGGCGGAGATTCCGATCCCGCTGGAGCGGCCGCGGCAGCAGTCGATGATGATGTCGTCGGAATTCCTGGCATTGCGCCGCGGACTGATGTCGCTGATCCGCGAGGAGAGCATCAAGGCGATGGGCGGCGAGCTCAACGACATGGGCATGCAGGGGCTGAACATCGAGCTGCACGGGCACTCGCTCGCGGATGTGATTTAGGGATCTTCGACTTGCGCGCTGACTTCCTTCCCCCTTGTGGGAGAAGGAAGTGGAGTATGCGCAGCAGCTTGCCTTACTTGAACCAGTGCACCAGCGCGATGCTAATGCCGAGCAGCAGCAGTAGCGACAAGGTCACGGCCGCCGTCACCCGTCCCCCGACATTGGCAAGCACCTTCACATCGACGCCGAGGCCAAGCGCGGCCATCGATACCACCGTGAGAAAACCCGTGATCCGCGTGATCGGGGCAATCACCGTGGACGGCACGATCTCGAGCGAGCGCAAGGTCGCCAGCGCAAGGAAGCCGAGGATGAACCACGGGACCAGGCGGAAGAAGCCGACATTGGTCTTCTTGGCATCGCTGTGCCAGCGCGACGCCGTCAGCGAGAGGCCGACGACCACCGGCCCGAGCATCAGCACGCGCATCAGCTTGACGAGCGTGCCGATCTGCGTCGAGACGAGTCCCGCCGGCACCGTCGCAGCCAGCACCTGCGGCACGGCATAGACAGTGAGGCCTGCAAGGATGCCGTATTGCGTAGCCGATAGCTGCAGCAGCGGAATCAGCAGCGGCAGGCCGAGCACCATCATCACGCCGAGGATCGCGGTGAAGGAGATGGAGGATGCGATCTCGTCATTGTTGGCGCCGATGATCGGCGCCACCGCCGCAATCGCCGAATTGCCGCAGATCGAGTTTCCGCAGGCGATCAGGATCGAGAGCCGCGTCGAGAGACCAAGCAGCCGGCTGATGCCGAAGGAAACGCAGAGCGCGACCACAACGACGGCCGCGATCGAGGCCAACAGCGCGACGCCGGACGCCGCGATAGCAGCGAAGCTGATCGAGGCCCCCAGCAGCATGACGGCGACTTCGAGCAGCTGCTTGGCGCTGAAGGCGATGCCGGACTGCCAGCGCGGCGCGGGCTTCCAAAAGCTGCGCACAGCCATGCCGAGCAAGATCGCCATCACCAGCGCCTCGACATAGGGATGTTCGAAGATGCCCAATTCCGCCCGTTCGAGCAGGGCCGAAACGCCGGCCACGGCGATGCAGAGGAGGATCCCGGGAATCAGCGCGACGATGCGGCTGATGGCCGTGGTCCGCTTGGCGTCGGCCGGGCTGGATGCTTGATTCTGCGACACAAATCTCTCCCCAAGGAGAAGGATTTATACGCAGCGCCATCCGATTGGGGAATAAGTTTTCGACATATCAGGGCCGAGCGAAGTTCTATCCTCAATCCGGAATAATCTGGCTCGGAAGATCAGGCGCCCGTTGGAAGATCAGGCGCGCCTTAGAAGATCAGGCTCTTGGCCAGCGAGGCGACGCGGCTGAAGCCGTCATAGACGCCGGGCTCGAAGAAGGCCGCGCGCGCCAGCACGATACCGGCGACCAGCGACCAGAACAGCCCGGTGCCGACCCGCAGCAGCAGCTTTGACCCGCGCGAGCGCGGCTGGGTGTCCGTTGCGGACACCAATTGCTCGCCGAAAGGCTCAAACCTGGTGCGTTCCATAGCAGTCAATCCATCAATTTCTGATGGAAATGTCGTCGTTTCGGCCCCAAACAGCAATGGAAGCGATTGGCTTTTTTGCCTCCCGAAGAGGAAACTCCTTCCGCCGGACGGACCCGGGGCAATAGTTTTCTTCTTCCGGCCTATTTGAGCACCGGCGCCACGGCGAGCAGGTAGCGCCGCGCGTATGAAAGGAATCTGCCAATGCCAAACCCCCGCGTGCGCGTCTACACCGACTACAAGAGCTCCTACGCGTTCGTGGCCAACAAGCGCCTATTCGAACTGCAGGAGACGCACGGCGTCGAGCTCGAATGGCTGCCCTATACGCTGCGCGTTGCCGAATTCATGGGGATCGTGGAAGAGCGCACGCCGCATTTCTGGCGCAAGGTGCGCTACGCCTATATGGACGCCCGGCGCTATGCCAATGCGCAAGGGCTCGTCATGAAAGGGCCTAGGCGGATCTACGACGCGTTCTATTCCAGCGTCGGCATGCTGTTCGCCCAACAGCACCGCTTCTTCCGTCCGTATCACGACACGGTGTTTCGTCGGTTCTGGAGGCATGAGCTCGAGATCGACGATCTCGCCGCAATCACGGACGTCATCACGTCCTGCGGTGGCTCGGCCAGCGAGTTCGAAGCCTACGTCCATGGCCCCGCACGCGCCGAGCATGACCGCATCATCGACGAGGCCGAAGTGCTCGGCGTGTTCGGCGTGCCGACCATGGTGTTCAACGGCGAGCTGTTTTGGGGCGGCGACCGCATCGACATGTTGATCGAACGCATCGAGAAGCCCGGGACGATCGAGGCAGCTCTCGGCAGCCGCCATCGCAAGCCGGCATGAGCAGCAACGCTACGCCGCTAGCCCGCTCTCCACCGGAGCAAACTCCAGCCCGAGGCTCTCCGCCACCGCCTTGTTGGTGATACGGCCGCGATGCACATTCAGCCCGTTGCGCAGGTGTGGATTTTCCAAGATCGCAGCAAAACCCTTGTTCGCGAGCATCAAGCCGAACGGCAGCGTCGCGTTGTTCAGCGCCTGGCTCGACGTCACCGGCACCGCGCCGGGCATATTGGCCACGCAATAATGCACGATGCCGTCGACAAGATAGGTCGGATCGGCATGCGTGGTCGGGTGCGAGGTCTCGAAGCAGCCGCCCTGATCGATCGCGACGTCGACCAGCACGGCGCCTGGGCGCATCGATGTCAGCATCGCACGCGTGACGAGCTTGGGCGCACTCGCGCCCGGCACCAGTACCGCGCCGATCACGACGTCGGCGGCGAACACCTCCTCCTCGACCGACTCGATGGTGGAGAAGCGGGTGCGCACGCGTCCGACAAAGAGATCATCAAGCTCCCGCAACCTTGGAATGGAGCGGTCGATCACGGTGACTTCGGCGCCAAGGCCCGCGGCCATGCGCGCGGCTTGCGTTCCCACCACGCCGCCGCCGAGCACGACGACCCGCGCCGGCTGCACGCCAGGGACACCGCCCAGCAGCAGCCCGCGACCGCCAGCGGAGCGCTTGAGCGCGGCGCCGGCGGCCTCGATAGCGAGGCGGCCGGCGACTTCGCTCATCGGCGCAAGCAGGGGGAGGTGACCGGCCGCGTCGGTGACGGTTTCATAGGCGATCGCAGTACAGCCGGAGGCGAGCAAACCCCTGGCCTGTTCGGGATCCGGCGCAAGATGAAGGTAAGTAAACAGGATCTGGCCTTCGCGGAGCTGGGGCCACTCGCTTGTCTGCGGCTCCTTCACCTTCACGATCATGTCGGACTTCGCGAAGATGTCGCGCGCGCTCTCGGCAATGGTGGCCCCTGCCCGCCGGTAGTCTTCGTCGGAGGCGCCGATGCCGCCGCCCGCACCGGTCTCGACCGTCACCTCGTGCCCCGCGGCGACATATTCGCGGACCGCACCCGGGGTGAGCCCGACGCGATATTCCTGCACTTTGATTTCCTTGGGCACACCGACGCGCATCCCGGGCCTCCTTGTGATTCACCTCATGATCGTAGCGACGTGCCCTGTTTGGTTTCGTGCAAATATCCGCTAGCTTTGGCCTCCCTGCGCCGGTTTCCGGCGCGCAAACGCCCTTTCACGCTGGAAACGAAACCTTGGCCCTCGACAGGAAAGATCTCGCCATCCTCGCGGAGCTCACGACCAACGCGCGGGCCAGTCACACCGAGCTCGCGCACAAGGTCGGGCTATCAAGCACCGCGCTCGCGCGGCGGCAGAAGGCGCTGCAAGACGACGGCTATATCCAGGGCTATCAGGCCACGCTCGACCTCGCGCAGTTCGGCCTCACCACCACGGTGCTGGTCCGTATCGCGCTGGAAAGCCAGAGCGATGAGGCGCTGAAGGCGTTCGAGGCGGAGGTGGTGAAATGCCCGTCCGTCGTGCGCTGCTTCCTGATGTCGGGGACCGACGACTACATCCTGATCGTGCTCGCCCGCGATATCCAGGATTTCGAGCGCATCCACCGCATGGAGCTGTCGCGCCTGCCGCGCGTCGCGAGGGTACAATCGAGCTTCGCGCTGCGCGAAGTTGTCGACCGCGCCGTGCCGAATGTGGTGTTCGGCGAAGCAAAGCGCTGACCGCAACCTCTCGGAAAGGCGAACTGCTGGCAAGGAACCAACCGGTCGGTGGTCCGTTGGGCGCTATTGGCCGGCGGAGGCGTGCCCCCGCGTCAACACGGCTGACGTCCGGCACGGTCGCCGTCGCAGGGAGCAGGACATGGGCGATGTCACGCATCAGATTTCCGAACGCATTCCGATCCATCTTGTCGTCAACGGCGTCAGTCACACGCTCGATCTCGTGCCATGGACCACATTGCTCGATGCCTTGCGGGACCATCTTGCACTGAGCGGCACCAAGAAGGGCTGCGACCATGGTCAGTGCGGCGCCTGCACGGTGCTGGTGGACGGCCGGCGCGTCAATTCCTGTCTCACGCTCGCCGTCATGAAGGACGGCGCGGAGATCACGACTGTCGAAGGTCTTGCCAAGGATGGCGCGCTGCATCCCCTGCAACAGGCGTTCATCGACCATGACGCCTTCCAGTGCGGCTATTGCACGCCGGGACAGATATGCTCGGCGGCCGGACTGCTCGCCGAAGGCCGTGCCAAAGATACCGACGAGATCCGGGAGCTGATGAGCGGAAACCTTTGCCGCTGCGGCGCCTATCCAAACATCGTCGCCGCCATCCAGCAGGCAATGGGCCAGCCATGAACAACTTCCAGTACGCTCGAGCCACTGATGTCGCCGACGCCATCCGCTTGCTCGCCGCCGGTCCCGGCGCCAAACTGATTGCCGGCGGCACCAATCTGATCGACCTGATGAAAGAGAATGTCGAGCGCCCCTCCCGGCTGATCGACATTTCCCGCCTGCCGCTCCGCAAGGTCGAAGAGACGCCCGACGGGTCCTTGCGCATCGGCGCCTTGGTGCCGAACTCGGACCTCGCCTATCATCCATTGATCGAGCAGCGCTATCCCCTGCTCGCCAGCGCCATCCTGGCCGGCGCCTCGGCGCAACTGCGCAACATGGCATCGGTCGGCGGCAATCTGATGCAACGAACGCGCTGCGCTTATTTCTATGACACGGCCACGCCGTGCAACAAGCGACATCCCGGCAGCGGCTGCTCGGCAATGGACGGGCTGAACCGCAACCATGGGATCCTGGGCACGAGCGCCGCCTGCATCGCGACCAATCCATCCGACATGAGCGTGGCGCTCGCCGCGCTCGATGCGCTCGTGCACATCGCGGGTCCCTCCGGCGAACGCACCATCGCGCTGACCGATCTCCATCGGCTGCCCGGCGACAAGCCTCATGTCGATACCAATCTCGGCACCGGCGAGATCATCACCGGGATTGAGCTTCCGCCGCGCGGCTTTGCTCAAAACTACAGCTATCTAAAAATTCGCGACCGGATGTCTTATGCTTTTGCTTTGGTCTCGGTTGCCGCCGCGCTCGAATTGGAGGGCAACGCGATCAGCGGGGCACGCGTGGCGGTCGGCGGCGTGGCTCACAAGCCTTGGCGCAGCCTCGAGGCCGAAGCTACGTTGCGCGGCCAGGCCGCAACGCCCGATCACTTCTCGCACGCCGCGGATCTCTTGCTCCAGGGAGCAACAGCCCGCTCACATAACGGCTTCAAGGTCGAGCTCGCACGCCGCGCCATCGTGCGGACGCTGACACAGGCGGCGAACGCCACGCCGCAATCTCAGGCGCACAAGAAGATCGCGTGAGGACCCCATGAACGCTTATGTCGGAACGCCAACGTCGCGTGTCGACGGCCGAGCCAAGGTCACCGGCGCCGCCAAATACGCCGGCGAATTTCCAGCCGACAAGCTCCTCCATGGCTTCGTGGTCGAGGCCATCATTCCATGCGGGCGCATTGCCCGCCTCGACGCGAGCGAGGCGTTGAAGGTCGAGGGCGTACTCAACGTGCTCACGCATGCGAACCGTCCGCCGCTGGCCGACAAGGACGAGGCGTGGAAGGACGAGGTGGCGCCCGAGGAAGGCTCGCCTTTCCGTCCGCTTTATGATGACAAGATCAAGTTCAATGGCCAGCCGATCGCACTTGTCGTCGCAGAGGACTGGGAAACCGCGAAATTCGCCGCGACGCTCGTGCGGGTCGAATATGAGCAGCATGGTTTTGCAACCGACCTCGAAGGCGAACGCAGCAACGCCGCCGAGAAGAACGAGCCGCATAAACCGCGGGGCGACGCCGCAGCCGCCCTTGCGGGAGCTGATGTGCGCCACGAGGCGGACTACGTGATACCGACCGAGCATCACAACCCGATGGAGCTCTATGCGACCACGGCGGTCTGGGACAGCAATGGCAAGCTCACGATCTACGACAAGACCCAAGGCGTCCAGAACGTCCACAAATTTCTCTGCAGCGTGTTCGACAAGAAGCCGGACGACATTCGCGTGGTCTCGCCGTACGTCGGCGGCGCCTTCGGCTCCGGCTTGCGGCCGCAATATCAGGTGGTGTTGGCAACACTCGGCGCGCTCGCGCTGAAGCGGTCCGTTCGCGTCGTACTGACGCGGCAGCAGATGTACGGGCTCGGCTACCGGCCGATGACCATCGAGCGCGTCGGGCTCGGCGCAAGATCCGATGGCGCCCTCGACGCGGTCACGCACGAGGCGATTGCCGTCACCTCGCGCTATGAGGATTTTGCCCGCAACGATACCGGCTGGGCCGAACAGCTCTACAAGAGCCCGAACAGCCGCTTCTCCCACAAGCTGGTGCACCTTGACGTCTCCACCCCCTGCGACATGCGCGCACCGGGCGCTGCGTCGGGCGTCTGCGCGCTGGAATGCGCGATGGACGAGCTCGCCGTCGCACTCAAGCTCGACCCGATCGAATTGCGGCTGAAGTGCTACTCGGATCGCGACCAGAGCGAAAACCTGCCCTACACCAGCAAGCAGTTGCGCGAATGCTACGCGCGCGGCGCGGACGCCTTCGGCTGGAGCAGACGCGATCCTGCGCCGCGCTCGATGCGCGACGGCAAGGATCTGATCGGCTGGGGCATGGCGACGGGTGTGTGGGAAGCACTGCAGATGCCGGTCGCCGTCCGTATCGTGCTGACGTCGAACGGACATGCCGAGGTGTCCTGCGCCGCATCCGACATCGGCACCGGCACCTACACCATTGTGGCTCAGGTCGCAGCCGATGCGCTCGGCCTGCCGATTGAGAACATCAGCGTCCGGCTCGCAGATTCCAGTCTGCCGCAGGCGCCTGTGGAGGGCGGCTCCTGGATGGCCGCTTCGAGCGCGCATGCGGTGCTCGCAGCCGCCGAGGAAGTGCGCAAGGAACTGTTACGCCTGGCCGGGAAGATGCCAGGCTCGCCGCTCGCCGGCGCCGAGCTAGCCGATACGGTGCTGACCGACGGCAGCATTGCCAGCTCCAGCAACAACAGCCGCGCGGTCTCGATCGCCGACGCGATGCGTCACGGCGGCGTCGAACGCATCGAGAAGGAAAAGCTCAATCAATTCGGCGAGGACAAGAAGCACGCGCGTAACACCCACTCGGCCGTCTTCGCCGAGGTCAAGGTGGACGAAGAGCTAAACGTCATTCGCGTGACGCGGGTCGTGAGCGCCGTCGCGGCCGGGCGGATTCTCAACACCAAGACAGGCCGCAGCCAGATCATGGGCGGCGTGGTCTGGGGGATTGGGATGGCCCTGCACGAGGAGACGGTGATGGATCACCGCTTCGGGCGGATCATGAACGCGAACATCGCCGAGTACCACATTCCCGTGAATGCCGATGTTCACGACATCGACGTGATCTTCGTCGACGAGCCGGACGCGCACATCAACGCGCTCGGCATCAAGGGGCTGGGAGAGATCGGCATCGTCGGCGTTCCCGCCGCGATCGCGAACGCCGTCTATCACGCCACCGGCAAACGCATCCGTCGATTTCCGATCACACTGGACAAGCTGCTCGACTGAGACGGTGCAGCAGTCCCCTCTCGGCGCCGGCGTCACCTCACGGCGCCCGGCCGCCAGGCCTCACGAGGGAAAGTCAGCCGGTCTGACTTGGATGCGGTCGGCATGCAGCGACCAGTGGTGCAACGCCTGATCCTCGCAAAACCTCGCCTTCGCCCGCTCTCTGGCTTCGTCCTCGTCGGAAGCGTCGATCTCGAGCGTGCCCTGGCACACCTCGATCTGCCGGCCGTACTGGCCGAGCACGTCCTTCATGAACCTGACCACATAAGTTGACATGGGACCTCCTGCCTGCCCCGGCGGCGCTCACTCTTATCCCATTTAGGCGGAATCCGGGAGGGAGATTTTGACACGGATCAAAGTCGGGCGCGGTTCCCCCCGCCGATCGTTCCGTGGCGCGTAGCGCTAACCGGGACATTGGGCAGCAGGAGCATCGCACCCCGGAAGGACAGAGCGACTGTCAACTACGCCGGCGTCACACCAAACGCCTGCTTGAATCGCTCCACATAGCGTGGCCAGACCTCCGGATTGATGATGCGCGGCGGCCGCTTGCCATCGAGCGTATCCAGCACCTGCTCGGCCGCGATGCGGCCCATGTTCTGCCGCGCCTCGATCGTGACGCCCGCGGTATGCGGGCTCGCCAGCACGTTGTCGAGCTGGAGCAGCGGATGCTCCGGCGGCGGCGGCTCCTTGGACCAGACGTCGAGACCGGCGCCCGCAATGCGCTTCTCGCGCAAGGCCTGGAGCAGCGCATCCTCATCGTGGATGAAGCCGCGCGCCGTGGTGATAAAGTACGCATGCGGCTGCATCAACGCAAATTCGCGCACGCTGATCATGTTGCGGCTGCGCTTGTCGAGCGGGCAGGAGATGGAGACGAAATCGGCGCGGCGCAGCAGCTCGTCGAGCTCGACCTTCTCGCCGCCCCGCTCGGCCATCACCTCGGCCGTGAGGTAAGGATCGTAGGCCAGCACCTTCATGCCGAACAGGCCCTTGCACAGCGCGGCGATGCGGCGACCGACATTGCCGAGGCCGACGATGCCGACGGTCTTGTGCTCGATCTCGTTGCCGACGAGTTCGTTGCGGTTGACGTTGGACTCCCTGCGGAGCTTGCGGTCGGACTGGATGATGCGCTTGGACAGCGTCAACATCATCGCCAGCGCATGCTCGGCGACCGAGTGGGCGTTGCCGCCGGACTGGTTGACGACCAGCACGCCGGCATCGGTGCAAGCCTCGACATCGACAGGATCGAATCCCGCGCCGTTGCTGGAGACGAGCAGCAGGTTCGGCGCGCGCCTCAGGAAGGCAGCATCGACATGGAAGTGCGGGGCCAGTTCGTCACGGGCGGCGCCGATCTGGTAGACATGAGCCGCCTCGATGATCGGCGCGAAATATTCCTCGGGGCTCTCGTTCTCGATGCGATCGAGCCGGACGTCGGGCCGCGCCTTCAGGATGTCGATATAGATCGGATTGGCCAGATATTTGACGTAGAAGACGCGCTTGCTGTTGACGGACATCAGGACCCTTCCGGCTTTCTCCAGGAGATCCGCAGGGCCAGCGCTTCGCGCGCTCCTGTCATGCGTTCCTCCGTTCTCTTGTTGTTGCCGCTTATGACACGGCGGCACCGGCTGCGGCAGGCCGTCTGGCGCAGATCACGGTGCAGTCCGGACATGTTGACAATCCCGCTGCCTGCGTCAAGTTCGGCAGACCGCCGCGACGGCCAAGACAAGGGCTAAGACGACGCCTAAGACAATGGCAAAGACCAAGAAGCATGCGCGGCCGAAGGGAGAACGCAATGCCGATTGCGGAGCAACAAACCTCGTCCGAGGCGGCGCAGACCTCCAGTGACAAGAGCTGGCACGGCATCATCCTGCAAACCTTAAAGCGGAATGAGATCAGCCTCGTCCCTTACGTGCCCGACCGCGTGCTGACGCCGCTGATCAAGAACCTGCACGCCGATCAGTTCTTCACCACCTTTGCCACCGCCCGCGAGGAGGAGGCCGTCGGCATCGTCTCGGGCGCCTGGATGGGCGGACGGCGCGGTGCGGTGCTGATGCAGACCTCAGGCTTTGCGACGCTCGCCAACGTGCTGGCCTCGCTCGCGGTGCCCTACCAGATTCCGCTTATCATGTTCGTGTCCGAGCGCGGCACGCTCGGCGAGTTCAACTACGGCCAGTCACTGGTCTGCCGCACCATGCGTCCGGTGCTGGATTCGCTGGCGCTGGAGCATCACACCATCACCCGGCTCGACGAGCTCGAATTCATTGCCGATCGTTCGATCAAGCAGGCCGTCACGACGCAGGCGCCAGTCGCGCTGATCCTCAACCCGCTGCTCACGGGCGGCAAGGTGTTCGACAAGTGAGTCCGGCCCAAATGAATACAGACGTGCGCAACACCAAAGTGATGAACCGCTTCGACGTCACCTCGCGCCTGATCGCGAAACTCGAGCACGAGGAAGCCGTGATCGGCGGCATCGGCAACACCAATTTCGACCTCTGGGCCGCCGGCCACCGTGCGCAAAATTTCTACATGCTCGGCAGCATGGGGCTCGCCTTCCCGATCGCGCTGGGCGTGGCGCTGGCGCAGCCGGACCGGCGCGTCTTTGCGCTCGAAGGCGACGGCTCGCTGCTGATGCAGCTCGGCGCACTCTCGACGATCGCGGCGTTGAAGCCGAAGAACCTCATCATGATCGTGATGGACAACGGCATCTACCAGATCACGGGCGCGCAGCCGACACCGGCCGCGAACGTGGCTGACATCGTCGCCATCGCAACCGGCTCCGGGCTTGCCAACAGCGCCTGGGCCGCGGACGAGGCGGATTTCGAGCGTCTGGTCGAGGAAGCCATGTCGGCCGGCGAGCCCAGCCTGATCGCCGTCCGCATCGATGACAAGCCCGGCGTCGGCGCCACCCGACGCGATCCCGTACAAATCCGGGAACGCTTCATGCACGGCCTTGGCGTGCGCGAGCCACTTTAACGGTTCGTCATTAACTACACGGCGATCTGATCCTGGCGCCTCGGCAGGCTGCTGCAATCCGTGCTAAGCGGTGCGGATGTCCATTTTGCTTCGCTCCTCTGCCTGGCTGCTTGCCGCCGCCGTCGCCTTTGCAACCCTCGGCCCGCCAGGCCTACGGCCCCATTCCGACCTTGGCCAGGACGGCGAACATGCCCTTGCCTTCGTCCTGGTGGGACTAGCCTTCGGCCTCGCCTATCCGCGCCGCCGCCTGTCGGCCACAGCGATCGCCGTGGTGCTGATCGGCCTGCTGGAACTGATGCAATTCTGGGCACCGGGACGGCATGCGCGGCTGGAGGACTTTCTGGTCGATGCCGGCACCACCTGCATCGGTTTCGCGCTGGCGGCCATCGCCGATTGGGCCATGACGCGGTTTCGCGCAAATCCGGCCCTGACGAGTCAAGGCCCCGCGGAGTGACGCTCCGCAGGGCCCGTCTCTTCAAAGCTCACGCTCCGGTCGATCAGTCGATGATCTTAACGACGCGGCGCGTGCGCGGCTCCACGATCACGCGGCGATCGTTCACGACCGCATAGCGATATTCGGTGTAGTTCGGCACGGGCCGCAGCACCACGGTCGGCGGCAGTGGCTCGCCGACCACGACGCGCTCGTGGACCACGACGGAATCATCGCGCGGAATTCCGCCGAGGATCGCATTCGGGATTTCCAGACCAGCGCCGACCGCCGCACCGACGGTACCACCGACCATCGCTCCGACCGGGCCGCCGATGTCGCCGCCCGCGCGAGCGCCGTCCCTGGCGCCCTGTTCGGTCGTCGACTGGGCAAAGGCTGCACTCGACGCCAGCAGCGACGCGGCAGCGAACGTAATCGCAAGACGGGTCTTCATGTGCTTATGTCTCCAGTGATTGTTGTGCGCCTTCAACCGCGGGGCCGGATCATTGTTCCGGTTCCCCGCCGGATCTAGGCAGAACTACAAGTGGAGACTGTTACCTGGTAACAGTTCAGGCTGCGGCGATCTCGTGCCGCGCCATCAGTTCCAGCGCACGCACCATTGCCGAGTGATCCCAACCCTTGCCGCCATGTGCGGTGCAAGACGAGAACAATTGCTGCGCCACTGCCGTGCTTGGCAGTGACAGGCCGAGCGCGCGGGCGCCTTCAAGCGCGAGGTTGAGATCCTTCTGATGCAGCTCGATGCGGAAGCCGGGATCGAAATTGCGCTTCACCATGCGCTCGCCATGCACTTCGAGAATCCGCGACGACGCAAAGCCGCCCATCAGGGCCTGCCGCACCAGCGCCGGATCCGCACCGGCTTTCGACGCGAACAGCAGCGCTTCGCTGACCGCCTCGATCGTCAACGCGACGATGATCTGGTTGGCGACCTTCGTCGTCTGGCCGTCGCCATTGGCGCCGACCCGGGTGACGTTCTTCCCCATCCGGTCGAAGATCGGCTTCATGGTGTTGAAGGCGCGCTCGGGGCCACCCACCATGATGGTGAGGCTTGCCGCCTTGGCACCGACCTCCCCGCCTGACACCGGTGCGTCGAGATAATCCGCGCCGAGCGCCTCGATCTTCTTCGCAAACTCCTTGGTCGCCAGCGGCGAGATTGAGCTCATGTCGACCACGATCTTCCCCTTGGAAATGCCGCCCGCGACGCCGTCCTTGCCGAACAGCACGGCCTCCACATGCGGCGTATCCGGCACCATGATGATGACCGCATCCGCCTCCTCCGCGACCTCCTTGCTTGACTTGCAGCCAACGCCGCCGGCCGCGATCAGCCCGGGCGCGACCGGCCCGACATCGTGCAGGAGAACGCGATGGCCTGCGGTCAGAAGATGGCCGGCCATCGGCCGTCCCATGGTGCCAAGTCCGATAAAGCCGATGTCGATCATGTCAACGTTTCCTCAGGTCTCGAACGTCTGCGCCGCGTGCCAGGACAGGCCTTCCAGCGTCGTGGTGCGCGGCTTGTATTCGCAGCCGACCCAGCCGCGGTAACCGATCGCGTCGAGATGGCGGAACAGGAAGGGATAGTTGATCTCGCCGGTGCCAGGCTCGTGACGGCCGGGGTTGTCGGCGAGCTGGATGTGCGCGATCTGCGGCAGGTATTCCTGCATAGTACGGGCGAGGTCGCCCTCCATGATCTGCATGTGGTAGATGTCGTACTGGACGAACAGATTGTTCGAGCGCACCTCGGAGATCAGCTGCACGGCCTGCTCGGTGCCGTTCAGAAAGAAGCCGGGGATGTCGAGCGTGTTGATCGGCTCGATCAGCAGCTTGATGTTTTCCCGCGCCAGCGTCGACGCCGCAAAGCGCAGATTCCCGACCAGCGTTTCGTTGAGCTCACGCGGATCGGCATCCGCAGGCGCGATGCCGACGAGACAGTTGAGCTGCTCGCAATCGAGCGCCTTGGCATAGTCGATGGCGCGAAACACGCCGTCCCTGAACTCGCTGATACGATCAGGCAGGATCGCGATGCCGCGCTCGCCCGCCGCCCAATTGCCGGCCGGCAGATTGTGCAGCACCTGCGTCAGCCCATGGCCGTCGAGTTGCTCGCGCAGCTGCGCCTTGTCGAATTCGTAGGGGAAGAGGTACTCGACCCCGCCGAAGCCCGCTGCTTTGGCCGCTGCGAAGCGGTCCACGAACGGCATTTCGTTGAAGAGCATGGTGAGGTTGGCGGCGAATTTCGGCATGATGCTATCTCCCTATTCCGCCGGCTGCAGCACGCCGGGCCGCGCGGTCGCGACCTCGTCGAGCGGCAGATCCAGCACCTCCTCGAATTCGACGATGTTGTCGATTTCCGTGCCCATCGCGATGTTGGTGACGCGTTCGAGGATGAACTCGACCATCACGGGCACGCGATGCTTGGCCATCCATTCGCGCGCGGTCGCGAACGCCGCCTGCGAGTCCTTCGGGTCGGTGACGCGGATCGCCTTGCAGCCGAGCCCTTCGGCGACAGCGACGTGATCGACACCGTAGCCGCCGAGCTCGGGCGCGTTGATGTTCTCGAACGAGAGCTGGACGTGATAGTCCATGTCGAAGCCGCGCTGGGCTTGGCGGATCAGGCCGAGATAGGAATTGTTCACGACGACGTGGATGTAGGGCAGATTGAATTGCGCCCCGACTGCGAGCTCCTCGATCAGGAATTGGAAATCGTAGTCGCCTGAGAGCGCGACGATATCACGATCCGGACACGCCGCGCGCACGCCGAGCGCCGCGGGTAGCGTCCAGCCGAGCGGGCCCGCCTGCCCGGCATTGATCCAGTTGCGCGGCTTGTAGACGCCCAGGAACTGCGCGCCGGCGATCTGCGACAGGCCGATCACGGAGACGTAGCAGGTGTCACGGCCAAACGCCTTGGTCATCTCCTCGTAGACGCGCTGGGGCTTGATCGGGACGTTATCGAAATGGCTCTTGCGCAACATTGTCTTCTTCCGGTCGCGGCAGGCAGCGGGCCACGCCTGGCGCTCGCGCAACCTGCCGGACCGGCGCCACTCCCTGGCGACGGTGACGAAGAGTTCGAGAGCGGCCTTCGCGTCCGAGACGATGCCGAGATCGGGATTGAACACGCGCCCGATCTGCGTCGGCTCGATGTCGACATGCACGAAGGTGCGCCCCTTGGTGTAGGTCTCGACCGAGCCGGTGTGGCGGTTGGCCCAGCGATTGCCGATGCCGAGCACGAAATCGGATTCGAGCATGGTGGCATTGCCGTAACGGTGGCTGGTCTGAAGACCGACCATGCCGGCCATCAGCACGTGGTCGTCGGGGATGGCCCCCCAGCCCATCAGCGTCGGCACGACCGGCACGTTGGCAATCTCGGCGAATTCCACCAGCAGATCCGAGGCGTCGGCATTGATCACGCCGCCGCCCGCGACGATCAGCGGCCGTTCGGCCGCATTGAGCATCTCCAGCGCCTTCTCGACCTGCTTGCGGGTCGCGGTCGGCTTGTAGACCGGCAATGGCTCATAGGTCTCGTCGTCGAACTCGATCTCGGCGAGCTGCACGTCGAGCGGCATGTCGATCAGCACCGGGCCGGGCCTTCCCGAGCGCATCACGTGAAACGCCTGGCTGAACACGCGGGGCACCAGCGCCGGCTCGCGCACCGTCACCGCCCATTTGGTCACGGGCTTTGCGATCGACTCGATGTCGACGGCCTGGAAATCCTCCTTGTAGAGCCGCGCGCGCGGCGCCTGCCCGGTGATGCAGAGGATCGGGATGGAATCAGCGATCGCGGAATAGAGCCCGGTGATCATGTCGGTCCCGGCCGGCCCCGAGGTGCCGATGCAGACGCCGATATTGCCGGCCTTGGCCCGCGTATAGCCCTCGGCCATGTGCGAGGCACCCTCGACATGGCGCGCCAGGATATGGCGGATCGAGCCGCGCTTCTTCAGCGCCGAGTAAAGCGGATTGATCGCGGCCCCGGGAACGCCGAAGGCAGTCGAGATGCCCTCCTTCTCCAGAATTCGCACGGCAGCATCGATGGCTCGCATCTTCGCCATATCGGACCTCGCTTGAGTTGCATTGGCTTGAGCGAGATCATCGGGCCCGCGAGGGCTTCACTCAACGAGATCGATTTTATTTTCCACGATGCGGCAGCCGCGGAAAAAACGTGGCGGTCTCAATCGGTTAGATCGAGATATCCGTGAAAGCGATCACTCGAACAGCGGCGCCAGCTGCATCTGCGGCACCAGCACGAGGCCCTTGTCGGTGATACGAATTTCCGGAATGACCGATAGCGGAATCAGATTGAAACCCATGTAGGGGATGGTGCAGCCGGCCTCCGCCCATTCCTTCTTCAGCGCCTTGACTTCTTCCGCCACCTCCGTGACGCGCTTGTCGGACAAGAGCCCAGCGATCGGCAGCGGCACTAGCGCCCTCACCTTGCCCTCGGCGACGAGGCAGACGGCGCCCTGTTGCTCCTTGATGGCGGCGACCGCGACCTGCATATCGGCCTCGTTGGTGCCGGCAACGATGATGTTGTGGCTGTCGTGCCCGACGCTGGAGGCGACCGCGCCGCGCTTCAGTCCAAAGTCCTTCAACAGGCCGTAGGCGACATTGCCGGCCGACTTGCCGTGGCGTTCGACCACCGTGACGAAGCATAGGCCGTAGCGGGCGAACAGTGAGGGCCAGTCCTTTGCGGGCTCGATCGCGATCTTCTCATGGATCAGCGTGATGCCGGGCAACGCGGTCTTGATCGCGTTGACAGTGCAGGCCTTCGCCGGCAGCTCCGGCGTCAGCTTGACCTTCTCGGGCAGCTTCACCGTCGCATAGGCCGCCTGCGGATATTGATAGCGCTGCGACAGCGCCTGCTCGAGCTTCGGCGTGATCTTTCGGTTTTCGACCACGAGTTCGCCGCCATACCAGGTGCATTGCGGCTTCAGATTGTCGTCCATCAGCACCAGATCGGCGCGGCGCCCGCCGCCGAGCCCGCCGATATCGCTGTCCATGTTGAAGCGCGTCGCGCCATGCAGCGAGCCCATCGACCAGGCCTGCTCCGGCGACATCCCTGCTTTCACGGCTTCGCGCACCACCCAGTCGAGACCGAACAGCAGGAGATCGTCGGCGTCGCGATCGTCGGTGCACACGGCCGTGCGCTTGTGCGAGGCGCCGAGCTCGGTGATGGTCCGGATCGCCTGCGGCAGCGAGTGCCAGGGCGTGGTCGGCGGTCCCCCGCGCAGGAACACCCAGACCCCGGCATCGAGCAGATCGTCGGCGATGTCGCGGTCGACCGCCTCATGGGTGTCGGTGATGCCGCTCGCCGCATAGGCCGCAACGAAGTCGCGGCCATAGATATGGCCGGACACCGGCCGGCCGCGCTTCAGGGCGGCAGCGAGGATGGCGTGGCTTCGCTCATCGCCCATGGTGACAGGCACGAAATCCATCTTCTCGCCGAGCCCGACGGCTTCCGGCCAACGGTCGAACAGGCCGGCGATCTTGTCGGGCGTCAGATCGCCGCCCGCAGTCTCCAGTGCGGCCGAAGTCGCAGGAACCGTCGAGGGCACCGTCAGGAAGATCGAGAGCGGAGCCTCGCGTGCGTCCTCCAGCATCGCCTCGACGCCGACGACGTCCATGACGTTGCCGATCTCGTGGCTGTCGCAGAAGATTGTGGTGGTGCCGTTGAGCAGGGCGGCCTCGGCATAGGCGCAGGCCGTCACCATCGAGGATTCGATGTGGATGTGCGGGTCGACCAGCCCCGGCGCGATGATGCCGCCCGCCGCGTCGTAAACCGGCACGTCGCCGAAGACATTCTTCGCAGCGCCGGCCGGCTTCATCGCAGCAATGCGGCCGCCGGTGATCCAGATTTCGCGGTTCGCAAGGATGCGCTCCGAATAGGTCGAGAGCACCCGCGCGCCGGTGACGACGAGATCCGGCGCGACACGCGCCGAGGCCACATCGGCGAGACGCCGGGTCATCGAATGCAGCGGTGCGACGGCGAAGCGGGTAAGTCTGGTCATCAGAACCCTCGCGTGGCGTTATGGCCCTGCGATGGTTACGCCCTGCGCCCGACCGGGCAAGCGCAAATATAACGGCAGGCTCTGCTTACGCTTTAGGCGGAGAAGCGCCTGCCGCCGCTGGCCTCGCAGGTCTGCGCGAGTTCCGTCGTCGCGGGGCCGGTGCGGCAGCGGGCTTGACCCGAATCCGCATCGACCTCCCGTTCTGCTCGTCAATCTCGAACGCATTCGTCTTGCGCACGAGGTCACTCAGCTTGCGGAAGCCGAACGTTCGCGGATCGAAATCGGACGCGAGATTGGCGAGCTGGCGGCCAACTTCCCCGAGCGTCACCCAGCCGTCCTCGCTTTCCATCTGGGTGATGACCTTCTTGATGATGGGGGTTGCGGCATCGAGCGGCTGAAGCGACGTCGATCTCGAGGCGGCGTCCTGGGTGTTCGCTGGGGCGGCAAGCAAGTTCTCCGTGTAGACGAACCTTCGACAGGCCTGCCGGAAGCTCTCCGGCGTCTTCTGTTCGCCGAACCCAAAGACGTCGATGCCCTGCTCCCGGATGCGGGCGGCCAGACGGGTGAAATCGCTGTCCGACGACACCAGGCAAAAGCCATCGAACCGGCCGCTGTGAAGCAGGTCCATTGCGTCGATGACCAGCGTGATGTCGGAGGCATTCTTCCCCGTCGTATAGGCGAACTGCTGCTGCGGGATGATGGCGTGTTTGGACAGGATGTCGGCCCAGCCCCTCGACCTGGCATTGGAGAAGTCGCCGTAGATGCGGCGAACGCTGGCCTCGCCGATCTTGGCAATCTCGTCGAACAGCCCATCGGCGATTTTTGCCGAAGCATTGTCTGCATCGATCAGGACAGCGAGACGGGGCGAACGGAGCTCTGACGGCATGACTTTTCCCACGAGATGAACGTAACATTAGAAGACGCTCGCGGCGGAATGGCTAGTCCTCGTTCGCCTTGAAGCGTCCCATCCCTTTCAGCACGAAGGGTGCCAGCAGCGCGATGAACGCCAGCGCAAGCAGCGTCGCCGAGATCGGGCTCTGGAGCAACGTCATGGGATCGCCGAGACTGATCGCGAGCGCGCGACGCAGCTGGCTCTCGGCGATCGGGCCGAGGATCAGGCCGACCACGACGGGCGCGATCGGAAAATCGAACCGCCGCATCAGAAAGCCGAGCACGCCGAAGCCGGCCAGCATCGACAGTTCGACCACCGACGGCTTTGCGGCGATGGTGCCCATGGTCGCGAACACGAGGATGCCGGCATAGAGCCACGGCTGCGGGATCGCCAGCAGCCGCACCCACAGGCCAACCAGCGGCAGATTGAGCACCAGCAGCATGCAATTGGCGATGAACAGGCTCGCGATCAGGCCCCACACGAGGTCGGGCCGCTCGGCGAACAGCAGCGGCCCCGGGTTGAGGCCGTATTGCTGGAAGCCCGCCAGCATCATCGCGGCCGTCGCCGAGGTCGGCAATCCCAGCGTCAAGAGCGGCACCAGCGTGCCGGCAGCCGAAGCGTTGTTGGCGGCCTCCGGTCCTGCGACACCTTCGATCGCGCCCTTGCCGAATTCTTCGGGGTATTTGGTCAGTCGCTTCTCGCAGGAATAGGACAGGAAAGTCGGGATCTCCGCGCCGCCGGCAGGCAGCGCACCGATTGGGAAGCCGAACATGGTGCCGCGCAACCACGGCTTCCACGATCGCTTCCAGTCTTCCTTGGTCATCCACAGCGAGCCGCGCACCGGCTCGAGCTTCTCTTCGGTGTGGTGGCGGCGCGATGCGACGTAGAGCGCCTCGCCCACCGCGAACAGGCCGACCGCGAGCGTCGTCACCTCGACGCCGTCGAGCAGCTCGGGCACCCCGAACGCAAGCCGCGCCTGACCGGTCAGCTTGTCTATACCGACGAGACCTAATGTCAGACCAATAAATAGGCTGGTCAGGCCGCGGATCGGAGAATCGCCGAAGGTCGCCGACACCGTGACGAAGGCGACGCACATCAGCGCGAAATAATCCTCCGGACCAAAGCGCACGGCGAAATCGACCAACCACGGCGCGAGAAAGGCAAGCCCGATGGTGGCAATGGTGCCCGCGACGAAGGAGCCGATCGCGGAGGTCGCGAGCGCCGGTCCGCCGCGGCCGGCCTTGGCCATCTTGTTGCCTTCGAGCGCCGTCGCCATCGAGGCGCTCTCGCCGGGCGTGTTGATCAAGATGGCCGTAGTCGATCCGCCATACATGCCGCCGTAATAGATGCCGGCAAACATGATCAGCGAACCGCCGGGATCGAGCTTGTACGTCACCGGCAGCAGCAGCGCGACCGTCAACGCCGGGCCGATGCCGGGCAGCACGCCCACGGCCGTGCCAAGGAACACGCCGATCAGGGCGTAGAGGAGATTCATCGGCTGGACGGCGACCGCCATGCCGTGGGCCAGCGCCGCGAAAGTTTCCATCACAGCAGTCGCTCCAGGGGGCCGGCCGGAAGGCTCAACGTCAACAGGCGGTCGAACGCGAGGTAAATGAGGGTCGACATCACGAGGGCGATGGCGGAATCGACGAGGACAGCCCGGCGCCCAAATGCCGCCGAGGTCGTGACGAACAGCGCCGACGTCGCCAGGATGAACCCGCCGCCGAAGCCGATGATGCCGATCAGCAGCGCAAGGCCGGCGAGGATGAAGACCACAGGCACGGGATCGGCGCTTTCGCGCTCTGGCAGATTGCCGCGCAGCGCGTCAACGAGATTGCCGATCGCGAGCAGCGCGAGGCCGGAGGCGATCACGACCGGCATGGCTTCCGGCCCCATCCCGTACATCGCGGTCGATTGCAGGCCGTGCGCATCCCAGACCAGCACCGCGGCAAGACCTGCGAGCAGCGCGGCGATGACGACGCCGGCGCGATCGATGCGCCGCGGTGGCTGGACGGGATCGCCTGTGGTCATGACTTGACCAGGCCGACTGATCTCAGCACGTCCGTCACACGCACCGTTTCTTTCTTCAGGAAATCGGCGAAGGCGTCACCGCCGAGATAGGCATCCTCCCAGCCCTTCTGCTTGAGGATGTCTTTCCAGGCGTCCGACTTCACCATCTTCTCGACCGCGTCGCTGAGCGTCTTGCGCTGCTCCGGCGTGATTCCGGGAGGCGCGACCACCGAGCGCCAGTTGGCGATCACGAGGTCGATGCCCTGCTCCTTGAAGGTCGGGATGTCGCTGCCTGGAATGCGCTTCTCCGAGGTCACGCCGATCGCGCGCAGCTTGCCCGACTTGATCTGCCCATCATATTCGCTGAGGCCGGAAATGCCGGCAGTGACCTTCGCGCCGAGAATGGCGGCGAGCGACTCGCCGCCGCCCGAGAACGGGATGTAGTTGATCTTCTTCGCGTCGGCGCCGACGGCACCAGCGAACAATGCCGCCATCACGTGATCGACGCCGCCGGCCGAGCCGCCGGCGAAGGTCACCTTGGCGATGTCGGCCTTCACCGCGGCGGCCAGATCCTGCGCGGTCTTGATCGGCGAATTGGCCGGCACCACGATCACCTGGATTTCCTCGGTGAGGCGCGCGATCGGCGTCACCTGCTCGAGCGTGACGGGTGATTTGTTCATGGCGAGCGCGCCCACCATGACGAAGCCGTTGACCATCAGCTGGTTGCCGTCGCCCTTGGCGCCGTTGACGAACTGCGCGATGCCGACACTGCCGCCTGCGCCGGGAACGTTGGTGACCTGCACGCTGCGTGCGACGCCGGCAGCGACCAGCGCCTGCTGCATCGAGCGCGCGGTCTGGTCCCAACCACCGCCCGGCGCCGCAGGTGCCATCAGCTTGAGCTCGAGCTGCTGGGCAAAGGCCGGCGTGGCTGCCGCAAGGGTCAGCGCGACGGCTGCGCCGACGAGGCGCGCGGGAAGTTGAAACATGGGACGTCTCCGGGCTCATGCGGACGTTTGCCGCATCGTGTCGTTTGGTCGCATATCAGCCAAAACGGCCGACACTGTCCAGTGACATACCCCCGGTTTCCGATTAGCGGGGCGTCGGAATTGCCCCGCCGAGCGCTGCCGTCAGTTCGGCGGCAACATCACGGACGATTTGCCCGATTTCCGGTAACCGCTGATCGGTCAGCCGGCTGGTCATGCCGGACACCGAAATCGCAGCAAGCGGCTCGGCGCAGGCGTTGTAGACCACCGCTGCAACGCAGCGCAGGCCCATGCAGGCCTCTTCATCATCCAGCGCGTAGCCTTGCTTGCGGATCTTTTCGAGCTCCTTGAACAGGTCGCTCGGCCGCACGATCGACTTCTCGGTCAGGCGTGGCATGCCGTGATGGCGGATGACGGCGCCGACGTCCTCGTCGGAATAGGTCGCGAGCACCGCCTTGCCGACGCCGGAGGTCACCATCGGAACGCGGCCGCCGACTTGGGTCAGCGAGCGCATGATCTCGCGGCTCTCCATCCGGGTCAGCACGATGATGAACTCGTCGTCGACCACGGCGAGATTGGCGGTCTCGCGGGTAAGATCACGCAGCTTGCGCAAGTAAGGAATGGCCTGGGCACTGAAATTGCGCCGCCGCGCAAAGCTCGCGCCCACCGTGAAGCTGCGCACGCCGACATGCCATTTGGATTCGGCGCGGTCGAACTGCACGAAGCGGCGGCTTTCCAGCGTCGCCAGCAGGCGATGCACGGTCGAGGCCGAGAGCCCGGTGCGGACGGCGAGATCGCTGAGGCGATAGCCTTCGTCGTCTTCGGACAATGTCTCGAGGATCGACAGCGCGCGATCGACGGACTGCACGCCGCCGTCGCGCGCGTCGTGATCGGCCGCCGATGGCGATCGGGGCTCGATCGATTTGCGCCGGATCACGTTCCTGCCCATCGCGACCTGACTGTTCTCACCTCTCCCCGCGCGCGGGGAGAGGTGAAGCGGCATCGTCGGCTCAGAGCAGCCCTGCTCCGCGCGCCCATTTGTACTTGGCACCGAGGACCTCGACCGGCAGTTCGGTCGAGTAGGCATAGGCCGGAATGCCGTTCTGGTAGAGATATTCGGCGGCTTCCTCAACCTCGACGTCGCCGGCGAGCGAGGCGACGATCGGCTTCACGAAGCCCTTGGCCTCCATCTCCTTCTTCACCTCGACCATGTTGCGGGCGAACACCATCGGCGGCGTGACGATGGTGTGCCAGTAGCCGAGGATCAGCGAGTGGATGCGCTCGTCCGTCAGGCCGAGTTTTACGGTGTTGACGTAGGTGATCGGCGGCTCACCGCCGGTGATGTCCACGGGATTTCCGGCCGCGCCAAACGGCGGGATGAACTTGCGGAAGGCCGCATCCAGATCCGGCGGCATCGACATCAGCGACAAGCCGTTGTCGACGCAGGAGTCCGACAACAGCACGCCCGAACCGCCTGCACCGGTAATGATCAGCACGTTCTCGCCCTTCGGCGTCGGCAGCACCGGCACGCCGCGCGCGAATTCGAGCAGCTGCCGCAAGCTACGGGCGCGGATCACGCCGGACTGGGCCAGGACATCCTCGTAGATCTTGTCGTTGCCGGCGAGCGCGCCGGTGTGCGACGAGGCCGCCTTGGCACCGGCGGAGGTGCGGCCGGCCTTGAGCACGATGACCGGTTTTTTCTTGGAGACGCGTTTTGCGGCTTCCGCAAAGGCGCGGCCGTCCTTGAGGTCTTCGCAGTGCTGCGCGATCAGGTTCGTGTTCGGATCCTGCTCGAAGAAGGCGAGCAGATCGTCCTCGTCGATGTCGGACTTGTTGCCGAGGCCGACGATCGCCGACACGCCCATCTTGGCCGAACGGGAGAAGCCGATGATGGCCATGCCGATGCCGCCCGATTGCGAAGACAGTGCCGCGTGGCCCTTGACATCATAGGCGGTGCAGAAGGTCGCGCAGAGGTTGGCAGGCGTATAATAGAAGCCGTAGATGTTCGGTCCCATCAGGCGGATGTCGTACTTCTTGCCGACTTCGACGATCTCGGCCTGGAGCTCCGGCGCGCCGGCTTCCGCGAAGCCCGACGGAATCAGAACCGCGCCGGGAATTTTCTTCTCGCCGCATTCGGTGAGCGCCGCGGCCACGAACTTCGCGGGAATTGCGAACACCGCGGTGTCGATCACGCCGGGCACGTCCTTGACGCTCTTATACGCCTTGTAGCCGAGGATCTCGGCGGCCTTGGGATGAATCGGGTAGATGTCGCCCTTGTAGCCGCCGTTGATGAGGTTCTTCATCACGGAATTGCCGATCTTGCCGTCTTCGGCTGAAGCGCCGACCACTGCAACCGCCTTCGGCTGCATGATGCGGCTCATGGCCGCGACGATCTCTTCGGTCGGGCGCGGCTTCGGCTTGGGCACGTAAGCGAAGTCGACGACGATGCGGACGTCGGCCGCGATGGCGTCCTTGGCCGTCGCGAACACCGGGTTGAGATCGAGCTCGACGATCTCGGGGAAATCCGTGACGAGCTGCGAGACCTTGACGATGACATCCGCAAGCGCGGTGCGGTTCACCGGCTCGCCACCGCGAACGCCCTTCAAAATCTCATGCGCCTGGATGCCGTCGAGCATCGACAGCGCATCTTGCTTGGTCGCGGGCGCGAGGCGGAAGGTTATGTCCTTCAGAACTTCGACCAGCACGCCGCCGAGGCCGAAGGCAACCAGCTTGCCGAACGAGGCGTCGGTGATCGACCCCACGATCACTTCGGTGCCGCCGGCCAGCATCTGCTGCACCTGGACACCCTCGATCTTGGCATCGGACTTGTACTTCCTGGCGTTGGAGAGAATCGTCTCGTAGGCCTTCTCGGCGTCTTCGGCCGTCTTGAGGCCGACGATGACACCGCCGGCTTCGGTCTTGTGGAGAATGTCCGGCGAGACGATCTTCATCACCACCGGAAACCCCATCGAGGCGGCCATTTTGCCGGCCTCGCCGGCCGACTTCGCCACACCCTCCTTCGGCACCGCAATGCCGTAGGCGTCGCAGACCAGCTTGCCTTCCGGCGCGGTCAGGCTGGTGCGCTTGTCCGCCTTGACCTGGTCAAGCACCTTGCGGACGGCATCTTTGGAATTGGACATGTGGCTCTCCCTTGACCTTGGTTCTTGCGTTCTCAAAGCGCGCGCGCGTTGCGGCTGCCCGTGATGCTTTCCATTCGCCGCGCTCTGTTCCATGTCGCGGAACGGAGTGGCATAAAGCCGAGATTACTCCGCCGGCTTGGATCAAAAATGGCTGGCGATGGCATTTGGTATGCCAGAAGCCAACTTGTCAAGCTGCAGCGCACCTTAGAACGCTGCAAAAAATAGGCAGCTTGACATTCTGGTATTTGGTATGCCAAAAACTTTCCCGTTAATAATCCTGTAAAAGACGACTCCCACTGGAGGAGATTCGTCGTGTCACTGCGGAAACCAACCAAGGCGTTGCCGAACATGGCCGAGGCAGATATCGCAATCGTTCGTATTGCCCCGGAGTCGAGCTTCAAGAACAAGGCGTATGACGCCTTGAAGGAAGCCATCCTCAAGATGGACATCTACTCGACGCCCGAACCCGTCATGCTCGACGAGCGCGCGTTGTCCGAGCGCCTCGGCGTGAGCCGCACGCCGATCCGCGAAGCCATCGCGATGCTAGAGCAAGACGGTTTCGTGAAGACGGTTCCTCGCCGCGGCATCATGGTGGTCCGAAGGACCAAGAGCGAGATCGTCGACATGATCCGCGCCTGGGCGGCGCTGGAGAGCATGGCGGCTCGCCTCATCACCGCCACAGCGCGCAAGAAAGACATCACGGCGCTGCGCGACTACTTCAAGGAATTTGGCAAGGATCGCCTGCCCGAGGATCACGTCGAGGAATATTCGCGCGCCAACATCGCCTTCCACCAGGCGCTGATCTCGCTGTCGGAATCACCGGTGCTGGTCGATCTCACCAACGACTTGCTGCTGCATGTGCGTGGCTATCGGCAATTGACCATCGGACGCAAGGACCGCACCGCGACGTCGCTTCCCGAGCATCTCGGCATGATCGAAGCCCTGGAGGCGCGCGATACCGAGCTCGCCGAGAAGCGCGCCCGCGATCACACCCTTGGCCTTGCCGCTTACGTCGAAGCGCATGGTCAGGAACTCTTCTAGCCGGCAACGTTCACCAAAGGGCGAGGCATCGCCCCCAAAAGCCTGAAACGGCATCTTGAGACCAGGGAGACAAGGCCCATGCTGAATACCGCGACCAAGTCCGAAGCACCGGGCACCGAGCAGGAATTGACGGATGGTTTTCATCTCGTCATTGACGCGCTCAAGCTGAACGGCATCAACACCATCTATAATGTGCCGGGCATCCCGATCACGGATTTGGGCCGCATGGCGCAGGCGGCCGGTATTCGCATGATTTCGTTCCGCCACGAGCAGAACGCCGGTTATGCGGCGGGCATCGCCGGCTACCTCACCAAGAAGCCCGGCATCTGCCTCACCGTCTCCGCGCCCGGCTTCCTCAACGGTCTCACCGCGCTCGCCCACGCCACCACCAACTGCTACCCGATGATCCTGATCTCGGGCTCCTCCGAGCGCGAGATCGTCGACCTCCAGCAGGGCGACTATGAAGAGATGGACCAGCTCGCGATCGCCAAGCCGCTGTGCAAGGCAGCCTACCGTGTGCTGCACGCCCAGGACATCGGCATTGGTCTTGCCCGTGCCATCCGTGCCGCCGTCTCCGGCCGTCCGGGCGGCGTCTATCTCGACCTGCCGGCAAAGCTGTTCGGCCAGGTGATGAACGCCGATGCCGGCCAGAAGTCGCTGGTCAAGGTAATCGACGCGGCTCCCGCGCAGATCCCCTCGCCCGCTTCGATCAAGCGCGCGCTTGATGTTTTGAAGAGCGCAAAGCGCCCTCTCATCATCCTCGGCAAGGGCGCGGCCTACGCGCAGGCCGACGAGGAGATCAAAACCTTCGTCGAGAAGAGCGGTATCCCCTTCCTGCCGATGAGCATGGCCAAGGGTCTCCTCTCAGACACCCATCCGCAGTGCGCAGGCGCTGCCCGCTCGACGGTGCTGAAGGAATCCGACGTCGTCCTGCTGATCGGCGCCCGGCTGAACTGGCTGCTCTCGCACGGCAAGGGCAAGAACTGGGGCGAAGCGCCCAAGAAGTTCATCCAGGTCGACATCGAACCGCGCGAGATGGACTCCAACGTCGAGATCGTCGCGCCCGTCGTCGGCGACATCGGCTCGGTCGTCTCCGCCTTCAACCAGGCGATGGCTTCGGGCTGGACCGCCCCGCCTGCCGAATGGACCAAGGCGATTTCGACCAAGCGCGAAGAGAACGTCGCCAAGATGGCGCCGAAGCTCATGAACAACAAATCGCCGATGGACTATCACGGCGCGCTCGGCGTGCTGAAAAACGTCATCAAGGATCATCCCGAGGCGATCCTCGTCAACGAGGGCGCCAACACGCTCGACCTCGCCCGCGGCGTCATCGACATGTATCGCCCACGCAAGCGTCTCGACGTCGGCACCTGGGGCGTGATGGGCATTGGCATGGGCCAGGCGATCGCGGCTGCTCTCGAGACCGGCCATCCCGTGCTCGCGGTCGAAGGCGACTCGGCCTTCGGCTTCTCCGGCATGGAGGTCGAGACCATCTGCCGCTACAATTTGCCGATCTGCGTCGTCATCTTCAACAATGACGGCATCTATCGCGGCACCGACGTCAACGGCGCCAACGCCGATCCGGCGACGACGGTGTTCGTCAAGGGCGCCCGCTACGACAAGATGATGGAAGCCTTCGGCGGCGTCGGCGTCAATGCCACCTCACCGGACGAGCTCAAGCGCGCCGTCAACGAGGCCATGGCTTCGGGCAAGCCGACGCTCATCAACGCCGTGATCGATCCGGCCGCCGGTTCCGAGAGCGGCCGCATCGGCAACCTCAATCCGCAGAGCGTTCTGCAGAAGAAGAAGTAAGCATCCCCGTCAACCCACAAGGTCCCTGCGGGTGCAGGGGTAGATCAGAGTACGGAGCAACACGATGACAAAAGCGCTCGAGGGCGTTCGCATTCTCGACTTCACCCACGTCCAGTCCGGGCCGACCTGCACGCAGTTGCTCGCATGGTTCGGCGCCGACGTGATCAAGGTGGAGCGCCCGGGCGTGGGTGACATCACCCGCGGCCAGCTGCAGGACATCCCGAATGTGGACAGCCTGTATTTCACCATGCTCAACCACAACAAGCGCTCGATCACGCTCGACACCAAGAACCCCAAGGGCAAGGAAGTCCTCACCGAGCTCATCAAGAAGTGCGACGTGTTGGTCGAGAATTTCGGCCCCGGCGTGCTCGACCGCATGGGCTTCCCCTGGGAGAAGATCCAGGCGATCAACCCGAAGATGATCGTCGCCTCTATTAAGGGCTTTGGTCCCGGACCATACGAGGACTGCAAGGTTTATGAGAACGTCGCCCAGTGCACCGGCGGCGCCGCCTCCACCACCGGCTTCCGCGACGGCTTGCCCCTCGTGACCGGCGCGCAGATCGGCGACAGCGGCACCGGTCTGCATCTGGCGCTCGGCATCGTCACCGCACTCTATCAGCGCACCCATTCCGGCAAGGGCCAGCGCGTCACCGCCGCGATGCAGGACGGCGTGCTCAATCTCGCGCGCGTCAAGCTGCGCGACCAGCAGCGCCTCGCCCATGGTCCGCTCAAGGAATACAGCCAGTTCGGCGAAGGCATTCCGTTCGGCGATGCCGTGCCGCGTGCCGGCAACGATTCCGGCGGCGGCCAGCCCGGCCGCATCCTGAAGTGCAAGGGCTGGGAGACCGATCCCAACGCCTATATCTACTTCATCACCCAGGCCCCGGTCTGGGAGAAGATCTGCGACGTGATCGGTGAGCCCTCCTGGAAGACCGATCCGAACTACGCCAAGCCGGCCGTCCGCCTGCCGCGCCTGAATGAGATCTTCGGCCGCATCGAACAATGGACGATGACGAAGACGAAGTTCGAGGCGATGGAAATCCTCAACAAGGACGACATTCCCTGCGGCCCGATCCTGTCGATGAAGGAGATCGCCGAGGACCAGTCGCTGCGCGCGACCGGCACCGTGGTCGAGGTCGACCACCCCACCCGCGGCAAGTACATCTCCGTCGGCAACCCGATCAAGCTGTCGGACTCCCCGAGCGAGGTGGAGCGATCCCCGCTGCTCGGCGAGCACACCGACGAGATCCTGCGCACCGTGCTGGGCTTCTCGGACCATCAGGTCGCCGATATCCACAAGTCCGGCGCGCTCGATCCGCCGCAGAAGCAGGCCGCCGAATAAGCGGGCTTATCTCACGACGCGAAAGGCCGCCGGCTTCGGCGGCCTTTTTGTTGGCGCGCAAAGGCTGCATCGCACGATCGGCGCGCTTGCCGCGCCGCCAAGGCTGGATTAAAGATTGGTTCGCGAGGAACAGATGCGGTGGCCGGCCGTTGCTCCCTCGACCGGTGTGCTCCCGGAAATGCGAGCATGCCGGAAATGCCAGCATGCCATCTCCACGGCGAGTGCAGTACGCCTCGCAAAGACCCTGCCCCACGCTGAAGAACTGGTCGCCTTCGCTTCCGAGGATGGCAAGTCGGCCTTTCAGTTCGGGCACGGGTGGCGTCGCGTCCGGCACTCGCCAGGACCACGCTCGTTGATCAAATTGAGGGCTTAAATGTCGAAAGATCAATCCTCTGATCGCGCCAAGCGTGAAGCCAACAAGGCGTTCAAGCCTGCGACAACGCAGAAGCCGATCAATGACTATGCGAAGGACCAGAACTCCTTCAACGAGAATCGCGAACGGCTGAAAGCGGAGCGATTGGCCCGGGAGGCGAAGCCGGGAAGCGGCTCCGAATAGGCACGACGATCCCAGACTCCGACCGCGAATTCCGCTAAAGGCGGGGCGCCGAAATCCGCCTGGTCTACAGCATCGAGAGCACGACGATTCCGTCTTCGACTGCACCAGAAGCGAGCTGCGCCCGCGCCATGCGCTCGAACTCGGTCCGGTTCTTGCGAAGATAACTGAAAGCCTGCTTCTGCGTCAGGAACGTCGTCGCAAGACGGCACATCTGTCGTCCCGCGCCAAGCGCGAGAAAGAAGGTGATGGTGCCACCGCCATCCGACTTTATTCTAGGCACGACCCGCACTCTTTGGCATGTGATCGGCCCTCTCCAAATTGTCCTCGGCGCAATGGAAGCCAGTTATGGCGTCACCTTCTTCTTGCGCTTCGTCGGGACGGGCGGCGGCAGCGACGCCTGAAGGGCGGCGTCTGCCGCTTCCTTGGCCTGGCGCAGCTCTCGAAGCCGCGCCATGTTCTTGCGAACATCGACGGCTTGCTTTCCAACGTCCACCATCGCCCGCGCGCCTTCCTCAGCGGCCAAACGCTGACGGTTAGAACGCGCGATGCTTTCGGGTGACGGTTCGGCCGGTCTCTTGGCGCTCATTATTCACCCTGCTCTGCAACGGACAAAAACCCGCTCAATCCTGGGATCGAGCGGGTGGCATGGCCGTTTCAGTACATCCGTGAAACGGCACCAAGGCTTAGGCCAGCGAGAGATTCTCAGCGCTGACCTTGCCCCGCATCTTGTCGGTCTTGAGTTCGAAGTTGACCTTTTGGCCTTCAGCGAGACCTGCAAGACCAGCCCGCTCGACCGCGCTGATGTGAACGAACACATCGTTGCCGCCGTCGTTCGGCTGAATGAATCCAAAGCCCTTCTGGCCGTTAAACCACTTTACAGTACCTGTCGTCATTTTCTTCTCCAAAGCGCATACGCGCAGGTTCCGCGTGATCGTCACGCAGAACAAATTCTATTCGTCGATGTCTATGGAAAAGGAGCCCGCGGGCGCATTCAACAAGGCACAGCGGCTGAACGAACAGCCTCAACGTATACCTCATCCTCGCCATTTGCAAGGCTTGACGGAATTTAACGGCTCGGGAGCCCGGCGGTAGGTGCAGGACGCGCGCTATTCAGCGCTCATCTTTCGCCCCCCGGCGAGCTGCTCTCGAAGGCTGCCGAGCGCCCCATGCGTGGATCCATCAAAAAAAATCGAGACGCCGCGTCGGATCGGCAGCATCTCCTTCGTCATCTGGACATGAACGGGCAGTAGACGCCCACGTCGAGCCCGGCGATTCATGAGGAAGAATGATCATGCCCAGCACTGTCCGCCTGCACCGCGTTCTCACGACCAGCCCGGAGAAAGTCTATCGCGCCTTCCTGGAGGCGGATGCGTTGGCAAAATGGCTTCCGCCGAATGGCTTCACCTGCACCGTCCATCATTTCGAGCCGAAGGTCAGGGGCACGTTCAAGATGTCGTTCCGTAACTTCACGACGGGCAACAGCCACGCCTTCGGCGGCGAATATCTCGAGCTCGTCCCCGGCGAACGTCTCCGTTACACCGACAGGTTCGACGACCCCAATCTGCCGGGAGAGATCCAGGTCACCGTGATCCTGAAGAAAGTATCCGTAGGCACCGAGCTGGATATCACGCAGGCCGGCATCCCCGACGTCATCCCGCCGGAGGCTTGTTATCTCGGCTGGCAGGAATCGCTGCGCAATCTGGCGAAGCTCGTCGAGCCTGAGATCAAGCAATAGCGATCGGACGCGACTTAGGGGCGGCCGCGTGACCGTAGGCTACGCGCCCGCCCTCGACTGGAGCCCGCCGCTTGCGGTCCAGCGGTCCGGGTCCGGGCTGTGTCCGATCAAAGCAAGGCCGTACGCAATCGACTCGAACTGATCGCCCGACATCAGCCGTTCGTTGCCGAACCGCTCGGCGAACAGTTTTCGAACGGCCGGCACGAAAGACGTGCCGCCGGTCAAAAACACCTTCTCGACCTCGCGCGCGGTGATGCCGGCTTCGCCCAGCACCTTGTCGACGGTGGCCCCGAGCCTCGCGATGTCGTCGGCAATCCAGGCTTCGAAATTCTTCCGCGTGATAGTCGAGCCGATATCGACCCCGCCTCCTTTGAAGCGGAACTCCACCTGATCCTGGGCCGACAGCGCGACCTTGGCGTCGGACACCGCGCGGTACAGCGCAAAGCCGAGGTCGAGATCGACGATGGTGATGAAATCCTCGAGCAGAGCCGGCTTCACCGCGGTGCGCGCAAGCTCCCGGAGTTCGCGCAGGTCGCCGTTGCTCTTCATCATCGCGAGCTGATGCCAGCGCGCGAGATTAGTGTAGTGGCCGGTGGGGATCGGCAGCACCTTGTCGAACGAGCGGAAGCTCGAGCCCTTGCCCAGCCGCGGCGAGACGACGTGATCGACGATACGGTAGTCGAAGGTGTCGCCCGCAATCCCGATGCCGGCATGGCCGAGCGGCTCGGCGCGCAAGGCGCCGCCGGCACGCGAGAACCGCATCACCGAGAAATCGCTGGTGCCGCCACCGAAATCCGCGACCAGCACGGTCGCATCGCGCTCCAGCCGGCGGGCGAAGGAGAACGCCGCGCCCACGGGTTCGTAGACATAGCGGGCGTGGCCGGCGCCGAGGCGCTCGAACGCGGCCCGGTAGCGCTGCATCGCCAGCGCTTCGTCGGGATTGCCCCCGGCGAAGCGGACGGGGCGACCGACTGTAATGGTGGACGTCTCGAAGCCGAATTTATCGCCGCCATGCCGCGCCAGCGTCCGCAGGAACGCCGCCAAAATATCCTCGAACTTGTAGCGCTGCCGGAACACCTGGGTGGTGTTGAAGCTGGAGCTTGCGGCAAAGGTCTTGAACGACTGGAGGAAGCGGTAGACATGGCGTCCTTCCAGGAACTGCTCGATCGCCCACGGGCCGCCTTCAGCCTGGGCGCCGGCTCCCGGCCGGTCCTCCCAGAAGCACAGCGCTGACACGAAGACGCTGTGGCGCTGCTCACCATGGTCGAAGCGGATGGCCTCGACCCGGCGATCGTCCGCCGCAAGGGCCACGACCGTGTTGCTGGTCCCAAAATCGATGCCGATCGAGACGGCGGGCGAGGCGCTCGACATGAACCACTCTGACAGATGATTGGAGGGGGCAGACCACTAACGGCTTCATGTGCCGCTGCCAAGGCTCCGTTTTTGGATATCGACGGTCAAATGGTTCAGTTTCGGCCGGCTTTGGGCATATCCCGCTCAAATCGGCCCATTTAACTGATTATTATGCTGCAATGCGAAAAGCTAAATGCTGCTATGCAATGGCATGCATAGACATTGGCATCTGGTATACATAAATTCCCTTTCGAAATGAGACAGCACTACTGACCGTCTCGAGAAAGGGATTTCCGATGTCCAAGACCGCTTCCGTCGCTCTCGCGCCCTCCTCCACGCTGTTCGCCCGCCTGATGGCAACGATCGACCGCCTCCTGATGGCGAGCGCCGAGATCTCGAATCACAACGGCGACCTGCCGCGCTTTGGCCTGTAGGCCGGACAGCCGCCCGCGCCTGCGCGCGCAGCGGGAGACGGTTTTAGATCAGTCCGCATACTACTTTTGATGAATGGCCCCGGATCACGGGGCCATTTCTACTTGTGCTGTCCTGAGTCACAGCCGCAACCGGGCAAGGTCCTGCGGCATTTGCGCACGGTGACCGGACCAGCGCTTGAAGCTTGGCATAATGCATACAAGAATGCCGTTCCAGCGCTCGCAGAAAAATGAGAGGCGCCACGGGAGGCTTTATGACGGACATGGTGCAAGCAACCGCCCCGACAGCCGCGCGCGTTAGCGACACGTATCGCTGGACGCAATTGGCAGTTGGCGTCGCGGCGATGGTAATGATCGCCAATTATCAATACGGCTGGACGTTCTTCGTCCCCGACATCCAGAAGAAGTTCGGCTGGGATCGTGCGTCGATCCAATGGGCCTTTACGCTGTTCGTGCTGTTCGAGACCTGGCTCGTGCCGATCGAAGGATGGTTCGTCGACAAATACGGTCCGCGCATCGTGGTGCTGGTCGGCGGCGTGCTCTGTGCCGCCGGCTGGGCGATCAACGCGGAGGCGACCACGCTCAACGGCTACTATCTCGGCATGATCATCGCAGGCATCGGCGCCGGCGGCGTCTACGGCACCTGCGTCGGTAACGCGCTGAAGTGGTTTCCGGACAAGCGCGGTCTTGCCGCGGGCATCACGGCCGCTGGTTTCGGTGCGGGCTCCGCGCTGACCGTCGCGCCGATCCAGGCCATGATCAAGGACAGCGGTTTCCAGACCACCTTCCTTTATTTCGGCCTCGGACAAGGCATTATCATCTGCATCCTCGCCTTCTTCCTGCTCGCGCCGAAAGCAGGTCAGGTGCCGAACGCGGTCGTGAACGCCAATCTGCAGCAGACCCGGCGCAACTACCAGCCGACCGAGGTGCTGCGTCAGCCGATCTTCTGGCTGATGTACTTCATGTTCGTGATTGTCGGCGCTGGCGGCCTGATGGTGACGGCGAACCTGAAGCCGATCGCGGCGGACTGGAAGATCGACAACGTGCCGGTCACGCTGATGGCGGTGACGATGACCGCGGTGACCTTCGCGGCCACGATCGACCGCGTGCTCAACGGCCTGACGCGTCCGTTCTTCGGCTGGATCTCCGACATGATCGGCCGCGAGAACACGATGTTCATCGCCTTCGGCATGGAAGGTATCGGCATCTGGATGCTCTACCTCTGGGGCCACGATCCGCTCTGGTTCGTGCTGCTCTCGGGCTTCGTGTTCTTCGCTTGGGGTGAGATCTACTCGCTGTTCCCCTCGACCTGCACCGACACGTTCGGCGCCAAGTTCGCGACCACCAATGCCGGCCTGCTCTACACCGCGAAGGGTACGGCCGCGCTGCTGGTCCCGATCGGCAACTACATGCAGCAGTCGTCGGGCAGTTGGGACAACGTGTTTATCATCGCAGCCGGCGCCAACATCCTGGCCTCGGCGCTGGCGATCGCGGTGCTCAAGCCCTGGCGCAAGGTCGTGGTCGCGCAATCGACCGTCTGACGCGCTCCAAAAGCGCTTCTCGCGCAAAACGCCCGGCCTCGCGGCCGGGCGTTTTCGTTGTGCGCGACGTTTTCGTGAACCCGCCGTCCCTAAAGGAACTCCGCAAATTTTCAGGCGCGCGCCAAGATAGGGCTTGCAATCTGGAATATGGTATACCAAGGTCGCCACCGCGCTTGCGACGATAAGCCACAATATTGCGACATCAGGTCATCTTGCGACCGGTGTCGAACCAGACAGGCGCTTGGGAGGTTCTTGATGATTTCCAGCACCGATGGCGCTGTCACGGCCGCGCCTCTCCGCACAGGTTTCCGCTGGCTCCAGCTGGTCATGGGCATCGTCTGCATGGCGATGATCGCCAACCTGCAATATGGCTGGACCCTGTTCGTCGATCCGATCGATCACGCGCACCATTGGGGACGCGCCGCGATCCAGCTCGCCTTCACCATCTTCGTCGTCACCGAAACCTGGCTGGTGCCGATCGAGGCCTGGTTCGTCGACAAATACGGCCCGCGCATCGTCATCATGTTCGGCGGCGTCATGATCGCGCTGTCGTGGATTCTCAACTCCTATGCCGATAGCCTCACCTTGCTCTACGCGGCCGCGATCATCGGCGGCATGGGCGCGGGCGCCGTGTACGGCACCTGCGTCGGCAACGCGCTGAAATGGTTTCCCGATCGCCGGGGCCTTGCCGCCGGTGCGACTGCCGCCGGCTTCGGCGCAGGCGCTGCACTCACCGTCGTGCCGATCGCAGCCATGATCGCAACGAGCGGCTATCAGCACGCGTTCCTCACCTTCGGCATCGGCCAGGGCGTGATCGTCTTCGTGCTCGCCTTCTTCATTCAGCCGCCGCGGATCTCGATCCCGCCGAAGAAGAAGCAGCTCAATCTGCCGCAGACCAAGATCGACTTCACCCCGCCCCAGGTGCTGCGCACCCCTATTTTCTGGGTCATGTATCTCGTGTTCGTCATGGTCGCCTCCGGCGGCCTGATGACCGCGGCGCAGATCGCCCCGATCGCACACGACTTCAAGATCGCCGACACGCCGGTCACGCTCGCCGGATTCCAGATGGCGGCATTGACGTTCGCGATCTCGCTCGACCGCATCTTCGACGGTTTCGGACGGCCGTTCTTCGGCTTCGTCTCCGACACGATCGGCCGCGAGCACACCATGTTCATCGCCTTCGGCACCGCCGCGCTGATGCTGCTGACGCTGTCGGCCTATGGCCACGTCCCTGTCGTCTTCGTGCTCGCCACCGCGGTCTATTTCGGCGTGTTCGGCGAGATCTACTCGCTGTTCCCAGCGACCTGCGGCGACACCTTCGGCTCGAAGTTCGCAACCACCAACAACGGCATGCTCTACACGGCGAAGGGGACCGCGTCCCTGCTCGTTCCGCTCGCCAGCGTGATCTCGGCCACGTATGGCTGGAAGGCCGTGTTCGTGGTCGCAGTCGCGCTGAACGCGACGGCGGCCCTGACGGCGCTGTTCGTGATCAAGCCGATGCGCCGCTCCTTCATCCTCGGCAAGGAAGCCGAGAGCGCCAACGCCGCGACGGGGAACGCCAAGACCGAGACGGCATAACGAACACTCCTTGCACGGTGAGACAGGGGGCGCAGCGATGCGCCTCTTTCTTTTGGCTCACGGCAAACGTCAGCATTGTTGCCTCAAGATTTTTCGGAACAGCCAAATCGAGTGCTTGACGATTGGCATTATGTATACCACACTTGCCGCATCATTCACCCAGGGAGGTTGCAATGCTGGTCGGAGACATTCTGCGCAAGAAGACACCGCGCGTTGTCACGGTGCGAATGAACGAAACGGTGGGTATCGCCGCCAAGCTGATGCGCGCCAACAATATCAGCGCACTTGTGGTGAAGGACGTGGTCCGCTCCGAGGGTAACACCGCGGTCGGCATGTTCACCGAGCGCGACGTCGTGCGCGCCGTCGCCGAGCACGGCGCCAATGCCGTCAACGTCAAGGTTTCGCAGCTCGTCTCGGTGCAGCAGCTCGTATCCTGCACCTCAAACGACACGATCGAGCACGTCCGCCATCTGATGAACCGGAATCACATCCGGCACCTGCCTGTCATCGACGATTACAGCCTCGTCTCGGTCATCAGCATGCGTGACATCGCCTCCTTCGTGGACGAAGCGATCAACGGCACGCCGCAAGCAGCTTAAAGCGTCTCACTTCCCCTGCGACTACCGTCCCCGGCTCGGACCTTCCGAGCCGGACCGGATCTTTCGTCCCGAAATCCGGCTTCCGCTGCTTCGCGAGGATTCCATGAAGATCTGCATCTACGGCGCCGGCGCAATCGGCGGATATCTCGGGGTTCAGCTCGCGCGCGCGGGCGCCGACGTCAGCCTCGTCGCACGCGGCGCGCACCTTGCCGCGATGCGCGAGCGCGGCCTGACGTTGCTCGCGGGCGAGGAGAAGCACACCGTGCATCCGCGCTGCACCGACGATCCCGCCGAGCTCGGTGTGCAGGACTACATCATCATCACGCTGAAGGCGCACTCGATCACCGGCGTGATCGAGACAATGCAGCCGCTGCTCGGACCCCACACCCGCATCGTCACCGCCGTCAACGGCATCCCCTATTGGTACTTCTACAAGCACGGCGGCCAATACGAGAATTCGACGCTGGAGAGCATCGACCCCGGCGGACGGCAGTGGCGCGAAATTGGCGCCGAGCGCGCCATCGGTTGCATCGTCTATCCCGCCACCGAGATCGAGGCGCCCGGCGTGATCCGTCACGTCTACGGCAACAACTTTCCGCTCGGCGAGCCCTCCGGCGAGATCACCCCGGACGTGCAACGCCTCGCCGATCTCTTCGTCGCAGCCGGGCTGAAGGCGCCGGTGCTCGACCGCATCCGCGACGAGATCTGGCTCAAGCTGTGGGGCAATGTCTGCTTCAACCCGATCAGCGCACTCACCCATGCAACGCTCGACGTGATCTGCACCGATCCGGCCACTCGCGCGCTGTCGCGCGCGATCATGATGGAGACGCAAGGCATCGCCGAAACGTTCGGCGTCAAATTCCGCGTCGACGTCGAGCGCCGCATCGAAGGTGCGCGCAAGGTCGGCGCGCACAAGACCTCGATGCTCCAGGATCTCGAGCGCGGCCGCCCGATGGAGATCGACCCGCTCGTCACCGTCGTGCAGGAGATGGGCCGCCTCACCGGCGTCGCCACCCCCGCCCTCGATTCAGTGCTGGCGATGGTGACCCAGCGCGCCCGCATTGCCGGTCTCTACGACGGCATCCCGACCCCATCGGATCCGCGCGCACTGGCGGTGGCGTGATGGCTGGCGAGATCAAACAATGGCTCCGCTTCCGGAATAGCGGTGCGACCGGCTTCGGCACGCTAACGTCGTCGGGTATCAGCGTCCATGAGGGCGAGATGTTTGGCCGCCATGCAGCCACCGGCAAGACGCTGGCGCTGTCGGAGGTCGAACTGCTCGCGCCCTGCGTGCCCAGCAAGATCGTCGCGCTCTGGAACAATTTTCATGCACTCGCGGCCAGGCTCAACCAGCCCGAGCCACCGGAGCCGCTCTACCTCCTGAAGGCCACCACCAGCATTACGACGCCAGGCGCGGTGATCCGCCGTCCCTCTTATTACGATGGCAAGACCACGTATGAAGGCGAGCTCGGCATCGTCATCGGCAAGACCTGTGCCCGGGTGTCGCCGGCGGAAGCGGACAGCTTCATCTTCGGCTACACCTGCGTCAACGACATCACCGCCAACGACATCCTGACCAGCGACCCGACCTTCCCGCAATGGGCACGGGCCAAAGGCATCGACGATTACGGCCCGTTCGGCCCCGTCATCGCGACCGGTCTCGATCCGGTCAGGCTGGTGGTCCGCACCATCCTCAACGGTGCGGAGCGACAGAACTATCCGATATCGGACATGATCTTCACCGCGCAGGAGCTGGTCAGCAGGATCTCCCACGACATGACCCTGCTCCCCGGCGACCTCATTGCCGTCGGCACCTCGGTCGGCGTCGGCGTGATGAAAGAGCCGGTGAACATTGTGACCGTCGCGATCGACGGCATCGGCGAGCTGACCAACGAGTTTCGGCTGTAGCTTCTCTCTCCGTCATGGCCGGGCTTGTCCCGGCCATCCACGTTCTGTTGGCGCGGAGGCGCGTGGATGCCTGGGACAAGCCCGGGCATGACCAGCGCCCTGAACGTCTGCCCCCAACACGGGAAACGCGCCTCTCCCCCTCCACCGATCGGCTGACGCATTCAGCCGTGGATCGTGAGGCCGGACCTATCCAGCAAGCTCCCGCCGCCCTTGATCTCGGTTCCGCTCTCCAATAGCAATTATGGCGATAATGTGCCGGCGTGAGGAAGTCACGATGTGGCTGTTTTTCCTGGTTGCCTGGTTTGTTCTGCTCACTGCCATCGCGATCTTCGCCCAGCAGGCGCTCGGTTACGATGTCGGCCACCTGCCTGCCTGGTTCGGAGGCCTGCCCGTCCCGCAGCGTGTTGCGACCGGCGCGATCCTGGCCTTGGCGTTGGCACTGATCGGCGCCTCCGCCTGGCGGCTCTCGCGCCAGGACCGGCGCCTCGACACATTGCGCGACCGCCTCAAGAAGACCCGCGAGGACGTGGTCGTCGCCCACGCCCTGCAGAACCACCTCGACGCCACCGTCCAGCACCTGATCGAGAGCGATCCCCGGGAGGCCGTTTCCGCCCTGCACGACAAGCTGGGCGAGACCGAGCAGCGCGCCCTGCTGCAGCGGGGCCGCAACGAATCCACCGACATGCACGACCAGCTCGCCGAAATCCGCCGCCGCCAGCAGGAATTGCGCGATATGGTCGGCAAGATCGCCGAGCAGCGCCGCGCGGTCGAGCCGGTTTTCACTGAGATCCGCGACCGCCAGAACCAGCTCGAACGCTCGCTGCACGACCTCGAGACCGACGACCGCAAGAACAACCTCGCCGACCGGCTCAAGGACATCGCGGGCGACGTATCGACGCTGCTGTCCCGGGTCGGCGCGGTCCAGGACACCTTTGCGACCCTGAACCAGTACAAGGACGATCTAGCGAAGTCCCACGCTGAGCTGGTGCCGCTGCGCGCGTCGGACGCTGGCCTCAATGCGTTGATCGGCGAGCTGAGCCTCAGCCATGAGCGCCTCGCCAAGAGCGTCGACGAGCTCGAAACCGGCGGCGAAGCACCGCTCGGCGCCCGCGTCGAGACGCTGTCGAAGAACAAGATCGAGATCGAGCAGCGCCTGGCCCGCATCGACGACAGCTTCCACATCCTGAAAGGCATCGGGCTCGACTTCGAAGAGCTCGGCGAGCGCCGGGCCCAGCTCGAACGCTCGCTCGCCCGTGTCGAGATCGACGCCGAGGGCAAGACGATTGCCGACCGCCAGAATGCGTTGAACGATTTTGTTCTCCAGTCGCGCCAGCGCCTCGGTGCGTTACAGGAAACGCTGGCGACGCTGAACGCCTTCAAGACAGAGCTGTCGAAGTCGCAGGCTGACCTCGTCCCGCTGAAGGCGCCCGTGTTCGGAATCGAGGCCATGATCGCGGACGTCGGCACGACGCACGACCTCCTCGCCAAAACCGTCGGCGAGATCGAGGCAAACGGCGACGTCACCCTCGCCTCGCGCGTCGACGCGCTGACCAAGAGCAAACGCGAGGTCGAAGACCGCCTCGCCCGCATCTTCGACAGTTTCAACGCGCTCGACGGTTTGCGAAAAGACATCGGCGGCATCTTCTCGACGATCAGGAACAGCCTGAACCGGATCGGGTGAGGCCGAGTCGCGTAGGCTGGGCAGAGCGCGCCGAAACATCCAGACACATCACATCTCCGCGCGGCCGGCAGATGCCGCCAACATGTCGCGCCGATGCCGCACTGTGGACGCATTCGGCCGCCCTTCTGTGAGGCGTGTCTGGGGGCACGGCGGTGCCGTGTTTGGACCAAACCTTCTAGGGGTATGACTGTGAAGAAGATTGTATTTGTCGTGGGTGCTACGCTTGCTCTGGTAACGGTCGCGAATGCCGCGGATCTGCCGCGCCGGCAGCCCGTTCCCGTCTATTCGGAGCAGGCGCCGATCGGCAAGATGCCGATTGGCAAGAGCCCGGTTGGAAAGGCCCCGATCGGCAAGGCGCCCGGCCCCGTCGCAGCGCGCTACTGACGCGTTAGCGAAATACCCGCAGAAGCAAGCGTAGACTCTGCGTGAGTGGCCGACAGTCGAGGGGCACAGCGTGACGAACAAACCTGATCGATCGGGACCCTGCATCCTTGCGGGATTCGCGCTCGCGGCCATGCTCGCGTGTACGACACCTTCGGCCTCGGCCCACGAAGCGAACAAGCGCGTTGCTGACGCAAACGCGCTTGCCACGACCGACACCGTATCACGGCCGGCGCCATCGACCCGGCGCCCGGTCGCGCGCGCGGAAAAAGGTCCGTACTACGTCGATTTCCGCGCCCGCACGGCGGCGAGCTGGGGCCACGCCTTCGTCTGGTACGGCAAGACCAGCGAGCGCGCCGTCGAAGTGGCAGGGCTCACGCCCGCCGGCGACACCTGGGCCTATGTGCTTGGTCACCTCACCTGGGTGCCGGCGGAGACCGGCGCGAGCTACGGCGATCTCGACCCGGAGTATCTGACCGCGAACTACCGCGTATATCTGAACGAAGCCGACGCCAAGCGCGTGTTTGCCTATATCAAGAAATTGCAGGCGAGCTCGCCGGTCTGGAACGCCGAGACCACCAATTGCACCGGCTTCATCGGCGACATCGCCGAGTACATGGGATTGAAGGTCCCATACCGCTGGCAGCGCCCCGAAAACTTCGTCAACAGCCTCAAGGAAATGAACGGCGGCCGCCAGATGGTGCGGCTGTCGACGGAATAGCCCGGCAGGGTTCGCCCGTCGGGCAAAACAGCCGCACAAATTTCGCGCGCCGCCTGTCAATCCCCGTCTGCCAAAATATTCCACTTTACCGAAATTCGGATTTGGCGCACCTACGACACACCCTGACCCGGGACAAGGGGCGGATCGCGATCGTCACGGACCGCGGGTGGGGCAGCGATGGACGCGACGGCGTCGGGCGCGGCGAGCCTTGCAGGGCGGGAAACCGTGAGCACAGGCTTTCGCGCCTACGACACGGCGCCGACAGCGTCTTCGCATGGCTTCGGGTGCGAGCACACGCCAGCTCCCGAAGACCCAGCGAGGACGTGCGCGGACGGCGAAGTCGTGTGGTCCTGACGCCCGGGGTCTGTGCGTCAAGTCCTGTGGTGATGCGTGCTGCCCGACCGGGCGCTTGCATCAGCCATCTGCGGGGCGACGGGGGCAATAGTGCATCGCTCCCCGGGGAGAGCACGAAGTAAGCCGTAAACCACCGCGCAGGGAAGGCCGGGCGATTGGCTGACCTGTGGTCCACCCCGTGTGCATTCTTCTGGCGCACGGACTTGCGGGTGCCAGCCGGCGCCCGGCCTTCCCTGCGCCCTTGTCACGACGAGGGCGATGCGATCAGGCAAAGCTCGGGCGAAATGCGCCGCGAGGATGCGAAGATGCGTCTGCTGTTTGCAAGTCGGATCGAGATTGATCGGAAGATTGTGCGTCCGTGCCCCGGACGCAGCGCAGCATCCCCCGGCAGAGCGAAGCATCGTCCGGTTCGACGGTGCGCTGCAGAGCCGGCGCCCATCTTTCAGAGCGCTCGCTGGGCATGGGTCGCGGCTCTGCGCGGCAACGCGAAGAGGCGTTGCAGCGCGTCCGGGACACGAGCCCGCGTCAATTATCCGCCTCACGGAATCCCCCCACTCCCCGCATGATCGCCCCGCCTCCACCGCACGCCCTCGCAATAGACTTTTCCCGACCCGGGCGGCATCCTGCCGGCATCGACCGATAAAAGAGCGCCACGCAAGCGGGGAAACAGATCATGCTGCAGACACGGTTCACCAAGCTCGTCGGAGTCGAGCACCCGATCGTCCAGGGCGGCATGCAGTGGGTCGGGCGCGCCGAGCTGGTCGCCGCCGTCGCCAATGCCGGCGCGCTCGGCTTCATCACGGCGCTGACCCAGCCGACACCGGAGGACCTCAGGAAGGAGATCGCCCGCTGCCGCGATCTCACCGACAAGCCGTTTGGCGTCAACCTCACCATCCTGCCCGCAATCAAGCCGCCGCCTTATGCCGAATATCGCGCCGCCATCATCGAGAGCGGCATCAAGGTGGTCGAAACCGCCGGCAACAAGCCGCAGGAGCATGTCGACGAGTTCAAGAAGCACGGCGTCAAGGTCGTGCACAAATGCACTAGCGTCCGTCACGGGCTCTCGGCCGAGCGCATGGGCGTCGACGCCATCTCGATCGACGGGTTCGAATGCGCCGGCCATCCCGGCGAGGACGACACCCCCGGCCTGATCCTAATCCCGGCCGCCGCCAACAAGATCAAGATCCCGATGATCGCCTCCGGCGGCTTTGCCGACGCCCGCGGCCTCGTCGCCGCACTGGCGCTCGGCGCCGAAGGCATCAACATGGGCACCCGCTTCATGGCGACCAAAGAGAGCCCCATTCATCAGCTCATCAAGGAGAAGATCGTGGCCAATGACGAGCGCGAAACCGAGCTGATCTTCCGCACCATGCGCAACACCTCCCGCGTCGCCAGGAACGAGATCTCGACCAAGGTCGTAGCGATGGAGAAGGAAGGCGCCAAGTTCGAGGACATCCGCGAACTCGTCGCGGGCGCCCGCGGCAAGATGGTCTACGCGACCGGCAACTCGGACGAAGGCATCTGGTCGGCGGGCCAGGTCCAGGGCCTGATCCAGGACATCCCGACCTGCGCGGAACTGATCTCCCGCATCGTGCGCGAAGCGGAGGCCATCATCCGCAGCCGGCTCGAAGGCATGATCGTTCATCCGACAGCGCAGGCTGCTGAATAATCACTGCAAGAAGCGAGAGCAATTCATGAAGGCTTATGTCTACGGCCCTGGTGGCGCTACGATTTCCGACGTCGCTCAACCAAAGCCTGAAGGCACGCAGGTGCTGGTCCGGGTCCGCGCCTGTGGCCTCAATCGCGCCGACACCGGCATGCGCAAGGGCCACGCCCATGGCGCGGCCGGCGGCGCCGGCACCGTGCTCGGCATGGAATGGGCCGGCGAGGTCGCCGCGCTCGGACCGGATGCCAAGGGCCTCAAGGTCGGCGACCGCATCATGGGCTCGGGCGGCGCGGCGTTTGCCGAATACACGCTGGCCGATCACGGCCGGCTTTTCCACGCGCCCTCGAACATGAACTTCGAGGAAGCCGCCACCCTGCCCGTCGCACTCGCGACCATGCACAACGCCGTCGTCACCATCGGCGGCGTGCAGCCCGGGCAAGCCGTGCTGATCCAGGGCGCAAGCTCCGGCGTCGGCCTGATGGCGATGCAGATTGCGAAGCTCAAGGGCGCCAGGCTCGTGATCGGCTCCTCGACCGATGCTTATCGCCGCAGCCGGCTGAAGGAGTATGGCGCCGATCTTGCGGTCGACTCCTCTGACCCCTCATGGGTCGACGAGGTGCTGAAGGCGACGAACGGCGAAGGTGTCGACCTCATCGTCGACCAGGTCTCGGGCAAGGTCGCGAACCAGAACCTCGCGGCGACCAAGGTCAAGGGTTGCATCGTCAATGTCGGCCGGCTCGGCGGCACCCATGCCGATTTCAACTTCGACCTGCACGCGGCCCGCCGCATCGATTATGTCGGCGTCACCTTCCGCACCCGCACCGTCGCGGAGGTCCGTGAGATTTTTGAGGAGGTCCGCAAGGACATCTGGGGCGCCGTCGAGTCGCGAAAGCTGCAGCTGCCGATCGACAAGGTGTTTGCCTTCGACGACATCGACAAGGCCTTCGAGCACATGGAGGCCAACAAGCACCTGGGGAAGATCGTCGTGACGGTGTAGTGGCCGCGACGACCAGAGAGAGCGGCAGCGCACCAGTCTCTCCACTCGTCATGGCCGGGCTTGTCCCGGCCGTCCACGTCTTTGTCGCTCCGAAGAACGTGGATGCCCGGGACAAGTCCGGGCACGACGGAGTTCACCCGCTCCTGCAACTCACTAGCGTCTACGCCTGTGGATCGTCGCTTGATGTTCACCCGCGGCCTGCTAAATCCCCGCCATGAGCTCCCAACACAACAAGACCTCAGTCGCAGCGATCTCGATATTCGCCAGCGGCGGCATGGCGGCGGCCAAGTTCGCGGTCGGGATCGCGATCGGCTCGCTGGCGCTAATCTCCGAGGCGCTGCATTCGTCGATCGACCTGGTCGCCACCATCATCACCTGGGCGGTGGTGCGGGTGTCCGACAAGCCGGCGGACGAAGAGCATCATTACGGCCACGGCAAGCTCGAAAGTGTCTCGGCACTGGGCGTCACCGCCCTGCTCTACGTGCTCGCCGGTGGAATCCTGGTCCAGTCCTACAGCCATCTCCGAGAGGGAGTTGCGCCGCCGACGATCTCCGCCGTCCCTTTCGTCGTGCTGGTGATCGACATCGCCGTCAATTTCTGGCGCGCCCGTGCCCTGCACCGTGCCGCACGGGAGACCAGGAGCCAGGCGCTCGCCGCCGATGCGCTGCATTTCGCCTCCGACGTGATGGGCTCGTTCGCCGTGATCGTGGGCCTGATCCTCGCCGGCCTCGGCTTCTGGTGGGGCGACGCGGCTGCCGCCGCCGCAGTGGCCGTGATGATCGCCCTGCTCGGCCTGCGCATGGCCGGCTCGACCGTGCAGACGCTGGTGGACCGCGCTCCGGAAGGCGCGCATGAGACGGCCACGGCCGCGATCCGCAGCGTGCCGGGCGTGATCGACATCGAGCGGCTCCGCGTGCGCATGGTCGGTGCCACCACGTTTATCGACACGATCGCAAAGGTGCCGCGGACCTACCCCATCGACCGGGTCGAGGACATCAAGCGCAACGCGCAAGCAGCCGTCGAGACGGCCTTCGGCGATACCGACCTCACCTTCACCGCAGTCCCCGTGGCGCGCGACAACGAGACCGTGCGCGACCGCATCATGGTCATCGCCCACAATTCGGGCCTCGCCATCCACCACGTCACCGTGCACGATCTCGGCGCCAAGCTGATCGTCAGCATCGACCTCGAGGTCGACGGGGGGATGCAGCTCTACGCCGCCCATGACGTCGCCAACACGCTGGAACGCAACATCCAGGAAGAGTTCGGCGCAGATGTCGAGGTCGACGTCCACATCGAGCCGCTGGAACCGGAACTGCCGTTCGGGGTCGATGCCGAACCGGAACGGGTGCGGGCCATCGCCGCAGCCTTGACGGAATATGCCGCCAGCGGCGAGATCCACGACATCCATAATGTTCGCGTCCGCAACACCGACGCCGGCGAGATCGTGAATTTCCACTGCCGCGCCGAGCCGTCGATGAGCGTGATCAAGGTGCACGAGCATGTCGATGCGATCGAGCGCGCGTTGCGGCGCGCGTTCCCGAGCGTGAAGCGCGTCATCAGTCACGCCGAACCGCCGCGCGCGTGACAGAGAATGTGCGAGGAGTCACACGTTCTCGTTTCGGACTCGCCGCGCACGTAAGTTTGCGGACGCACGACGCACAAACTGCGCGTTGGATAAGAATAAATTCGCGTTAACGATTCGTTGACTCTCGACAGCCCGCGAAATCTGGATTCAAATCGACCATGATTCGGAAGCGATGTGGGGCTGCTTCCGAAGTCCAGTTGCAAGCAGGTTTCCAGGGGGCTTTAGGCATGTCGCGTGCAGACGCCGCGAACGCGTGCGTCCAATCCGATTCGATCAAAGGATTGGCGCAATCGATCGCGAAACCTGCCTATCATCGGCTCCTGATAGCGGAGCCTGCGCTGCGCCGCGCCGTGCCGACGCTCATCATCGCATTCCTGATCACGATCTGCCTCGGCGCGTTCGTGCAGGTCGTCGACCAGACGCGCCAGAAGCGGCTGGTGATCCGCCACGACATCTCGGCGCTCGCCGACCTGCTCGCCGAGCGTATCGACCGCCTCACCTCCGGGCGACAGGAGCGGCTGAAGAACATCGAGAGCCTCCCGGCGTTGCTGCCCGACCTCATTCCAACCTGGGGCACCGCCTCGGGCCGCCACGTCATCGTCACCTCGGCTGGAATCGACCGCCGCATCCTCGCTCGCATCCCGATCGACAGCGATCCCTCGGGCAACGACCGCCTGCTCGACGCAATCACGACGGCGCAACTGCTGGCGGCACCGCCGCGCGACGACAACATCTCCGATATGACGCTGCCGAACGGCAACGCCGCAATGGCGACCGCGCGGCAGATCAAATCGTTGCCCGGCTTCGTGACCGTGATCCAGGAGCGCAACGAGCCGATCTGGGGCTCGGACGCCGCGCTATCGGTGACGCTGTCGGCCACCACCGGCTTCGTGGTCCTGATCCTCGGCTTCGCCTTCCACTGGCAGTCCACCCGTGCCCGCGAGGGCGACCTGATCAACGACGCCGTGCGCGGCCGGATCGACACCGCGCTCAACCGCGGCCGCTGCGGGCTGTGGGACTGGGACCTGTCGCGCGGCCGCATCTTCTGGTCGCAGTCAATGTTTTCAATGCTCGGCCTCGACGGCCGCAACGAGCTCCTCACCTTCGGCGAGGTCAACGCGCTGGTGAAGTCCGACGACATCGACCTGTTCGAGATCGCCGACCAGCTCATCTCCGAGAAGATCGACCACATCGACCAGACCTTCCGCATGCAGCATGTCGACGGCCACTGGATCTGGCTCCGCGTCCGCTGCGAGAAGACCAGCGGCGCGACCGATTCCAGCGTTCACCTGATCGGGATCGCGGTCGACATCACCGAGCAGAAGAGCCTCGCCGAGCGGACCGTGGAAGCCGATTTGCGCCTGCGCGACGCGATCGAGACCATTCCCGAAGCCTTCGTCCTGTGGGACGCCAGCGACCGCTTGGTGCTCTGCAATTCGCACTTCCAGCGCCTGCACAAGCTGCCCGACAGCGCCGTCATCCCCGGCACCTCCTACGAGACCGTGCTGGAGGTCGGCCGCATGCCGGAGGTTCGCACCCGGCACAACGAGACTGCGAGCCAGGGCCCCGGTGCGCGGACCTTCGAGGCGCAGCTCGACGACGGCAGCTGGCTGCACATCAGCGAGCGCCGCACCAAGGACGGCGGCTACGTCTCGGTCGGCACCGACATCACCCGCATCAAGGAGCACGAGCAGAAGCTGGTCGACAACGATCTACGCCTGCGCGCCACCGTCATCGACCTTAAGCGCTCGCAGGCAGCCCTGGAGCGCCAGGCGGGCGAACTCGCCGATCTCGCCGAGAAATACCAGCGCGAGAAGACCCGCGCCGAGGAAGCCAACCAGACCAAGTCGAAATTCCTCGCCAATATGAGCCACGAGCTGCGCACGCCGCTGAACGCGATCATCGGCTTTTCCGAAATCATGGGCTCGGGCATGTTCGGCGAGCTCGGCTCGGAGAAGTACCAGGAATACTGCCACGACATCCTGACCAGCGGGCATTACCTGCTCGAAGTCATCAACGACATCCTCGACATGTCCAAGATCGAGGCCGGCCGCATGAAGCTCGACATGGAAGAGCTCGACCTGGCGCAGACGCTGGCGGAATCCCTGCGGGTCGTCACCGGCCGCGCGCAGGACAAGCACCTGACGCTCGACGCCGACATCGCAAAGTCCATCTCCGTCGTCGCCGACCGTCGCGCCACCAAGCAGATCATCGTCAATTTGCTCTCCAACGCCGTGAAGTTCACGCCCGACGGCGGACGCATCGTGGTGCGCAGCCGGCAGCTCGACGACAGGATCGTGCTGATGATCGCCGACACCGGCATCGGCATCGCGCCGCATTCGCTGGCGCGGCTCGGCCGCCCCTTCGAGCAAGTCGAGAGCCAGCTCACCAAGACCTATCACGGCTCGGGACTGGGGTTGGCGATCGCCCGCTCGCTGGCGCAGCTTCATGGCGGCTCGATGCGGCTGCGCTCCAAACTCGAGGTCGGCACCGTCGTGCGCGTCACCCTGCCCCGCAACGCGATCAAGTCGGCGTCCGGAATATCGGCCGCGGCCTGAATTCTACGATTGCAGCGACGGCGCGACTTCTCGCGCGACATTGACCAGCGCCGCGATCAGCGGCGTCATCGGATCACGCTGCGGGATCACCATGCCGATGCTGTAATTGACATCGGGATCGATGATCGGGATCGAGCGCACCGTATCGGACAGGCCGAGCGTCTCGGCGAGCTTGGCCGGCATCACGCTGGCCCAGCGCCCCGTCTTCACATGCGTGAACAGCACCAGCAGCGAATTCGAGGTCAAGGTCGGCGTCGCCTCGGCGCCGACCGAACGTAACGCGCGGTCGATGATGCGGCGGTTCTGCATGTCGGGCGTCAGCAGGCACAGCGGCACCTGTCCGACCTCCCGCCACGTCACCGTCTCGCGATCACCGAACATTCCATCCGGCGCGGTGAGCAGACGATAGCTCTCGCTGTAGAGCGGAATGGTGCGCACCTTGCCGATCGGCTCGTTCTCGATATAGGTCAGGCCTGCATCCACCTCGAGATTCTCGAGCAACCCCAGCACCTCGGATGAGGTGGTGGACTGGATGCGGAAACGCACCTCGGGATGCCTGGCGCGGAACGGCGTCGTCAGCGCAGCGACCATACCGAGCACGGTCGGGATTGCCGCAATTCGGATCTCGCCGGAGAGCTGATGCTTCAGCCCGTTGATCTCGTCACGCATCGCGCGGGCATCGCCCACGATCCGCCGCGCCCAATCCAGCGCCCGCTCGCCTTCCGGCGTAAAACCCTGGAAGCGGGAGCCGCGCTGGACCAACATCACGCCGAGGATCTCCTCGAGCTGCTTCAGCCCGGTCGACATCGTCGGTTGCGTCACGCCGCACATTTCGGCGGCCCGGCCGAAATGCCGTTCCTTCGCCAGCGCCAGCAATAGTTCAAGCTTGTCGAGCAACCGTTCGTTCCCTCGGATCGTATGGTGGCATGCAAGCTAGCATGCCCTACCCCTTGCGACACGCAAAAACCGCCACGAATGCCTAGCGCTGCATCCAGCGCGTCGCCGCGACGCCCGCGGCGCGGGCTTGGAGCCGAACGTGCGGGAGGCGCTCACCTCGCTGAAGCCGACGACGACGTCCCTTCCAGCAGCGCCCTGAAGACACGGCGCACCTCGCTCTGCGTCTCCTTCACGCGCGCCTCCAGCGAGGAGAAATGCGGCGCATCGCCGGCGCGTGCCATCACGCGCAGAAGGTCGGTGCCGGCGGTCTCCGGCTTGAACCGGTCGCTGACGCAGAGCCGCAGGATCTGCGTCAGGTCGTGATACAGCCGCGCCGCGGCCCGCAATATCTCGGTCTCCGATTGCGCCAGCACGCCCAGCCTGCATGCATTTTCCAGCACCTGCATGGTGCCGGCGTCGAGAATCTCCGGCTTCTCGTGCGCATGCACGAGCTGGAGATATTGCGCGATGAAATCGATGTCGACCATGCCGCCGGCGGCATATTTGAGATCCCAGCAATCGGCCTCGCCCTTCTCCTGGGCGATCGCGCGCCGCATGTCGGCAACATCGTTGGCGATGATTCCGGGATCGCGGCGGCGGGTCAGGACATCGCGGATGACGCGCTCGATCCGTTCCCGGAATTCGGGCGAAGCGGACACGACGCGCGCGCGCGTCAGCGCCATGTGCTCCCAGGTCCAGGCCTCGTTGGCCTGGTAGTCCGCGAACGAGACGAGGCTCGAGGCCACAGGGCCGGCACGCCCCGAGGGGCGCAGCCGCATGTCGATCTCGTAGAGCACTCCGTAATTGGTGCGCGTCGTGAACGCGCTGATCAGGCGTTGGGTGAAACGCGCGAAGTAATGTGCACCTTGCAGCGACTTCGCACCGTCGGAGTCCGGACTGTCGCCGTCGAAATCGTAAAGCAGGATCAGGTCGAGATCGGACGACGCGGTCATCTCGCGGCTGCCGAGCCGGCCCATCGCGATGATCGCGGTCTCCTGCCCCTTGATCCGGCCATGCTGGGCGGCGAAGCGGTCGGCGACGAGGCCATGCACGGTATGGACGATGCCCTCGGCGACGTCAGCAAAGGCCGTGCTCGCTTGCTGCGCCGAGACCGTGCCCGAGAGAATGCGCGTGCCGATCAGGAACAGGCTCTCCTGCCCGAACAGGCGCAGGCGGTCGAGGAACTCTTCGTAAGAGCCGGCATCCTGCACCGTGCTCGCAAGCCGCCCCGACAATTCCTGCCTGTCGGGCATGGCACCGAAGAAGCGCGGATCGATCAGGCCGTCCATGAGCTGCGGCTGCCGCGCCAGCATCTCGCCGAGTCGGGGCGCCGCGCCCAGCACCAGGGCGACCAGTGCGACGAGATCGCGGTTCTGCCCGAGCAGCGTGATCAGCCGGCCGCCGCGCTGAAGCGCTCCAAGGAAATGGTCGAACGCCACGACGGCCCGATCCGGCTCCTCGGCATGAGCGAGACCGTCGATGAGAGCCGGCACGAATTCGACGAATGCGTTGCGCGTCGCTTCGACGCGGAACACGCGGTACTCGCCGGTGATCCAGTCACGCACGGTCTGCGCGACGGCGGCAGGCTTCTTGAAGCCGAGCGTGGCCAGATACTGAAGCAGCCGCGGATCGTCGGGACCCGCACTGTAGTCGAGCGCCGGCAGCTTGGCCGTGCCGGTCGGATCGTCGCCTTCGAACAGTTTTTCGTAGTGGCCCTGGACGATCTCGAGCTGCCGCAGAAGGTCGCGGGCAAAGGCCTCGCGATCCGGATAGCCGAAGAACCAGGCGAAACGCTCGACCGCCTCCTTGTCCTCGGGCAGCGTGTGGGTCTGCTCGTCTGCGATCATCTGGAGGCGATGCTCGACCCGGCGCAGGAATTGGTAGGCCGTGGTCAGCTCGTCACGCGCCGAAACCGTGATCCAGTTGCTGGAAGCAAGCACGCCGAGCGCGGCGAGCGTCGGCCGCACACGCAGTTCGGGATGTCGCCCCCCGGCGATCAATTGCTGGGTCTGGGCGAAGAACTCGATCTCGCGGATTCCGCCGCGCCCGACCTTCACGTTATGCCCTTCGACCGCAACCTCGCTCTGGCCGCGATAGGTCTGCATCTGCCGCTTCATGTCGTGAACGTCGGCAAGCGCGGCAAAGTCGAGATGCTTGCGCCAGACGAAGGGCGCGATCTCCGCGAGTAGCGCCGCGCCCGCCCTGGGATCGCCGGCGCAGACTCGCGCCTTGATCATCGCGGCGCGCTCCCAGGTACGCCCTTCCCGCTCATAATAGTTCAGCGCGGCATCGCGCGAAATCGCCACCTGCGTCGAGGATGGATCGGGACGCAGGCGCAGATCGACGCGGAAGACGTAGCCGTCATAAGTGCGCTGCTGGAGAATGCGTGCCATCCCCTGCGTCACCCTCACGAAGAACGGCTGGGGTTCGATATCCGCGGCAAGCGTCGTATTGTCGGGATCGAAGAACACGATGAGATCGATGTCGCTGGAATAGTTCAGCTCGCCTGCGCCCATCTTGCCCATCGCAAGCACGATCAGCCCGCAGCCCTCCTCCGGCGCCTCGGGATTGGGCGGCGAGAGCTTGCCGCGCGCGGCTTCCTGCCGCAGGAGGTATTGAAGCGCCGCCCGCACCGAGGCCACCGCGAGATCGGTGAGCGCTGCGGTCACCCGCATCACCGGCCAGACCCCGCCGATGTCGCACAGTGCGATCAGGAGCGCGGCCTCCGCCTTCATGCGGCGAAGCAGCCGCATCACCTCGGCTTCATCGGATGCCGCGAGCACGGCGCCGTTCGCCTCCGCGATCAGCGTGGCGAGATGCGCATCCGGATCGCATTCCAGCAGCCGGATCAGGCGCTGCGGATCAGCGCGCAGCAGCTCAAACAGATAAGGCGAGAATTCCGCGATGCCGGCCAGGATGTCCCGCGCGAAGCGGTGAGCCAGCAGCGTTTCAAGACGGGTGAATTGCGCTGGCTCGAGCTCGGCCAGCCAGCTTTCAAAACGTCCTTGGTCGGTGACGGAAGCGGCAATATGGGGAGCCTCCGCGAAGCGTGCGGCAAGTCTCTCACCATGCTTGTCCGCGTTTCCCGGCGCGGAGTGGTTCATGCCACCTTCTGTGGCACATCCGGCATTGGCGGAGCAACCCTGTCGCCCGCGCGCGCCGGCAGCACCAGCGTGGCGACAAGACCGGGCTGGGCGTCACCCAACCTTAACTCACCGCCATGCAATGTCGCGACCGCGGAGGCGAGACTGAGACCGAGGCCGGATCCAGGCAGCGTGCGGCTCGCTTCCAGCCGCACGAATCGTTCCACCACATGCTTGCGGTCGCCTTCGGGGATTCCGGGACCGCGATCGGTGACGCTGAGCAGCACCTGATCGCCCTCGCGCCTCGATTCGATCGTGATCTGCCTGCCCTCCATGCTGACCACGGTTCCCGCGGATTGCGCGACCGGCTTGCCGTATTTGATCGCATTCTCGACAAGATTGGCGAGGGCCTGGCTGATCAATTCGCGGTTGGCGTGAACCGGGGTCGGCTCGCACCTGACCTTCAAAGTCATGCCGTCGTCTTCGGCCAGCGGCTCGTAGAGTTCGTGAATGCCGTTGGCGACATCGGCCGCGTCGAAATCATCCATGTTGCCGCGCGCCTGCCCGGACTCGGCGCGCGCGATCATCAGAAGCGCGTTGAAGGTACGGATCAGCCCGTCGGATTCCTCGATGGTCCGTTCCAGCGCGGCGCGGTAATCGGCCTCGCCGCCGGATTTCGCCAGCGCCTCCTCGGCGCGGTTGCGAAGTCGCGTCAGCGGCGTCTTGAGATCGTGGGCGATGTTGTCGGAGACCTCCTTCAGCCCCGCCATCAGCGCCTCGATCCGCTCCAGCATGGCGTTGAGATTTTCGGCGAGGCGGTCGAGCTCGTCGCCACTGCGCCCTACCGGCAGGCGTTCGCTGAGATCGCCGGTCATGATCCGATGGGCGGTGCCGCTCATCGCATCAATGCGCCTCAAAACCCTGCGCGCCACAAAGATGCCGCCGCCCAGGCCGAGCACAACGACGATCAGGATCGACCATTGCGCGGCCTTCGCCACGATGCCGAACAGCCGTCGCCGTTCGGCCAGATCGCGTCCGATCAGAAGCCGGAAGCCGTTTTCCAGTTCGGTGACGCGGACGAGCGCAAGGTGGTCGCGATCGTCGGTGTCCTCGATACGCCGGTAGGCGGTCTCGGACCAGCCGCGCTTCGCCATCACGCCGGGCGCCAGCGAGCCGACATTGCCGGCGATCGCCTGCCCGGTCGGCGTCGTCACGAGATAGAGGTTGGCACCCGGACGCAGCGCCCGGTACTCGATCGCGAGCACGAGAGCGCGCAAGCCGCGGCGGCCGTAGATCTCGCTGATCTCCGAGGTCTCGGCATTGACCGTCTGCGTGATCTCCTCGGTGATCAGCCGCCGCGTATTCCAGGCGAAATAGGCCAGCAGCGAGGCCGCGAACATCGCGAACAACAGCAAATAGACCAGCGTCAGCCGGAATGCCGTGGTGCGGACGAGTTTACCGAATGCCGTCACGGATCATGTATCCCGCGCCGCGGATCGTGTGCAGCAGCGGCCGCTCAAAACCCTTGTCGATCTTGGAGCGCAGCCGCGAAATGTGCACGTCGATGACGTTGGTCTGCGGATCGAAATGATAGTCCCAGACGTTCTCCAGCAGCATGGTGCGGGTCACCACCTGGCCCGCATGCTTCATGAGGTATTCGAGCAGGCGGAATTCGCGCGGCTGGAGCGTCAGCTCGTCCTTGCCGCGCGCGACGCGATGGGAGAGCCGGTCGAGCTCGAGATCGCCGACGCGGTACAGCGTGTCCTCGGCCGGACCGCCGCGGCGGCGCGACAGCACCTCGACCCGGGCCAACAGCTCGGCGAAGGAATAGGGTTTCGGCAGATAATCGTCGCCGCCAGCGCGCAGGCCCTTGATGCGGTCGTCGACCTGGCCGAGCGCCGAGAGAATCAGCACTGGCGTCGAATCGTCCTTGTCGCGGAGCGCGCCGATCACCGACAGGCCGTCGCGCTTGGGCAGCATGCGGTCGACCACCAGCACGTCGTAATCGCCGTTCTCGGCCATGGCAAGGCCTTCCTCGCCGTCGGCGGCGTGGTCGGCAATGTGCCCGACCTCACGAAAAGCCTTCACGAGGTAGTCGGCGGATTCGCGGTCGTCTTCGATGATGAGGAGGCGCATCGTGCGTTCGGCAACGGTCAAGGGAGTGAACCTTCTCTAAACATGGCGCGAGCGGCAATCGCATGCAAGCCGAGTGAGAGACTCTGGCATCGAGAAAAAGGCGGGCGGTGAAGCTGGGGGGACTTCACCGCCCTAGGCCTTCCGACGGAGGGGGGCGTATTCCACCGGAAGGTAGATAGGGGAAGCAAACGTTGCGCTGCTCCCCCGAAGGGCGCCGTCGGCGGGGGCGACTGATGCCGGCGACACCCTTCATCTCGGAGGCCTCCTGAGGCCGAGCCCTTGGTTAGCCCTTCGCGATGGGCACGGCGACGAAGCGCGACTGACCGCCGCTCTTCACCCGCATCAGGACGCTGTTCTTGTTGTCAGTCCGCGCCGTGTTGATGGCGTCGCGAACTTCGCCGGCGGTGCTCACGCTCTTGCCGCCGACTTCGAGAATCACGTCACCTTCCTTGAAGCCGCGTTCGGCTGCGGCGCTCTTCGGATCGACTTCGGTGACCACGACGCCTTCCTTGCCGGCGCCGGCCACGGAATCGGCGGGCGCGACGGTCATGCCGAGCTTGGGCACGTCGGTGCCGCGGCTCGCGCCCTTGCCGCTGTCCTTGTCGATGTCGGCCTTTGCTTCGATCGTGTTCGGCAGCTGGCCGAGGGTGAGGTTCACCACCTTGTCCTGGCCCTTGTGCAGCACGTTGAGCTTCACGGTCGCGCCGGGCGCCAGGCCGCCAATGGTGCGGGCGAGCTCGCGCGCGTCCTTGACCGATTCGCCGTTGACCGACGTGATCACGTCACCGGACTCGATGCCGGCCTTGGCCGCCGGACCATTCGCCTGCGGCTCCGCAACCAGCGCACCTTCGGCCTTCTTCATGCCGAGGCTGTCTGCGATGTCGGGTGTCACCGGCTGGATCTGCACGCCGATCCAGCCGCGGCTGACCGAGCCCTTGTCCTTGAGCTGCGCCACCACGCTCTTCACGGTGCTGGCGGGGATCGAGAACGCGATGCCGACGCTGCCGCCGGAAGGCGAGTAGATCGCGGTGTTGACGCCCATCACCTCACCATTGGTGTCGAACGCGGGACCGCCGGAATTGCCCTTGTTCACGGGGGCGTCGATCTGGATGAAATCGTCGTAGGGGCCGTTGCCGATGTCGCGGCCGCTGGCCGAAACGATGCCGGCAGTCACGGTGCCGCCGAGGCCGAACGGGTTGCCCACCGCGAGCACCCAGTCGCCGATCCGCGGCTTGCCGTCGGCAAGCTTCGCGAACGGGAAGTTCGAGCTGCCCTCGACCTTGATCAAGGCAAGGTCGGTGCGCTGGTCGGTACCGATCACCTTGGCGGTGTAGGTCTTGCCGTCGTCGGTGGTGACCTCGACCTTGTCGGCGCCGTCGACCACGTGGTTGTTGGTCACGGCAAAGCCATCAGCCGAGATGAAGAAGCCGGAGCCCTGGCCCTGCACGACGCGGCCACGACCGCCACCACCCTTCAGGCCCGGGACGCCATCCGGACCGCCGAAGCGGCGGAAGAACCGCTCCATCGGCGAGCCCGGCTGGAACGGCGAGGAGGAATCATCGCCGTCGTCGTTGCTCGCGGTCTTCTCCTTCATGTTGACCTTCACCGAGATCACCGACGGCTTCACGCGCTCGACAATGTCGGCGAAACCGATCGGGCGTTCGACCTTGCGGACCTCGTTGTTGACCTGCGCAAGCGCCGGGGTCGAGAACAGGTCGGCGGGCGAGGTTGACGTGCCGAAGCCGTAGACGGCGGCGCCGAGGCCGGCGACGACCGAGGCCATCAGCGCGATCTTGCGGGCCGAGAAAACGGGCCGGCGGGGCTGCCGGTAGGACGGAAGGTTCGAGAGGTCGGAACGGTCGGTCATGCAGAGATCTCCAGGGCCTTGAAATCCATTTGGCGCCTGACGGCGGCACCTTACGGACCTGAAGATGGGGGCTGTCGCCTTACCGTGCGCTGGCGGCGGGGTTAAACTTTTGTAATGAACCGGACATGCGGATGCGGCAGTTTATCGCGGCCAAAAACTAGTGAACCTGCAGGAACTTAACCAAGTTCCAGGAACCCCCGCGCAGTGCCGGCTTGATGCGCGCAGCAACGTAGCTAGCTGGATTTGGCTTCATCCGCCATCAATGCGGCGAGCCGCGCTTCCTCGTCGGGCGTGAGCGGCGGAGCCGGTAGGTCTGCACCATTTCGCGCGCGCCGGCGGATTTGCAGCCATAGCGCCAGGCTGCCGCCAATCAGCAGCAACGGCGCGAGCAGCCACAGCAGCATGTTCTGGCGCTCGAAGCGCGGCTTGAGCAGCACGAACTCGCCGTAGCGCGCGACCAGGAAATCGAGCACTTGCGAATTGCTGTCGCCGGCCGCGATACGCTCGCGCACCAGGAGCCGCAAATCGCGCGCCAGCGGCGCATCGGAATCGTCGATCGACTGGTTCTGGCAGACCATGCAGCGCAGCTCACGCGACAGATCGCGTGCACGCGACTCCTTCACCGGATCCGACATGATCTCGTCCGGCTGCACGGCATGCGCCGCAGGCAAGGCCAGCAGCATCAGCGCGATGAACGCGACCATCATTCGGCGCATCAGATCACTCCGCCGGCTGCAGGCGCTGCTTGGCACGCGCCGGTTTCGGCGCGCCGACTCGCAGGCGCCGGTCCGACAGCGATAGCACGCCGCCGAACGCCATCAGCACCGGTCCCCACCAGATCAGCAGCACCAGCGGCTTGTGATAGATGCGCACGGCAATGGCGCCTTCGGCAGTGGCGTCGCCGAGCGAGATGTAGAGCTGGCTGGCGCCGCGCGTCAGCAGCGCGGCCTCGGTGGTCGAGGAGCCGCGGGTGGTGAAGCTGCGCTTGGACGGCGTCATCACGCTGAGCATCTCGCCGTCGTGGCTGACGTTGAATTCGGCGATCATCTCGTGGAAGTTCGGTCCCTGGCGCTGAAACAGGCCGTCCAGCTTGACGTCATAGCCGGCGACATGGGCGACGTCGTTCTGCTTCATCGTCGCGATATATTCGCTGTTCCAGGTGGTCTCGCAGACGATTCCGATCAGCGCAACGCCGAGGCCGGCATGCGCAAATACCGAGCCCCAGGCCGAGCGCGGCAGACCGCGGGCACGATGCAGCGTCGTCGCGAACGGCAGCCGGAACAAGCCGGTTCGTTCGGCCAGATCCGTGACGGCGCCGGCAATGACGAAGACGCCAAGTCCGATTGCCAATGGCGCGAGCGCGCTGCCGCCGCGCACCCAGCCCCAGACCATCGCGACGGCGATAAGCCCGGCAACGCCGGCCGCCAGCAGGCGTTGGGTGACGCCTAGCAGATCGCCGCGTTTCCACGCCAGCATCGGCCCGAACGGCACGGCGAGCAGCAATAGCGTGAACAGCGGAGCGAAGGTGAGATTGTAGAACGGCGCGCCGACCGACATCTTGAAATCGGCGAGCATCTCCATCGCCAGCGGATAGAGCGTGCCGAACAGCACCACCGCGCAGGCCACAGTGAGCAGCAGATTGTTCAGCACCAGCGCACCCTCGCGCGAGATCGGTGCAAACAGGCCGCCCTGCTTCAACGACGTCGCGCGCCCCGCGAACAGCGACAGGCTGCCCCCGATGAACAGGCAGAGAATCAGGAGAATGAACACCCCGCGGGTTGGATCGGTCGCGAAGGCATGCACCGAGGTGATGACCCCCGAGCGCACCAGGAAGGTCCCAAGCAGCGATAGCGAGAAGGTCAAGATCGACAAGAGGATGGTCCAGACCTTCAGCGCGTTGCGCTTCTCCATCACCAGAGCCGAATGAAGCAGCGCGGTGCCGGCAAGCCAAGGCATCAGCGAGGCGTTCTCGACCGGGTCCCAGAACCACCAGCCGCCCCAACCCAGTTCGTAATAGGCCCAGTACGAGCCCATGGCGATACCGAGCGTCAGGAAGATCCAGGCGACCAGCGTCCACGGCCGCACCCAACGCGCCCAGGCGGCATCGATCCGCCCCTCCAGCAACGCCGCGATCGCGAAGGAAAACGAAATTGAGAAGCCGACATAGCCGAGATAGAGCATCGGCGGATGCACGGCGAGACCGATGTCCTGAAGCACCGGATTGAGATCGCGTCCCTCGATCGGCGGGTTGGTGATGCGCAGGAACGGGTTGGAGGTCACCAGGATGAAGAGATAGAAGGCGCTGGCGATCCACGCCTGTACGGCCAGCACGTGCGCGCGCAGCGACAGCGGCAGATTGTTGCCGAAGGCCGCGACCAATCCGCCGAACAGCGCGAGGATCGACACCCACAAGAGCATCGAGCCTTCATGGTTTCCCCACACGCCAGTGATCTTGTAGAGCAGCGGCTTCATGGAGTGGGAATTCTCGTAGACGTTGACGACGGAGAAGTCCGACTCCACGTGCAGCATCACAAGCGCGATGAACGACGCACCGACGAACAGAAGCTGCGCCAGCGCAGTGGAGCGCGCCACATTCATCAGCGCGTCATCGCGCAGCCGCGCGCCGATCAGGGGCACGATGGACTGGATCAGTGCCAGTCCGAGCGCCAGCACCAGCGCGTAATGTCCTGACTCCGCGATCACCGAACTGCTCCCTGCGGATTGCCCTGCGCGGTCGTGGCCGCGGGCTTGACGCCGTCGGAAGCTTTGGCGCCGTAATCATCCTTCCAGTGCCCCTGCTTCTTCAGGGCATCGGCGACGTCCTTTGGCATGTAGGTCTCGTCGTGCTTGGCGAGCACGGTGTCGGCCTTGAACACGCCGTCAGCATCGAGCGCGCCTTCGGCGACGACGCCCTGCCCTTCGCGGAACAGATCGGGCAAAATGCCCTTGAAGGCGACCGGAAGCTTTGCGCCGCCGTCGGCGACCTCGAAGGTCACAGCGAGATTGTCGCCGCGCTGGAGCGAGCCGGGCTGCACCAGGCCGCCGAGGCGAAACCGCTTGCCGGGCGCAACGTGCTTCTCGGCGACCATGGTCGGCGTCGAGAAGAACACGATGGAATCGCGCAGAGCGTTGAGCACCAGCGCGGCCGCGAGGGCGAGCACGGCAAGCGAGCCGCCGATGATGGTCATACGTCGCTGCTTGCGCGTCATGGCGTATCCATTCCCTGCCCGTCTCGTCCTGACATCATCATCCGTCGAGCCCGAGTGTCTTGAGGCCTTCATCAAGCTGGCGCAACCGTGCTGCATCGTTGGCAACCGCCTGGCGGGCATCGGTCGATGCCCCCACCGCCTTGTCGCGATCACCCATGACGAGATAGGCGCGCACCAGGCGCAGCCAACCCTCGACGTCGTCGCCGTTCTGCTTGAGGCGCGTGGCGAGCCGTTCGACCATGCCGCGAACCATCGCGTTGCGATCGACCTCTTTCATGTCCTTGGAAGCTGCGAGGGTCTCATCCGACAGCGCCGGCATCGTCGCGCCACCGCCACCGACCCGCGCGAGCGAGGTCTGCACCAGAGGTCGCCACGGCGCATCCGCCGGCGCTTTCGCCAGCAGCGCGCGCCAGATATTGGCGGCATCGGCCTTGCGGCCGTCCTGCTCGGCGGCGAGACCGAGAAAATAGTTCGCCTTGGGGTCGTCGGCGCTGAGCGCGCGCGCGCGCTCGAACTCGGTCTTGGCTTCGGCGGTCACGACGCCGCCGGCGGCGGCCGAGATCGCTTCGCCGAGATCGGACCGGCGCTCCGCGCTCTCGCCATTGTAGGTGAGCGAGTTGCGATAGGCGCGCACGGCGTCGTCGAAGCGACCGAGCCGTTCCAGCACGGGCGCGATCACGTTCCAGCCGCGCCCGTCGGTCGGATTCTTTTCCAGATGTTGCTCGACCTGTACGACCAGATTCTCGAGCGACTGCGCCATGCCGGACCCGGATCCGCGCTCCCGCTGCGCCAGTGGAAAGTCCTGAAGCCTGGGCGAGCCGAGCGGCACATAGACACCAATCGCAACCAGCGGCAGGCCGGCAAGCGCCAGCACGGCCGCCGCGCGGCGCCATTTGAGGCTGGATTTCGGTGCCGTTGCGGGCTCGCTGCCGGCCGCGGCAAGCAGCCTGCGGCTGACCTCGACGCGCGCGGCCTCGGCTTCGGGCGCGGCGATCAGCCCTGCGGCAAGATCACGCTCGATCTCGGCGAGTTGGTCCTTGTAGACCGCGACCTCGCTGCCCTGATTTTGCGCGCGTCCGCTACGGCCGAGCGGCAAAAGCACGGCGAAGATCGCCGCGACCGTCATCAGCGCGAACACGAACCATAGCATCATCTGGCAAGCTTCCGGCAGCGCGCAAGCCGCGCCCACAGGTCGCTTTACACCACGGCCGGACGATGCGGCAATTGACAATTGTCAATTCGGCGCGACCGCGCACAGTCCCGAAATGGTGAAAATCCAACGGCTTAGCCGATCTCGAAGTCCGCGCTTTGAGCGGCGTCCTCGCCATGCCCGTTGAAGGCCTTCAGGAAATATGTTCCCGGCTCGATAGCGTCGGGCAATCTGATGCGCAACGCCCCGACGGGAACGGGTGATGCAACCCTGGTGACGGTCTCAGGAAGCTGCCGACCGCTTGCCTTCTCGACCAGCACCACCTTCGCGCCGACCATCAGCCTTTGATATTTGGCAACAACGACGCGATTCTCGATTTCGATGGAACTGATAACGGATTTCATGCGCCCACAGATAGAAATATAAAAAACCTGCACGGCGACCGTAGGGCCAGCCACCGACACCGTCAACCTGAAATTGTGACTACTGAAATATGCGCCTGGATCAGCTAGCGCGCGACGATTTGCGCTCGCCCGTGGCCGCGTTCTCCGCGGCGCGGCTCATCAGCGAGGCATAATCATCGCCGAACAGCACCTGGCAGAAGCGGATCGCGGCCTGCACCTGCTGCTGCCGATAGGTGCGGACCTTGTGATCGGCGCCGCGCAGCGACTGCACCAGCTGCTCAGTCGAACGCTCGACATATTGCTGGAGGTCGGAATAGGTGCGCAGTGTCACCTCGTTGATCGCAAGCTCGCTCGCATAATTGCGGCAGGTGGCGACGAAATCGATCAGCGCGACGGTTTCCTCGACCTCGGTGCTGTCGATCCGCGCGCCCGGCGGAATGTCCTTCTCGGCGCGCTGGCGCAGGATGCGGCGGACGCGGCCGGGAACACTGTCGATCTCGGATTGCAGCGCGTTAGAGATGTCGGCCCGGATCGAGGTCAACTGCTTGCCCCAGGCGGAATCGTTGCGCAGGTCGAGCTCGGTACGCAGGCCTCGCACGCCGTCGTGCAGCGTCTTGAGATTGGCGGCGACATTGTCGAAATGGCCGCGCTTGATGTCCATGCGCAGGATGGCCGCCACGCAGGACAGATCATGCAGCGCGATCGTGACGGCGACGCCATAGGGCGTTGCCGCAACACGGATCTCGTCGTCGGATGCGGCAATCTTGATGGCGAGGCGGATGATCTGCCACGGCGCGGTCATCCGCTGCACGACGATGGAGAGCGCGAAGGGCAGCATCTGCGGGGTCTGGAGGACGGGAATGTTGAGCGCTGCAGTCACCGATGCGATCTGGGCATCGCCGAAGGCGCGCAAAGAGCGCGGCAGCTTCTCGTTCAAGGTGGCAATGGCGTCGCGGACCGCGAGCACCGCCCCGCTCGAATAGAAGTCCTCGATCACGTTGGGCGGGCCAACGCGTGCGAGCGCACGCGACTTGTCGCCCCCGCCCGGCCCCGTCAGCTCGAAGATGGCATCCGCAGCGACCGCCTGGAGCTTCGAGGTCAGCGCTTCGACCTGGCCTGCGCTGTCGGCCGGCGTGCGCGCCAGCGCCGCCTCGAGTTCCTTCAGCTTGTCCGGAGCACCGTCGCGGCCGAGCCATTGCCAGATCGGAGCCAGCGAGGAGCGGCGGACCTGCCCGACCCGGATCGGAGCGCCTGCTTCGACGAGGAATGGTTCCAGCACCTGGAACAGCAGCCGCGACAGATCGTCCGTACGCGGCGGTGCGGCCTCGTCGGCTTCCGTCTTGCGGACAATCTTGCGCAGCTGATCGAGCACGAGGGTTGCCACGGCCGTGTCCTGGCCGCGCTCGAGCGCACGCTCGAACTCTCGCATCAGCAGCGCCTGCGCCTGCGGCGGGAGCTGCGCGAGATAGTCCCTCAGCCGCTCGATCGATGTCTGGCTCATGCGCCCGGGTAATGAACGGTAAATGGCGGACGTGGGATCCGTCCTCCTCGATCATAGGTGGGGCCACTTAAGAAGCCGTTTAGGAAGTCGCTCCGAATACCCCTGGTTTCGTCCGGATCGGGGTGCCGCAAGCCAAATAGTCGCGTCGGAACAAGGGATTATATTCCGGGGAGGACCAGCTCCGCCCGCAGGCCCCCCGTCGGTGCGCGGCCGAGGGAGAGGCTGCCGCCATAGAGCGCAGCGAGCTCGGTCACGATCGACAGTCCCAGGCCCGATCCGGGCTTGGACTCGTCGAGCCGCTGGCCGCGCCGTGAGACCTGGGTGCGCTCGGCCTCCGACAGGCCGCGGCCGTCATCGTCGACGATGATATGCAGCCGCGGACCGATGCTCGCCTGCTGCGGCGCTTCCGCCAGAACTTCGATGAAGACCCGCGACGCCGCCCATTTGCAGGCGTTGTCGACGAGGTTGCCGACCATCTCCTCCAGATCCTGCCGCTCGCCGCGAAATTTCGCCGACGGATCGGCCTCGGCCTCGACCACGATGCCGCGGCCGCGGTGGATCTTCTCCATGGTCCGCCGCAGTGCCTCGATGGCCGGTGCCACCTCCGTCACCGTCGCAACGACCGAGACCCGCGCCGCGATGCGCGCGCGCTCGAGATGATGGGCGACCTGGTCGCGCATCACGTCGGCCTGCTCCATCACCTTGGCCGCGAACGGATCGGTGGCATGCGCGCCGGCCTCGTTCACGATGACCGAGAGCGGCGTCTTGATGGCGTGGGCGAGATTGCCGACATGGGTGCGCGCGCGCTCCACGATCTCGCGATTGGCGTCGATCAGCGCGTTGGTCTCGCGCGCCAGCGGTGCGATCTCGACCGGGAACTCGCCCTCGAGCCGCTCCGCCCGCCCGGACCGGATGTCGGCGATGGATTCGGAGATGCGCTTGAGCGGCGCGAGACCGAAGCGGACCTGAAACACGGTGGTCAGCAGCAACACGATACCGAGCGCGGTGAAGGTGCCGCCGAGGTAGTAATCGAAACTGCGCGTCTCGTCGAAAATCTCGGTGTCGTCACCGGCGACACTGACGAGAAATTTGCCGTCCGCGCCGAGATCGACCGGCCGCTCCACCATGCGCAGGTTCTGTCCCTCTGGACCGTCGACATAAGCGATCCGGATGCCCGCGGCTGTGAGCTCGGTGCCCTGCTCTTCAAGCTTTGGCAGCTTCTTGTCCCAGAGCGAGCGCGAGGAGCGCACCTCCGGCTTTTCGGTGTCGGTCCGCGTGATCTGCCAGTACCAGCCGGACAACGGCAATTCGAACAAGGGCTCGCCGAGCGACTGGAACTGGCGGTCCGGCGGCTCGTCGGGGGTGGCGACCTCGGCGATCAGCGTGCGGAGATAGAGATTGAGCCGGCGGTCGAAGGCGCGCTCGGTGGCGTTCTTGTAGACCGACGACAGCACCACGCCGGTGATGGCCAGGATCACGACGAGCCACGCGGTCGCCGACAGAAACAGGCGGTTCGCAAGCGAGCTGGCGGGCATCGGAATGATCCCGGAGGCGCGGGGTGGCATGGCGTCGGAACTCATGACCCGAACAAGGCCCCTGCTGCGCCGCCCGTCAAGCCAAGATACGTCTAGACGAGATAGTTCGAGACACCGCGCTTCAAGCGCCGGGGGCCGGCGGGGTCAGGAGATAGCCGAGGCCACGGACAGTCTGGATGATGTCGACGTCGAGCTTCTTGCGGATGCGGCCGACGAAGACCTCGATCGTGTTGGAGTCGCGGTCGAAGTCCTGGTCGTAGAGATGCTCGACCAGCTCGGTACGGGACACGACACGCCCCGAATGGTGCATCAAGTAGGCCAGAAGCCGATATTCGTGCGACGTCATCTTGATGGGATTACCCGACACGCTGACCCGGCCGGTCCTGGTGTCGAGCGTGACGGGGCCGCAGGTCAGCTCGCTCTGGGCGTGGCCGGTGGAGCGGCGCAGCAGCGCGCGGATCCGCGCCAGCACCTCCTCCAGGTGGAACGGCTTTGCGACATAGTCGTCGGCACCGGCATCGAAGCCCTGGACCTTGTCGCTCCAGCGGTCGCGCGCGGTGAGGATCAGGACCGGCATGGTGCGGCCGTTGCGCCGCCAGGCCTCCAGCACCGAGATGCCGTCCTTCTTCGGCAGGCCGATGTCGAGCACCACGGCATCGTAGGGCTCGTTGTCACCGAGAAAATGCCCCTCCTCCCCGTCGAAGGCGCGATCGACGACATAGCCGGCGTCGGTCAGCGCCTTGGTAAGCTGGCGATTGAGATCGGGGTCGTCCTCAACGACGAGCAGGCGCACGCTTCTCTCCAGAATTAGGCCGCATGAACACCTGCACAGATGAGCAATTCCGGCGTGAACTGAATATGAACACCGGGGAACCGGCCGCGTTACTTTTTGGTCATATCCGACCAGTTCGCAGTCAACGCACTGCGCCCGCCATGCCACCGGACGAACCGACGGCATGGCGGGCGCAATGTGCCGCGTTACGCGGCGAGTCGGAAGGTGCAAACCGTCCGGTCGATCTGCCGATCAGGTCCGGAAGAACACGAACCAGATGACCGCGAGGATCAGGATCGCGAGCCCGGTTGATATGGCGAGCAGCGCCGCCACCGACGGCCCAGGCTCGCCCTGGCGCGCCTCCGTCGGAGTTTCCACGATCTGACGTTGGTCTCGCGTGGTTGCCATGGTGACCTCAATTTCTGGCCGTCGCATCGGATGGCCGCGACTCCTCGCGGCGAATGTCCAGTGGCAACGCATGATCGGATATGATGTTCCGGTTTTTGCAGCCGGATCGGGCTGCAACCGCGCGCCGGGCGGCCGATTAACGCAGTTGCAAGATTCAGCGATCCGCCTTGCTATGATTCGGTGTTCCCCGATGGTATCTTCGTCTTCTGTCCCCGTTGCGTTTGGAGTAGCCCATGGCCCCCCGCGCCAATTGGAAGGGTTTTCTGCGTTTGTCGCTCGTGACCTGCCCGGTCGCGCTCTATCCGGCCACTTCGGATACCGAGAAAGTCTCGTTCAACCAGATAAACCGCAAGACCGGCCACCGGATCAAGTACCTCAAGGTCGACGCCGAGACCGGTGACGAGGTGACTTCGGAGGACATCGTCAAGGGCTACAAGGTCGACACCGACACCTATATCGAGGTCACCAAGGACGAGCTCGACGACATCGCGCTGGAGTCCACCCACACGATCGAGATCGACGAGTTCGTACCGAAGACCGACATCGACAGCCGCTATCTGATCCGCCCCTACTATCTCGTGCCCGACGGCAAGGTCGGCCACGACGCATTTGCGGTGATCCGCGAGACGATCCGGAGCATGGACAAGGTCGCGATCGGCCGCGTGGTGCTGACCAACCGCGAGCACATCATCGCGCTGGAGCCGCTCGGGAGCGGCCTGATGGGGACGCTGCTGCGCTACCCCTACGAGGTGCGCGGCGAGAAGGACTATTTCGACGACATCCAGGACGTGAAGCTGACCAAGGACATGCTCGACCTTGCAAAGCACATCGTCGAGAAGAAGTCCGGCGCGTTCGAGCCTGAGCTGTTCGAGGACCATTACGAGACCGCACTGATCGACCTCATCAACAAGAAGCGCAGCGGCGCGCCCATCGCAGCAAAGGCCGCGCCCAAGACCAGCGGCAACGTTATCAACCTCATGGACGCGCTGAAGAAGAGCATCGCGAACGAGAAGGACGCAGGCCCCGCGGCGAAGGTGGCCAAGGACGTGACCAAGGACGCCGTCAAGGGCAAGAAGCCGAAGAAGCGCGTCGAAGGCCAGCGTGAGATGCTGCTGCCGATCACCGGCAAGGGCGGCAAGGACACTGCTGCGAAAGCCGCTCCCAAAAAGGCGGACAAGCCGGTGCGCGCGCCGGCCCGGGCGAAGAAGGCCGGCTAGCGGCATCGCACAGCGCCGACGCCGTGATGCTGCCCCTCGTCGATCGGCCGACCTGACATGCCCTGGTCGACCGCGTTCGACGAACCCATCTCGTTACGTGGCGGGCGCAAGCTGCGGACGCTGCAAGAAGCTGCCGATCACATCATGCGACTGCCCGAGGATACGCAGGATGCGAGCCACTGGCAGACCGCGATCGAAACCCTGATCAACGCGGCCGAGACCGGCGGCGGCTGGATGATGTTCGCCCGCATCGCGGTGTTGCGGGCGCTGAATGCGGACGGTCGGCGCGAGTGAGCCGGGCGCCCCGCTCGAGAACAGGCTCAACAATCCGTTAAGTCAAGCCGCGCTTTCAGCGTCTGCCTGCGGCCGGAGGGCACGTAATCCTACGGAAGACAAAATTAACCGACGCTTCCCGCTCAGCGCAGCATCGTCGCCCCTCGATTGAACTCGGGGTTGCAGGCTCGTGAAGCAGCAGGACGCCAGAAAGAATTACATCGGCATCGTCAACGACGCGGCCGAGGAAGAAAGCCTGGCCGGCAGCTCCGCGCGAGCGCAGCCGTCCGTGGTCAGCTATCTGGTCGGACGTCTGGCGATAGTGCTGAAACGCTCCAGCAAGGCCGCACCGGAACGCCAGATCTCGTCCTGAGACGGGATGACGACATCGCCAAATGCGTCCGAATTGGGTGACGAAACCTTAAGTCAATCGATGTCACCATATCAAACGGCAGGTGAGGACCATCCGCCCTGCGTTTTGGCGCGCTCACGAAAACTTAGTGAATCAATTTACCATTCCGAAAACGGCACCGGCCTAGGTTGGACGGATGAACAGGAGTTGACGATGACTTTGCTCAAGTCATTTCTTGCCGACGAAAATGGTGCCACCGCCATCGAGTATTGTCTGATCGCCACCGGCATCGCGTTCGCGATCATCACGGCCGTGAACAACACGGGCAGCGCACTCCTGAGCAGCAAATTCAACTCGATCAGCGCGGCGATGAAGTAGCCGGCATAGCCGGCGCGCCGCAATCGCATCAGCACGAATCCGCGTGCAGCGCGCCGGATGATAGGCTCCTCCTTCCGATGCGGCGGCGACCCCAGTTTGATTTTCGCGAAGTTCGCATTATTGGCGTTGTGTCGCGCGGTTGCGCTGTCGTAGAGCGTAAGCTCAAACTCTAGCGGCCCTATGACATGATTCCTTCCGACAAGCCGACCTCGACAATCTGGGCTCGTCTTGGCTCGGACCGATCGACGCCGATCAGCGTTCTTGCTGTCCTGGCGGCCCTGTCGTTTCTTCCGGTGCTGCTGACCGCTATCCCCGCGATGGTCGACTATCCCAATCATCTCGCCCGGATGTACATTCTGAGCCAGAACGGCACTCCCAATGCCAATCCGTATTACGAAGTGGCCTGGGCATTCTATCCCAACCTTGGAATGGATCTGCTGGTCCCGCAAATGGCGCGGCTGATCAACGTCGAGAACGCCACGCGCCTGTTTCTGCTCCTGAGCCAATTGCTGATCGTCGGAGGCGCGCTTTTGCTCGAATGGGCCCGGAAGGGACGGGTCCATCTCGCCGGCTTTGCGGCGCTCGCTTTCCTTTATTGTCTGCCGTTCAGCTGGGGCTTCGTGAATTTCGAGTTCGGACTGGGCCTCGCTCTTTGCGGCATCGCCGTCTATCTGATGCTCGCGGAGCGCCCATGGCCACTGCGTTTCGTCGTCAACATGGTCTTCGTCGCAGCGCTGTTTGCAGCACATTTCTTCTCCCTCGGCGTCTATGGCGCGACGCTCGGCGTCTACGAGCTCTCGCGCATCCGCCATGGGCGAAGGTCGTACGGGGTCGCCGCCGCGCGGCTCGGCGCGTTGGCCATACCGGCGCTTGCCCTCTTTGGGATCATGCGCATGACCGCGGGATCGATCGGAAGCGAAGGAACGAGCTGGTTCATCGGATTCAAGCCGATCTGGCCGTTGCGCATCATGAACGGTTACAATCTGACAATCGCAGCGGCGACCGGGCTTACGCTGATGGTCTCGCTGTTCTTCGCCGCAAGACGCGGCGTCCTCAAGCTCGAAACAGCCGGGACCTGGCTCGCGATCGGCTTCGCGCTGCTCTACGTCGTCATTCCCTCGAAGCTGTTCGGAACCTCGTTCGTCGACCTGCGCGTCATTCCCGCTGCGGCTCTGATCCTGCCGGCCTTCTGCTCGCTGACGCTGCCCAGCCGGGCGTGGAGAATGGCAGCGCTCGCCGCGATCAGTGGCGTCATACTGATCAATCTCGCCGTCGTGCTCACGGTGTGGCTGCCTTACCGCACCGACTATGCGGCCATCGTCGAGTCGTTCCACAAGATCGATCGCGGCTCGCGCATCCTCGTCGCCAGCACGGACGACAATGGAGACCCGCCCTTCGCCGACCTCACCTCATATCCGATGTACTATGCACCTACGCTGGCCGTGCACTATGCCAACGCGTTCGTGCCCAATCTATTCACGGAAGCGGGCAAGCAGCCCGTGCGGCCACGCGAGGACGTGCGCCGTCTTGCCATTCCCTACGGGGGGCCGGTGCCGCTGGGCGTGCTTACCGCGATTGCGGCAAGCCGGCCGCCGGCAGGCGTTCCGCCGTTCGTCCGCACCTGGCATCAGGACTTCGACTATCTCTATGTCCTCGGGCCGCGAGCCGCAAACCCGCTGCCGGATCTGCTGGAAGCGCTGGACACCTCTGAGCGATTTGTTCTCTACAAGATCCGCCGCAAGTCCTAGACCGCAAGTCCTAGGCCGAAGCCGCGGCTGCCCAGCGTGGTTAATCGGGCATCACCATCTGCACCCGCCTTTTGGAAGCCACCGCGGTGCCCCATATCCTTAATGGTTGTGGCAAGGCGACCTTAACCACCGCCGGCATAGACTTCCGCTCCTGCAACGAGTTGGACTCTCTCGCATGGCGGCCAATTTCCAGTCGATCCGCTACAGCCTCGTCATCCCCGTGTTCAACGAGGAAGCCGTGCTGCCGGTGCTGCTGCGCAGGCTCGACCTCGTCTTGTCCCGGCTCGACGGGCCGGCAGAGGCGATCTTCGTTGACGACGGCAGCAGCGATTCCAGCTCGATCGTGCTACAGGCACTCGCCACGCGCGACCCGCGCTTTCGCTATATCGGCCTGTCGCGAAATTTCGGGCATCAGATCGCCATCACCGCCGGCATGGACGCCGCGCAAGGTGAAGCGATCATCGTCATGGATGCCGATTTGCAGGATCCGCCCGAAGTGATCGAGCAATTGATCGCAAAATGGCAGGAAGGCAACGACATCGTCCACGCCCGCCGCCTGTCGCGCGACGGCGAAAGCCGATTCAAGCGCGCGACCGCGCATCTGTTCTACCGGCTTCTCGGCAGGATGTCCTCGGTCGGCATCCCCGCCGACGTCGGCGACTTCCGCCTGATCGATCGCAAGGTGCTCGACGCGCTTCGGCAGATGCCGGAGCAGGACCGCTTCGTACGCGGCATGATCGCCTGGCTCGGCTTCCGGCAGGCGGAGGTCACCTTCCACCGCCTCGAGCGAGCAGCGGGCGAGACCAAATATCCGCTGTTCAAGATGCTGCGGCTCGCGATGAACGCCGCGCTCGGCTTTTCCGATCTGCCCTTGCGCCTGGCAATCTGGTGCGGATTGACGGTCTCAGGTCTGGCACTGCTCTATGGCGGCTGGGTGATCCTGTTGTGGCTCAGCAACGATAGTCATCTCGTGACCGGCTGGTCCTCGACGATGGTCGTCATGTCCCTGCTGTGTGGAATGAACATGCTGATGACGGGTATCGTGGGGCTTTACGTCGGCCGCATCCATGCCGAGGTGAAACGTCGACCGCTCTACGTGGTGCAGACCCGCGCTGGCTTCGACCGCAACGAGGCGGCAGCCGCACCCGCGATCCACGCCGTCAACGAGTGACACAGCGCATGACCGAGCTCTTCGACGGCTATCACGACAACTACCGTGACGTGGTCCAATCCTCGATCGACTTCTCCGGCTTGCCGCATCATTTCTTCATGCGCGCCAAGGCCGATCTGCTGGGCAACCTGATCGCGCAGCGGCTCGACACGGAGAGGCCCGACATGCTGGACGTCGGCTGCGGCGTAGGCAGCCTTCATCCACTGCTGCACGGCATGGTCGGCCGCTTGAGCGGCATCGACGTCTCGTCGGCCAGCCTGGCGCAGGCGCGCGCTGACAACGGCAGGGTCGACTACCGTGAGTTCGACGGCCGCACCTTTCCTTTCGACGATGCCAGCTTCGATCTGGTCACGGCCGTCTGCGTGATGCACCATCTCGTGCCAACGGAATGGGCGCAATTCATCGCGGAGATGCGGCGCGTGACGCGCCCCGGTGGACTCGTCTGCGTCATCGAGCACAATCCGTACAACCCGCTGACCCGTCTTGCCGTCGCGCGTTGTGAGTTCGACCGGGACGCCGTCTTGCTCGGGGCCGGCACAACCCGAAAATTGATGGCTGCCGGCGGCTTGCGCGAGATCGGTGCGCGCCATTTCCTGCTGCTGCCCTGCGACACCAAGCCGTCGCGGCGTCTCGAAGCGACCCTGAGCGGCGTGCCGCTCGGCGGCCAATACGCCGCCTACGGGACCGCTTGATCTATCTTTGCGGTATATCTCGCCGCTTGTGCACGACCGCCACGTCGTCGCTGTAGACGCGCTGCCATTGGGGCAGCCGGTCCAGCATCGCTATAGCCGGCGTCCCCGGCGCGAGCAACGTCGCGCCGATGCTGTATTCGTCGAGCAATCTGAGAAAGTCGCCGAGATCGACGAGCGCCAGGGCGCGATTGTAGCGGTTGATGAACGCTCCCCCGTACAGTTCACCGCGACCGTCGATAAAGGTGGGAATGCCGGCAAAGATCAAATAGCCACCGAAGGTATAATCGTTGAGCACGTGCCCCGCTGCGGCGAGGTTGGCTTCAGCGATGGCAGCCTGAGGGGTGATGGCCGGAGCCGGCCGTATATCACGGGCCAGCGTCGCCCCGCTCACCGCAATCAACACACCGAGGGCGGCCAGGTTCAGGCGGCGCGACGAGCCGGCCGCATCTTTCCCAATCGGTCCGCCGAACTTTCGCCCCAGCGGAGCCGCCAGATAGAGCGGCGCCAGCATGGCCAGCAGATCCGCATTGCGGATCTGGGCCAGCGCGAAATGCAGCAAGCCGATCACGACCAAGGCCCGGACCACCGGCAGCGTCACGCCGCGCGAGAGCGCGAAGATCCCGGCCAGCAGCAACAGCTCGAAGAAGCCTATATGGCTGAAATCCTGCGGCCGCCATTCCGCGATCCAACCGAGCGCGGGGCCGAGGCCGAGCGTGGTCAGCGGCATCAGCAGCGGTTCCGGCCCGTAGGGGGTCAGGCAGGACGCCGCGACCGCAAGCGCCGTGAACGGCAGCCAACGCAGGAATACGCGTGGCCATTCACTACGCTCCTCGCAGAGCAGCGCCTCGAGCCCTGCAGGGCCGATCAGTCCAAGCGCCAGCACCACACTGCCGTGCAGATTGGCCCACACGACCAGCAGCGGAAGGGCCCAGTACGGCGGAGGCCCTCGACAATCCATGCAGCGTACCAGGGCCGCCGCCCAGGTCACCATCAGCGGCAGCGCCAGTACATGTGGCCGCGCCAGCATATGCGGCGCCAAGAGGATGACGGCCACGATCACCATGAGCAGCGTCTGGGTCGGCGAAAGCTCGCGCAGCAGGAAGAAGGTGAACAGGCCAAAGGCGAGCGCTATCGCCGCGGCGCCGACGACGAGGACGCCTGGCCAGCCGGCGAGCGCGTAGGCTGCGGCGTAGATCACCTCCGAGAGCCATTCGAAGGTGATCCAGGGAGCGCCGTGCCTCGAAAAGGAAAATGGGTCGGTCGCTGGCAGCGTGCCATGCGCGATGATCCAGCGCCCGACCTCGATGTGGGAATAGCTGTCGGGATCATTGAGCAGCCGCGGTCCAAGGATCAGCAGCAGGCCATAGACGCCAAGGCTCACCAGCCAGGGAAGCGCCGCACGCGCCGAAAACGGTTGAACCTCGCTGTGGACGACCTGGTCACTCATGGCGAGCGCAAGTTAGGGCGCAAGCGTTAAATTCCTCTTTGACTTGACAGGGCCTGGCTTGGTGCGCGGCGGGCCGGTCACGCTTTGTGAACTATATTCCCGGTAGCGAAATCCGGGCTGCGGCGCTTTGACGACCATGCGGGTCCTGATACGCTTCACACTGTCAATCGACGAACCACGGCGGCTTGAAGGATGCGGATGAGAAGCGTGATGCTCTTGGCTTTCAGCCTCATCTTTGTTGGCGTCTGGTCGCAGGACAGCGCGAGAGGGCAGACTTCGGCCGCGCCGTCGGTTTCGCTTTCTCCGCCCAATGCATCGCCGCCGCATGCGGGCGCCAAAACTTCCAGACCTCCGCCGGCAGCATCCATCAGAGAAGCTTCGCCGCCGGTGATCGGCGGGCTTCCATCGGCGCCGAACCCAGCTGCCGACTACGATGGCTTCAGCGTAGGTATCGGCGACGGCAACGACACCTCGAGCCAGGTAGTCCCGCCTGTGAGGTCACGCAATGCGAAGGGCTCCAGGGCCGATCCGGGTGCGAAAGGCGCCGCTGAGCAATTGATCGATCAAGAAGACGAGTCGCTGAAACGCAAGCTGATGATCTGCCAAAGCTGCAAGTAGCGGTCGTAGTCCGGATGGAGCGCAGCGAAATTCGTCACTGGTCTATCCGGGTGGAACGGCCCCGGATTGCGCTGCGCTCCATCCGGGCTATGGCACTCGCTGCATAGCTGACCCACCGCGACTCTCATCGTCCGCGCTTTACCCTCCCCGGATTTCCTGATCCTCTCTCCCCTAATCGGCCGGAGCAACCGGCCTACGCCAGGGAGAGAGACGCCATGAAGCTCGGCACCGCGATTGCGGAAATCATGAAGCGCGAGGGGATCGGGATCCTCTGCGGCTATCCGGTCAACCATCTGATCGAGCATGCGGCCAAGGCCGATATCCGGCCGGTGATGGTGCGGCAGGAGCGCGTCGGCATCCACATGGCGGATGCGATCTCGCGGGTGACATCGGGACGCTCGATCGGCGCGTTCTGCATGCAGCATGGCCCCGGTGCGGAGAATGCGATGGGCGGCGTTGCGCAATGCTACGGCGAATCCGTTCCCGTACTGGTGCTGCCAATGGGCTATCAGCGCAGGCTTGCGCATATCGAGCCGAACTTCAATTCCAGCGAGGCGATGAAGGCGTTTTCGAAATCGTCGGAGCCGATCATCCTGGCCGCGGAAGTCGCCAACATTTTTCGCCGCGCCTTTACCAAGCTGAAGAACGGCCGCGGCGGCCCTGTGATCGTCGAGATCCCTGCGGACATGTGGAACGAGGAGGTGCCGGAGCCGCTGAACTACACGCCTGTGCTGCGCACCCGCTACGGCGCGGATCCCATTCATATGAAGGAGGCGGCCGACCTGCTCGTCAACGCCAAGCGCGCGGCGATCTATGCCGGCCAGGGCGTGCATTACGCCCAGGCGTGGCCACAACTGAAGCGGCTGGCCGAACGGCTCGCCATTCCCGTCACGACCAGCCTTGGGGGCAAATCGTCCTTCCCGGAAACGCATCCGCTCTCGCTCGGCTCCGGCGGCCTTGCGGTGCCGCGCGCCGTGCCGAAGTTTCTGGCTGAGGCCGACCTCATTTTCGGCATCGGCTGCTCCTTCACTGAAACAAGCTTCGGCATCGCGATGCCCAAAGACAAAACCATCATCCACTCCACACTCGATCCGAACCATCTCAACAAGGACGTGGAAGCCAGGATTGGCCTCGTCGGCGATGCCGGGCTTGTGCTCGACGCGCTGCTGGAGGAGATCGGCAAGACCGTCAGCGCGGATCGCGACGCGTCGGCGGTGGCAGCCGAGATCGCGGCTTCGCACAAGGAGTGGCTGGCGAAATGGATGCCGAAGCTCACCAGCAATGATGCGCCCTTGAGCCCCTATCGCGTGCTGTGGGACCTGCAACATACCGTCGACATCCGCAACACCATCATCACCCACGATGCCGGCAGCCCCCGCGACCAGCTTTCGCCGTTCTGGAAGTCGGTCGAGCCCCTCACCTATCTTGGCTGGGGCAAGACGACGCAACTCGGCTACGGCCTTGGGCTGGCCATGGGCGCAAAGCTCGCAAAGCCTGACAAGCTCTGCATCAATGTCTGGGGCGACGCCGCGATCGGCTTCACCGGCATGGATTTCGAGACCGCGGTGCGCGAGCGCATCCCGATCATGTCGATCCTGCTGAACAATTTTTCAATGGCGATCGAATTGAAGGTGATGCCGGTCTCGACCGAGAAATATCGCTCGACCGACATTTCCGGAGACTACGCCGCGATGGCGCGCGCCTTCGGCGGCTATGGAGAGCGGGTGACGAGACCTGAGGACATCACCCCCGCGATCAGGCGCGGCATCCAGAAGACGCAGGAAGGCGTTCCCGTGCTGCTGGAGTTCATCACCAGCAAGGAGACCGAGGTGTCGCGGCCGGGCACGTGAAGCGGGCCGGATTCCGGCAGCAAAACTCGCTGTCGCGGAGGCTGGCTCCGGCCGCAGGAGATGTGATAATCCGCCTCGGTGCCGCGCTTGTCGCGGCATCAAGCCGGATTGCGAATGACCGCCCCTTCCAACGACATCGCGGAATTTAAACGCCTGTTGCAGGCGGCCACAGCCGAGAACGCGCAGCTTCGCAGCGAGCTCGCGATTGCGCGCGATCGTCAGAACGCCAGCGCCGGGATTCTGCGCACCATCGCGGCCTCTCCGTCCGATGCCCGGCCGGTCTTCGAGGCGATCGCGTCCAGCTCCCGGCGCTTGCTCGGCGGCTTCTCCGCCACCGTGCTTCAGTTCATCGAGGACGAGCTCCACCTCGTGGCGTTTACACCAACGAGCCCCGAGGCGGACGAAGGGCTCAAGGCGTCGTTCCCGCGCAAGATTGCCGACTTTCCGACCTTTGCGCTGGTGCGTGGCGGCGAGACGATCCAGTTTCCCGATAGCGAAGCCGCGGAGGTCCCGGAGCTGAATCGGAACCTTGCGCGGCTGCGCGGCTTCCGCAGCGTGCTGTTCATGCCCCTGATGAATCGGGCGACGCCAGTCGGCATGATCAGCGTCACGCGCGCCGAGCCCGGCGCGTTCGCAGCCGACCACGTCCAGCTGCTCCAGACCTTCGCCGATCAGGCAGTGATCGCGATCGAGAATGCGCGCCTGTTCAACGAGACACGCGAGACGCTGGAGCGTCAGACCGCCACCGCCGACATTCTGAAAGTGATGGCCGCCTCGCCGTCCGACGTACAGCCGGTGTTCGACGCCATCGCGGCCAATGCCAACCGGCTGATCGGCGGCTTCTCCACCGCGGTGCTGCGCTACATTGGGGGCGCGGCGCACCTTGCGGCGTTCACGCCGACCGATCCGGCCGGCGATCGCGTGCTGCAGGCCTCGTTCCCGGTGCCATTCGCGCAGTTCCCGCCCTACCGGCTCGTGGCCAATGGTGTGGCGGCGCAATTGCCCGACACCGAAGTCGAACCCGCAGCCCGCGACATCGCGCGCGCCCGGGGCTACCGCAGCATGCTGTTCGCGCCCTTGATGAGCGACGGCGCGGCGATCGGCGTCATCATCGCCACGCGGCGCGCGACCGGCGCGTTCGGCGAGCATCACGTGCGGCTATTGCAGACCTTCGCTGACCAAGCGGTGATTGCGATCAAGAATGTCAGCCTGTTCAACACCACGAGGGAAGCGCTGGAACGGCAGACCGCGACCGCCGACATCCTCAAGGTGATCGCGGCCTCGCCCGCGGATGTGACGCCGGTGTTCCAGGCGATCTCCGACAGCGCCAAGTCCCTGGTCGGCGGACATTCCTCCACCGTCACGCGCGTCATCGACGACCTGCTGCACCTGGCCGCCTTCAGCACCGACAACGAAGCCGGCAATGAAGAGCTGCTCAATTCGTTCCCGGTGCCGCTGTCGGCATCCGGCATTCACAGCCGGGTGGCAAGAAGCGGAGAGTTCGCATTCCGCAGCGACATGCAGAACGAGCCCGACCTCACGGACGCCATGAGAGAGCTGGCGCGGACGCGAGGCTATCGCAGCATCCTCGTGATCCCGATGCTACGCGACGGCGTCGCGATCGGCACCATCGGCGTGACGCGGCCGGAGGCCGGTCCTTTCCCGGACAAGGCGATCGCCCTGCTCAAGACCTTTGCAGACCAGGCCGTGATCGCCATCGAGAACACGCGCCTGTTCAACGAGGTGCAGGACCGCACCCGGGACCTCGCCAAATCGCTCGACGATTTGCGCGCTGCCCAGGACCGGCTGGTCCAGACCGAGAAGCTGGCTTCGCTCGGCCAGCTCACCGCCGGCATCGCGCACGAGATCAAGAACCCGCTCAACTTCGTCAACAACTTTGCATCGCTCTCCGCCGAGCTGACGGACGAGCTGAACGCGGCGCTCGCGCCTGTCCCGCTCGCGGACGACGTTCGTAGCGAGGTCGACGAGCTGACCGGACTGTTGAAGGACAATCTCGCGAAGATCGTGCAGCATGGCAGGCGCGCCGACTCCATCGTCAAGAACATGCTGCTGCATTCCCGCGAGGGCGGCGGCGAGCATCGGCTGAGCGACATCAACGCACTGGTCGAGGAGAGCCTCAACCTCGCCTATCACGGCGCCCGCGCCGAGAAGCCACAGTTCGACGTGACGCTGAAGCGCGAGCTCGATCCGGCGGCCGGACAAGCGGAAGTGTTTCCGCAGGAGATCACCCGGGTGCTGCTGAACCTAATCTCGAATGGCTTCCACGCGGTCGCCAAGCGCAAGTCGGATGACGGCGCCGCCGATTACGAGCCGGTAGTGATCGCCGCGACACGCGACCGGGGCGACAGTATCGAGATCCGCATCCGCGACAATGGCACCGGCATTCCGCACGAGGTGAAGGAAAAGATGTTCGATCCGTTCTTCACCACCAAGCCGGCCGGCGAAGGCACCGGCCTCGGATTGTCGATGAGCCACGATATCGTGGTGAAGCAGCACGGCGGCACAATCGACGTCGCGACGGAGCCCGGCGCGTTCACCGAGTTCACGATTCGATTGCCGCGAAGCAGCAGCTTTCCGGACGGACGCCGCGGCTAGCGGTTCTTATTCCGCCATCTCGACGGGTTGCGTCGTGGACGGACCGGCCAGCGGCCGCTCCTCCATCATGATCAGGCAGAGCGCGGCGCCAGCCATCAGCGCGGTGGCGGCGCCGAAGACGTAGCGGAACGCATGCCGCATGTCGTCCGCGGGGATCGCATTGACGGCGCCGTGATGCTCGCCGGCGAGCGGAACGTCGGCACCGAGCGCGATGAGCAGGATGGCCGCGAACGCCGCAACCGTGAACGAGGACATAAGCGAGCGGAAGAAGTTCAACGCGCCCGTGATGGTGCCGACCTGCGGACGGGCGACCGAATTCTGCACCGAGACGACGCAGACCGGAAAGGTGGTGCCGAGGCCAAGCGCAAACGCAGCCATCAGCGTCAGCAGCGCCCAGAGCGGCAACGTCGTCAACGTGAGGCCGAGGCCGCACAGCGCTGCCCAGGACGTTCCTACGATGGCGACCCGCTTGTAGTGCTTGGCCCGCGCCATGGTGCGACCAGCGATGGCCGCGCCGCAGGTCGAGACCGCCGCGAGCGGAATCAGCGCGAGGCCCGCTTCGCTGGCGCTGAGGTGATAGACCGCCTCGTAATAGAGCGGCAGCTGCACCGTGAGGCCCGTGATCGCACCGAGCGCGCAACCGCCGGCCGTCAGCCCGAACGGCACAACCGATCCTCCGAGCAGCGGCAGCGGCAGGAACGGCTCTTCCGCCCGGCGCGCGTGCCACACGAAGGTGACCGCGAGCGCTACAGCGCCGCCCACCATCGCAAGCACGGTGGGCGAGAGCCACGGGAAGCGCGTGCCCCCCCAGGTCAGCACCAGCATGAAGACGACGGCAGAGGCCATCAGCAGCACGCCGCCGATCCAGTCGACCTTGCGCTTGCGGTGGAACACCGGAATCTTCTTCATCCTGGGCAGCAGCAACGCGATCGCCGCCGCCGCGAGCGGCACATTGATCCAGAAGATCATCGACCAGTGCAGATGCTCGGCGAACACGCCGCCGATGACCGGGCCGAGAATGCCGCCGACCATCCAGACGCTGGAGAAATAGGCTTGATACTGGCCGCGCTCGCGTGGGCTCACGACGTCGGAGATCACGGTCTGCACCACCGGCATGATGCCGCCGCCACCCAGTCCCTGGAGACCGCGTGCAAGAATCAGCATCGGCAGGTTCGGAGCGATCGCGCACAGCACCGAGCCCGCGACGAACAGGCTGAGCGAGATGATGATCATCACACGGCGCCCGTAGATGTCGCTGAGCGTGCCGAAAACCGGCGCGACCGCGGTCGAGGCGAGCAGATAGGCGGTGATGACCCAGGAGAGATTGGAGACGTCGTGGAACTGGCGTCCGATGGTCGGCAGCGCGGTGGCGACGATGGTCTGGTCCAGTGCGGCCAGGAACATCGTCAACATCAGGCTGATGACGATGGTGCGGACCTCGTCCTGCGACAGCGGCGCCGGCGGCGCGAGCGAAGGAGCGTCATCGACGCTCAAGACCTCGCTCGGAAGGCGCGACAATTCCTCGGCGATGTCGTCGGGCAATGTCTGGGTGTCGGCAGAACTGCTCTGCCGCTCGAACTTGTTCATCTCGACCGGAAGCCATGAGGCGGCGCAACACCGCGAAGGATTCGTTCTATGCAGTCAATGTAGACAGCAAAGTTCTTCTCAGGCAGGCACCGCGGCGCATGGGAGCATCCCACCCCACGGCCATCGCGAGGACGTGATCTACCTGGTGCGGCGGATCAGTCCTTCGGACGTCGCTTCAGGCGCGCCCGTTTTGGCAGCTGCGCCGGCCACTGCACGATGTGGTTCTCGAGCTCATCGTCCGGAATCTCGACCTCGCTGCCTTCGACCCGTCCGCGTACGGAGACGCCCGCGTCATGCACGGTGTCGGGATCGCCTGACACCAGGGGATGCCACCAATAGAGGTCGCGGCCTTCCGCAACAAGCTTGTAGCCGCAGCTCGGCGGCAGCCAGTTCAGGGTGCGGACATTGGCCGGGGTCAGGCGGACGCAGTCCGGAACCTTGTCGGAACGATTCGCGTAGTCCTTGCAGCCGCAGGTCACCCCATCGAGCAGCTTGCAGCCGACATGGGTGAAATAGATGTCGCCGGTGCCATCTTCCTCGAGCTTGTTCAGGCAGCAGCGGCCGCAGCCGTCGCACAGGCTCTCCCATTCGGGCCCCGACATCTCTTCCAACGTCTTGGTTTTCCAGAAGAATCCTTCCTGGCCTGAAGGTCGTTTGGGAGCTGCGGTCATGCGCCTCAACAAAAGTTCGAAAGAGCTACGGTTGGTGCCATCTAGGGCGTGCGGCCGTGGGGCTGCAAGCAACGCCCGCGTGAGGCCCGTAATGAACCGGGGTCAATTAGGCCTGTTGTTCAAAATCGCAAGCGTGACCATTGGTTTATAGGCCCTGCTCGGCTAGAAGGAACAGCGAGTCCCCACCGTCGCTGGCCGGGCGCCTTGGGTTTGCCGCAACACTCCCGCAAGACGTCTCGATGCCGCCCCCGGCCGGGTGCTTGAACGCTTTCGAACCAAGCCGCAAGGGTTCTAGGTGCGCCAGATCATACCACCGCATTGGAAGGCCCGGATCCGGAATTTCTTCCTGGACCTCGATGCGCGCATCGACTCCTCGCTGTTCTCCTCGGCCAAGGGCATCCGCGAGCTCTACGAGCGCTACTCGACCTTCATGGACCGCTTCTATGTCGGGCGTTGGAAGCGCTGGGTGTTCATCGAGCCGCTGTCGGAGGCCGCGACGCTGGGCCTCGGCGGCCTGGTTGTGATGCTGACCCTCGCCATCCCCGCCTTCCGCGAGACCGCGGACGAGGACTGGCTGAAGAAGTCCGACCTCGCGGTGACCTTCCTCGACCGCTACGGCAACCCGATCGGCAGCCGCGGCATCAAGCACAACGATTCGATCCCGTTGGAAGATTTTCCGGACGTGCTGATCAAGGCGACGCTCGCGACCGAGGACCGCCGCTTCTACGAGCATTTCGGCATCGACATCGCCGGCACCGCGCGCGCGCTCGTCACCAACGCCCAGGCCGGCGGCGTCCGCCAGGGCGGCTCTTCGATCACCCAGCAGCTCGCCAAGAACCTGTTCCTGAGCAACGAGCGCACCATCGAGCGCAAGGTCAACGAAGCCTTCCTCGCGGTCTGGCTGGAATGGCGCCTGACCAAGAACGAGATCCTCAAACTGTATCTCGACCGCGCCTATATGGGCGGCGGCACCTTCGGCGTCGACGGCGCCGCGCATTTCTACTTCAACAAGTCGGCACGTGACGTGACGCTCGCCGAAGCCGCGATGCTCGCCGGCCTGTTCAAGGCGCCGACCAAATACGCGCCCCACATCAACCTGCCCGCCGCCCGCGCCCGCGCCAATGTCGTTCTCGACAATCTCGTCGACGCCGGCTTCATGACCGAGGGCCAGGTGTTCGGCGCCCGCCGCAACCCCGCCTTCGCGGTCGACCGCCGCTACGAGGCGTCGCCGAATTATTATCTCGACTACGCCTTCGACGAGATGCGCAAGCTGGTCGACACCTTCCCGAAATCCTACACTGAGCGCGTCTTCGTGGTCCGGCTCGCGATCGACACCAACGTGCAGAAGGCGGCGGAGGACGCGGTCGAGAACCAGCTGCGCCAGTTCGGCCGCGACTATCACGCGACGCAGGCCGCGACCGTCGTCTCCGATCTCGACGGCGGCATCCGCGCCATGGTCGGCGGCCGCGACTACGGCGCCAGCCAGTTCAACCGCGCCACCGACGCCTATCGCCAGCCGGGCTCGTCGTTCAAGCCTTACGTCTACACCACCGCGCTCCTCAACGGCTTCACGCCGAATTCGATCGTGGTCGACGGCCCGGTCTGCATCGGCAATTGGTGCCCGCAGAACTATGGCCATTCCTATTCCGGCGCGGTGACACTGACGCAGGCGATCACGCGCTCGATCAACGTTGTACCCGTCAAGCTGTCGATCGCGATCGGCCAGAAGGAGCAGCCGAAGGCGCCGAACCCGGCCAAGATCGGCCGCGCCAAGATCGTCGAGGTCGCGCGCCGCTTCGGCCTCAAGGCACCGCTGCCCGACACGCCGTCGCTGCCGATCGGCTCGGACGAAGTCACCGTGCTCGAGCACGCGGTGGCGTACGCGACTTTCCCCAACCGCGGCAAGGCAGTGACGCCGCATTCCGTGCTGGAAGTGCGCACCGGCGCGGGCGATCCGGTCTGGCGCTGGGACCGCGACGGGCCGAAGCCGCGCCAGGCGATTCCCGCCTCCGTAGCCGCCGACATGGCCGGCATGATGAGCCACGTCGTCAGCGAAGGCACCGCGCGCCGCGCAGCCCTCGACGGCATTCCGACCGCGGGCAAGACCGGCACGACGAATGCGTATCGCGACGCCTGGTTCGTCGGCTACACCGGCAATTTCACCTGCGCGGTCTGGTACGGCAATGACGACTATTCGCCGACCAACCGCATGACCGGCGGCTCGCTGCCGGCGCAGACCTGGCACGACATCATGCTCGCGGCGCATCAGGGCGTCGAGGTCCGGGAGATCGCCGGTATCGGCATGGGCCAGAAGCTGCCGCCCGAGCGGATCACCAACGCACAGGCCAATGCGGCGCCGAAGGTGCTGGAGACCAAGCCCGGTCCGCCGCCCGTATTGACCAAGCGCGGCGCCGACGTTTTGGTGCGCGTCGAGAAGCTGCTGGATGACGCGGCCAGGACCGCGGCCAAAGCGGCCGCCACCGACCCCAAGCAAGCCAAACCGGCATCGTCCACGAGCGCGCTCGCCTTCCCGCAGAACTATGCGGAAGAGAATGCGAACGCATCCGCCCCGCGCAAGAACTGACCGAACAAGTGCGGCTGATCCTGATCACATTGACGGCCCTTCTGCTCGCAACCGTGGTGGGCGTCGGCGCGACCTGGATGACGACGACGCGCGGCACCGAGATCGGCGCGCTGACCATCGGCCCCTGGACCGCGCGTCCGCGCACCGGCACCGCCGACGTCGATCCCTATTCGCGCGCCACCATCGTGCGCAACGGCGAGCTGCCTATCGGCACCGGCGACGGCGTCGCCTTCACCGCCACCGCCGACGACAAGAAGAAGGTGCTCGACGGCCGCTGCGACGTCGTGGTCTCCGGCGTGACACCGCCGGCACGGTTCTGGACGCTGACGCTCTATGACCGCAAGGGTCATCTCGTTCCCAATTCGCTGCAGCGCTACGGCTTCACCAGCCAGGAGATCGTGCGGCAGTCCGACGGCTCGTTCGAGATCCGCATCGCCTCGCGCTCGCGCGCCGGCAACTGGCTGCCGACTGGCGGCATCGAACGCTACACGCTGATGCTGCGGCTCTACGACACCCCGGTCGGCGTTGCCACGCGCACCCAGCGCGACGCGCCGATGCCCACGATCACGACGGCGGGCTGCTCATGATCCGGCTGTTGTTCACCATCGTTGCCGGCGTGGTGCTGGGCCTCGTGGTCCATCTCGTCAGCGTGCTGGCGTTGCCGCGGATCGCGACCCAGGACGCCTATTCGCGGCTGACGCCGATGACGAAACTCAACGCCGTCACGCAGCTTCCGCTCGCCGATCCGCAGACCTCGCCGATGCCGTTCATGGACCCGGCCTTTGCGCTCGCGATCTGCCGCTACGATCTGTCGAACGGGCCGATCAAGCTGACGGTCCCCGTCAGCCAGGCCTACACGTCGGTGTCGTTCTACACCCGCAACGAGATCGCCTACTACGCCATCAACGACCGCTCGGCCGGCAAGAAGGTGATCGAGCTCGACCTGATGACCGAGCCGCAGCACAACGAGCTGCCCGAAGACGAAGAGATCACCGCCGCCGACCGCCTGATCATCGATTCCCCCAGCACCACCGGCCTGATCGTGATGAAGGCGCTCGCCCCCGAGCCCGGCCTGATGCCGCAAGCGCAGTCAACCCTCGCTGCCGCGAGCTGCGGACCGCAGACCGAGCCGCCGGCCAAGGCGGAAGCACCGCGCGGACGGCGCTGAGGTGCGGCTTCGGCGGCGCAAAAACAAAAAAACGAAAAACAACCCCATGCACAGTAGCGGGGGTATTGAAATCATTAGCCATTTTGATTGCACCAACTAGGCGTTTGCCGAACCGATACATCCCTGCCCGTCGTGCTGTTCAGCTTTGACACGTCGGGCAAAACACTGGCAGAATGGCATCATCGAAAGTTCACCCGCGCGGAGCAATCCGCCGCGGGTTTTTTCATGCCGGAGCGCAGGTGCCATGATCGAGAAACACTATTGTCCCCCGTGGGGGCGGGACTAGCGACGCTGATGTCCCGAGCACCGGTCTGTTACTTCAAGATCCGTGCTGATTCCAAATCCTCAATTCCGCTCGGTTTGGCGTCAACTGTTCCCGATCACGGACGGCCGGTCACCAAGTGCTAAACGCGGAGATTGAGCAATGCCAAAGCATGACGAAACATCGAAGCAGCGGGAGAAGCGGGAACTCGACGAGGAATTGGACCGGCAATTGCAGCAAACCTTTCCGGCCAGCGATCCGCTGAAGATCACGCGGGGCTCAACCAAACCACAAGCAGCAAAGCCGGCTGCGCGCGACAGCGAACGACGGCGCCGCTAGTCTATCGATCAGCCGACAGAGCGGGAGCCGTGGTCTCGCGGAAAGAAGGGTTCGCCGGCGAGCGATGAGCCGCGGTACGCGTCACGCCTTCGGGTCGGTGCCGATCAGCGGATTTGACATTGTGCGTTCAGAGCCGGCGGGAGGAACAACGAGAACGTCCACACTCAACGAACGCAGGACTTCTTCCGTTACGCTCCCGATCAAGGCCCGAACCAATCCAGATCGCCCGTGCGTCCCCATCACCAGCATGTCAGGCTGCCTCTCCGAAACAGCACGGGTGATGACCTGCATGGGCCCGCCCTCGCCGACCTGGAGAGACCATCGTTGCGTGCCGAGCTTGTTCGCCACCAGAAACTTCGTCAGCTCCTCCGTTGCCTTCAGACGCTCGCTATCGACATATCCGCTGATGACGGCCGCGCTCGCACCGGAGCGGACCAATCGCGCTTTCGTCATCGGCGAGAAGGCGTGAAGGATCGTTGTTGCGCCCTGTGTCAAGAGTCCGGTGGACAGCCCCACGCGGATTGCATCGGCGGATGTATCCGACATATCGACCGGCACCAGAGCGCGTTCATAGCGCCGCTGCGCCTCGTTGTTCACCATCAGAACCGGATACCTTCCTCCGCGAATTACACGCTCGATTGTGGTGCCTGTGAAGATGTCGCGCAGAAACTGCTTACGATGGGCTCCCATTACAACGAGATCCGCGTCGGCTGCTGCAGCCGCTCGCAATATCCCGTCAAAGGGATGGCCCTTGACCACGATCGGGTAGCACTGAACGTTTTGCAGCTCCGGCATGGATGCGATCTGCTCAACCAGCACCCGCTGTGCCTCACGCTCTTCGATGCGGATCAGCTCGGCTGGCTGATCCTCGTCGACGACATGAACAAGGTGCAGAGTTGCATCAGGGGAGCGCGCCAGGAGGCCGGCCTGCCGCAAAGCGCGATTGGACCGCGTCGAGAAATCTGTCGCAGCGACGATATTCATGTCAGAATCCTTACAATTGCGAACGGCCGCCGGCCCGATGGCCTGCCAAGCTCGACCAGCGCGGCAATTCGGTTGCCTTGCGGAGGGCCTATGACGCTGTTGCCTGCCAGCTTCGTTCGTCCGGTTTGGCCTGGACCGACGATCTGGAGCCGAGAAGCAACCAAGCATCGCGCCCCGCGAACATGCGGCGCACGATATCTTTCTCGCTCATAAGCAACTGTTGTACGCGGTGACGGAGGTGAACCTCCCAACGTCACCTTTTAGGATCGTGAGGAATTGGCGCTCGGCGGCGAGCGAATGCCTCGCGGAAGCCATCGGGATCTGAAATCCAGATGAACATGACCCATGAGGTCAGGACGAGCAGCGCGAAGAACACCGACATGAGAAACTCCCGGCTTTGGTTGCAGAAATGTTGAGGTACCATCCCGGACGATCTGAATCGTCCGGGTTACCGGCGGATCTGCAGCTGGGTCCTATAAATCCGGCGTCGTAGCGTTGTAGTCATCACTGCCTCTGTTTGCGGTGCGGCTCGCTTGCGAGCGGCATGTGCATTGCTCGCTCTGCCGGGCACCGAGCTTCCAGCCCTCGCGAACGCGGCATGGACTGAGTTCGGGGCTGATTGCCTCCGATCAGGCGGCCAACATGCAAAGACTTCGGCGAACTCGCCTACTACTCAGCGTCATGCATCATGTACTTAGAGGTGGGCATGCGATGCAGGAAATCAAATGCGACATTTAGCCTGGATTGACCGACTGGCCGGTCAAGGAACCAAAAAATCGCGCGTCTCGCGCTAATTGCCCTCTGGTCCGCGAACTTGCGCACTCTTTTCGGCGGTATCGCGAAATCGCGCTGCGCCCACCAATACGGTCAGCGCAATAGGCGTGGTTACCACGCCAAGCCCGATGATCAGGATTTCGTGCAGCACGGGCCTGCTCTGAAGTACCGAAAAGCAAACGATTGAAGCAGCTGCAATGAATACGGTGCCCAGCGTTGTCCCGAGCGTCGGCGCGTGGACCCGCTCGTAGAATGTGCCGAACCGCAAAAGGCCCAGCGAACCGACCAGTGTGGCGGCGGCGCCGACAAGAAGGAGAAATGCCGTGAGAGCCGCAGCCCAGGGCGGCAGGTGTTCGATGCCGTTCATTCCATCACCTCGCCGCGCAGCAGAAACTTCGCTAGCGCAACCGTACCAACAAAACCGAAGAGGGCCATGGCCAGAGCCGCCTCGAAATAGAGCGTTTCGCCGGATCGAATCCCGAACGTCAGAAGCAATAACATCGCGTTCACGGACAGCGTGTCGAAACCCAGAACGCGATCCTGTGCTCGCGGCCCCCGAAAGATGCGAGCCGCGCCACAGCCGATAGCCAACACCAGAAGTACCTGTGCGGCGACAAGCGCGTAGATCAGCAAGAGCTGGCTCATTCGAATATCTCCAGCAGATGGCGTTCGTAGCGCTGCTTGATCGTGCGGATCCACTCGGCTTCATCAACCAGGTCGAGAACATGGATCATCAACAAGCCCTTCTGTGCATCGAAATTCACCCACAGCGTTCCGGGCGTCGAGGTGATGATGCAAGCCAACATGGCCAGTCCGTAGGGATTGCGCATGTCGAGCGGAATGTTCACGAACCCGGATTTTCGCTGCCGGCGCCCAAAGCCGAGAATGATCCGGCCAACCGCCAAGTTGGAGCGGATGATATCAATCGCTACCAATCCCAACAGGCGGAGAAGGACGCCGGGTCGCCTGACGTGCGTGCTTGGCAGCTCCAGCACGGTGAGGATCCGCCCGCCGACGAGCGCGATCACACAACCGAGGAGGACATGTCCGACCGTGACTGCTTGATTGAGCAGCAGCCACAATGCGAGAAGACAGAAGCTCACCCGCGGAAAGGGCAGGAATCGCGTCATTCGCCACCCGCCTTTCGGCTGCCTTGGACGCTGATCTCCAGGACGTCGCTGACGTAGCCCGCCGGGGCGTGCAGCGATTGCGCCGTTGCCTGCATGAAACGCATCACCGGACCGGCGAGCACTGTCTGGGTCGCGCAAATGATCAACAGGAACATGATGGGCGCCATTTCGATCAGGCGCACACGCGGCACGGTGCGATCTGGCGAGGCCCAGAAGGAGCGGATACCTGCTCGGGTCAGCGCGACCAACGCCGCAAAACTGGACACGAGGAGCGCCAACAGGAGCGCCCATCCACTGCCGGGAACGGCACCGCCCGGATGCATGTCTGAAGGATGAAGCGCCGCCGTCAGCAGCGCGAATTTGGCTATGAACCCCGACAGCGGCGGAAGCCCGGCGATGACCAGGGCGCATCCGATAAAGGCGACGCCGAGCAATCCCATCGTGGCCACAATGGCCATGCCGACTTCCTCTTCGGTATCGTCCGCACCGTGGTCTTCTCCGTAAGCTTCTCGCGTGACGGCGATCACGTCAGCTCCGGGTTCGCGGCCGCGCTCGATGAGTTCGGCCAGAAGGAAGAACGCGCTGATGCCGAGAGTCGAGCTGACCAGGTAAAACAGTGCTCCGCCGGCGACACTGACTTGCCCGGTCCCGGTGGCTGCCAGCACGGTTCCGGAGGATACGAGCACCGAAAAGCCGCCGAGACGGGCGGTGTCCTGGGATGCCAATGTGCCGATTGCTCCGAAGGCGATCGTCGCCACCCCGCCCCACAACAGCCAGTCACTGCCGAAGCCCGCTGACGCGCCGCTGCCCTCACCGAAAAGCAACAGCGATAGACGCAGGATGATATATACGCCGACCTTGGTCATGATCGCAAAGATCGACGCCACCGGTGGACTCGCAGATGCGTAGGCCGTCGGCAGCCAGAAACACAGAGGCCACATGCCGGCCTTGAGCAGGAAGGCCACGGCCAGCATGCCGGCGCCTGCTTCGAGCAAACCGCGGCTCTCCGCAGCGATTGCAGGTATCCGCGCCGAGAGGTCCGCCATATTGAGCGTCCCGGTGACGCCATAGATCAGGCTGACCCCGATCAGGAACAATAGAGACGCGACCAGATTCACGACGATGTAGTGCAACCCGGCCTTCACCCGTGCAAGACCGGAACCATGCAGCAGAAGTCCGTACGAAGCGGCCAGCAACAACTCGAAGAAGACAAACAGGTTGAAGAGATCGCCGGTCAGGAAGGCACCATTGAGGCCCATCAACAGAAATTGAAAGAGCGGATGAAAATGCGCGCCTGTCCGGTGCCAACGGGCAAGAGAGAACACAACCGACGCCAACGCCAGGATGCTGGTCAGGAGCAGCATGAGCGCGGAGAGCCGATCGAGAACGAGGACAATTCCGAACGGAGCAGGCCAATCGCCCAGGCGATAGACTTCCCTGATTCCGGGGTGACCCGAATCAGACATTCCGAGCAAGATCACCGCGACGCAAACGAGTGCAACCGTTGCGGCGACATTGACCGCAGCCACGATGTTGCGGTGCCGCTCTCCATTCAAGAGCAGCATGCCTGCGCCGGCAAGCAGGGGCAGGACGATAGGCGCAACGACGAGATTTGCGATTCCGCTCACGCCTCGGGCTCCTGACCATCGACGTGATCGGTGCGAGCCAGGCCGCGCGACGCGAGGAGAACGACAAGGAACAACGCCGTCGTCGCAAAACTGATGACGATTGCAGTCAGTACGAGCGCCTGTGGTAGCGGGTCAGCATGTTTCGTTGCATCCCCGATCTCCTTTGCGATCAGCACCGGCGCTCCCGTCCGCACCCGTCCCATGGCCACGATGAAGAGATTGACGGCGTAAGAGAGCAACGAAAGCCCGATGATGACTTGAAACGTGCGCGGCCTGAGGATCAGCCACACTCCGGACGCCGTAAGCGCACCTATGCCGATGGCCAGGCTAAGCTCCATTACACCAACTCCTCTTTCGCTCGCTCATCGTGCGCGCGTTGCCCCGCCTGGAGCGGCACGCCATAGCGACGCAGCGATTGATGCGCGATTGCGATGAGCATCAATACCGTGGCGCCGACGACGAGCGAGAACACACCGATATCGAAGAGAAGAGCGCTGGCCGTGGGGACGCGACCGAGCAGAGGCAGTTCGGCATATGCAAAGTACGAGGTCAGGAAGGGGTGTCCGAAAACGCAGGCGGCAGCTCCCGCACACCCTGCCAGCAAGAGGCCGAAACCCATCCAACGCACCGGCATGACGTGAAGACGAGCTTCCACCCACACCGTGCCGCGAGCCATATACTGCAGGATGAATGCTGTTGCCATGGCGATGCCGGCGATGAAGCCGCCGCCCGGAAGGTCGTGCCCGCGCAAGAGAAGGAAAATGGCCACGACGCCGATCACGGGAAACAGCAGCCCCATCATCAATGCCGCGGTAGCAAGCGTGTCTTTGGCAGTGTCGCCCTTCTGTCGATCGGGATGAGCCTCGTCGTGGGCATCCTGGGCATGCTGCTGTTCGGGAACGGGAATGCTTTCGGGGGCCGGACGGAAACGGCGCAAAAGCGCAAAGACGGTCAGTGCGACGACCGCAAGCACGGTGATCTCGCCGAGCGTATCGAACCCGCGAAAATCCACCAGGATGACGTTCACCACGTTGGTTCCGCCCCCCTTCGTGTAGGCGTTTTCCACGAAGTATCGCGAAATGCTGTGGTTGTCCGGGAGCTGCATGGCCGCCAGCGCAAGCGTGCCCAAACCGAGCCCGGCGAGGAGCGCGATGGAGAAATCGCGAACGCGGTGCCACCGAATGCTGTCGGGCGCCTCTGCCGGGCCTGGTCGCGCGATGCGTTTCGGCAGCCACCGCAAGCCGAGCAACAGGAGAACCGTCGTAACCGTCTCAACGACGATCTGCGTCAGCGCGACATCGGGAGCGGATAACCAGACGAAGCTGACGCAGGTGACGAGACCCGCGGTCCCGAGCAGTATCAGCGCCACCACCCGATGAAATTTGGCCTGGACCGCGGCCGCCACCGCGCAGCCAACGCCCACCACCCAGAGTAGTCCAAAGACGAGGTCGAATTCCCTCCTTGACGGTCCCGTCAGCGAGAGGCCGCGGGCGTAGAGGGGCAGCAGAGCAGCGACGAACGCCACGCCAGCCAACAGTCTCAATTGTGGTTGGAGACGCCTCGTGCCGAGATTGGTGGCGAGCCATCGCGCAAACCGCCAGGACAATGTCACCAACACCCAGTCAAAGATCCGCTTGCCATTGATGCGACCGAGCAAGGGCGGTCCCTCATGCGCGAGCAGGTAGGAGCGCAGCATGACGTAGACGCCCAACCCACCGGCCATCGCTACGATGCTCATCAGAAGTTCAGGCGTAATTCCGTGCCAGAGACGAAGGCTGTACTCCGGCATCGCGGAGCCGAGAACCGCCCGGGCAGCCGTATCGAGGATCGGCGCCACTGTGAGAGCCGGCGCGACACCGACGATGAGGCATGCCAGCACGAGCAGTTCGGCCGGAAGTCGCATCAACAGGGGCGGCTCATGTGGAACGCGTGGCAAGCCGGTTGGAGCCGGGCCGAAGAACACGTCGCGAATGAAGCGCAGCGAATAGGCAACCGTGAACGTGCTGGCGAGAGTGACGATGTACGGCAGCGCCTGATCGACGAGGGAATTGTCATGGACCTCGATCGTCTCGGCAAAAAACATTTCCTTCGACAGAAAACCATTCAGCAACGGCACTCCCGCCATTGCCGCGGCAGCCACCATGGCCAGCGTCGCCGTAATCGGCATGAAGGCCCATAGCCCGCTAAGGCGGCGGATGTCGCGCGTGCCGGTTTCGTGATCGATGATGCCGGCCGCCATGAACAGCGATGCCTTGAAGGTCGCGTGGTTCATGATATGGAAAATCGCCGCGATCTGTCCGAATGGGGTATCGAGTCCGGTCAAAAGCGTGATCAATCCGAGATGGCTGATCGTCGAGTAGGCCAATAGCCCCTTCAGATCCTGCTGGAACACGGCGAGAAAGGCGCCCAGAAAAAACGTGATCAGGCCGATCGAGCCCACCAGCCACAGCCATTCATTCGTTCCACCCATTGCCGGCCAGAGCCGCGCTAGAAGGAACACTCCGGCCTTCACCATTGTTGCCGAATGGAGATAAGCTGAAACGGGAGTTGGAGCGGCCATCGCGTGCGGCAGCCAGAAATGAAACGGGAACTGGGCGCTTTTTGTGAGAGCGCCGAGAAGGATCAGAACGAGTGCGGGGACATAAAGCGCGTGCGAACGGATCGCGTTTCCGGAAGCCAGCACCTGCTCCAGGTCATAGCTGCCGACGATGTGCCCGATGAGCAGCACGCCGGCGAAGAGGCAAAGCCCACCCGTCGACGTGATCACCAGCGCCATCCGCGCGCCGTCTCTCGCCGCCGCGTTGTGGTGCCAGTAACTGATCAGCAGGAATGAAAAGAGACTGGTCAGCTCCCAGAAAAAAACCAGTTGGAGCAGGTTGCCGGAGAGCACGATTCCCAGCATTGCTCCCATGAAGGCGAGCAGCAGGGAGAAGAACCGCGGAACGGGATCACTGGGTGACATGTAGTACCGGGCATACAGCACCACCAGAAAACCGATGCCGGTGATCAGCATGGCGAAGGCCCATGCGAACCCGTCAAGCCTCAGCACAAATGCGAGTCCAAGTTCAGCGACCCAGTCCGTTCGCCACCCGACAACGCCACCATTCGTCACGTTCGGATAAGCCGCGCCGATGAGGCAAAAAGCTGTAAGTGCGACCGCTCCAGCGAGCCATGCCTCAGCGTTGCGTGCATTGACCCGCAAGAGTGCCGCAATAAAGCTTCCCGCGAAAGGAAGGACGAGAACGGCAAGCAGGAACATTTGCGTTCATTGCCCCAGGCTGCGAGGTGGAGAGATGCTTTCGCTGATCCTCAATTGCTTAGCCGAGGCGGATCGATATCTCCACTGCTAGATTTTAGCGCCATTGTGATGGTTTGGCCGGAAACCGCCATTCCCGCGGACACTGGCTCCGCGATCGAGCGGTTCAGATCCAGTGTGGAAGGGTGCCAGTCGCGGCGGCAACGACGGCGGCGAGAGCGCCCAGCAACGCACAGAATCCGCAGAGCGCGATCCCCCGCCAGCCACTCATCTCGACCGGCTCGGTGTCCTCAGCTGGGCTGACCTCGAAGCGGTATCGCATGTCATGGCGCCCGTTCAGTGTTCCATCGCCAGGTGCAAGCGATCGATGCCGACTATAATAATGGTTCTGTAGAACTACGGCTCACATTCACGTCAAACCGCCGCCCGGGGCCTACCGGTGCGACAAGAGCGTTCGCCTGCAGCAACGTCAGCCTGTCCATCCCACGCGATGTAATCTTCGACGCACGTTCTTGCGCAGCTGGGTAGACCCGCGTGATTGTTCGATGTCTCACTTCAATGACGCTCCTTGTCTCCTCTCGATATTTCGCGTGTACAGGTGCTGTGCGGTTTCGTCGCAATGTTTCCAGGGAAATGAACCACTATAGTCAGAGCAACATGGCTTATGACATCGACATTGATGCGCGCACCGCGCGTTTTGCTCTTCACGCCGGCCGCCTCCAAGCAGGCGGTTAGCCGGACGGTGTTCGCGCCGTCCGGGCTCTTTTCCAGCTTTCGTGACCTCCACTCGAGAGGTCGTCTTGAAGCAGAAGGAGTGCGCCGTGCTGCCTCTTCCGAAAATCGCACTGACCTCATCAGACTATCCGCGGCTCGAACAGCTCGCCCGCCTCGCCGTCCAAAAAGGAGATTTGGACGGGATATTCCTCATGGGCGAAATCAACCGCGCCGATATCGTCGCGGACGAAACGGACAACGTCCGTCCTTTCGTGACGATCGGATCATGGGTCACCCATTGCACGAATTGGGGCGTTCCGCGTCGCACCGTGCAACTGGTCTGGCCCGAGGAGTGCTGGTCGGATCCCGCCTGCATTTCGGTGTTGACCCCGCTGGGTACAGCTTTGATCGGACTGCGGGTCGGCGATCAGATGCCGTACTTCGTCGCCGGATGTCTGAATGTCGTCAGGGTCCAAAGCCTGACCCCATCGGATTCAAAGGTCGTCCCATTCTTCCGGAGAGGGCCGACGCGGTCAGGCAACCCGTTCGATGACGACCCCGGACCAACTGCAGCATAGGAGCGACCAATGCGCAATTTCGAAGCTGAGAGCCGGCGAGAACAGTCGGCGTTGCCGCCGATCAAGATTACTGAGGACGAATCACGGCGCCTCAGTTCCTTGGCCAATTCGAGCATGGATCTGTTTCCGCGAGTGGCCCATTTTCTGGCTCGAGAGATGGAACGTGCCACGGTGACGGACGAGAACAACTTGCGAGGCGTGATCAGGATGGGATCGAAAGTGACCTATCGCGATGACGAGACGGGTGCGAGCCGAGAGATCGTGCTGGTCTATCCGCATGAGGCAAACATCGAGCTCAGTCGGATTTCGGTCCTGACGCCTGTTGGAGCGGCTTTGATCGGCCTATCGCCGGGGCAGCGGATCGACTTCGAGACGCCCCACAAGCGCACCAGGGGCCTGACCGTTCTCGCTGTGTCCGAATAAGGCACGTACGTTAAGTCAGACCGAGCATCGCCGTCTTGCGATGTGGGCGCGTAGTCCCGGGGGCGTCGCGCCCGGATCTGGCCCTTTCGTATGAATTCGACAGCGCACACGCCTTGGTTTCGTAGCGCTGTGGATCACCGCGCCTCTCACTATTGCAGGACTGGTCGCCCAACGACTCTGCGCGGCTTCGATCCATCATAGCGAGTTTGCAACGCGGTGTGTCCCCGGAGGACCGGGGCTCAGGGGGTCATGAAGTCCTTCACGAGGACGTCTCAAGTCGCGGCCGTGCGGTTGATCTACACACTCGCTCTTTGGAAAAGACAGGAACATTCCTGCGATTGCCAAGTTTTCCCGATGCCCTTCCCCAAGGGCGACCCCGAGTGGCCCCAGCTCCATGCCCCCCAATAGCCCCGCGAGCTGGGGCCCGTTTTTTTCTCGAAATTTGGGCTGATAACCGGGAACCAAGAACCACCTCTTTAGTTGGGCATCGTTCGGAACCGCGCTCCAATAACGTGGTGCCGACACACGAAGGACCTCAGCTGGCCCAGCCCCGAGCTGAAGCCCTTCTTGTGTCGTGCGCGCATTTTTAAGCCGAATTCGGAACGAATATTCGACCCTTGAATCATTCCACGTCAGCTAAGTGTCGGATGTCCAACCGTGTCGCGCTTAAATCAGTTCGCCCGTGAGGCCGCAGCGGCATTGCTGCGCATGGCAAAAACAACAAAAAATCCCACGGTCGCTGCTGGCTTGGTCCAGCGTGCGGCAGACCTGAAAGACCGCACTGGCGAGCTTCCTGCCATTGATGTCGAGGCCATGGCCGAAGAGCCGCCCAAGCCCTTGACGAAGAACTAAGGCTGCCTCGGTCGGAGAAGGCTTCGTCCACTCCCCTCAGGACTGAGCGGGCGGAGTTCCGGTATTCAGAAGTTGAGCTACGGCGGTCACGATTTGCGCAGGTGCAAATGGCTTGGTCAGCAAGATGCTGTTGGGCACGCCGTGGGCGGGCCATTGATCGGCCGCCGCGCCTGTCATGTAAATCACAGAGATGTCCGGATTTAGCTCCCTGGCGCGATGGCCGACTTGCCAGCCATCGAGCTTTCCGAACAAATTTATATCGGTAACGAGTGCGCGATACTTGGTTTGGTTGCCCTGCAGAAGACTAACTGCATCCTCCCCGCTGACGGCGACTTCGGCTTCAAAGCCGCCATCTGACAATGCGTCGGCCACCATGTCGCGGATAAGCTGTTCGTCTTCGACGACGAGGATAGTAACTCCCGTCCCTTGCATGCTGGCCCCCTGCGCACCCCGCTGTGCGATCGGGAAGGAACTCGCGATAAAGAGTTATGTTCCATTTTGAACACAGGGAGCAAGGGTCCCCCGCCCAACGGATGTCAGCTCGACTTCGGGAGTGCAGCTTCTTGCGCAACTTCCCGATCAATTCGCGAAAGCCCGCGACATACTCTTGGAGGATGCGTCACCGGGCCTCGTCGCCCTCGCTGACCAGCCGCACGGCCGCAGGCGGCCCTGATCCAGATCGATCTTTTAACTCTCTCAGGGCTGCGGCGGGTCTTCTGGCGGGCTTGGTGGCGGCAGTCCGTATTCCAAGGCGCGCTTTGCCGCCAGCTTTCTGTAAGCCGCGGCCTGGTTCAACAGCTGAGTTTTGAAGGTCGAATCCTGCTCGCCCGCCGCCAATTTCTCCAGACCGACGGCACGCTCCAGGTATTCGTTCAACAGTTTCATCGCCGCCCCCGGCTTTTTTCGGACCCTTAAAAATCTCACGGCGCGAAAAAAGGTCAAGCGGGGAAGTCCGGCTACCGATCCACTCCCTCAGGGTGAGCGCAGTATGGGAATCCTGGTGCCCGTTGAGGCACCAGGCAGTCAGGGAAGGGATGACGGCTAAGGCCCCAGAGAACGGACGGTGCTACGGTGGCCGCCGCCGGCCAGCGGTCAGGATAGTACCGCTGGTCAGACCCTGGTCATTCAAACTGATCCAGAATCTCTCGCACCTTCAGCGCCAGTTTTGCTTGCGAGATTGGCTTCTCCAGCAGGTTGACACCTTCATCAAGCCTTCCCTGATGGACCACGGCATTACGCGAATAGCCCGTCATGTACAGGATCTTCAGTCCCGGTCTAATTTGATGCGCGCGCCTGCCGAGTTCGCGACCATTGATCCCCGGCATGACCACGTCAGTGAGAAGAAGGTCCACCTTCGAGTCGTCTTGCAGGAGAATGGTCAGAGCGGCCTGAGCGCTGCGGGCCGAGAGGACGCGATAGTTGAGATCCCGCAGGACGTCAGAAATATAGACGCGCAGATCCTCATCGTCCTCGACGACGAGAACGGTCTCGGATAGCTCACCCTCGGCAATTTCCTCAGGTGCGATTTCTTCGGGCCGTGTGCTTCCGGAGAAGCGCGGAAAGTACATCTTGATGGTGGTGCCCTGCCCCACCTCGCTGTAGATTTTTGCGTGGCCTCCGGATTGCTTGACGAAGCCGTAGACCTGGCTCAGGCCAAGGCCGGTGCCGTGGCCCGGCTCCTTTGTCGTAAAGAAGGGCTCAAAAGCGTGACTGAGAACGTCGCGCGACATTCCGCCTCCGGTGTCAGTCACGCAAATGGCGACGTACTGACCGGGCGCCAGTTCAGGATTGAGCCGGCAGTAATCATCGTCGGCGGAGATGTTGGCTGCTTCCAAAGTCAGCTTTCCGCCGTCGGGCATGGCGTCACGAGCGTTGATTGCCAGGTTGACGATGGCTGACTCCAGATGATTGGCGTCGGCTTCGATTTCCCAAAGACCCGCACTTCCGACGGTCTGGACTTCGATGCGCTCTCCGAGCGTGCGCTGAAGGAATTCCTGCAGGCCATTGACGTAGTTGTTTACGTTGATTGGCTTGGGATCGAGCGCTTGTCGGCGCGAAAATGCCAACAAGCGACTGGTTAACGCCGCGGCTCTCTGTGCGCCGCGCTTCGCGTTTGCGAGCGCCCGGTTCAGATTGGCTCCGGGCGCCTTGGCGTGCCGCTCAGCTGTTTCGAGATTGCCAAGGACGATCATGAGCAGATTGTTGAAGTCGTGCGCGATGCCACCGCTGAGTTGCCCCACCGCTTCCAGCTTTTGGGATGCGGCGAGTTGCTCCTGAACGTGCTTGAGCTCGTCCTCGGCGCGCTTCCGGTCCGTAACGTCGCGCGTGACTTTGGCAAACCCGACGATGTTTCCGGCCTCGTCCGTGATGCGATCGATGATGACCGACGCCCAGAAGCGGGAGCCGTCTTTTCGCAAACGCCAGCCTTCCGCCTCGAAGCGACCATGCTCCGCCGCCTCTGAAAGCGCACGCTTGGGCACACCGAGTTCGATGTCTTCGGGCGTGTAAAAAGCGCTAAAATGCTGACCGATGATCTCCGGCGGCGCGTAGCCCTTGATCCGCTCTGCTCCGGGATTCCAGGTTGTCACGTTGCCCAGTGGGTCGAGCTGAAAGATCGCGTAATCGACCACGGCCTCGATTAGCTGGCGATAGCGCCGCTCACTATTGAGAAGCTCTTCATGGGCTTCCTGACGTTCGGTAACATCTCGCGTGACCTTGGCGAAGCCGATCACTTCGCCGGCTTGATTGCGGACGGCATCGATGATGACCGATGCCCAGAAACGGCTTCCGTCCTTGCGGACTCTCCATCCTTCGGCGCTGAAGCGGCCTTCTCGTGCTGCGACGCTCAAGGCGCGCTCTGGAAGCCCATTGGTGCGATCATCTGGCGTATAGAAGGATGCGAACGACTTGCCGATGATTTCGTCGGGCGAGTAGCCCTTCAACCGCTGGGCACCGGAGTTCCAGCTGCGGACTGTGCCGTCGAGGTCGATCATGTAGATGGCGTAATCAACGATTGCGTCGATGAGCAGTTGAAGGCGCGCAGTATCGTCGATCCCGTCAAGTTTTGACTGATGGGCTTGCAAATGGTCGACTCCGGTGTCGGGGGAGACCGTTTAACCGCGAAGTCTTTTTATTGTTCCGTGGTGCTGCTTCGTGCGTTGCATGCCTCTGTCGGAATCTGGATCTCAGTTGCACCACTGAGGGAGCGAGGATCTTAACCATCAGGCGGCGCTCCGATCAGTGCTCCTCGGTCGGATACACTCATTTGCAGGGTGTGATGCTTCGCGTTGCGGTCAGCTTGATCCAGTGGACGGGCGGCGCCGAACGTTCCTTTCAGCATGACCGGCACTCCAGCGACGCCTCCAGCTTCCAGATCAGCGGATCGCTTGTGCGGCAGAGACGAGCATGATAGAAAAGGCCATCGGGTCAAACACAACCGCCCGACCAGCTTTCGAGCCAAGCGTTGTTTCGCTCCATTATGGAGGTGAAACATGTCTTGCGACAGCACCACTGGCTCAATCGGCACATCCAGCGCAGCCTTCGTTCCTTCTCCAAGCCCTGCATGGTTCTGGAAACTCACGCTCGCGCTGCTGGACGGCATCACACGGCGCCGCCAATACGACGAGCTTCTCGAACTGGATGACCGGCTTCTCGCGGACATCGGCTTGTCGAGAACAATCGTTGGGGAAGCTCGACGGTGTTACTTCTCAGGTTGGCGCGACAAATCGGATATTGTCGATTCCTGTCGGTGAGCGCCCCACACCTGCGCGTGCGAAGGCGGCGCGTCTGCTTGTCCCTGTGGATCAGACGGCCGCCAGGCTCGTGAAAGGCCGAAGGACTTTTTGACCGCGATCTTGACGTCTTCTCAGAAGTCTAGCTTGTCGCGTATGGCATCAATTCCGGCTTTCGCGCACGCTTCGTCCGCGTCACCGCCCGGCGCGCCGGACACGCCGACCGCTCCGACCAGGGAGCCGCCGGCTTCAACGATCAGTCCTCCGGCAATGACGACCGCTCCGGGAAGGTTGCGAATGCCCGCCTGCATCATCCCCGGCTGGCTGATCGCATTGAGCTCGGTCGTGCTGGTCTTGAACGAGGCTGCTGTCCACGCCTTGCCTGCTGCCGTCGAGGGCGTGTGAGGGCCTGCAAAGCGATCGCGCAACATCACTTGCGTGACGCCGAAGCGATCGACGACGGCAACTGCAACCTGGTATCCACGGGTGCGGCAGTTCGCCAACGCAGCGCGCGCAAGATCGAGCGCCAGTTCTGGACCGAGCGATTTGTAGGCGACCAGACCTTCCTCCGCCCGTACTGGGCAGATGGACGCAATCAGCAGGGCCGTCGCGACCGACAGGCATCGAACGTTCATGGCAATCTCCGGCATAGGTGACCAAAGGCCTATTTGCTCTCACCATATGTCAGATCATCGAACAGGGTCACGCTATCTGCCTTGGTCCACAGGCCGATCATGCCCGCGTCCGGAATGGTGGCGTCTTCCACCTCGAACAATTGCTTTCCGTCATAGCTCACCTTGAACCGACTTCCTGCAAAGTCGCAGCGCAGCAGGTGCCATTGCCCGGACGACACCGGCGCGCTGACGCCATAGCCGCCTCTGCGACCCACGATCTCGAGCGACATTCGAACGCCATTGATCGTCTTGTAGAGAACGACATTGTCCTCCAGCGCGTTAGCCCGGACCACGTAGTAATTGTCGGCATCCTTCGCACGCCAAATGACTCCCGCGGCGCGATCCTCGGAGCCGGCAACGGCCTTGAATTTCACCTCGACGAAGCCGTCACGGATGGACGTATCGCGCTTGATGGCGAGGGGAAACGTCGCCCGTCCGGATTGCTTGAGAACGTTCGGCTTGCTTGGCGCCGTAGCCTCGGCCTCGACGGTCCATTTCGGCTGTCCCTTGCCGGTCATCGTCAAAGTCCACCCGTCGGGCGAAGTTCCGACAGCAGCGCTGTCGAAATTCAGGGTCTCGGCCATGGCATTTCCTCCCATCAACAAAGCCAGCATGGATGGCAGCGCAAGCCTGGCCCATGCAGAAGATTGAATTCGCGCGCGGCCTGCCGCGCTCGATCTGCACTCATCACTCATCGGAGAATGCGAGGAGGCCCCCGTGAAGACGCGGCGCGTCTTCGGATCGAACGCGGCGTGATCGAAATCGCTGTTCAGTCCGTTCGGGATGGCGATGGCGCCCAGTCGCTTCAATAGCATGATGCCCTTATCGATCAGCAGAAAAAGGGAGGGTCGAGACGACCAGCGAGAGCCCCGCCAACAGCAACAGTGCCAACACAGCCTTGCGAAAGGTCTCGTCCTGGATGGTCCCGAACATCTTGAAGCCGGACCAAAGGCCGGCGACCATGAAGGGAACGCCCAACGCGTACAGCACCAGTGTTTCCCTGGTAATGGAGCCGGCCGCTGCCTGGGACAAGGAGATGACCACGAAGGCGATGAACAGCACCGGCTGAAACACGGCCCGCTGCAAATCCTTCGGCCAACCGCGCCATTGGCACGATATCGTGGAGATCACGCCGCCGAGCCCCGTCAACCCGCCAAGCATCCCATTCGAGATGCCTATTGCGATGTCTGCTCCGGTGCCGATTCTCATGGGCGCGAACACAGGGCGCGCCAAGCCGTAAATGGAGTAAATCATCAACAACACACCGACTCCGAACCTCAGATAGAGGGGATTGAGATAGACGAGAATTTCAACGCCAATCGGAATGCCGATGACTGTTCCAAGCGCGAGAGGCCATGCCTTGCGCAGATCCAGGACATGTCGCAGCCTATAAATGCCGTAGCCTTGGGTGAGCAGACCGTACCCCGCGATCAAAGTGGCGGTCTGGATCGGCGTGATGATGTGCAGCCAGACACCAGAGACGACCAGGCCCATCGCGAAGCCAGAGAAGCCGCTGACGAAGCCACCGGCAAGGGCGGCAAGAGCAAAGATAGCGAAGCCAAGTGCGTCCATATGATCGTCCCCGGATCGAGGTGGCGAGCGCTTGGATGGGACTCCATCTCACGGGGAGGTCTCGGTATCCCCGAATCGTCAGTTGTTATGTCAGATGCTTCGCTCGCCCATCGAATAGCTTCGAAGCGTGCCGTCCTGGTCGTAGACGAAGCGATAATGGACTTCGTCCGACATGCCGCGGATTCGACTCGGGTCGCACGACAGCGGCTTCATGACGTAGGTCATGGCAGTCCTCCGTTGAGATCACGGATGAATTTCGAGTTGGATGGTTCACGATCGCTGCCCGCCCGGCAGAGTCCGTCGGCACGGTGATCCCACCGCCGACAGCGAGGCCCTGGCGGGCGCGAGACGGATAAAGCGGCTTGGAGAGGGGATCGGAAAACGGAAGACATGCAGCGTCCTTGTCGAAACCGGGACGCGATTCTTGGGCATGTCGCCTCGCGGGGAGATCGCTTCCCCGTGAGGCAAATATTACGCGCCGGTCGAATTTGTCAATGCCGTCGAAGCTTTGTTTCTAACCACTAGACGGCGCGGATCCGACCAAGCTTCTCGTCACCTGCTGGTGCTCGTGATCGTGTCACCCATATATGTCGCTGTCGGCTTGGACCGCAGAGGATTCGATTTTGTCTCAACGACGCTCGGCGTTGTCTGGCCGGGCCCGCCAATCACGTCCCACCGTTTGATGATCCTGATCCGATTGATTGGCTCGGCCGGCGCGATCGCCATCGGTGCCGCCTTGCGCCTTCCAATCACGTTCGATCTTAACGTCTTCGGCGTTCTTCCTGTCTTGGTCTCGGGCCTGTTCAGCTTGCTCGGGAGTTCGATCCGGCTGCACCGGAACGGTCGCCTGCGCCTGACGTGCAGGAGCCGTCTCGTCGGCGCGTGAGGGACTGAGCGTACAAGACAGTAATACTGCCGCGGTGATCACTAGGACACGCATGCCTACCTCCTCCGTTCGTAGAACGGTAACGACCGATACAAGCTTGGGTTCGGAACGGTCGGAGCCGTTTCAGTGCTGCAATGCGATACTTGCGCGTGAATTTGGCCGGCTCGCATTTCACCGAACCTCTTCGCGCGCAGCTCCCGCCTCGCATCAGCTCTTCGTGCTCGCCGTCTTGTCGAGCGCCGCGCGGAGGCCTTCGGCAAGCTTGACGGCATCGTCGTTGGCCCAGAAGTGCATGAAGAAGAGCCGAGGCTGTTCGTCCAGCATGTGGCTGTGCAGCGCGGTCACCTCGATGCCGTGCGTCCGAAGCGCGAGGATGACCTGGTTCACTTCGTCGCTGGTCAGCACGAAGTCGCCCGTGATGGCCGCCCTACCCGCGCCCGTCGGCTGGAAGTTGATGGCGATTGCGACACCCATGGCGGCGACGGGCGTCAACAGCATGCCGTCCTCCGTGATGGGGTCGCGCCGCTTCACGTTGAACTGGTAGACGCCGCCGTTCGCCTGCCCCTTGACGCCGATGATCTGGTCGAGCTTCGCCGTGTCGAGGTCGATGGCGGGCGGCGGATTCGCCGGCGCCGTGACCGTCAGCGGGGTCTTGCTTTCGGCCAGGGCATCATGGATCGCCGCGGCCAGCTTGACCGGGTCGCCATGTCCGGCGACGTGCATGTAGAACGTCGCCGGGCTCGCACGCAGCAGATGATTGTGCACGGCGGTGATCTCGAGCCCGCTCGCGATCATCTTCGCCATCACCGGATTGATCTCGGTTTCGAGCAGCACAAGATCGCCCATGACCATGGCGCCGCCATGCGCAGGCTTGAACGCGATCCAGCCACCGAGCGCCAGCGCCGGCTTGATCGCGACGCCGTCCAATGTCACGGAGAGATCGGTGCGGGGAAAGCCGAAACGGCGGACGTCGTCCGAGACGGCGGGCTTGCGGCCCAGGGTCTCGTCCACCTTCTGCCAGTCGGCATCCTGGGCATATGCCGGGATGAAGGGGCCGAAGCGAAATGCAAGAAGGCAGACGCCAATGCCGACCACGGCCCAGATGATTCTTTTCATCGTGCTACTCCTCGGCTTAGTTTCGCTCTTTAACCCGACCACTGCTGTCGACGACCAGCGTCACCGCCTTGCCGTTCTTCACCGCCTTGGCGGTGACGCCTTCAGCCGTCGACTTGATATCGCTGACTTGCGCGTAGCCGGCCGCCTGGATCTTGGCGACCAACTCCTCCTGTGTCAGAGCGTGCGCGCTCGACAGCACGCCCGCGATCGCAAGCAACAGGACCGTGCGGAAGATTGCTCGTGTTCGCATGATCATTCTCCTGGTCTTGTCCTGCCCCAAGTGAAGTCCGTTTCGCGATCTTCCCCTACTCGGTGCCAACACGGCGCAACAGGCCGCGGGCATCAATGCGCACAGCGATGCGACCGGCGCGGACGCCGTGCCGAGAAATCGAGCCAGTCTGCTGGATGCAATCGAGGAAAGTATGATGACATGGTGCGCCCTTGGTGATCAGGACGCGATGCTTGGGCATGTCGCCTCACGGGGAGATCGCACATCCCCGAACCCCAAGTAAAAACCCGAGGGCGGCGGCTGTCAACGGGCGTAGGCTTCGGGCGGCCCACCGAAGTCGCCGACGAACGTCACAAAGAATTCACCGCTCCGCGGAACCGCGCCAGCCATGTCTTGAAACTCGCGGACGGCCCCGCTAGTGTCCTTTGCGTGGGGACAAAGCAGACTCCCCGTGAGGCCTCGGTCCAAGCTCTGCGCAGCACGCCATTCGTGGAGCTTGCGCATGGACATCGAACGACACCCTTCTCATCGACACACCGTCGCCATCCTCTCACGCGGAGACGCTGCCGCGCGGCGGGATGCGACGGCGCAAAAAAGCCGCTTCGTACACGTCTTCGAAGCACTCGCCGCCGTCGGCATTGAAGCCCAGCCGGCGATCTATGATGAAAGCTTCGCCGAGGACGTTCGTGAACAATTGCTCGCGATTGACGGCGTGCTGGTCTGGGTCAACCCCATTCAAGACCGTCGAGATCGCGCTGGTCTCGACGCATTGCTGCGAGACGTCGCGGCTCAGGGCGTGTGGGTCAGCGCTCATCCCGATGTCATCCTCAAGATGGGCACCAAGGAGGTACTCTATCGTACCCGCTCGATGGGCTGGGGATGCGACACGGCGTTATATCAAAGCGCCGAGGCCATGCGCGCCGAGTTGCCGACACGGCTCGCCGCTGGTCCGCGCGTGATCAAGCGCAACCGGGGCAATGGCGGCCAAGGCGTCTGGAAGGTCGAGAGTCTGCCGACCTCCTCCATGATAAAGGTGCTGGACGCGACGAAAGACGCGCCCGAGGAACTGACGCTGGATGATTTTCTCCGTCGTTGCGCGGAGTATTTCGAGAACGGCAGCGTGATCGACCAACCATTCCAGCCTCGCTTAAGCGAAGGCGTGGTGCGTTGCTACATGGCGGGCGATCGCTGTGCCGGCTTCGGCTATCACAAGGTCAAAGCCCTGGTCGACTCGCCGGCCGCCCGTTCCGAGGCCGGACCGCGCCTCTACACCTCGAACGCAGAGCCGCGTTTCCAGCGGCTGCGTCGGTTGATGGAAGACGAGTGGACGCCCCAGCTGACGTCGTTGCTGGATATTGCGCGACTTGACCTGCCTGCGATTTGGGACGCCGACTTCATGCTTGGTCCGGTCCTTCCCGACGGGACCGACAGCTATGTCCTCGGCGAGATCAATGTCAGCTCGGTGCATCCTTATCCGGACGAGGCGCCGGCGGAGATCGCGAGGCGAGTTGCCGATCGGCTCCGGCGAAGCTTTGACACATGCTGACGGTCCGCGCGCTCAAGCGCTTGCACCTCTCCGTTTCATTCGACTTGCAGGACGGCGAATGCGTCGCCCTGCAAGGGCCTTCTGGCGCCGGGAAGACCCAGCTCCTTCGCTCGATCGCGGACCTCGATCCCAACGAAGGAATGGTCGAACTGGACGGAACGCTCAGGGAGGCCATGCCCGCTCCGGCTTGGCGCAAGCGGGTGACCTACCTCGCTGCCGAGCCGGGCTGGTGGTCAGACATCGTGCAAGATCACTTCAGCTGCTGGGATGATGCCTTACCGCTGGTCATGAGACTGGGGTTGCCGTGCAGTTGCGGTCCCTGGCCGGTCCAAAGACTGTCGACCGGCGAGCGACAACGGCTGGGGCTAGTGCGGGCGCTGATGCTGCGGTCGCGGGTTCTTCTCCTGGACGAGCCGACATCGGCCCTCGATTCGGCATCGACGGCGGCAGTGGAATCTTTGATCGCGGAACGCATTTCGAACGGAACGAGTGTCGTCTGGAGCACTCACGACAACGCCCAGGCCTGCCGCGTCGGGTCGAGGGTCATTGTGATGAATGCCGACGGCGGGATCGAGGACAATCGGCCGTGAATTACATTCACTTGGCATACGGCGATTTGGTTCTGCCCGCGCTCCTTGTCGTCATGGACGGCGCTCTCTCGCTCGCTCTCCGCCTCAAGCTTGAAAAGCAGCTGGCCATCGCCACCGTGCGGATGGTGCTTCAGCTGGTGCTCGTTGGATACGTATTGACGTTCCTGTTTGCCGCGGTCTCGCCGCTCTGGACCGCCCTCGCCGCCGTCATCATGGTTCTCTTCGCGTCACGGGAAATCGTCGCTCGGCAAAAGCGACGCCTGCCGGGTATCTGGAGCTATGGCTTAGGAGCGGGATGCATGCTGCTGGCGGCCGGTACCGTCACGATGTTCGCGCTCCTGACGGAGCTACGTCCGGATCCGTGGTATCATCCGCGCTATGCGCTGCCATTGTTGGGCATGATCCTGGGCAACACCATGACGGGAATAAGCCTGGGCCTGGACGTGCTGACGAATACACTGGTGCGCGAACGAGCCGCCGTCGAAGCTTGCCTTGCTCTTGGCGGTACCCGGTATCAGGCGTTGCTGCCGGTCCTGCGGGACGCATTGAGAAGCGGCTTCACGCCAATCATGAACAGCATGGCTGCGATCGGCCTTGTCTCTTTGCCGGGGATGATGACCGGTCAAATCCTTGCAGGCGTCGAACCGATCGACGCCGTCAAGTATCAACTCTTGATCATGTTCTTGATCGCCGGCGGGACGGGATTGGGGACGCTCGCCGCCGTGACGGGAGGCGCTCGCCTTCTGACCGATCATCGGCATCGATTGCGCCTCGATCGATTTTCCACCGCCGAGTAGAATTGCGCGACCTCATATCGACTTCGCCCCACCAGGCTGCACCTTCCGCGCCCACAGCAGCGCCAGCGGCCCCAGTGCAATCCCGACCGCGAGGACGCTGAACGCCAAGAGCCAGCCGGTCGCGCTCTGCGGGCCGCCGGCTGCATCGAGGGCGGCGCCGGTGCCCCAGGCGCCGACCGCCGACAGGCCGAAGCCGACCGTCGAATGCAGAGCCAGGGTCGCGCCGCGATGTTCGGACACAGCCGCGGCCGACATGCCGGCGGTCAATGCGCCCGAATCCGCCGGCACGGTCAGGCCATAGACGAGCAGCAGCAGTGCCAGCACCCATGCCGGCGCTGTCGCGTTGAGGCCGATGACCAGCGCGACGCAAGCCGACGCGATCATCACGACCGTGATCGCGCGATGGCGCCCGAATTTCAGCGCGGCCTCGTTGCCGAGGATGCTGGCCGGCATCGAGATCACCGCAAAGCAGAAGCTCAGCACGACGGGGCTCAACCACGACGGGGCGCCTTGATGGGCGACGACGAAGGTCCAAAACCCGACCAGCCAGGTGCGGATGCCGTAGAGCTCGAAGCAATGGGCGCCGTAGCCGAAGATGTATCCGAGCGCCTCGCGATTGGCGAAGACGGGCGCGAAGTTGAGCAGACGCCCCGCCTTCGGCGCGGGCCGCTGCTCCTGCATCAGAAGGCACGCGACGACCATCGCGATCGGACCGAAGCCGGTGACAAGAAAGGCGGTCCGCCATCCCCAACGGTCGGCGATCAGCTGCGCGACCAGGAACGAGAGACCGACGCCGACCGAGAAGCTCGACGTGTATAGCGTGACGGCGCGTGAACTATCGCCGGCGGGAAGCCGATCCGTCAGCGCCTTCAGGCCCGGCATGTAGGCGCCGGCAAATCCAAGCCCTGCCAGGGACCAGATCGCGGTCGCGGACCAAAACCCTTGCGCGAAGATTCCGAACGCTGCGGTCGCCAGCCCGCTGACGATCGAACCCCAGAGCAGGACGAGCCGTGCGTCGATCCGGTCGGTCAATGTCGTCAGCACGGGCACGGCGAGCATGTAGCCGAACGCGTAACCGCTCGCCATCAAGCCGCCTTCGGCCGCCGAGAGGCCCCACGTCGGCATCAGATGCTGCGCCAGATTGGCGGATAGCGTCACGTGCGGCAGCAGATTGCCGACCTGGCCGATGCACATCACCGCGATCAGAGACCGGCCGCTCAAGTTACGAATGCTGTCCTCCCGCCCCCACGCCGAAACGGCGCACGAACCACAATGGATAACTCTCCGGCATCAGCTGCAAGAACCGACTTCATAAACAACCGCACCCCGAAGCGCCGGCCTTCTTTGCTGCTTCGTCGGCGGCGCAACAGGCCGTTGATTCCTGCTTCGCCGGCCCACCGCAACATCCTGATACGGCGCCGGCGGCTTCGACGCCGCCGCGCGTGCAGACGCCGGTCTCCGGTAGCACGAGCTCCACCCTTGCGGCGGCTTTCTTGTCGCCGGCGAGATCGGCCGCAATCGAGCGCACCTGCTCATATCCTGTCATCATGAGAAAGGTTGGCGCGCGACCATACGACTTCATGCCCGCCATGTAGAAGCCCGGCTCTTCGTGCGCGAGCTCGCGGGCGCCGTGCGGGCGCACGGTGCCGCAGCTGTGCTCGTTAGGATCGATCAGCGGCGCCAGGGCGACCGGCGCCTCGATAGCGGGATCGAGCCGCAGGCGCAATTCGGACAGGAACGAAAAATCGGGACGAAAGCCCGTCGAGACGATCAGCTCGTCCACGATCACGCTCCGTCCGCTGCAACCCGAGCCGGCCGCGATCTCGAGGCGGCCCTCGGTCTCAGCCAGATGCGTGACGCCGAATTCGGTTTCCACCCTGATCTTGCCGGAGGCAACGAGCGCAGCGAACGCACTGCCGAGCTCTCCGCGTGCAGCGAGCTTGTCATTCCGGCCGCCACCAAACGCCTTGGCGGGATCGGCGGCGCGCAACAGCCAGATAGCTTGCGTCCCCGGCGCCTCGCCCGCGAGATGCACGAGATCGATCAGTGTGCCCACCGCGGAGTGGCCAGCGCCGAGCACCGCAACGGTCCTCCCGGCATATCTGGCGCGACCGGCCCCCCGGACATCGGGCATGCCGTAGGCGATGTGGCCAGCGCATTCACGCTCGCCGATCGCGGGCAGACCATTACCTCCGGCAGGATTGGGCGAGAACCATGTACCTGATGTGTCGATCACCGCATCGGCGCGCAGCACTTCGGGGCCCTTGCCGTTCTGGTAGCGGATTTCGAAAGGGGCCAGCTCACGCCCCTTCGTCTTCGCCTTGTCGAAGCCGACGCGGCTGATAGCGGAGACACGGCTGGATGTCCGGATCACCTCGCGCAATGGCGTTCGCGTCGCAAGCGGCGTCAGATATCGATCGATCAGCTCGCCGCCGGTCGGATAGGCGCTCGGGTCCGGCGAATTCCATCCCGTCGGCGCGAGCAGGCGCGCGGCGGCCTTGTCGACATTGTACTCCCACGGCGAGAAGAGCTGGACCTGCTGCCACTGGCGCACCGCGTGCCCCGCTTCGGATCCTGCCTCCAGAACGATGGGTGACATGCCACGCTCCAGGACGTGCGCAGCTGCTGCGAGTCCGACAGGCCCTGCCCCGATGATGGCGACCGTCTTAGCGTTCATTCGGCTTCTCCCATACTTCTAGAATCATCGAACAATATCAGCCAAAAAAATCACGCCGCCGTTTGCGTCGTCTTGCATCCGACTTCGTCTGCGCAGCACTCCGCCGCCAGGAAATCGACCAGACCCCGCATCGCGTCGAAGTTTGCGTGGCAAATCAGAGTCGTCGATTCCCGGACCTGGCTGACGAGCCCGACCGAGACCAGGGTCTTGATGTGATGCGACAGGGTCGACGCCGGTACCTTCAGCTTGTCCTGCAAGCGACCGACGGGCATGCCGGAGTGCCCGGCCCGGACCAGGGCCCGGTAGATCTGGAGTCGCGTCCGGTTACCCAAAGCTTCGAGGCGTGCTGCTGCGTCGTCGATCTTCATGGCCGCCACGATGCGCCTGCCGATGTCAACTGTCAAACCATATTTCTAGAATATTCGAAATAACTATTCGGTCGCCCACCATGGAATTCCGGATTGACGCGTTCCAATTAGTTCCATAAGTCTGGATATATGGAAACAGAAGAAGCCGTCCTGGCGCTCGCCGCGCTGTCCCAGCCGACCCGACTGGAGGCGTTCCGAACGCTTGTCCGGCACGAGCCCGATGGCCTTGCGGCGGGCGATCTCGCCCGCCTGCTGGAAGTCCCATCGAACACGCTATCTGCCCATCTGTCGATCCTGACGCGCGCGCGCCTCGTCACCTCCGAGCGGCACAGCCGTTCGATCGTCTACCGCGCCAACCTCACCGAATTCCGCGACGTTGCGGTCTTCCTGCTGCGGGATTGCTGCGGCGGGCGGCCGGAAGTTTGCGAGCCGGTCGTCGAAACCCTGCAAGCCTGCTGCAAGCCGAGACGAAGGGAGCGGAGCCGTGCCTGATCAATTCGATCTTCCGCGCCGCCTCGCGGCCGAGGCGCTCGGCACGGGCATTCTCGTCGCCACCGTGGTCGGCTCCGGCATCATGGCGGAGACGCTGACCAAGGATGTCGCGCTTGCGCTTCTCTGCAACACGTTGCCGACCGGCGCCATTCTGGTCGTCCTGATCACCGTGCTCGGACCGATCTCCGGCGCGCACTTCAATCCGGCCGTCACGCTGGTCTTCACCGGCAAGCGCGAGCTACCGGTGAACGACGCCGCACTTTACGTCGTCGCGCAGATTGCCGGCGGCATCGCGGGAACGATGGCGGCGCATCTGATGTTCGGGCTGCCGCTGCTCGATTTCTCGGCGAAGGTGCGAACCGGGGGACCGCAATGGTTCGCCGAAGCCGTCGCCGCCTTCGGTCTGGTCGCGACGATCGTCGCGGGCATCCGTTTCCAGCGGGCGGCCGTCCCCTGGCTGGTCGGCCTGTACATCACGGCGGCCTATTGGTTCACGGCCTCGACCTCGTTCGCCAATCCGGCCGTGGCTATCGCGAGGTCATTGACCAACACGTTCGCGGGCATACGTCCCACCGACCTGCCCGGATTCATTCTCGCGGAGCTCTGCGGAGCCTTTGCCGCCATGCTGTTGATGAACTGGCTGCTCGGACCGCCCCAGGCGCGAGGCCCCATCCCAATCGCGGAGACTACCTTATGAGCGTCACGATCTATCACAACCCCGCCTGCGGCACCTCGCGCAACACGCTGGCGATGATCCGGCAAAGCGGCGTCGAGCCCGACGTGATCGAATATCTGAAGACGCCGCCGTCGCGCGAAAAGCTCGTCGAGCTCGTCAAGGCCCTCGGCATCTCCGTTCGCGCGCTGCTGCGGGAAAAAGGCACGCCCTACAAGGAGCTCGGCCTCCACGACCCCAAATGGTCGGACGACGAGCTGATCGACCAGATGCTCGCGCACCCCATCCTGATCAACCGTCCAATCGTGGTGACGCCCAAGGGCACACGCTTGTGCCGGCCCTCGGAAGCCGTCATCGATCTCCTGGACAATCCCGTCGGCCGGTTCGTGAAGGAGGATGGCGAGGTGGTCGAGGCGCGATGATTGCCGACATGGCCTCACTCGCGTTTGCCTCGACTTAAAATTTCAGGGTCGTGCGCAATCCGAAAACCGAGGCATTGCGCAATGCCCGTCCCGGCAGCGGACTAGCCGGAGCCGTCGCGCCGCCACCGGGATGGACGATGTATTGAAAGTTCGGCTGAACGGTCCAGCCATCCTTGATCTGGTATTGATAGACGGCCGTGAGCAGCCCCTCGAAGCTTCGCACCGGCCAGCGCGGATCGACGAACCTGGCATAATCGGCGTCGAGCGTCTGGGCCCGTTTTGAGACATGCGCATACCCGGCGGCAATGCCGAACTTGTCGTCGGGGCGTGCATTGCTGAGCCCGATGAGCTCGACGCCGCCATCTGCATAGACATCGACCAGATTGCGGTCAGCCGGCGCGCCGGACACGCGTGCGAAAATGCCGATGCCGCGATCGTCGCTGTTCGGCACCCGATAAATCTGCTGCTCGAAGACCGCCCAGGCTCCAATATCGCCCGACAAGAGCCGCGGTTCCCCGCTGCTCGTTGGCGCGGCCAGCGAGACGCCGTTGGATGCGAAGCGCTGATCCCCGAACGATCCGAAATGACGCCAGCCACCGACCTTGAACTGGCCGGTCAAGTTCGGGTCACCCTTCCTGTTATTCCAGGCATATTGAACCTGGCCGAGCAGAAGCGGCGGATCGTTGACCCGGAAATTGACGCCATACCGGTTACGCTCCTGCGGATCGCCGGAACCGGGCCCGGCCTGGTCGCCGTCGAAAATCGCGCCAAGGACGGACAACTGGTCCGTCACGTTCCACAGGAGGCGCGCGCCCACGGCCGCCAAGGGCGGCGACGGCCCGCCGCTTGGCAAAGCAAGCGACGTGATCGCCGGCCAACCCATCGAGGCGTTGGTGAACACATCCGTGTACTTGGTATTGAAGAACTCGCTGTCGGCCGCCAGCTGCCCGAGCTTCAGCGATAGTTTCTTGTCGCCCCACTGCTTCTCGAAATAGACCTCGTAGAGTCGCGTCGAGGGCAACGCTTCGATCCCGCTGACGACGAAGAAATTCTGCAGATTCGAGCGCGAGAGGCCTTCGCCGTGGATCTGAAACATGTTGGCGTGAAAGGTCAGCTTGTCGATGCCGACGAGTTTTTCGAAATCCAGATCGACGGCGAGATTGAGCCTGCCTTCGTAGACCGCACCTTTCTTCAGACCGCCGGTCGGATTTCCGAGCACCTCGCCGATATAGGTGGCCGCAAACTTCACCCCGTACTTTTGCCAGGGGTTCGGCAGCAGCCCGAGCGTTTTCTCCTCGATGGTGCTCTCGCCTGTATCGGGATCGGCAGGCTTGTCGTCGTCGGTTTTCTTGTCTTCCTGAGCCGCGGACTGGGCAGCCGCGACCAGGCAAGCCGCAACGATCAACGCCCGCATCGAATACCTGATTGCTCTGGCGGCCACGCTCACCTCCCGAGCGATCAATGACGCACGCCGCTGCCCGACATTCAAGCGGGCCGTCGAACAATGTGCGCCGGCGCGGAAATCCGATTCGCGCGCTGTTAACTACCGCATGCGCGAGGCGGTACTATGTTCACTTTTGCACTTCGACCATCAGATCTTCGGGATCTTCGCCCGCTCCACCACGCCGATCCATTTGCTGATCTCGGTCTCGATCAGCGTCTTCATCTCCTCCGGCGAGCTGCCGCGAACCTCGCCGCCGACGGCGGTCTCCAGGCGCTGCTTGAGGTCGGGATCCCTGAGTGCATCCAGCGTCGCCGCATTGAGTGCGGCGATGATGCCGGGCGGCGTTCCCTTCGGGGCCAGCAGGCCGGCCCAGGTGCGCACGTCATATCCCTTGATCCCGGCTTCCTGAACGGTCGGCACGTCGGGCAACAATGCGGTGCGCGTCGGCGAGGTCACCGCCAGGCCGCGGATCGCACCGGCCTGGATCTGCGGGGCGAGCAGGACCGGCGTGCCGACGATCACCGGAACCTCTCCGCCGAGCAGCGCGGTGACGGATTGGGAATCGCCGCGATAGGGCACGTGCACGATCTCGACGCCGGCGGCTGCGTTCAACAGCTCTCCTGCAAGATGGTGCGTGCTGCCGAAACCGACCGATCCAAAGCTGAGCGCACCGGGCTTCTGCTTTGCCATGGCGACGAGCTCGCCCAGCGATTTTGCCGGATAGTCGCTACGCACGGCAATGACGAGCGCGTAATAGACCAGCGTCGAGATCATCTCGAAGCTCTCGGCCGGCTGGTAGGCGAGGCTCTTGTAGGTCGCCGCGGAAATGGCGTGAGCGCCGGTGACGAGCCCGATCGTGTAGCCGTCGGGCGCCGCCTTCGCGATGGCATCCGCGGCGATGTTGCCGCCGGCGCCCGGCTTGGCCTCGACAATGATCGGCTGCCCGAGCTTTTTCGAGAGCCCGTCGGCGATGATGCGCGACAGCGTGTCGGCCGCGCCGCCGGCGGCAAATCCATGCAACAGCCGGATCGGGCGCGACGGATAATTCTCCGCCGACGCCGAAGTGGTTGCGAAAAAACCGCCAAACAGAAAAATCGCCGCAGCAAGCCGCTTCATCCGTTGCATGGATGCGTCCTCCCTTTTGGTTGTTCTATCGTTGGCCGCGACGAGGCGGCGTTTCTTCAACTCGCGTTTGATCCGCTAGCGGGCGAACTCCGTGCATTCAGGCGATGGCGGCATGCCCCAGACGTCGCGCGGCAGGCCGACCCAGACTTTTGGCCGCTGCGGTCGATCGCGATGCCAGGGACGCGGCTCGAAATAGCCGAGCGCCTCGTCGGTCATGCGGTCGAGATCGAAGAACAGCTCGACCACATGCCCGTCGGGATTGCGGTGGTAGATCGCGGTGTTGTGCCCGGGGCCATGACGCACTGGCCCCCAGAGAACCGGCAGCTTGTGCCGCGCGAGATGATCGCAGGCCTCGTGCATGTGGGCGGCACCACGCAGCTCGAACGCGACATGATGCAGGCCACGGACGGGCGCGCGGGCGAAGTTCAGCGTGTGATGTTCGAAGCCGCTGCGCATGAACACGAAGCGATCCTCGATCCAGTCGGAGACGCGCAGGCCCATCATGTTCGCGTAGAACTCCGAGGCCGCGCGCGGATCGGGCGTAGCAAGCGCGACATGGCCGATCTTGCTGACGGCAAGCGCTCCGATCCGCTCCTGCGCGGGCGTCGGCGTCCAGCCCTGGATCAACTCGAAGCGCGTTCCTTCGGGATCGCTGAACGACAGCAGCCTGGAAACGCCAGGCAGGGGATCGCTCTGAAGTTCGGGCCGCAGATCGGCCTGCTTCAGCGCCGCGCCGAGCGTCTCGATCTGGACATCGGGAGCTATCTCGAAGGCGATGCTCGTCAGCGCCGCGTGGCCGGGTTCGATCACCAGCGAAAGCTGCTCGGCATCGTTGGCGAGGAAGATGCGGTTGCCGTCGCGGCCGACGAGGCCAAGACCGATCGCGGCGCGGTAATAGTCGAGCAACCGCTCGGGATCTGGCGAGGCAAAGCTCGCGTGCCGGAGCCGGGTGAAGCGTGCAATGGGTGCTTGTGTCGTCATTGTGCGATCCACCCCCTCATGGCGTCATGATGATCTTGCCGAGCGCGGAGCCCTGCTCGAGCAGCGTGTGGGCCTGCCTGACCTCGTCGAGCTTCAGGACCGCCGAGATCGCCGGCTTGATCGCATTGCGGCTCAGCGCGTCAATCACATTGCGCATGAGCGCGCGACGCCCGTCGCGATCGTGGTCGTAGATATGAAAGGAGAAGCAGCGTATCGCCGGGCAGATGTCGAGATGGTCGCGCATCGCCGCCATCAGGTTTTCTTCCGGCAACCCGGCGAAGGCGTTGTACGACAGCAGCGTCCCCCATTTGCCGAGCGCGCCGAGATAGCCGGTGAACTCAGGCCCACAGACGTGATCGAGCACGAGGCCGACGCCCTCGCCCTTGGTCAGCTCGCGGGCCCGCGCCACCACGTCTTCGCGGCGGTAGAAGATGATCTCATCGGCGCCGTTGCCCCGCGCGAATGCGGCCTTCTCCTCGGTGGAGACCGTGCCGATGACATTCATCTGTGCGAGCTTGGCAAGCTGTACCAGCGCGGTGCCGACACCACCCGCCGCCCCGATCACCAGCACGCTCGCCGGTGCGCGCGGATGGCGGCACTCGTGCAGCAGCGCGTAAGCGACCTGGTAGTTCGACAGGCACACGGCCGCCTGCAGATCGACATTGTCGGGCAGCACATGAATGGCGTCCGCAGGCGCGACCACATAGTCGGCGTAGCAGCCGCCGCGCTGCGACAGGTCGCGTGCGCTCAGCAGCACCTTCTGGCCGATCGCAAGCCCCTCGACGCCGGACCCGAGCGCGGCGATGCGGCCGGCGACGTCGTTGCCCGGATTGGCCGGCAGTGGCGGCATCCATTTGTAGACGCCACGCCGGATCAGCACATCGGGCTGCCCAACGCCGAACGCTTCGGCGCGAATCTGCACCTGGCCTGGTCCGGGCACAGGCACCGGAAGCTCAACCAACTCGAGTGCATCCGGCCCACCCGGCTGACGCACCAGCACCGCTCTCATGATGTCACACGCCTCCCCAGCTATATTTTCGAAAATCATACCGTTTACGAAAATTATTGCAAGATGGTCGTTGGCGCGGCATGTTGAGCCATCGATTCAAATGACAGAAATCATGTCCGAAAGCGCCATTCGCTCCCGCAAGGAATTCGGCAAGACCGTTGCCGCCGACATCACCCATCGGCTGCGCGAGGAGATCATTGCCTGCGGCCTGGCGCCGGGCGAGCCGCTGCGATTCGACGTCCTGCGCGAACGATTCGGCGTAAGTTTCACGACGCTGCGCGAGGCGCTGACGGCGCTTACCGCCGAAGGCCTGGTCGACGCGCAGGAGCAGCGCGGATTTCGGGTGGCGCCGGTCAGCCGCCAGGACCTGGTGGAAGTCACCGATGCCCGGGTGCTGATCGAGGTGGAATTGATCCGCCGCGCGATCGAGCGGGGCGACGACGACTGGGAAATCGCCGTCATCTCGACCCTGCACAGATTGAAGCGAATCGAGCAGCGCGATCCGGAACATCCCCTGCGCGATCCCGAATGGAAGATCGCCCACCGCCAATTCCACCAGGCGCTGGTGTCCGCCTGCGGCTCCGCGACACTCCTCGCCATTCGCGCCGATCTGTTCGATCGCGCCGAGCGCTATCGGCACCTTTCGGCCAATTTCCGCCCCCGCCCGCGCGACAAGGCCGGCGAGCACCAGGCGATCATGCAAGCCGCCATCTCGCGCAATCCGGATCTCGCGGTGCAGCTGATCGAGGCGCATATCCGCACGACCGCCGACAACGTGGCGACCTACGCCGCGCATCTGCTCGATACCGAATAGGCGGCAACGGCTTTTTATCGCCGCGGGCTTGCGCCTCGCCTGATTTTCGAAAATAATAGGCAAGATCGAAAATGCCAACCTTTGAGGCGTACCATGAAGCTGCTGTCGTTCTTGGATGGGAATCGGGAGAGCTGGGGCGCCGTTGCCGAGAATGGCGTGGTGGATCTCGGTCGCGCCCTGCCCCAGTATCCTGTTCTCGCGGACTTCCTCGGCAGCGACGACTATGCGCGGCGCGAGGCCATCGTCGCCGGGCACAAGCCCACAATGGCGCTCAGTGACGTCAAATATCTGCCGGTGATCCCGCGTCCGGAGAAGATCGTCTGCGCCGTGCGCAATTATCTCGACCACCACAATGAAGCCGTGGCGTTCGGGATGAAGCGCGAGATCACGGAATTTCCGCCGATCTTCCTCCGGGTCTGGCGCTCCCAGGTCGCGCACAACGCGCCGGTGATCCGGCCGAAAGTCTCGGACAATTTCGACTGGGAGGGCGAGCTTGCCGTGGTCATCGGCAAGAGCGGCCGTCACATCAGCCAGGCCGACGCCTGGGATCACGTGGCAGGCTATTCGATCTACAACGACGTCAGCGTGCGCGACTGGCAGCGTCACGCCCAGCAGATCGCCTCCGGCAAGAACTTCGTCGGCACCGGCCCGTTCGGACCATGGCTGGTGACGCCGGACGAGATCGGCGATCCCACCAAATTGAAGCTCGAGACGCGCGTCAACGGCGCGGTGGTGCAGTCGTCCGACACCTCGATGCTGATCTTCTCGATTCCGCGGCTGATCGAGTACAGCTCGACCATCTTCGACCTCGTCCCCGGCGACGTCATCGCCACCGGCACGCCGGCCGGCGTCGGCTTCACTCGCAAGCCGCCTGTTTTCCTCACGCCCGGCGATGTGGTCGAGGTCGAGATCGAGAACATCGGCGTGCTGCGCAATCCCGTCGTCGACGAAGCATAGCGCCTGCGCATGTCGTCTCAAGACGTGTCCCATGACATCCGCAAGACCGCGCTTAGCGTCGAGACCACCTGGCACGAGCGCGGTCCCCGGCTGGAGAAGCCTCTGCTGGTCGGGACGGCCATTGCGGTGATCCGCAATCCTTTCGCGGGCCGCTTCGAACCCGACCTGATGCCGTTTCAGGCATCCTTGCGCGAACTCGGGCGCGAGCTCGCAACACGGCTGATCGCGCAGCTCGGCGGCGCCGCGCAGATCGAAGCCTATGGCAAGGGCATCATCGTCGGCGAGGACGGCGAGCTCGAGCACGGCGCGGTCTGGCACGAGGCCGGCGGTCAGGGCATGCGCGAGGTGCTCGGTCAGCCCAAGGCGATCGTTCCGGCGGCGAAGACCATCGGCGGTCCGGGCACGCGGCTCATGGTTCCGCTCGGGCACATCCACGCCGCCTATGTCCGCAGCCATTTCGGCACCGCGGAGATGACGCTGTGGGATTCACCACGGCGCGACGAGATCGCCTTCGGGCTCGTGATGGCGACCGGCGGCCGGCCTCACGCGCGCATCGGAGGCCTCGCGGCATCCGCGATCTCCGCGCACGACGGACAGCGCTGACGGGCGCGATCAATGCGCGTTGCAGCGGCAACGCTCGTAATCGACGGGATCATGGCTGTTGACGATCGTGACGCGTTCGCCGTGGTTCAGCTTCAGCGCGCGCAGTCGCACCTGGTTGGCGATCCGCATGCCGCGGTCCATGTCGGCGCGACGCTGGAAATAGCCCAGCACCAGCGGCATGCGGGGCGATGCGTCGAGCTGGCCGTGATGGAAATAGCTGTCGCCGGCGTGCAGCAGCCATTTGTCGCCTGATCGCACCGCGATACCGCAATGGCCGAGCGTATGGCCGGCGAGCGGGATCATCAGGATGTCCGCCTCTGCGTCGCCGAGGGCGCGCACGCCCTTGAAACCGAACCAGTCTTCGCCGGCTTCGCCATAGAATGTCCAGCTCGGTCCATGGCTCCACTGCCCGGTGACATAGCGCCCTTCCGGCGGCGCCGGCTTGCGCTGCACCGCCATGTCGTATTCGGCGCGATGGACATGGATCGCGGCATGCGGGAAGTCCGGCACGCCGCCAGCGTGATCGCGGTCGAGATGGGTCAGCAGCACATGGCGCACGTCCTTGGGGGAATAGCCGAGTGCCTTCACCTGTTGCACCGCCGTCTCCGCCGGATCGAGCCTTGGCGCGGTCTGCCGCAGCCATCGTCGTCCCAGCCGATCGGGCGTTGCGATATCGCCAAGTCCAATGCCGGTATCGACCAGGGCGAGCCCGTCATTGGTCTCCACTAGCAGGCAATGGCAGACCATGCGGGCGCGCTGGAACAGGCTGCCGGTGCCGTTCACGAGGCGCCGCCCCATCGGGCACATCGTGCCGGTGTTGAGATGGTGAATTTTCATCGCGCGTTCCCTGCCTGTTGTGAGCAGAGCGTTCTTGTCATCGTTAGATCCATAGGTAAAATATCGAATATTGATAATATCTCTAGGCATATCCTATGGACATACGCGAACTCCGCTACTTCGCCGCCGTCTACCGCGAGCGCAACCTGACCGCGGCGGCGCGCGTCTGCTTCGTTTCGCAGCCGTCGATCTCCACCGCGATCACCCATCTGGAGGCCGAGCTCGGCACCACGCTGTTCATCCGGCACAAGAAGGGCGTCGCGCCAACCGCCTCGGCCGAGCAGTTTCACACGCTCGCCCGCCGCATCATCGACGAGACCGACGCGGCGCGCAGCCTGTTCAGGAGACCGAGCACCAAAACCAATGTGACGCTCGGCCTGATGCGCACGCTCGACGTGCCCCGGACGATCGCACTGCTCAAGCCGCTGACGGCGCGCGCCGACATCGCACTCCGCCTCGTCGGCAGCGACGAGCGCGCCGACGCGCGGATCATCTCCAAGAGCGTGCTGCGCGCTGACGAACATTTCGTGGCGCTGTGGAGTGAGCGCTATGTCGCAGCGCTGCCGCCGTCGCATCCGCTGGCCCTGAAGGAGAAGCTTCGCACCGCCGATCTCGCCGGCGTCCCCTTGATCGACCGCTGCCATTGCGAGCAAAGCGAGTTCTTCCGCCGCAACCCGCAGGCCCGACAGACCGCGGCGATCGCGCAATCAGAGGATTGGGCCATGGCGCTGGTCGCAGCCGGCGTTGGCATCGCCATCGTCCCGGAAGGCGTAGCGCGCGGCAATCCGGATGTCGCGGTGCGCGAGATCGAGGTCAAGGTCAAGCGCGAGGTCGGGCTCGCCTATCGCGCATCCGTGCCGCTACCGGATGCGCTGAAGGATCTTGTCAGCAAGCTCCGGAAGCAGCGGCGCAAGCCCGCGGGGCAACGATCGCGCGCCCGCGGAAAATCCTAACCCTTCGAGACGACCGCACGGCCGTAGGGCGGCTGGGCCGCGACCGGCGGGTTGGCGGTCTGGGCGGCGAGTTCGCCGATCAGGCGGTCGGCATCGGCGGCCATGCCGTCGGGCGCCTGGATCACCAGCCGCTCCAGACCCCAGCGATAGGACGACACGCGCTGCTCGAGGCACTGCTGCACCCACTGGATGATCAGCGAATTCTCCTGCATGCGCTCGACCGCGTCCTCCTTCTCCTTCGGCGAGAGGGAGGAGACGCGCGCCATGCTGGCATTGCGCTTCTTGTCGAGGTCGATGACGCGGATCGCGGAGGCGAAGAACGGCTCGAAGCGGGTGATGTCGTTGCGCACGTCTTCCATCAACTGCGTATAGCGCGAAGAATGCGAACGGTGCGGCTCGTCGATCAGCGTGCGACCATACATGGTGCGGTCGAACACGATCGTTTGCCGCCAGGGCGAGGGCAGCGCTTTGTAGTCGCCGAACACGCTCTTCCAGGCGGGCCGCGACAGCGGCGGCTCGATCAGGGGATAGGCGAGGTCGCGAAGCTGGCGCTCCTCGTCGGTGAGCTGGAATTGGGATGGCTTCAGGCCAACGCTGGAGGTGACTTCCGCGCCCAGCCAGCGATGCATGTCGTCGCTGCGCATGTCGGCACGGGTCCGGCCGAAATCGCCGCCACTACAGGCGGCAAGCGTCGCGCCCAGCACTGCGAGCATGAGGGCCGTTACGATGGGCCGGATCTGACGGAGGTTCTCCGGCATTGCAAAGTCCGAAGGCTAACGGCGACGACGACGGCGCCCCGGCGCTGTGCCCTGCTCCGGCCCGTGATCGCCGCTGGTTTCGTCGCTCTCGCGCTCGATGCGGATCACGGGAAGGATCAAAATCGTGCCCATGTCCGCGCGCGGAGCCACGTCCACCGACGCGCCCACCCGGCGACCGGCCGGAAATTCGATGATGGTCCCCATATCAGCTCTCTTCAATTGCCGCGCGACCCGGCGCGCCTCTGCAACATGGGGATCATTAAGATCAGTTCATGGTTAACGGGGTGTAAACGTGCCGGCGGCACCGTAACCGCACGGGCGGGACCCACCGTCCCGTTGCGGCACGAGAACGCTTCAAAGCAGGCGTTCGGCTTCACGCCTCGTTTTCCTTAACGAGCCTTTAAAGGAGCCCGCGATAGGCTCCGGCGAGTATCTCTTCCAGGTCGCGTATCTCTCCATGACCAAGTCGTTGTTTCCAGGATTCGACGGGCTGATGACCCTCTCCCGTCGCGAAGGCGTCGATGTTCGTCCGACGCTGCTGCGCGTGCTGACCGACCTCTATGTCCAGTCGAGCACCCACAGCGACGACGAGCAGCGCCAGTTCGTCGAGCTCGCCACACGACTGATCGACCAGGTCGACGACGCGACGCGCGCGGCCGTCAAGGCGCGGCTTGCGATCTATCCGTCGACGCCCGCCCCGATCATGCAGAAGCTCGGACTGTCGGCCGCGCAGGAGGGCCGCAGGGTTCCGCTCGCGCGCGAAACCCCGGCGCCCGCCTCTGCTCCCCCTCCTGCCCCCTTGCCGGTTCGCACGCCAAGCGACGCCGAGCTGCGCATGGCCTCGAACATGGCAATGCAGCCAACGGACGCGGCCGATATCCACGACATGTTCTTCCGCGCCGGCGCCCCCGAGCGCGCGCTGATCCTGCACAATCTGGCGCAGACCCCGCTGAAGGCGGCGCCGCGGATTCCGATCGTGCGCGCCAAGCGCGCGATCCAGATCCTCGAGATGGCGGCGATCGCGGGCGATGTCGAGAATTTCACCTCCGAGCTCGGCGACAGCCTGATCCTGCCCTCGCGCGTCGCAGCCCAGATCGTCGACGATGCAAGCGGCGAAGCGCTCGCAGTCGCCGCGCGCGCGCTCGACATGCCGAGCCCGGTGTTCCAGCGTATCCTGCTGTTCTTCAAGCCGGAGATCGGCAACTCCGTGACCGACGTGTACCGGCTGTCGCGTCTTTACGATCGCCTCAGCGATCGCGCGGCGCTGGTGATGCTGGCCGCCTGGCGCGGCTCGACGCTCGCCGTCACCCGCGCAAAGTACCAGCCCTCGCTGCATGACAGCGAGCGCCAGCGCGCACGTGTGGGCGCAAGCCAGACGCGCCCGGGCGTGCAGCCCGGCTCCGCGCCCGCGGTGCGGACAGGGACTGACGGATCGGATCGTTAGGCCTTCGCCAGCTCGAGAAAATGCCGCCCGGCGCGGTCTTCGGTCTCGACGATCCAGATATCGGAGTCGAAGCGGATTTCCTTGGTCAGGCGCTCCTCCACCGCGGGCTCCGGCATCGGTTGCGGCGCAAGCGGCACAAAGAAGCGATCGACCGGCCGACCGTCGTCATAAGAGGTCTGCGGCGCCGGCACATAGAGCATCGCATTGCCGTCAAGCAGCGAGACCTTCACGAACACCGCACCCGCCTCCTCCGCGCCGCGACGCCGCACCGCGCCGTACACGCCCTCGGTCTGGCACCGGCGCAGATAGGCTGAGACCCAGATATTTGATTTCAAACGCATGGAGCGCACGATAGGACAGCGCTGCAATCAGCACCAGCCTTCGCAACAGTCACGACTATTCGACGGGGTGTCCGATCGCGGCGCCGAGCTCGCGGAGCAGGCGGTCGGACAGCTGGCCGGTGACCTGCATCTTGTGCTCGCGCTCGAATTTCTGGATCGCGGACTGGGTCTCGGCGCCCATCGCCCCCGTGATCTTCAAATTCCCGTAGCCATATTCGGACAGCGCGCGCTGCACGCCGGCGATGCGCCGCGCGGCCGGGCTCTGCTGCACGGGGATCGGCGCCGGAGGACGCGTGACGGAGGGCGGCGCCGAAATCGTTTGCTTGACCAGATTGGTCATGGGATCGCCCGAGCGCGGCGTCGATGCGGTCGCCTCGACGGGCCTCTCCGGCGGCTTTTCCGCAGGTCTGGGTTCGGCACGAAACTCCGTCGCTCTCGGCTCGAGCGGCGAGGTATCGGCGCCGACGGGACGCGGACGCGGCAAGGGGTTCGACAGCGCCAGGGACGACGGTGCGGGAAGATTGATCACGGTGCCGAACATCGGCGCTGGATGCCGGCCGGTCTGCAGGAACAGCGCATTGGCAACGATCGCGCCGATGGCGGCAACGGCGACGAGACCGGCCAGGGTATCCTTGGGGCTATGCAGCAGCACGCGCAGCACGAGATTGCGCTCGGTCTCGACATCGATGACCGCGGCCTTGGCGCCACGGCGGCGCGGAGCGGCTTCGTCCTTGGCAGACTTTTTAGGCACTTTTCTTCACCAGAGCGGGTTGGTCCTGAACTTGGTCGTGAGGATGGTCCTGAACTTCCTGGCGTAGCACCGGCGTCAGGGTCGCGATCTTGCTCTCGCTCGCCTTGCTGTCGGACATCTTGCCATCAGAAGTCTTCATATCAGACGTCTTGGCTTGCGGCGTGTAGACGAGCGGCAGCTTGACGGTGACGGCAGTGCCCTCGCCGAGCCTGCTTTGTATCGTCAATTCGCCGAGATGCAACGCCACCAGGCTCTTCACGATCGAAAGTCCGAGGCCGGTGCCTTCGTGACGGCGCTGATAGGTCTTGCCGGCCTGGAAGAACGGCGCGCCGATGCGCTTGAGATCGTCAGGCGCGATGCCTATACCGGTGTCGCTGACGCGCAGCGCAAGCTGCGAGCCCGAGACCGCGGCCGTGACGGTGACCTGACCGCCACGCTCGGTGAACTTGACGGCGTTCGCGACGAGGTTGAGCACGATCTGCTTGAAGGCGCGCGGATCGCCGGTCATGACAGGCAGGTCCTGCGGCGCATCGGTGACGAGATCGACGCCGTTCTCCCGCGCCTTCAGCGCCAGCAGATTGCAGCAATGCATCAATGATGCACGCGGCGCGAACGGTTCGGACGCCATCTCGAAATTGCCCGACTCCATCTTGGACATGTCCAGGATGCCGTTGACGACCGAGAGCAGATGCTGGCCGGAATCGTTGATGAGCTGGGCGTATTCCCTCCGCTGGGCCGCGCCCAGCATCAAGGTCTGCTCCTGCGTGATCATCTCGGAGAAGCCGATGATGGCGTTCAGCGGCGTGCGCAGCTCATGGCTCATGGTGGCGAGGAAGCGCGTCTTGGCGGCGTCCGCCGCCTCTGCAGCGCTGCGCGCCTGATCGAACGCCTGCTCCCCCAGCTTGCGGTCGGTGACATCGCGCATCACGGCGACGACATCGGCCTCGCGCGTGGCATCACGGCCCAGATCCTGATCGAGCGGGCGGCAGCGCATCTCGACCCAGATGAAATCAACCTGGCCGCGCTCCGAGCCGGCACGCTCCCGGCGCAACCGGAACTCAACGCTACGCACGTCGCCGCGCGCGGCATCGGACAGCGCCGTCAGATACGCCGGCCGATCGGCGACATGGACGCGATCGAACAGGCCGTGGCCGAGCAGCTGCGCGACGGGCACGCCGAGCATGGCTTCCACCGCCGGTGAAATGAACTGCACCGCGCCGTTGCGCTGATGCCGCGAGATGACGTCGCTCATGTTCCGCGCCAGGAGGCGGTAACGCTCTTCCTCACGCAACAGGAGCGCAACGCTGGTGCGCGCGAGCGATTCCGCTCCGAAGGCCAGACCTGCGGCATAGAGCGTCGCCGAGGCGACGCCGAACGCTATCAGCACGCCGCGTTCCGCAGCGCTGGTATCGCCAATCGTCAGCCAGCCGAGCTGGCTGACGAGGATCAGGATGCCGGCGCAGGACAGCGCCAGCAGCGAGGCAAAGGCCGCGACGCGGCGCGAGGCCGACAGCGCAGCTTCGAGGGGAACGACAACCAGCCAGATTGCGGCGAATGATTCGATGCCGCCGGTCGTCACCGCAACCGCCATGATCAGGCCCGAGAGCGCCAGCGACGACAGCACATGCGCGCCTTCGTAACGGCCGGTGCGCGACAGGAACCAGGACAACAGGATCGGCGCAATCAGCCAGGCGAAGGCTGCCACCTCGATCGCGCTCGGCGCGCCGCGCATGGCGAGATAGACCGGGAATGCGGCAAAGGCGGCTAGGCTGCCGAGCAGCCGCGGGGCCATGAAGGCACGATGGCGCGCTCGCGTCAGCGCGTCGTAACGCGCGGAGGGATGCAGCAGCGCATCGAGACAATCGCGGATGATACTCAAAACTGTCACGGGTCTCGCGCTTCGGCTCATTCGTCGGGAAGACGCGCCGGAACGCCTCCTTATCGTTGAGCCACCGTGTCAGAGCGACCTTAAACGAACACTAAGGCATCGCGGCGCGCCGCCGGACACCCCGTCATCGCAGGGCTTTTTAGACGATTTGACGACGTCATCGGCGAGGATGGTGAACACAGGGTTTCACCGTGATGCGCATGGTTTCGAAATGGTGGACGGGCGTGGCGGCAGCGCTCACGGCACGGACGTCAATCGAAAATTTACGACACCATCGATAGCAAAGATTCTTGAGTCAATTTTCCGCGAATTAAGCGGAAGGCAATCACTTGCGATTTATCGAGAGTTGCTAGGTCCGACATCCGCGGAGATCGCCGCGGCGGGATCTAACATACAGGTCGCAAGATGCGCTTTCTGCTTCGCATCACATTCTGGCTCGGGCTGGTGCTGGTGCTCCTGCCGCGGGACAAGACGCCCGAATCGGACAAGCTGCCGCAGATCGGCGCTGCCGACGCGGTGCAGGCTGCGACCGCGGCCGTCTCCGACATGACCCAGTTCTGCAAGCGCCAGCCAGCGGCCTGCGAGGTCGGCGGACAGGCCGCCACCATCATCGGCCAGCGGGCGCAGGACGGCGCAAAGAAGATCTACCAGATCATCAACGACAAGAAAGAGCAGCTCGAGAAGCCCGACAAGAAGGCGCCCGACCACACCGGCTCGATCGCGCTGGCCGGCGAAGGCGATCTTGCTGCGAGCGAGGCGCCGCGCGACACCCTGTCCCAGGACGACCTCGCGCTGGAATGGCGCGGCCCGGCGCCCGCGACAGCGAATTAGGGCCCAAACCCTATCGATTTCGGCGCTTTGCGTCCCTATATTGGCCTGAACGGGAACTTTGGGCCAGCATGACGACGATCGATGAAATCAGGGATAATTTCGAGATTCTGGACGAGTGGGACGACCGCTATCGGTACGTCATCGAGCTCGGCCGCACCCTGGAACCGATGTCCGAAGCCGAGCATTCGGCCGAGAACAAGGTGAATGGCTGTGTCAGCCAGGTCTGGCTTCAGAAGCTGATTGATCGTCGCGATGACGGCGCGCCGATCCTGACATATCGCGGCGACAGTGACGCCCACATCGTGCGCGGGCTGGTCGCGATCGTGCTGTCGCTTTACTCCGGCCGCACGCCACAGGAGATTCTTGCGACCGACGCCATTGCCGTATTCGACGAGTTCGGCTTTCGCGACCATCTGACGCCGCAGCGTTCCAACGGCCTGCGCTCGATGGTCGAGCGGATCAAGACCGACGCGAAAGAGGCGCTCGCGGAAGCGTCGTAGAAACTCTACTTCCGCTTCCGCTGCTGCTGTCCCAGTCCCATCTGCTTCGCAAGCTGCGAGCGGGCCACCGCATAGTTCGGTGCGACCATGGGATAGTCGGCCGGCAGGCCCCATTTCTCGCGATATTGCTCCGGCGTCATGTTGTATTGGGTGCGCAGATGGCGCTTCAGCGACTTGAAGCGCTTGCCGTCTTCCAGACAAACCAGATAATCGGGCGCGATCGACTTCTTCAGCGAGACCGCCGGCTTCGCTGGCTCGAGCGGCGCCGTCTCGGTGCGGCCTGACGAAACGCGCACCAGCGCGCCATGCACCTGGCTGATCAGATTCGGAATCTCAGCCGCAGGCGTTGGATTGTTGCTGAGATAGGCCGACACGATGCCCGCCGTCAGCTCAACGAAATTCTTAGCCCCAGCATCCGACATAAGCCCCGCCTTTCTCCACCTTGCGTCTCACGCGAGAGACGACGCCAAAGTATTCCGTGTCAACAATACGTTCGGCTGAAATGGGACGACTAAGGAATCCGGGCTGATTACTGACGAAGTGACAAGAACACCACCGCTTTACTTGTCTACGCTAGCCTTTGCCTGCACCAGATTTGCCTGCGCCCGCTCTCAAGCGCCGCGCTGGTCGAGGTGGGAGCGCAGCTCGTCGATCGAGGCAAAGCGCATCATCCCCTCAGGCATCTGGGCTTCGATCGAGCCATCGGAATAGAGCGAATAAGCCATGCCGTCGACGATGCCGGATTTGAGCACGGTCACAGGCGCCTGCTCGGCCGCAGCCGCAGGCTCGGGTGCGGGCGGCGGAGCAGGCTCAGCGAAGGTCGACGGCGAGCGCGGTGGCGGGCGCCGCGCGGCGGCCGGCGGCTCCGGAGGCCTCATACGGTCCGGCTTCGGCCAGGCGTCGTCAAAGCTCGCAGGCGGCGTCTCCGGGGCGGCAGGCTCCGCCGACGGCTCGGCATGCGGCAGCGGCGGCAAGCCCTCGCCGGTCTTCGCTTCCGCGCGCTCACGCTCCTTGCGGGAGGTCGAGGCGAACAACAGGTTGCGCCGGCGCGGCGGTTCCGGAACCTCAGGCGGGCTCGGAGCTTCCGGCGCTGGCGGCGGCTCGACGCGCGGACGCTCGCGCGCGGCTGCTTCGTTCTGCCAAGGCGGCGGTCCTGCGGCCGGCAATGGCGGCGCCGGCTCCATCTTCTCGGCGCCCGCCGGCTCAGGCGCGGGGGCAGGCGTCCCGGCCATCCCGAGACCCGGCAGCACGGGCCTGACCCGAACGTCGGATGGTGCAATTGATCCAGCCAGCCGGCGAGCGATGCCCTTCAACTCCGCGACCACCACGTAGAGGCCGGCCAGTAACAGTCCGGAGCAGACGCCGATGGTACCGGAGATTATGAGGGTACTGCCGAGACTGAATTCCCTGACGGTGAAGCCGAACAGGATCGCAAGGAGGCCCGCCAAAACGGCGAAAATCCCCGCGATCAACAATGCCAACGCCATCGAACTCACCCCCGGCCGCGCAGCCATACGCGACACTCGTCACGCCACGATACCGTCATCCGGTGTTCCACGCCAACGTCGAATTATAGGCTGCGTTCCTAAAGGAAAGGAAATCAGGGACTTATTCACATTCCCTTCAGCTACGGCTCGCTACTTCTAGGCTGCTCTCAAGTTGGTCGGATTTGCTGCGTTGCATCAGGAATTTAGCCATAATGCCCAATTACTTGGTAATGGAACTGCGCTATAGGGATTCCGGGGAGCAGGCCCGCGCGCACCAGCAGGGCCAAGAGGGGATTCCGGGTCACCAATAGCCATGACATCCATCACGACTTCGGCGATCGACACGCCTCTGCGGCGCTCGGTTGAACGGACTTGCGACGATCTCGCCATGCTGGTGCTGGCTGCGGTCGCCGTCATTGCAGGCTTGACCTTCCGCGACTATGGGCTCGGCTGGGACGACTACACCCACGCCGAATATGCCGACCTGCTGCTGCGCATGTTCGGTTCCGGTTTCAAGGACACCGCGGCACTCTCCTTCGCCAACCTCTATATGTATGGCGGCGGCTTCGACATGGTCGCGGCCCTCCTGCACAAGGTGATTCCGCTCGAGCTGTTCGAGACGCGCCGTCTGGTCGGCGCCGTCGTCGGCGTGATCGGACTTGCCGTGACGTGGCGGCTCGGCCGCCGTATCGGCGGCCCGCTTGCGGGACTTGCCTCACTCTTGCTGCTCGCGCTCTGCCCCATCTTCTACGGCCACATGTTCATGAACCCGAAGGATGCGCCCTTCGCCGTGGCCATGATCATCCTGATGCTGGGCCTTGTGCGCCTCGCCGAGGAATATCCGCGGCCTTCGCCGCGCACGATCTTGATCGTCGGCCTTGGTGCCGGCCTCTCGCTCGGCACCCGCATCCTCGGCGGCCTTGCGCTGGTCTATGCCGTAATCGGCTTCATGCCGCTGTTCCTGGAGGAACTGCGCAGCGAGGGCCTGCGCGAGTCGGTCCGACGCTTCGCTCATGTCGTCTACGTGCTGCTGCCCGGCCTCGTGCTCGGCTATCTCGTGATGGGGCTGATCTGGCCGTGGTCGATCATGGAGCCCGGCAATCCCTTCGAGGCGCTGACCTACTTCTCGCACTTCTTCGAGAAACCCTGGAAGGAGATGTTCGACGGCGCGATCGTATCCGTGCCTGACATGCCCTGGTCCTATCTGCCGACGCTGTTCGCACTTCAGTTGCCCGAGGTGATGCTAGTGCTGACGTTCGGCGCCGTGATCGGCACCTTGGTTATGCTGCCCCGCCGCGAGGTCCCAGCCCGCCGCAAGACCATCCTGCTGATGCTCACGCTCGCCGCGACGCTGCCGCTCGCGATCGCGATGGTGAAGCGACCGGCGCTGTACAATGGCATCCGCCATTTCGTCTTCGTGATCCCGCCGATGGCGGTGCTCGGCGGCGTCGCCTTTGGCTGGGCCATGGAGCGCCTGCGCGCCAATCATCGCACCTGGCAGCCGGTCGTGCTCGCCACCTTCTGCTTTGGCCTTGCGCTCTCGCTCGCCGAGATGATCCGCCTGCATCCCTATCAATACACCCACTTCAACCACATCGCCGGCACCGTGCGCGGCGCCGACGACCGCTTCATGCTGGATTATTGGGGCCTCGCGCTGAAGCAGGCCTCCGACGAATTGCGCGAGCAGCTGGTCGAACGCCAGGAAGTGCCGCCGCGCAACCGGAAATGGAAGGTCGCCGTGTGCGGTCCGCAGCGTCCCGCCCAGGTCGCGCTCGGCCCCGACTTCACCATTGGCTGGGATTCCAATGCCGCCGATTTCGCCATGACGCTCGGTGAGTTCTACTGCAAGGGCCTCACCGCCCCCGTGCTGGTCGAGATCAAGCGCGACGACGTGGTGTTCGCCCGCGTCTACGATATCCGCGGCAGCAGCATTTCCAGCCTGCTCTCGATCCCGGCGCCGTAAAAATTCTTCTCTCTTGTAGGACCGTAGCCCGGATGAGCGCAGCGACATCCGGGGCCTATCAGGCAGCCCCGCATGTCGCTTCGCCCATGCGGGCTACGCTGGACTGCCGCGCTTTGTGTGCCTTGCTGGCAGGTCGCGGCAGGACTACGCTCCCTCCCTGCAACAACGATGTTCGGAGAGATCAGCCATGTCGCCAGCGGAAGCGCGCCTGAAGGAAGTGCCGTCGAACATGACGGAGGCCGAGTGGCAGCAACGGGTCAATCTCGCCGCCTGCTATCGCCTCGTCTCGCTCTACGGCTGGGACGACTTGGTCGACACCCACATCTCAGCGCGCGTGCCCGGCCCCGACCATCATTTCCTCATCAACCCCTACGGGCTGATGTTCGACGAGATCACGGCGTCGAGCCTCGTCAAGGTCGATCTGCACGGCAACCAGCTCTCCGAGAGCGAATACAGCGTCAACCCCGCCGGCTTCACCATCCACTCGGCGATCCACGAGGTTCGCGAGGACGCCATCTGCGTGCTGCATCTTCACACCCTCGACGGCACCGCTGTCTCGAGCAGCGCCGAAGGCCTGCTGCCGCTGAACCAGACCGCCCAGCTCGTCACCCACGACCTCGCCTATCACGACTATGAAGGTATCGCCCTCGACCACGACGAGCGGCCGCGGCTGCAGAAGGACCTAGGCGACCACAACCACATGCTCTTGCGCAACCACGGCACGCTGACGGTCGGGCGCTCGGTCGCCTCGGCCTTCGAGCGCATGTATCACCTCGAGCGAGCCTGCTCGATGCAGGTGCGTACGCGCGCGCTGGGCACGCCGGTCTACCCGGTCGACGATGTCGCGATCGACAAGAACACCGAGCTGCTCGCCAACCGCGACCGCGCCGAGCTGCGCGCCACCAACCTCGTGTGGCCACCGCTGCTACGCAAGCTGGACCGCGAGCTTCCGGGCTACCGCTCTTGAAATTTTCGGGATTTGGTGTAGGGTAACGGTCAACGAACCTCTACGCCTTTTGGAATGAAACGCCGCCCAATTCCGGGCGGCGTTTTTATTTGGCCCCGTCATTGCGAGGAGCGAAGCGACGAAGCAATCCAGGCTGGCGCCGGAGAGAGATTTCTGGATTGCTTCGCTACGCTCGCAATGACGAGGAAAGAGCGCCCTACTTCACCTCCGCCAGCGCCGCGAGGATGCGGGCCCAGGAACGGATGCCTTTCTGGAAACTGCGGAGGTCGTACTTCTCGTTCGGCGAGTGGATATTGTCGTCGTCGAGGCCGAAACCGACGAGCAGCGAATCCAGCCCAAGCGTACGCTTGAAGTCCGCGACGATCGGGATCGAGGCGCCCGAGCCCATCAACACGGTCTCCTTGCCCCATTCCTCGGTCAGCGCGGTCTTGGCCGCGGCGAGCGGCTTCATGTTCCAGTCGAGCGCAATCGCAGGCCCGGCAGAGTGGTCGCCGAACTCGACCTTGCAGTCTCCCGGAATGCGCGCCGTCACGTACTCACGGAAAGCCTTGCGGATCTTTTGCGGATCCTGCCCTTCGACCAGTCGGAACGAGACCTTGGCCGAGGCGTGCGACGGGATCACCGTCTTCGAGCCCTCACCGATATAACCGCCCCAGATGCCGTTGACGTCGCAGGTCGGACGCGTGGAAGCTTGCTCGACCAGGAGCCTGCCCTTCTCGCCGGCCGGTATCGATAGCCCAACGGGCTTGAGGAATGTGTCCGGCGTGAAATCGAGCTTCTTCCACTGCGCGAGAATATCCGGCGGCGTGTCCTTCACCCCATCATAGAAGCCCGGAATGGTGATGCGATTGTCGTCGTCGAACAGCGCGCCGAGAATTTTGGTCAGCACCCGGATCGGGTTCATCGCGCTACCGCCGAACACGCCGGAATGCAGGTCGCGATTGGCGGCGGTGATCTTGAGCTCCTCATAGAGCAGGCCGCGCAGCGAGGTCGTGATCGCCGGCGTGTTGCGGTCCCACATGCCGGTGTCGCAGACCAGCACGTAGTCAGCCTTAAACTCGTCCTTGTTGGCTTCGATGAAGGGCACGAAGTTCTTCGAGCCGACTTCTTCCTCGCCTTCAATCAAAAACGTGACGTCGATCGGCAGCGACCCCGTCACCTTCTTCCAGGCGCGGCAGGCCTCGACGAAGGTCATGACCTGGCCCTTGTCGTCCTCGGCGCCGCGCGCCACGATGATCTTGCGGCCATCGGCATGGTCGGTCACAACAGGCTCGAATGGCGGGCGGTGCCAGAGCTCGAGCGGATCGACCGGCTGCACATCATAGTGGCCGTAGAACAGCACATGCGGACGGCCGCCCGCGAAGCTCTTGCCGACGACCGCGGGATGGCCGGCGGTTGGCCTCACTTCAGTGGCAACGCCGAGGCTCGCGATGTCCCTGGCAAGATGCTCGGCCGCCGCCTTGCAATCGGCCGCGAAGGCCGGATCGGCGGAGATCGACTTGATCCGCAACAGCGAGAACAGGCGCTCCAGGCTGTTGTCGAACTCCTTATCGATGTGGTCGAGCACGGATTGAAGCTGCGCATTTGCCATTGGTCGTATTCCCTGCGTTCGAATCCCAAGACGTCGGGGCTCAAGATGTCTTCTCAAGAACTATCGGCTTTTAGCGCTGCCGCGGCGTTGGGGCCAGCCGCAACCGGCGGATGCCGGATGTGCCATGCGAGACTAGCTGCGAGCACCGCCGTGGCGACGAGGTTGTTGCCCCAGGCCTGCAAGACATTTGGAAACCACGGCAGCGCCAGCAGCATGAGGATGCCGGCGGCGCCAAGGGCGAGCCAGGTTCCAAGGCGCACGTTCGCCCGCTCGTCGAAGGCGGCACGATGCATCAGCACCGTCATCGGGAAGAACAGCCACATGAAGTAGTATTGCCGCGCCAGAGGCGATGCCACCGTCATCAGGCAGAACAGGATGCCGAGTTCCTCGGCGTCCGAACGCGCCGTGCGCCGCGCTTGCCGTGGCATGACCGCGACGAAGCCGAGTCCGAGCAACGCCGACAGCGCCAGCACGATCCAGTTCGCCGTCCTGTAATCGACGTCGATGACATTCATCGTGCGCGGCGGCTTGCTCGGATCCTCCTGATTGTAGTTGATTGGCCGGACCAGCCGGTGCGTGACAGCAATGAGTGACTGGTTCACCCACGACCAGTTCTGCTCGTCGCGCTGGCCAAATCCTTTTTCCGAACTCGACCCGACCATGCCCTGATACCAGGTCTTGACCTCGGCGGCGTTGCGCTCGAAGCCGCGAATGGGGGCCGGCACGATATAGAGAAGTATGCCGGCGAACGCGACCGTAGCGACGGCGGCTCCCCACTTTCGCCGCCAGACCAGATAGGGCAGCACCGCAATGGGAAACACCTTGATGGCGGCGGCGAGCGCGAACATGAAGCCTGCGAGCCAGGAGCGCTGATGCTGCAAACTCCAGAAGCCGTAGAGCATCATCGCCAGCAAGACGAGGTTCGGCTGGCCAAGATCGAACATGTCGAACACGAAGGTCACGGTGACGAGAGCGGGCAGCGCCTCCAGCCAAGGGCCAGGCGTCCGGCCCGAACCGCTCATGGCATTGGAGAGCATCCCGGTGTACCACCACGCCGCAATATTCAGGATCGACAGCACGCTGTAGAGCGCGATCTTGCCGAACCAGCTCGGGACTGCCAGCAGGATCGCCGGCAGCGGTGGGTAGATGAACTCGAAGTACTGGTGGATATCGCCGGGATAGAGCGGCCCACCCTTCAAGACCTGCTGCCCGGCCCAGTACCACAGGCCGTAGTCCTTGGTCTTGCCGTGCCCGAAGATCTCGGGACCAAGGACATCGGCAGCCAGGATGAAGCAGCAGAGCAGGAAGAGCAGGTCGAGTGGCGCACGCAACGACAGGGTTCGGAGTGCGCCGGATCGAACGAAAGATTTAGGTGAGGTCACGATGTGGTCCAGTCAGGGGCCATAGCACCTAGCAGACCAACGAACGCTTGGAGAGTCCTGATCACCCGAATTTGTACCCGCCGCGCACAAGCGGCGGGTTTGCGGAGGAGTTGCCTCAAACGAGGCTTTCTGCCTACCTGCGCAGCAAGCCGCCGAGCGCGCCGCGGACCAGCGTGCGGCCGATCGAGCCACCAAGCTGGCCGGCGACGGACTTGCCGATATTGGCCGCCATCCCCCCGATTACCTGATTGGTGACCGATCGGGTCACGTCGCGGGCGATGACCTGGCCCGTCGAGAGGCGGCCGCGCTTGACGTTCGTGCCGAAGATGGTGCCGACCATCGAGCCGATCTGGCCGAGGATGCCACCGCCTCCAATGCCGCCGGCCGCGCCGGGATCGGCAGTCGCCGCCGTGCCGGCAATGCGCTTCTGGATGATCTCGTAGGCGGACTCTGCATCAACGGCGGTGTCGTATTTGCCCTTCACCGGGCTTGCATCCATGATCGCCTTGCGCTCTTCCGGCGTGATCGGTCCGATCCGGGCCGATGGCGGCCGGATCATCACCCGCTCGACCATCGCCGGCGTGCCGTTGCCTTCGAGAAAGGACACCAGCGCCTCGCCCTTGCCGAGCTCCATGATCACCTTGGCGGTGTCGAGCTTCGGGTTGGGGCGGAAGGTCTGGGCCGCAGCGGCGACCGCCTTCTGGTCGCGCGGGGTGAAGGCGCGCAGCGCGTGCTGCACCCGGTTGCCCAATTGTCCGAGCACGCGGTCGGGCACGTCGACCGGGTTTTGAGTCACGAAATAAACGCCGACGCCTTTGGAGCGGATCAGGCGCACCACCTGCTCGATCTTGTCCATCAGCGCCTTGGGCGCGTCGTTGAACAACAGATGCGCCTCGTCGAAGAAGAAGACCAGCTTCGGCTTGGGCAGGTCACCGGCCTCGGGCAGCTCCTCGAACAATTCCGACAGCATCCACAGCAGGAATGTCGCGTAAAGCCGTGGGCTCTGCAGCAGTTTGTCGGCGACGAGGATGTTGACCATGCCGCGGCCGTCGCGGTCGGTCTTCATGAAGTCCTTCAGCGTCAGCGCCGGCTCGCCGAAGAATTTGGTGGCGCCCTGGTTCTCGAGCACCAGAAGCTGGCGCTGGATGGTGCCGACCGTGGCCTTGGTGACATTACCAAAACCCTGCGCCGCCTTCTTGATCTCGGCAAGCGGACTGTCCTCGGCATCCGTCCCCTTCTTGCCCGCATCGGGCACGATGGCATCGAGCAGCGCGCGCAGATCCTTCATGTCGATCAGGGTCAGCCCGTTGTCGTCGGCGACGCGAAAGGCGACGTTGAGCACGCCTTCCTGCACGTCGTTCAGGTCCAGCATACGTGCGAGCAGCAGCGGGCCCATTTCTGTGACGGTCGCACGGACCGGGTGGCCCTGCTCGCCGAACACGTCCCAGAACACCGTCGAGAACTGGTCGGGCTCGAACGTCAGTCCCATCTCGGTGGCGCGCTTGACGATGAAATCCGCGGGCACGCCGACCTCGGAGATGCCCGAGAGGTCGCCCTTGATGTCGGCCGCGAAGACCGGAACACCGGCGCGCGCAAATCCTTCCGCCATAACCTGCAGCGAGACCGTCTTGCCGGTTCCGGTTGCACCTGTGACGAGGCCGTGGCGATTGGCGAACGCCAGCGTCAGCCAAGCCTGCTCGTTTCCTTTACCGACGAAGATTTTGTCGTCGGTATCACCGAGCTTGCTGTCCTGTGCGGTCATTATTCCCTGATCTCTCTGCCCTGTTTCGCATATCGAAACTCGAATGCACAGTTCCGTAGTTTAACGCATGTCGCGCGCTGATTGAAACCATTCAACGCGCTCCGGGCATGCGACATCGTCGGAAATATGCAGGTGGACATCCGCCGAAAGTAGGAAGGACGCATTCGCATCGCGGCATTTTTTTGCCGATTTCATCTCCGCTCTTGCATCACTGCAACACTTCTCGCGCGTTCGAGAATGAATCGGAACGTTGATGGCGTTCATCGCTTGTATTTCACACCACACCGGCTCAAGATCATTTTCGAAAGCAATACTCCGGCATGTGAACCGGCTGAGGGGCGGCCATATGGACGAGCTAATCGGGCGGCTGGCGACAAACGCCAGCATAGATAGTGCTGTCGCCGAAAAGACCGTCGGCATTATCTTGGGCTTCCTCCGCAACGAGGGTCCTTCCGACAGCGTCCAGGTCCTGATCGACCAGATTCCAGGTGCAGAAGCGGCAATCGAGGCATCCGGCACCGGCGGAGGACTGTCGCGGCTGATGGGCGGCGGCCTGATGGCGGTCGGCACGCGCCTGATGGGCCTGGGACTTGGCATGTCCGAGATTCAGAACATCGCCCGTGAACTTTTTCGCTTCGGCCGAGACAAAATCGGAGCGGATCAGATGGGCAAGATCATCGCGGGGACCCCGGGCCTCAGCCAGTTCGCCTGACGCCTGCGCATTTCACATCGAGTATCATGACATATCCGATCTCCGAGATTGAGGGCCTGTCGGCCTTTGCCGCCAACAAGTTGAAGGCGCAGGGTATCCGCACCACCGACGCGCTGCTCGAGGCGGCTTCGACCGTGAAGGGCCGCAAGGCGCTCTCCGTGAAGACCGGCATCAGCGAGCAGTTGCTGCTGGAATGGGCCAACGTCTCCGACTACATGCGCATCCCCGGCATGGGCAGGGCCAAGGTCGGTCTGGTCCGCGCCGCCGGCGTCACCACCGTGCGCGAGCTCGCCTACCGTAACCCGGCAAGGCTCGCCCAGAGCATGCGGGACGCCAACGAGAAGAAAAAGCTGCTCCGCATCCTGCCCTCGGAGAAGTCGGTCGGCGACATCATCGCCAAGGCGAAGAAGCTGCCGCCGAAGATTTCGTATTAGGACTGCTGCTCTCCGCATACGGGGTGGGCGCTACTCTCTCGGCATTGTTTTGCCCGATGAGCAACAATGCATCCCAACTCTGCCGTCATACCCCGCGAAAGCGGGGTATCCAGTACGCCGCGGCTCCTCCGTATCGCGGCACTGTCTCTGGATACTGGATTGCCCGCTTTCGCGGGCAATGACAGCGAGGGTGTGCGACGCCCTGTCCAAACGCTGGCAACCCACGCCTTCCCGTCTTGACTCCCCCTCCCCGACCGCTAAAGCGGGCCGCATGAATGCCTCGCCCTCCCCATCCGTCCCGGCGGCCGGTTCAGTCGGGCTTGACGTGCTGCGGACGTTACTGGAGCGGCCGATCCCGGCGGTGATGGGCGTGCTCAACGTCACCCCGGATTCATTCTCCGACGGCGGCGAATTCATCGCGCCCGAGCAGGCACTCGCGCGGGCGCGGGCGATGATCGAGGTGGGGGTCGACATCATCGATATCGGTGCCGAGTCCACCCGGCCCTACAAGGGCGCCCGGCCGGTCACCGCGGCAGACGAACTGGCCCGGCTCAAGCCGGTGCTATCGGACATCGTGGCGCTCGGCGTGCCGGTCTCGATCGACAGCATGAAGGCCGAGGTGGTGGCCTTTGCGCTCGATCAGGGCGCTGCGATCGCCAACGACGTCTGGGGCCTGCAACGCGACGCCGGCATGGCGCCGCTGGTGGCCGCGAGGAGCGTCCCTGTCATCGTCATGCATAACCGCGACAGGGTCGATCCCGCCATCGACATCATTGCGGACATGAAGGCGTTCTTCCAGCGCTCGCTGGATATCGCGGCACAAGCCGGCATCGCCCGCGACAAGATCGTGCTCGATCCCGGCATCGGCTTCGGCAAGACGGCAGAACAGAGCATGATTGCACTGGCACGACTTCGCGAGCTCGACATGTTCGGCCTGCCGATCCTCGTTGGTGCCTCGCGAAAACGCTTCATCGCCTCGGTGTCGCCGTCGGAGCCGACCGAGCGGCTCGCCGGCTCGATCGCCGCACATCTGCTCGCCGCACAACGCGGCGCGAAAATCATCCGCACCCACGACGTCGCCGAGACCTTGCAGGCCCTGCGAGTGGCGCACGCAATCGAGAGCAAGCCATGACCGATACGATCTTCGTAACCGGCCTGTCGATCCATGCCCGCCACGGCGTGATGGAGCACGAGACCGAGGTCGGCCAACGCTTTGTCATCGACCTCGAGCTCTATACCGACCTGTCGGAGCCTTCCCGCAGCGACCGGCTCGCCGACACCGTGTCCTACGCCGACGTCGTGGCGACCACCACCGCGGCCTTCAAGAACACCAATTACAAGCTACTGGAGCGCGCGGCCGGCGCGGTGGCCGACGCCATCCTGTCGCACTTTCCGCGCATCCGTGCGGTCAAGATCACCGTGCACAAGCCGCATGCGCCGATCGCCGCGATCTTCGACGACGTCGGCGTCATGCTGACGCGCTCGCGGCACCCCTGACATGGCGAGCGTCCTGATTGCGCTCGGCGGCAATGTCGGCGATGTCCGCGCTACCTTCCAGAAGGCAATCGCCCATATCTGCGGCATGGCGCAGGCCGCTTTGATCGCGCGCTCGTCGGACTATGCGACGCCGCCCTGGGGCGACGAGGACCAGGCTCCCTTCATCAACGCCTGCATCGAGATCGAGACCAGCCTTGATCCGCATGCGCTCCTGTTCGTGATGCAGAAGGTCGAGCAGAAATTCGGCCGCACGCGCGATAAAGAGCGGCGCTGGGGCCCGCGCACGCTCGATCTCGACATGATCGCCTATGACGATGTGTCGATGCAGAAGCCTGACCTGACCCTGCCGCATCCGCGCCTATTCGAGCGCGCCTTTGTGCTGGTGCCGCTGGCCGAGATCGCGCCCGACCGCGTGATCGCAGGCATTCGTGTCCATGACGGTCTCGCCAGCGTCTCGACACAAGGCATTGAGCGGCTTCCGGATACCGGTTAACCAAAAACAACCGTTTGCAGGGACGGCCGGCCGTGGCAATTTCGCCTGCGAACAACAAGATTTTCGGGAGCCCTTCGCCGCATGACCTCCGCGACTGACGACCTGCCGCTGGCGGCGGATTTTCCCAAGGCGACCGTCGACGACTGGCGCAAGCTGGTCGATGGCGTGCTAAAGGGCGCGCCGTTCGAGAAGCTGGTCGCCAAGACCTATGACGGACTCAAGATCGATCCGCTCTATCCGCGCGCCAAAGGTGTTGCGCCCGTGGTGGGCCGGCCGGCGGCGGCGCCCTGGCGGATCATGCAGCGGATCGACCATCCCGATGCAAGTGCGGCGAATGCGCAGGCACTGACCGATCTCGAAAATGGCGCGACGGGTCTGGCGCTGGTGTTCGCCGGCGGCAATGCCGCTCACGGTTTCGGGCTGGAACCGACCGCCGACGCAGTCGCAAGGATCTTGAAGGACGTCCATCTCGATGCCGGCATCGGCCTCGAGCTCGAGATCGGTCCGCAATCGCGGATGGCGGCGATCCACGTCGCGGAATATGTGAAGAGCAAGGGCATCGATCCCGGGGCCTGCGACATCCGCTTCGGGCTCGATCCGCTCGCGGCCTGCGCGGTGTGGGGCCACAGCCCCTATACCTGGGATGAGATCGTTCCGGCCATCACCGGCGGCGTCAAGGGCCTCTCCGCGCTCGGCTTCAAGGGGCCGTTTACATCGGCCGACGGACGCGTGATCCACGATGCCGGTGGCTCGGAGGCGCAGGAGCTCGCCTTCGCGCTCGCCTGCGGCGTCGCTTATTTCCGCGCGATCGAGGGCGCGGGCGTTCCTCTGGAGCAGGCGCAGGGCATGGTCTATGCGCGGCTTGCCGCGGATGCAGACCAGTTCCTCACCATGGCAAAATTCCGCGCATTGCGGCTGCTGTGGGCGCGTATCGAGACGGCGTGCGGGCTCACGCCAAAACCGCTGTACATCGCCGCCGATACCGCTTGGCGCATCCTGACGCAGCGCGATCCCTATGTGAACATGCTGCGCGCGACCATGGCGACGTTTGCGGCCGGACTTGCCGGCGCCAACGCGGTCACCGTGCTGCCGCATACGCTGGCGCTCGGCCTGCCCGATCCATTCGCACGGCGCGTGGCGCGCAATACTCAGCTCGTGCTGCTGGAAGAGAGCAACCTCGCCAAGGTCAGCGATCCCGCGGCAGGCGCAGGCGGCATCGAGACGCTGACCGGCCAGCTCTGCGACGCGGCTTGGGCGCTCTTCCAGGAGAGCGAGAGAGCCGGCGGCGCCTTCGCTGCGCTTCAGCAGGGCCTGTTCCAGAGCAAGGTCGCGGCTGCGCGAAAAGCCCGCGACGCCAACATCGCAAAACGCCGCGACGTGCTGACCGGCGCCAGTGAGTTTCCGAACCTGCACGAGAACGAGACTGCGGTGCTGAAGGCGACGCCGATCGCGCTGGCGCCCTATGGCGAGCAAAAATACAAGTTCGACCCGCTGCCGCCGATCCGGCTTGCGGAACCGTTCGAGGCGCTGCGCGACAAATCCGATGCGGCCTTGAAGGCACACGGCGCGCGGCCGAAAGTCTTCTTGGCCAATCTCGGCACGCCCGCTGATTTCACGGCGCGCGCGACCTTTGCCAAAAGCCTGTTCGAGACCGGCGGCATCCAGGCTGTCGACAGCGAGGGCTTCGCTGATCCGGCCCAGCTAGCTGCGGCCTTCAAGGCCTCCGGCGCCGGGCTCGCCTGTCTTTGTTCCAGCGACAAGGTTTATGCGGAACACGCCCAAGCCGCGGCGCAGGCCCTGCAAACCGCCGGGGCCCGACTTATCTATCTGGCAGGCCGCCCGACCGATGTCGAGGCGGCGCTGCGTGCAGCCGGCGTCACCGGCTTCGTCTTTGCCGGTGCCGATGCGCTTGCGACGCTGCAAGACACGTATCGACGGATGGAGCAGCCATGACGGAAGCAGGCAAACCCGTTCTCACCGGCGGCTGCCAATGCGGGGCAGTGCGCTTTGGAGTCATGACGGCGCCGAACAGGGTTTCGATCTGCCACTGCCGGATGTGCCAGAAGGCCAGCGGCGCGCCGTTCGCCTCTTTTGCCGACATCAACAAGACGGACTTCGCCTGGACCAAGGGAAAGCCGTCGTTCTTCCGCTCCTCCTCCATCGCCGAGCGCGGCTTTTGCGCCGCCTGCGGCACGCCGCTGAGCTTTGGCCGCATCGACGGCGATCGGATCGAGATCATGACCGGCGCGTTCGACCGCCCGGACCACGTGGTGCCGACGCGGCAGTTCGGCACCGAGTCCCGTCTCGGCTGGGTGGTCGGGATCGCCAATCTTCCAAGCCAGACCACGCAGCAGAATTACGGACCGGAGAAGATGGCGACCATCGTCAGCCATCAGCATCCGGACCATGATTGAGGCGCCGCCATGTTTCAGCTGCTCGGACAAACGTTGCTCGGTCTGGCAGAATGGAAGATTGGGAAGCTGTTCGCGCGGCTGCTCTGGGTTGGGACCGGCCAAATTACTCAGAGCCGCTTGGACGATCCCGTCTACAAGAAAAATGTGCAAAAGCTGATTGAGCGCAATCGCAGGTTTGAGGATCCCAAGGAATGACCCGCATTCCCAATTTCGCCGACGTCGCCTTCGAGCGCGCCGCCGCCGGCGCCCCGACCGGCAGCGCCGAGCCGTGGCTGACGCCCGAGGGCATTCTGGTGAAGCCCGCTTATAGCGAGGCCGATCTGGCCGGGCTCGACTTCCTCGATACCTATCCGGGCATCGCGCCTTATCTGCGCGGCCCCTACCCGACCATGTATGTCAACCAGCCTTGGACCGTCAGGCAATATGCCGGCTTCTCCACCGCGGAGGATTCCAACGCGTTCTACCGCCGCAATCTCGCGGCCGGACAGAAGGGCCTCTCGGTCGCGTTCGATCTCGCCACCCATCGCGGCTATGACAGCGACCATCCGCGCGTCGGCGGCGACGTCGGCATGGCCGGCGTTGCCATCGATTCCATCTACGACATGCGCACGCTGTTTGCGGGCATTCCGCTCGACCAGATGAGCGTGTCCATGACCATGAACGGCGCGGTGCTGCCGATCCTCGCGCTCTACGTTGCGGCGGCCGAGGAACAGGGCGTGCCGCCGGAGAAGCTCTCAGGGACCATTCAGAACGACATTCTGAAAGAGTTCATGGTGCGCAACACCTACATCTATCCGCCCGCGCCTTCGATGCGGATCATCTCGGACATTTTTGCGTATACCTCGCAAAAAATGCCGAAATACAATTCGATCTCGATCTCCGGCTATCACATGCAAGAGGCCGGCGCGACGCAGGACCTCGAGCTCGCCTATACGCTGGCCGACGGCGTCGAATACCTTCGTGCCGGCCTTGCGGCGGGCCTCGATGTCGACCGCTTCGCGCCGCGGCTGTCGTTCTTCTGGGCGACCGGGATGAACTTCTTCATGGAAGTGGCCAAGATGCGCGCCGCGCGGCTGCTCTGGGCGAAGCTGCTGAAGCCTTTCAATCCGAAGGATCCGCGCTCGCTGTCACTGCGCACGCATTGCCAGACATCCGGCTGGTCGCTGACCGCGCAGGACGTCTTCAACAACGTGATGCGCACGACTGTGGAAGCGATGGCGGCGACGCAAGGCCACACCCAGTCGCTGCACACCAATGCGCTCGACGAGGCGCTCGCTTTGCCGACCGACTTTTCGGCGCGCATTGCCCGCAACACCCAGCTCTTCCTGCAGCACGAGAGCGGCACCACCCGCATCATCGATCCCTGGGGCGGCTCGTATTATGTCGAGCGTCTCACCCGCGACCTCGCCGCCAAGGCCTGGGGCCACATCCAGGAGGTCGAGGAGCTCGGGGGTATGGCCAAGGCGATCGAGGCCGGCGTACCGAAGCTGCGCATCGAGGAAGCCTCGGCCAAGACCCAGGCCCGCATCGACGCCGGCAAGCAGGCGGTGATCGGCGTCAACAAATACAAGCCGACGGACGAAGCTCCGATCGATATCCTCAAGGTCGACAATACCAATGTCCGCCGGCTCCAGATCGACAAGCTGACGCGGCTGAAGTCCGAACGCAACCAAAAGGACGTCGAGGCCGCGCTCGCCGCGCTGACGCGCTCGGCGGGCGAAGGCAACGGCAATCTGTTGGCGCTGGCCATCGACGCTGCGCGCGCGAAGGCAACCGTCGGCGAGATCTCGGACGCGATGGAGAAGGTGTTCGGCCGGCACCGCGCCGAGATCAAATCCATCACCGGCGTCTACAAGCGGGAGGCGTCCAGCATGGGTAACCGGGTCGAGAAGGTTCAGGCGCTGATCGACGCCTTCGAGGAGGCGGAAGGCCGCCGTCCGCGCATCCTGGTCGCAAAAATCGGTCAGGACGGTCACGACCGCGGCCAGAAGGTGATCGCGTCGGCCTTCGCCGATATCGGCTTCGACGTCGACATTGGGCCGCTGTTCGCGACCGCCGACGAAGCCGCGCGCCAAGCGGTCGAGAACGACGTCCACATCCTCGGCGTCTCCTCGCTTGCCGCCGCCCACCTCACCGCAGTGCCGGAGCTCAAGGCCGCGCTGAAGAAGCAGGGCCGCGACGACATCATGATCATCGTCGGCGGCGTGGTGCCGCCACAGGATTACGATGCGCTCTACGCGGCCGGCGCGGAAGCCATCTTCCCGCCGGGCACGGTGATCGCGGACGCGGCCGAGGAGCTGATCCGCAAGCTGAACGCCCGGCTCGGGCATAGCGAGGCGGCAGAGTAATTCGGCCGCCGCTCGGCAATCCGCCCATTCTTCACCGAGACCGCCGACAACGACGCCGCCATGACCGCAATGGTGAAGGGGGTGACTGCATCGCTCATGGTCGCAAAGATGAAGCGCGATGCGAGCGCGACTGCGACGACTGGTTCGCGGAATTGAAGCGGAGCCTGCTCAGATGGGCGCGGTGACGTTTGCGTCCTCAACCGAGGCGGGCAAGACTCCCGGCCTCGCCTTCCACTATTCCACGCATGAGGGCCGCGTTGCCCGCAGAGCGCTGGTAGCGCTACCTTGCAGCCGCGCTGCAAAGCCGACTAGAATGTCGCCATAGACAAGAGCGCCCGACGTCGTGGGCGCCGCTGGGAGGCATTGATGTCCAAGATTACGCGCCGCAGCTTTGCGGCTTCATCTGCCGCAGTCGCGGCATCCGCCGCATTCGGTCTCACACCCGTACGCGCGCAAGCCTATCCAGCGCGGCCCGTCACCGTGATCGTTCCCTGGGGCGCGGGCGGCGGCACTGACGCGACCGCGCGCATTGTCGCAGCGCTTCTGGAGAAGGATCTCGGCCAGCCCTTCAACGTGGTCAATCGCACCGGCGGCTCCGGCGTCGTCGGCCATACCGCGATCGCGACCGCGCAACCTGATGGCTACACCATCGGCATGCTCACCGTCGAAATCTCGATGATGCACTGGCAAGGGCTGACCGAGCTGGCGCCGAAGAGCTACACCCCGCTGGCGCTGATGAACGAAGACCCCCCGGGCATCCAGGTCTCCTCCTCCTCGCCCTACAAGACGGTGAAGGAGCTCGCGGAAGCCATCAAGGCGGCCCCTCCCGGCAAGTTCAAGGCCTCCGGCACCGGCCAGGGCGGCATCTGGCATCTGGCGCTGGTCGGCTGGATGCAGGCGATGGGCCTGCCTGCCAACCAGGTCGCCTGGGTGCCGTCCAACGGCGCCGCACCCGCGATGCAGGACCTCGCCGCCGGCGGCCTCGACCTCACCACCTGCTCGGTGCCGGAAGCCCGCGCCATCATCGAGGCCGGCAAGGCCAGGAGCCTTGCTATCATGGCGCCGGCGCGCAATCCCATCTTCAAGGACGTGCCGACGCTGAAGGAGGCGATGGGCATCGACTACGCGACCGGCGCCTGGCGCGGCATCGCCGGGCCGAAGAACCTGCCGCCGGAGATCGCAACGAAGCTCACCGCGGCGCTGCAGAAGGTCTACGACTCCGCCGAGTTCAAGGACTTCATGAGCAATCGCGGCTTCGGCACCGTGTGGGGCGATGCCGGCCAGTTCGCAAGCTTCATGGACAAGGGCGACGCCCAGATGGGCGAAGCGATGAAGGCGGCGGGTCTGAGCAAGGCGTGATCTTGTCACCTCTCCCCGCTTGCGGGGAGAGGTCGAATTTGAGCGCAGCCCAAATTCGGGTGAGGGGGAGTCTCTCCAAGTCCAGCTTTCACCGCCAACGCGGACGCAGCCCCGGACTCCACCCTCTCTCCGTAAGAACGGGGTGAGGGATAAGAAATCTCATAGGATCCTCCCATGCGCCTTCCCGACTCCGTCACGGGATCGTTTCTCGTCGTGCTCGGCACCGCAGCCGCCTATGGCGGCTGGCTGCTGCCGCCGGTACCCGGGCAGCCGGTCGGCCCCAACGTATTTCCGCTCGTGATCGGCATTGGGCTTGCGCTGTGCGGGCTCGCGATCGTGTTCGGGATCGGTCACACCTTCGAAGAGGCGGAAGAGCTGATCCCGCTCGAGGATGGCCAGGCAGCGGCTGCCCCGCCGCCTCAGGGAAAGTTGTACGGCCTGCGCGCGCTGCTGCCGCCGGCGCTGTTGCTGTTCTACGTGGTCGCGGCCGACCGGCTCGGCTTCATCATCACCGCGGCGATCATGGTCTACGTCACCTCGACCGCGTTGGGGGCAAAGTGGAAGCTGGCGCTGCCGCTCGCAGCGCTGGCGCCGTTCGCCATCCACCTCATCTTCGGCAAGCTGCTGCGCGTGCCGCTTCCCGCCGGCCTGTTGCCGACACCCTGGTGACCCCATGCTGAAAACCCTGATTGAAGCGTTCGCACTGATCTCCACCTGGGAGGTCATCATCGCGATGTTCGCAGCCTCGGTGTACGGGCTCGTGATCGGCTCGCTGCCGGGCCTGTCGGCGACGATGGCAACCGCCCTGCTCGTCCCCGTCACCTTCTATCTCTCGCCGATCGCGGCGATTGCGACCATCGTGGCGGCCTCCTCGATGGCGATCTTCTCCGGCGACATCCCCGGTGCGCTGCTGCGCATCCCCGGCACGCCCGCCTCCGCCGCCTATGCCGACGAGGCTTACGCCATGACCCGGAAGGGACAGGCCGAGTTGGCGCTCGGGGCCGGCGTGTGGTTCTCGGCCGTGGGCGGCATCGCCGGCGTGCTGTCGCTGATGATTCTGGCGCCGCCGCTAGCCGAGATCGCGCTCTCGTTCTCGACCTTCGAGTATTTCTGGCTGGCGCTGCTCGGCCTGATGTGCGCGACGCTGGTGGCGCGCTCCTCGCCGGTGAAGGCGATCGCCGGCATGTTCCTCGGTCTGCTGGTCTCCTGCGTCGGCATCGAAAATCCCGGCGGCGTGCCGCGCTTCACCTTCGGCCTCACCGATCTGTTCGGCGGCATCGAGCCGATCCCCGCGCTGGTCGGCGTGTTCGCGGTCGCCCAGGTGATGCGCGCGATGCTGACGCCCGAGCCGCCGCCGCTGCCGCGGCGCAAATTCGGAAGCATCATGGCCGGTCAGTGGAAGCTGACCAAGAAATACCATTGGCAGATGACGCGCGGGAACATCGTCGGCATCATCATCGGCGTGCTGCCCGGAGCCGGCGCCGACATGGCCGCCTGGGTGTCCTATGCGATGTCGAAGCGCTTCTCCAAGGAACCGGAGAAATTCGGTACCGGCCATGTCGAGGGCCTGGTCGAGGCCGGCGCCAGCAACAATGCCAGCATCGCCTCGGGCTGGGTGCCATCATTACTGTTCGGCATTCCCGGCGACACCATCGCTGCGATCGCGATCGGCGTGCTCTACATGAAGGGGCTCAACCCCGGACCGACGCTGTTCACCGAGAAAGCGTCGAGCATGTACGCGATCTATCTGATGTTCATCATCGCGAACATTTTGATGATCCCGCTCGGTATCGCCATGATCCGGGTTGCCGCCTACATCCTGCTGGCACCGCGCTCCGCCATCATGCCCATCATCATGCTGTGCTGCGCAGTCGGCTCGTTCGCTATCGGCAACAACATGTTCGGCGTCGTCACCGTCGCCGCCTTCGGCGTGATCGGCTATGTCATGGAAGCCAACGGTTATCCCGTCGCCGCGATGGTGCTCGGCATCGTCATGGGCACCATGGTCGAGCAGGCCTTTGTCACTTCGCTGATCAAGTCGGACGGCAGCATTTTGCCGTTTTTCGAGCGCCCCGTGGCCGCGATCCTCGCCGCCATGGCGATCGGGGCGCTGCTGTGGCCGGTGATGGTCTGGGCGTGGCGAAAGCTGAAACCGGTGCGGACCGGAGTGGCGGCGACATCCCGGTGATATCGGGCGGGCGGCCCTCGCCTGCCCCACGCGGGCGTTGTAAAGCAGGGCATGGTTGAGAAAAAGCCTTCACTGGACATCAAATCCCTCGCCCATGACCTTCGCGCCGGCAGCCGCGCGGCGCTGGCGCGGGCCATCACGCTGGTCGAGAGCCGGCGCAGCGACCATCAGGCGCTGGCGCGCGAGCTGGTGCAGATGCTCTTGCCTGACACCGGCAGAGCGCTCCGCGTCGGCATCACCGGCTCGCCCGGCGTCGGCAAATCCACCACCATCGACGCGCTCGGCATCCATCTGATCGAACAGGGTCACAAGATCGCGGTGCTCGCAGTCGATCCGTCCTCAGCCCGCAGCGGCGGCTCGATCCTCGGCGACAAGACGCGGATGGCCCGGCTCTCGGCTTCCGACGATGCCTTCATCCGACCCTCGCCGTCCTCGGGCACGCTCGGCGGCGTCGCGGCCAAGACACGCGAGGCGATGCTGCTGTGCGAGGCGGCCGGCTTCGACGTCGTGCTGGTCGAGACCGTCGGCATCGGCCAGTCCGAGACCGCGGTCTGCGACATGACCGATTTCTTCCTGGCCTTGATGCTGCCAGGCGGCGGCGACGAATTGCAGGGCATCAAGAAGGGCCTGGTCGAACTCGCCGACATGATCGCGATCAACAAGGCCGACGGCGACAATCTCAAGCGCGCCAACATCACCGCCGCCGATTATCGCGGCGCGCTGCATATCCTGACGCCACGCTCCGAGCACTGGCATCCGCCGGTCGAGACCTATTCGGCGCTGACTGGCGACGGCATTGCGAAGATCTGGCAGAAAGTCCTCGATCACCGCAAGGCGATGAATGCCTCCGGCGACTTCGCCGCACGGCGGCGCGAGCAGCAGGTGAAATGGATGTGGTCGATGCTGGAGCAACGCATGCTGGCGCGGTTGCGCAGCGAGGCGTCGGTGCGAACCAAGGTCCGGAAGATCGAGACCGAGGTGGCCGACGGCCATCTCACGCCGGCGCTCGCCGCCGAAAAGATCCTGGAGTTGCTGCAATGAGCGACAAGCTCCGCGTTCTCCTCACCGCCTTCGGCCCGTTCCCCGGCGCGCCCTACAATCCGACCCAGCCGCTGGTCGCCCGGCTGGTGCAATTGCGCCGTCCCGCACTCGACGATGCCGCGATCTCCAGCCACATCTTCCCAGTCACCTATGCCGCGGTGGACCGGCAATTGCCGGAGGTGCTCGCGAAAGAGAAGCCCGACGCGCTGCTGATGTTCGGCCTCGCCGCACGCACGCCCTATCTGCGCATCGAGAGCCGCGCGCGCAACGCCGTCACCATGCTCTGGCCCGATGCCGCCAACACCCGCTCGAGCAAGCGCGGCATCGCCGGTAATGCGGACGCGCTGATTTTCGGCCCGCACACCGCAAGGCTGCTGCGCGCCGCCCGCCTCACCGGCATCGACGCGCGGCCCTCGCGCGACGCCGGCGCCTATCTCTGCAATTACCTGAGCTGGCGCGCGATCGAAAACGTCAGGGGCGGCGGGCCAAAGCTCGCCGCATTTATCCATATTCCCCTGCTCGCGCGCAGTGGCGCCGTGCGCCGCAAGGGCGCGCCGCGGATCACGCTGGAGGAACTGGTGGACGCCGGGGAAGCGATGCTGATGGAGATGGTACAGTTGGCACGGAAGGCTCGGAACACGACTGTGTAAACATTTAACCCTACCGCGAACAATCCTCACGGCCCCAGCCGCGCGGTCCCGTTTTTGCGCTACCTAACCGCTGCGGACCCCCGCGTCCGCCGGAGGACGCGTCATGGACCTCAATCGCCGCCATCTCATTGGAGCATCGACCGCAGGCCTCGCCGGCGCGCTCGCGATACCAGCCGACGCCGCGCGTGCGGCGCCGCTGACGTCGCTGCTCGGCCGCGATGCCACGCAATATGGCGTGCGGCCCGGCAGCAGCGAGGATCAGACCCGCGCGCTCCAGCGGGCGATCGACGAGGCTGCGCGGGCGCAGATGCCGCTAGCGCTGCCACCCGGCATCTACCGCAGTGGGTTGCTACGCTTGCCAAACGGCGCGCAACTGATCGGCGTGCGCGGCGCGACAAAATTCGTCTTCACCGGCGGGGCCTCGGCGATCCAGAGCGACGGCTCCGATGCAATCGGCCTTTCCGGCATCACCTTTGACGGCGGCGGCATTCCGCTGCCGACGCGGCGCGGGCTGATCCAGATCCTCGGCGGACGCGACGTCCGCATCACCGATTGCGCGATCACCGGCTCCGGCGGCAGCGGCATCTGGCTCGAGCAGGTCTCCGGCGACATCTCGGGCAACATCTTTACCAACATCGCGGTGACGGCAGTGGTGTCGTTCGACGCCAGGGGTCTCAGCGTCTCCCACAACACCATCACCGGCACCAACGACAACGGCATCGAGATCCTGCGCACGGCCATCGGCGATGACGGCACGCTGGTCACCGATAACCGCATCGAGGACATCAAGGCCGGCCCCGGCGGCTCCGGCCAGTACGGCAACGCCATCAACACGTTCCGCGCCGGCAACGTCATCGTGCGCGGCAATCGCATCAAGAACTGCGATTACTCCGCCGTGCGCGGCAACTCGGCCTCGAACATCCACATCACCGGCAACAGCGTCAGCGATGTGCGCGAGGTCGCGCTCTATTCGGAATTCGCTTTCGAGGCCGCGGTGATCGCCAACAACATTGTGGACGGCGCCGCGGTCGGCGTCTCCGTCTGCAATTTCAACGAAGGCGGCCGCATCGCCGTGGTCCAGGGCAACATCATCCGCAATCTGATCCCGAAGCGGCCGATCGGCACCGCGCCGGATGACGATGCCGGCATCGGCATCTACATCGAGGCGGATTCATCTGTCACCGGCAACGTGATCGAGAACGCGCCGTCCTACGGCATCGTCGCCGGCTGGGGCAAATATCTCCGCGACGTCGCGATCACGGGCAACGTGGTCCGCAAGGCACTGGCCGGCGTCGGGGTGTCCGTCGTGCCCGGCGCCGGCACCGCGCTCGTCAACAACAACATGATCTCGGAAACCCCGCGCGGCGCCGTGGTCGGGCTCGATCATGCGCGCGCCGTGACGTCCGATCTGTCGGTGGACGGCGCCCAGCGGTTTGCGCAATTGGTGGTCGGCGGGAATGCGGTGCGGCGATAGCTGCCGCTGCTCGCCTCCTCCCGAACGCTAGAACGCGTTCCGCAGCAGTGGATACTTCGCTTCGAGCCCGTCGAGGCTGAAGGTGAACTCAACCAGGCGCTCGGGGGCTGCGACAATTTCGGCTGCCGGCGGAGAGAACTGCGGCAGAAGCGCCGCCATCGCAGCCAGCGCCTTGGGCGCTGCCGTCGCGGCCGGCACCTTGGGCCCCGTCATCGCGACGGGCGCGGTGGGCGGCGCCATGGCAGCCGGCACTTGGAGCGGTGCCATCGGGGCAGGCGCGGCGACCCGCGCGGCCGGGGCTTCGGAGATGTCGGCGAGAACGCCCGGCTTGGGATCGAGCCTGACCGGCACGGCGGTCTCCGGGACGATGTGCACGGCCTTCGGTTGCACTGTCTGCGCCTGCTGCTCGCGCGGAAACATGCGGGGCATGGTCGCCGGCGACCAGCCGAATGCGGGCGACACGCTCGCGGCCGCCGTGGCGACGTCAGCGCCGGTGGCAAGGGCGCGCCAGGTCTGGACGGCGAGCTTCGCTTCCTGGATGTTTTCGAGAAATGCGATCTCGGAGTGATAGCGGCGCCAGCGCCCGGTCTCGAACATCTCGGAGAGATGCACCAGCCGCTGCTCGGCGAGAGCGCACCAGCGTGCCGCAATGTCGCGGCCAATAGCCACGTCGCGAATAGCCTCTTGGCGATGTGTCATAAATCAGCCCGTCAGGAGAAAATACGGACGCGACGCAACGCACACGAATCAATTTAGACGCGACGTGAATATTTTGTGGAAAAGTTTTGACTTGTCCAGCAACGACGATGTTTTCGTCGCCAAACTCCGTAGTCGTGCGGAGATTCAAGCGGTTTTGGAGTCAAGCTTCGCACAAGCATAGCGCGCTTGCGGCGTGCCGGCGGAGCAGTGGCGATGAGTGAGCCACGATCTCTCAACCGGAAGCTGATCTCGCGCAGGCTTCGAGGGATTGGACGCCCAAAAAGAAAAGACCCGTCCGGGGGGACAACCGGACGGGTCGAGCCATATGGGCGCTTGGGGTGGATGGGCGCTCGCGCCTGATATGACTTATGGGGAGGGATAACCGCTCCCACATAATTTGGTCGTGGCAGCGGGCCGAACGTTCAATGCGGCGTTTGATTTTTCAACCTTCGCGCCGCGCGCAAAGTTGTCGCAGCCGCTATCGCGTCGCCGGCCTATCCGCCTGAGAAACCGTGGCTTTATCCTCGGTGCTCGACAACGAGGGTTGCTCTAATGCGCGGATGCCAGGCTCGTCGCGACGCTTCTCGATATCTTCACGTTTTGTTGTACCGGATGCGGCCGCGACCGGCGTCGCGCCGGCGGCGGGAACGGCCATGACCGCGGCAAACGCGTCGGCCCCGCCATCGCCGAACAGATCATCACGCCCGGGTGAACCGAGGTCACGCGCCGTCTTCGCCAGCGTCGTGCGCAGCGCTTCCGGCTTCAAGGCGGAGTTGCGCTCGAGCAGCAGCGCTGCGACGCCGGAGACATACGCGGCCGAGAACGAGGTGCCCGACGTCATCTGGTATTTGCCGTCAGGCGCTGGCAGGAAGATATCGACGCCGGGAGCCGCGACCGCGATGTAGTTGCCACGGTTGGAGGCGGTGAACAGCCGGTCCTGCTGGTCGGTTGCGCTGACCGCGATCACGTTGGGATTGGCGGCCGGATAGAGCGGCGGCGACTTCGCGCCGGCATTGCCGGCGGCTGCGATCAGCACCAGGCCACGCGCGGCGGTCGCCGCGATGGCCCGCTCGATCACCGCGTCTTTGGGACCGGCAAAGCTCATGTTGACGATCTGCGCGCCGTGCTCGGCGGCATAGTTCAGAGAGCGCAGGATGATGTAGGACGAGCTCTCGGCCCCGCCGGTGGTGCCGCCGAAGGCGCGGATGGCGATGATGCGCGCCTCGGGCGCGCTGCCCATCAGCTTGGCATGCGCCACGATGGCGCCTGCAATGCCGGTGCCATGAATGTGCGGGCCTTCGGCGCTACCGAGCGCATCGAAATTATCGGCAATGGAATTGGCAAGTTCCGGATGTCGGGCGTCGATGCCGGAGTCGATCACAGCAACCGTCACATTGGCGCCATGCGCGAGAGTATGTGCCTGCGGCAGGCGGAGCTTGGCCAGCGCATATTGCGCGGGATCTCCCTCGGTCGGCACCGACGATTTCTGGTCCTGAAGCAGGTAGCGGAAGTTCGGCTGGACCGAACGCACGCTGCCGTCGGCCGCGAATTCACGCCGCACCGTCGCGGAGGGCCGGCCGTCGGTGATGCGGAACAGTCCGAACGTCGCCCCGATCAGCGGAAAATTCTCGGAGGACACGCGCGTCAGGCCATGGCGACGCGCAAGCTCGTCGGCCTCGGTCGACGACAGCCCGCCATCGATCTCGGCGACGAATTCGTCGGCGAAGGTACGCAAATCCGCGGCGACGGGCGCGTTGTTGCCGCGCCGCTTTCCGGCGGTCTTCTTGCCCGATTTGCCCGAGCCATCGCCGCCTGCGTTCTGCTGCGCCAGGCATTCGCCGGCGGCGTCGCGATCGGGCGCGGTACAGGCGGGATAGAGGTTCGGGGAGTAGCGCGCATAAGGCAGCACCGGCGTCGGCCCCATCCGCGCCGAAATCCTCGTCGTCACGATCGGACCGGGACCGCGGCCGACGGCCACCGCTCTGGCTGCAACGCCCGGACTGACGCGTGCGGCGATGCCAGGAGAAATGGTCGGCATTCGGGAGGGGACGCTGATCGTCGGCGTGCGCATGATCGCCTGCGCCTGCGCAACCTCGACGCCGAGACAGGCGGCGAGCAAAAGCGCGGCTGCGACCGACGAAGCGCAGACCCCGGCTCTTACTCCACTTTCGGACTTGCGCGTCATCAGCTTGGAAGCGCCTTACGGCGCCGCGACGGCGAGGTTGACGAACTTCTCGCGCTGCATCTTGCCAAGCAGCGAGTTGAGTTCGTCACGGCTCATCGCCTTGTCGAACTGGAGGCGGAACATGCCGCCCTTGGCATCACCGATGATCGAAGCCTGGTAGCCGTCGAGCAATGCGGTGATGTCGGCGACGCGCGCCTCGGGCGTGAAGCGTACCAGCGCGCGCGCTGGCGGGACGGTCGTGCCGAGGTCGCGTGTGATCGGAGCGCTGGTCGAAAGCGAAGCAGTCTGGAAGGTCGCAGTCTGGGTCTGCGTCAACACCGCGCCGATGATTCCGGCTTGCAGCACGAGGGCCATGGCGCCAAGGCTCGCCGACCAGGCGAGAGTGCGCGGCGACAGGCTCGCAAAGAAGGTGGCGATGCGCGCCGACAGCGGCAGCGAACCGGCCGCCCGCGCGGGCTCGGCGTCGATCGCCGCGAACAGCTTCTGCATCGCGCGCGCCGACGGAGCACCCAGGCTCTCGTTCAGATGAATGGTCTCTTCATACTCGCCGCGGATCGCGGCATATTGCTTCGCGAGCTCGGGATCGCGCGCTAGCGCCTCGTCGACGCGGCGCGCATCGCGCGGGTTCAGCGTGCCGGCGGCGTGCCACGGCAGCAGCAGTTCAATTTCACCGGGCTCTTGCTCCAGCATCTTCTTGCTCAAAGCCATCATGGCCAGCCTCGCTCAATGCCGGCTGCCTTCAGCAGTTCGGCCAATTTCTTGCGCGCATAGAACAAGCGCGTCTTCACAGTGTTCTCCGGGATGCCAACGATTTCGGCCACCTCTTCCACGGATTTCTCGTGGTAGTAGACGAGATCGACGATTTCCCGATGATCCGGCGAGAGGCCCGTCAGACACTCCCGCAACGCTTCACTGGTATCCTTCTTCTGCACCGCCGTTTCCGGATTGTCGGACGTGTCCTCGATCGCGTTCGCGGCGTCGTCGTCCAACTCAAAATCCTTCCTGCGCCGAAGCGCAGACAGGGCCTTGAATCGGGTAATGGCCAGCAGCCAGGTGGAAACGGCGGATCGGCCCTCGAACTTGCCGGCTTGACGCCAGACGTCGAGAAATACCTCACTGATGAGGTCTTCCGCCGCCTGCTCGTCCCGCACGAGCCGAAGGCCGAACCGATACACCCTTACATGGTGCCGCCCGTACAGCACCTGCATGGCGAGCCGGTCGCCTTGAGCGATCCTGGCGATCAGGATCTCGTCCGAAGCCGCTTGTGTCACGCTCAAAGGCCGTCTCGCAAGATTGGTCGGGTCGATGCGGCAGACGGTTCGACGGGAGGGGTAAAATTGTTCAGCCTACCGCAGTCATACGGGAGGCTGTGTGATCTACCCCACATACGCGAAATTTCCTTTTGCCACCCGCGGCTGGGCGCCGCGCTCAAGAACGGTAACATAGTAATGAAGCACTTTCCTGAGCAATGCCGTCCAGCATAGAGAAGCCGACGTGCATGGAACCTTAGCAGCCTAGCACGACATATGTCTTCCGAAGCCCTGCTTTGGCTCGACCGCGTCGCACACGACGCCTCACGGCCGGCAAATTCCTCGGCCGCTCGACGTCCCCGCTCCTGCGCTGCACAGCGTGGATTCGGTTTCGAAGGATACCAAACCTAAAGGCTTGCCACGTAGATTTTTGGGCTGACATCCACCATTGGGCGGGACCATGAGCACGGCTGCGACGTCCTTTCCCGAGAGGAATGCCGCTGAGGCCGCGGATCTCGCCCTGACGACCGCGGCTGCGGCACCCGAGGTCCTGGCGCGCCGGATCCGGCAGCGGCGCCAGATGTATGTCGGCCAGGTGGCGAGCTACTCGCTCGGCGCCTCCGTCCTGCTGCTCTACGCCTATGACGGCGTCATCTCCATGGGCGTTCCGTCACTGTTCTGGCTCGGCGGCCTTCTGACCATCGGAACCTTCACCGTGCTGTCGGAAGCGGGCTTCGGCGACCGGTTCGAGGATCATTACCTCACCGTCTTCCAGATCTCGGCGCATATGTCGCTGCAGCTGCTGTTCCTGCTCGCGGTGCCGACAGTCGGAGTTGCGTTCCTTGCCGTGCTGTTTCTGATCTTCGCCTTCGGCACGCTTCGTATGACATCGAGCCAGGCGATGCTCACCTGGGGCCTCGCCACTTGCGGGCTCGCCTTGGTCTTCCTCGCCTCGGACTTGCCAATCGGACTGCCGGTTACGACCCAGCTGCAACGGGCCGCCTCGATGCTGTGCTTCGTGCTGGTGATTGGCCAGTGCGCCTTCCTCGGCCTGTTCGGCGCCACGCTGCGCAAGATCCTGTACCGGCGCAGCATCGAGCTGAAGGCCGCCTATCAGCGCATCGAGGAGCTGGCGGAGCTCGACGAACTCACCGGCTCCTACAACCGCCGCTGCATCATGCGGCTTCTCGACGCCGAGATCGAAAAATCGCGGCAGACATCGACCCCTTGCGCGATCGCACTCATCGATCTCGACTGGTTCAAGCGCATCAACGACGCCCATGGCCATCCCGTCGGCGACGAGGTGCTGCGCACCTTCGCAATCACCATTTTCGCCAACATCCGCCCGGCCGACTGCTTCGGCCGCTACGGCGGCGAGGAATTCTTGCTGCTGCTGCCGGGGACGGACGGCGATGCGGCATCGCGCACGCTCGATCGGCTGCGCGGCATCGTCGCCGATCTGGACTGGAGCGCATTCTCCCCGGGCATGCGCGTGACCATTTCCGCGGGCGTCGTGACGCTGCGCGACAACGATACCGCCGACACGTTTCTCGTGCGCGCCGATAGCGCGCTCTATTCCGCCAAGGCACAGGGGCGCAACCGCATTGCAACCAGCTGATCAATCCATTTTCTCCCGGCGCGACCGAAGCCGCTGCCGGGCCGAACGCGCCAGGACAGGGCAATGAGATCTAAATCCGCCAAATCATCCGAGAATCTGCTCGAGGAATTGCAAACCGCGCTCTCGCACGGCACCGTCGCGCACCGGGTCGAGACGCTGCGCCGCGTCACAGATCTCTTCGTGGGCAACGCCTCGGACTATTCCGACGACCACGTTCGTGTGTTCGATGACGTGTTCCAATGCCTGATCGAGCAGATCGAGACGTCCGCCAAGGCGCTGCTCGCCGACCGCCTCGCACCGATCGCGGCTGCGCCGCCGAAGATCATCCGCACGCTCGCGCTCGACGAGGTGATTGAGGTTTCCGGCCCGGTGCTGTCGAAATCCGAACGGCTGGACGAGGAGATCCTGATCGAGATCGCGCGCACCAGGGGTCAAGCCCATCTCAAGGCGATCTCGCTACGGCGGGTGCTGTCGGAAGCGCTGACCGACGTGCTGGTGACCCGCGGCGACGAGGACGTGGTGCAATCGACCGTCAGCAATCCGGGTGCGCAACTGTCGGAGGGAAGTCTCGCCGACCTCGTGACCCGCGCCGAGCGTGACGACGACCTCGCCAGTTGCATCGGCCTGCGGCCCGACTTGCCCCGCCATCATTATTTGAAGCTGGTCGCAAAGGCCTCCTTGGCCGTGCGCAGGAAGCTGGAGGCCGCGCACCCCGAGTTCGCGGACGACGTGTCCAGCGTGGTCCAGGAAGCGGCCCAGCGAATCCGCGCCGCCAGCATGACCAGGCAGACCGAGAGGGCGCGCGCGCTGGTGAAGTCGCTGCATGAGGACGGCCGCCTCACCGAGCTCCAGGTCGCCACCTTCGCGGAGCAGGGCAAGTTCGACGAGACCAATGCGGGGCTCGCGGCGCTTGCGGGCGTCGCAGTCGAGACCGCCGAGACCATGATGATCGAAAGCCGGATCGAGGGCGTGATGATCCTCGCCAAGGTCGCGGCCATGCAATGGTCGAGCGTCCGCGCCATCATTGCCCTGCGCGAGAAGCTCTCAGGCGGCTCGCAGACCGACATGCTGACGCTACGCGACGCTTACGAGGCGCTGCGCAGCTCGACCGCGCAGCAGGTGCTGCGCTTCCACCGCATGCAGCAGGGCGCGACGCCGGCGGCGTGAAGCCGGCGAGCTAGTAGCGTAGGACCCTCGCCCCCACGAGCGCGCCAATTGCCGCCACCAACGCGGTGGCGAGCGTGTACCAGGTCGCGACGAACAGCGGCGAGTCGTCGGTGCAGTGTGAAGCGTACAGCGTCGCGGCGAGCCCGGCCGACACCAGGCCGGCGAGAGCCCCGGCGAGCGCCGGATGGGACGGCGCGCCGTGACGCAGGCCGAACAGGGCCCCAGCAAGCAGCGGCAGCGACATCGCAGGGATTGCGAACAGGCATACCCTGGAATTCTTGCCCACCAGTCGCATCGTCATCGGCATGGCCGGCGCCATCATCGCCTCGCTGCCGATCGCCACCGCGAGCAGCCCGACCGGCAGCAGCAGTAGCCAGCCCCAGCCACGCAGCAAGGCCTCGGGACGCGACAGATGCAGGCTGACGATGATCGCCGGGATCGCGAGCGACAGCGTGACCGCGAACTTCATGTCGAAGAACGGGTTGTGCATCGCGCTCATCACGTCGTGACGCACACCGAGAAAGGTGGCGAAGATCAGGATCGACAGCGGCGCAGCGACCAGCAGCGCCATGGTCAGCACCGCGCCGACGCGCGGCGGACGATGGGCGTTGTCGGCCGCGAGCGAGCGAATGAGTTGATCGGTGTCCATGACTACTGGTCCCGCAGTTTGGCAGTCAGCGCGGCAAGTCCGCGATGTAGCGCGACCCGCACCGCGCCCTCGCTCATCGAATATTTCACCGCCGTGTCCTTGATCGACGTGCTGTCGACCGCGATCGACTGCAACACGTCGCGCTGGCGCTGCGGCAGCGTATTGAGCTGGCTGGCGACTTCGCCGGCCGAGACCGTCTCCTGCGGCGCCTCGCCCGGCAGGGTCTCGGCGAAATCGTCGATGTTGACGAAGATCCGCCTGCCCCGTCGCCGCAGCATGTCGATCAGCTTGTTGCGGCCGATCGCAAACAGCCACGGGGCGAAGGGGGCTTCGCTGTCCCAAGTGTGCCGCTTCAGATGCACCGCCAACAAAATCTCCTGCACGATATCCTCGGCCTGGTCGGGAGGCTGCCCGGCCCGAGCCAGGCCGCGCCTCGCGGCAGCGCGCAGCACAGGCGTGACCGCCTTCAACAGGCGATGATACGCCGCGTCATCGCCTGCCATGGCCGACCGCATCAGGCCGGTCCACTCGTCCTCACGTCCGCGCACGCGCGCCCCTCACCATGCAATTCGGCCGCTCTTTCAGTTTGTTACGCTGGCATCAGCCAGATCACGAATTCGTGATCTTGCTTGGCCACGCGACCGATGCGGCCGTCAGGATCTGCGACGGCTCATAACACCGATCGGTCCAGTCCGCACCCCGCGGCCGGCTGCGAAGGCAGCGGTTTTGCCGCGCTTTTGCCCGGTGTGGCCCGAAGATTCCCATTTTCTGCCCCGCTGTGGTCACGCCCCAGGGTCTCTGTTCAGTCCCGGGACGGGCGGAATTTGGGGAGATCGTCAACATGATGAAAGCCAGCGGGCGCGCGGCCCTGATTCTCCTGGCCGGGCTTTTCTTGCTGTTCGGGGGCGTTGCACAGGCGGCGCCGAATTCAGCCGCAAGCAGCAAGTCGGACAGCGCGGGCAAACAGGCCGACACGGTCAAGCCGACCAAGCAGCGGCATCACACGTCGCGTCACCGCGACAACACCAAGACGGCAGAAAAATCCGACGACAAGGCCGACAAGAAGGACGCCGCGGCAACAGCCGATGAGACGAAGGCCGACAATCGTGACGCGCCGACCTCGAGCCAGATGCCGCCGGAAATCGCCAACGCCAACGCGCAACTCGCCGCCGCCGATACGCCGACCGCGGCTGCCGCTTCCGCAATGACGGGCCGGGCCAACGACAACGTCCAGGCCGCGGCCGATAATACCGCCGCCCCGAACGCCGAGAGCCAGGTCGTCGCACCCGATCAGCTCAACGACATCGACCGCGCCCTGCAACAGGACAACACGCCGGCGCAGAGGGCGGTGATCGACGCGCAGCCGCGTCCGGCGCCGGTGATGGCAAGCAGCCAGCAGAGCTCGGCCTGGGACCAGAGCTCCCTGATCGGAAAAATCTTCATCGGCGTCGGCACGCTGCTGACGCTGGCCTCCGCCGCGCGTATGTTCATGGCGTGATTTTGGCCTGATCGCCGGCCCGCGGGACCTGGTCCGGAACGCGCATCTGGCCGCGTGTTCCGGCCGTCCTCGCGCCGATGGCTTTGCGGCCTCTTGAAGCCCACCGCGCGAGCGGGCACATTGCCCGCTCAACCAAAAGCGTGGGTGGAGCATGAGCACGTTCGAACACATCATCGTCGAAAGCAAAGGCGCGGTCGGCATCATCAAGCTGAACCGGCCGAAGCTGCTCAACGCACTCTCCTTCGGCGTCTTCCGCGAGATCGCCGCGGCCGTCGACGATCTCGAAGCCGATAACGCCATCGGCTGCATCGTCGTGACCGGCAGCGAGAAGGCGTTTGCTGCCGGCGCCGACATCAAGGAGATGCAGCCGAAAGGCTTCATCGACATGTTCTCGGAGGATTTTGCCGCGATCGGCGGCGATCGGGTCGCGCGCTGCCGCAAGCCGACGATCGCCGCGGTCGCAGGCTATGCGCTCGGCGGCGGCTGCGAGCTCGCGATGATGTGCGACTTCATCATCGCCGCCGACACCGCCAAATTTGGTCAACCCGAAATCACGCTCGGCACCATCCCCGGCATCGGCGGCACCCAGCGCCTGACCCGTGCGATCGGCAAGTCCAAGGCGATGGACCTTTGCCTCACCGGCCGCATGATGGATGCGGCCGAAGCCGAGCGCAGCGGCCTGGTCAGCCGCATCGTTCCCGCCGACAAGCTGATGGACGAGGTGATGGCCGCGGCCGAGAAGATCGCCGCGATGTCGCGGCCCGCGGTCGCGATGGCCAAGGAAGCGGTCAACCGCGCCTTCGAGACCACGCTCGCCGAGGGCATGAGCGTCGAGCGCAACCTGTTCCACTCGACCTTCGCACTGGAGGACCGCTCCGAGGGCATGGCGGCGTTCATCGAGAAGCGGAAGCCGGTGAACAAGAACAGGTAAAGGCAGGCGAGCGGTCAGCCTGGTGTAAGGCTCTGCCGCTTTCCCGCAGAATCCCTGTGACGTGCCTGCAACAAGCACGGAATACATGGGGGTTTCCCCCGCGGCAGTTTGCCTGCGGGACCTCGGCTGGTTAAACAGCTAAGAGAGCCGCCGTCGGCGGGGGCGGACAGCCGGGATTTGCGGGATTACATGATTGGGCGTGCCGCCAGAGCTGGTCGCGTGATGACGCGGCATCGATCGGGCGTGGCTCCTGTGCTCGCGACATGGACCACGCTGGCGCTGTGTTGCGCCCTGCCCTCGGCCGCACGGGCGGAAGCGCTGCCGGAGGCGCTCGCCAAGGCCTACCAGACCAATCCGCAACTCAATGCCGAGCGTGCGCGGCAGCGCGCCACCGACGAGAACGTGCCGCAGGCGCTCGCCGGCTACCGGCCACAGATCGTGGCAAGCCTCAGCGCCGGGTTGCAGTCGGTGCGCAACCTGCTGCCCGACAACACCATCCAGACCGCCAATCTGAAGCCATGGATCATCGGCGTCACCGTGTCGCAGACCCTGTTCAACGGTTTCCGCACCGCCAACAACGTGCGCGCCGCCGAACTCCAGGTGCAGTCTGGCCGCGAGGCGCTGCGCAACGTCGGCCAGGGTGTGCTGCTCGACGCGGTCACCGCCTACACCAATGTCCTCGCCAACCAGTCGCTGGTCGAGGCGCAGCGCTCCAACGTCGCCTTCCTGCGCGAAACGCTCTCGGTCACCCAGCGGCGCCTCAACGCCGGCGACGTCACGCCGACCGACAGCGCCCAGGCCGAGGCGCGGCTCAACCGCGGGCTTTCCGATCTCAACGCCGCGGAAGTCGCGCTGGCGGTGAGCCAGGCGATCTACGCGCAGGTGATCGGCAATGCGCCGTCGCAGCTTCGGGCCGCCGAAGTCGTCGACCGCTATCTGCCGAAGAGCCGCGAAGACGCGCTGACGATGGCGATCCGCCAGCACCCAGCGGTGATGGCGGCGGGCTTCGACGTCGATGTCGCCTCCACCAACATCCGCGTCGCCGAAGGCGCGCTGCTGCCGAGCGCCAGCGTCCAGGGCAGCGCCAGCAAGAGCCGCAACAACGACCCGACGCTCGGCACCTTCGCCGAAGATCAGGCCTCGATCGTCGCCAATGTCACCGTGCCGATCTACGACGGCGGCCAGGCCGCCGCACAGACCCGGCAGGCCAAGGAAATCAGGGAGCAGAGCCGGCTCGTGCTCGATCAGGTGCGCAACCAGGCGCGCACGGCGGCGGTCAGCGCCTGGGTTGCCAATGAAGGCGCCAAGATCGCGGTCTCGGCTTCGGAGTCCGAAGTGAAGGCGGCGACCGTCGCGCTCCAGGGCGTGCAGCGCGAGGCCGCCGGCGGACAGCGCACGACGGTGGATGTGCTGAACTCGCAGGCCGATCTGATCCAGGCCAAGGCCCGCCTGATCGGCGCCAATCGCGACCGCGTGATCGCTTCCTACACGCTGCTCAGCGCCGTCGGCCATCTCGACGTCAAGACCTTGAGCCTGAACACGCCGGACTATCTGCCCGAGGTGCACTACCAGCAGGTCCGCGACGCCTGGCACGGCCTGCGCACGCCATCGGGGCAGTAGTTTCAATCGTCTGGCTTGGTGCCGATGAAAAGCCGCCGCATCCATCTGATGGGAGCCTCCGGCTCCGGCGTGACGACGATCGGCCGCGCGCTCGCGAGCCGGCTTGCGCTGCCGCATCACGACAGCGATGATTATTTCTGGCTGCCGACGGCGCCGCCCTACCAGACCACGCGCCCCGCTGCCGAGCGTCTGCGCCTGATGCGCGAGATGTTTCTGCCGCGGCTCGATTGGGTGCTGAGCGGAACGGTCACCGGCTGGGGCGACGAGTTCATCCCATTCTTCGATCTCGTCGTCTTTGTGACGACGCCGCGCGAGCTTCGCTTGCAGCGCCTGCGTGACCGCGAGGCTACGCATTTCGGAGCGGATGCCGTCGCACAGGGCGGCTGGCGTCATGAGGAGGCGGAGTCGTTCGTCGACTGGGCCTCGCACTACGAAGCCGGCGATCGCGAGGGTCGCAGTCTCGCAAGAGATGAGGCGTGGCTCGCGAAGCTGCCCTGCCCGGTCGTGCGCGTCGACGGCTCACGCCTGCTTGCGGACCTCGTCGAGCAGCTATGCAGCGAAGCGCAGCGGCTGCCGGGCTGATGTGATACTGTCACGATGCCACTGCCAAATAATAATACAGGGAGAGAAACCATGCTCAGCCGACGCAGCGTCCTGCTTGCCTCCCTTGCCGCCGGAGTTGCCATGTCGAACAAAGCCCACGCACGTGCCGCGCAGCCCGCCACTCCGGTCAATTTCGACGTCCCGGCCCATGCCTGCGACTGTCACACCCACATCCATGGCGATGTCGAAAAATTTCCGTTCTTCGCGGGCCGCGTCTACACGCCGGAACCGGCTTCGCCGGAGGAGATGGCCGCGCTGCACAAGGCGCTGCATATCGAGCGCGTGGTGATCGTGACGCCGAGCGTCTACGGCACCGACAACTCGTCGACGCTGTTCGGCATGAAAGCGCGTGGCGCGGCCGCGCGCGGGGTGGCCGTGATCGACGACAAAACGACCGAGGCCCAGCTTGACACGATGCAGGCAGACGGCTTTCGCGGTGTCCGCCTCAATCTCGCGACCGGCGGCGTCAACGACCCCAATGTCGGCCGGCCGCGCTTCACCGCCGCAGTCGAGCGCATGAAGGCGCGCGGTTGGCACGTGCAGCTCTACACGACGCTTCCCATGATCTCGGCGATCAAGGACCTCGTCGAGACGGCGCCAGTACCCGTTGTATTCGACCATTTCGGCGGCCTTGAGGCCTCGCTTGGGCTGGAGCAGCCGGGATTTTCCGACCTGGTCGCGCTGGTGAAATCCGGCAAGGCCTATGTCAAGATTTCCGGCGCCTATCGCTCCTCGAAGCTCGCGCCCGATTATCAGGACATGGTGCCCTATGCCCGCGCACTGATCGCGGCGAATGCGGACCGCATCGTCTGGGGCACGGACTGGCCGCATCCGGATTCGAGCCGTGTCGAGGGACGCAAAGCCACCGACATCGCGCCGCTCTACCAGATCGACGACGGCCGCCTGCTCAACCAGCTTCCGGTGTGGGCGCCGGATGCAGATGTGCGCAAGAAGATCCTGGTCGACAACCCGGCGCAACTCTACGGGTTCTGAGTCGCGCCAAGCGCAATTCGGTTCAACGACCGCGACACGGTTCCACAATGAGGCGTGGAACTGTTGTCGCGAAGGCACAAACTCGTTGGACTCACACGAACGTGTTTGTGCTCTCGTCCGTTTCTCACCCTTCTGGTTGAGGCGGCGATTCTTTTTCGGGGCTACGCACACGCACAGATTTCATTTGTTCGTGCGGGTGCATGCCTTTATCGCATTATCTTGCCGCGCTTTTTTCCGGCATTGGAATTGGTTTCACCGTGGCCGCCCCCATCGGACCGATGGGCATGCTGTGCATACAGCGCACATTGGCATCCGGCATGGCCACGGGCCTCGCAACCGGCTTCGGCGCCGCGACCGTGCATCTCACCTACAGCGCTCTCGCGGTTTTAGGACTGGGCTCGCTGGCACAGCCCCGGGTCGAGGCCAATGCCGCCGGCTTCGGCACCGTCTCGGCGCTCACGCTGCTGTGGTTCGCGATCCGGACCCATCGCGGCTCGGTCGCGCTCCAGACGACCGACGTCGTCGACAACGTGCATCTGGCGCGGGCCTATCTCAGCGCCATCGCGCTTGGGTTCACCAATCCGCTGACCGTCATCCTGTTTCTGGCTGCGCTGCACGCCTTTTCAATGCAGACCGCGGCAGCCCCGCTGATCGCCGGTGTCTTCGTCGGTTCCGCGATCTGGTGGACCGTGCTCAGCACGATCGTGGCAATGGCGCGGTCACGGCTGACGCCGCGCATGCTGTCGATGAGCAGTCGGTTGGCCAGCTTGATGCTGCTGGGCCTCGGCACCATGATGCTGGTGCGGATCGCGCAGCGGATGCTGTGATTGGCGGCGTCAGCGTGCGCGGCGGGAGAAGAAGGAGATCAACACCGGCAGCGTCACCAGGATCACGATAGGGGCGAGCATCATGCCTGTCACCACGACGACCGCAAGCGGCTTCTGCACCTGCGAGCCGATGCCTTCCGACAGCGCGGCCGGCAACAGGCCGATGCCGGCGACGACGCAGGTCATCAGCACCGGCCGAAGCTGCAATTCGCCGGTGCGTATCACCGCGGTCATGCGGTCCATGCCCTCTTCGATGAGTTGGTTGAACTGCGACAGGATGATGATGCCGTCCATCACGGCGATGCCGAACAGCGCGATGAAGCCGATCGCCGCCGAGACACTGAAGGCGGTACCTGTGATCAAGAGACCGAGCACGCCGCCGAAGATGGCCATCGGAATCACGCTCATGGCGAGCAGCGTGTCGGTCATCGAGCCGAAATTGAACCAGAGCAGGACGCCGATCAGCGCCAGCGAGATCGGCACCACGATCGACAATCGCCGGATCGCGTCCTGGAGATTGCCGAATTCGCCGACCCAGTCCATGTGCGCGCCGGGCGGCAGTTGCACCTGAGCGGCGATCTTCTGCTGCGCCTCGCGGATGGCGCTGCCGAGGTCGCGTTCACGTACCGAGAACTTGATCGGCAGATAGCGCTCCTGCTGCTCGCGATAAATGTAGGCCGCACCCGAGACGAGGCTGATGGTGGCGACCTCGCTCAGGGGGATCTGCGTGACGGTGCCGTTCGGTCCGGGCGCACCGATCCGCAAATTCTGGATCGCCTCGGCGCTCCTGCGGAATTCCGGCGCAAGACGAACGATGATCGGGAAGTGGCGGTCGCTTCCTGCCTCGTAGATGTCACCGGCGGTGTCGCCGCCGATCGCGACCTTGATGGTGGCGTTGATGTCGCCCGGCGCGAGGCCATAGCGCGCGGCCTTGGCACGGTTGATATCGATCTGGATGGTCGGCTGCCCCAGTGAGGTGAACACGGCAAGGTCGGTGACGCCCTGCACGGTTGATAGCACCGACTTGATCTTGTTGGCGGTGTCGGTCAGCGCCTGGAGATCGCTGCCGAACAGCTTGATCGAGTTCTCGCCCTTCACGCCGGAAACGGCTTCGGAGACATTGTCCTGGAGATATTGCGAGAAGTTGAACTCGACGCCGGGGAAGCGATCGTCAAGCTGCTTGAGCAGTTGCGCGGTCAACTCTTCCTTGTCGCGGGTGCCGGGCCATTGGCTGGCGGGCTTGAGGGGCGCGAAGAACTCGGCGTTGAAGAAGCCGGCGGCGTCGGTGCCGTCATCGGGGCGGCCGTGCTGCGACACCACGGATTCCACTTCAGGCCGCGCGCGGATCACCTTGCGCATTTCGTTGACGTAGGAGTTGCCTTCCTGAAGCGAGATGGTCGGCGGCAGCGTGGCGCGGATCCAGAGATTGCCCTCCTCCAGCTTCGGCAGGAATTCGAGGCCAAGCAAGCGGCTGAGCGCAACCGTCATCAGTACGAGGCCGAACGCGCCACCGAGCATGATGCCGCGGTTGGCGACCGCCCAATGCAGCACCGGCATGTAGATCCGATGCAGGATCAGCATCACCCTGGTCTCGGTCTCATGAACATGCGCCGGCAGAATGATCGCCGACAGCGCAGGAGTGACGGTGAACGTCGCAAGCAGACCGCCGGCCAGCGCGTAGGCATAGGTCCGGGCCATCGGTCCGAAGATGTTGCCCTCGACGCCGGAGAGCGTGAACAGCGGCAGGAAGGCCGCGATGATGATGGCCGCGGCGAAGAAGATCGAACGAGAGACATCGGCCGCCGCGCTGAGAATGGCGTGGCTTTTCATGCCGAACAGCGTCTCGGACGACATCTGCTCGGATTCCGACATCGGCGTCGTCTGCGTCAGGCGCCGGAAGATCGCCTCCACCATGATGACGGTGGCATCGACGATCAGGCCGAAATCGATCGCGCCGACCGACAACAGGTTCGCCGATTCCCCCCGTAGCACCAGGATGATCACCGCGAAGAACAGCGCGAACGGAATGGTGGCGCCGACGATCAGCGCACTGCGGAGATCGCCGAGGAATATCCACTGCAGCAACACGATCAGCAGAATTCCGATCACCATGTTGTGGAGCACAGTGTGGGTCGTGACGTCGATCAGGTCGCCGCGGTCATAGATGCGCTCGATGCGCACGCCGGGCGGCAGGATGCTGGAGTCGTTGATGGTTTGAACGAGTTGGTGGACGCGCTTGATGGTTGGCGAGCTCTGCTCGCCGCGGCGCATCAGGACGATGCCTTGCACGATGTCGTCGGACTCATCGAGGCCGGCGATGCCGAGACGGGGCTTCTGGCCGACGGTGACGGTGGCGACGTCCTTGACCAGCACCGGATTGCCGTTGGTCTGCGAGACCATGGTGTTGGCGAGGTCGTCGATCGAGCGGATCAGGCCGACGCCGCGCACCACGGCCGATTGCTGACCGATATTGACGGTGTTGCCGCCGACATTGACGTTGGAATTGCCGACCGCCTGGAGCAATTGCGGCAGCGTCAGGCCGTTGGCGACCAGCTTGTTGAAGTCGACCTGGAGCTCGTAGGTCTTGCTCTTGCCGCCCCATCCGGTGACGTCGATCACGCCGGGCACGGCACGGAAGCGCCGCTGGAGGATCCAGTCCTGGACGGTCTTGAGGTCGAGCACGCTGTAGTTCGGCGGGCCGACGAGACGGTAGCGGAAGATTTCGCCAATTGGACTGAGCGGCGAGATCTGCGGCTGCACATTGCCGGGCAGCGGCGCGAGCTGCGCCAGGCGGTTCAACACCTGCTGCAATGCCTCGTCATAGGTGTAAGCGAACGAGAACTGCAGTTTGACGTCGGAGAGGCCGTAGAGCGAGATGGTGCGAATGGTCGTCACGTTCTTCAGACCCGCGACCTGGGTCTCGATCGGAATCGTGATGTAGCGCTCGATCTCCTCCGCCGACAGGCCCGGGCTCTGCGTCACGATGTCGACCATCGGCGGGGTCGGATCCGGATAAGCCTCGATGTTGAGCTGGTTGAACGCAATCAGGCCGCCGATGAGCACGGCGACGAACATCCCGACCATCAGGAAGCGCCGGTTGACGGCAAGGGCGACGAGGCGATCCATTCAGGTCTTCAGCTTGTCTTTTTTTCCCGGCCCGTCGATCAGCTGCCGGACGCCGCGCGGTCGATGAACAGGCTGCCTTTGGTGACCACCTGCTCGCCGGGCTTCAGATTGCTGGTGACCTCGACGAGATTGCCATTGATGAGACCGATCTTGATCTCCCGCAGCTCGACCGACTTGTCCTCGCGTGCCACCCAGAGCCGGACCTTGTCGGCTTCGTAGATCAAGGCCTGCTTCGGTACCGCCGGCGCGGCGCGGTCGCCGGACGAATAGATCGTTACGTTGGCGAACATCTCCGGCTTCAGCAGACCGTCCTTGTTGTCGATGGTGGCGCGGACCAGCAGGCGACGGGTGTTCGGATCGATCGCGGCGGCGACGTAGTTGACCTTGGCGGTCAAGGGACGGCCCGGGAGCGCCATCACGTTGACGGTGATGTCCTGCCCGATGCACACGGCAGCCGCATCGCTCTCGCGCACGAAGGCGGTGAGCCAGACCGTGGAGAGGTCGCCGACGACGAAGACCGGATCGCTGGCGCCCGAATTGACGTACTGGCCGGGGCCAATTTTACGCTGCACGACCGTGCCTGCGATTGGCGAATAGATCGTGACTTCCGGATTGATGACGCCCTTGTCCTGGAACGCCTTGATGGTCTCGTCGGTGAAGCCGAGGATCCGCAGCTTGTTGCGCGCGGCTTCCAGCGCTGTCGCCAAGGAGCGCATGTCGTTCAGCGCTTGAACCTGGGTCGCTTCCGCCTGCTGATAGTCCTTCAGTGGGATGGCATGGCCCTCGTAGAGGTCCTTGGCGCGCTTGAACTGGATATCGGCAAGATCGATCGCCGACTTGGCCTTGTTCTGCGAGCTCATCGCCGCAATGAAATCGTTCTGGGCCTGCACGGTGTCGGCGGCCTCGATCGTGAACAGCGGTTGGCCTTGCTTCAGCACCTCGCCTGGCTTGGCGAGCAGCTTGGTCACCCGGCCTGCATAGGGTGAAAACACCGGCGTCGAACGGTCCTCGTCGACTGCGACCTTGCCCTCGGTGACATACTCGGCGCGGAAGGTCTTGGCCTTGACCGGCTCGATCGTCAGCGTCGCCCATTCGGACGGCGTCGGCGTGAAGTTCTGCGCATTTCTGCGCGATTGGCTGGAGATCTCGGAGTGGCTCTTCTCCTTGGCTCCCGCATAGAGGAAGCCGTAGGCCCCGGCACCGGCAAGAGCTAGTAAAACTACGGATGTAATTACCCGTTGTTTTGTAAGCACCTGCAAACGCTTGGTATTTTCAACTACCATGGGGCCCGGTCATGTCTGCGATGATACCAGCGGATGCCAGCGTCATCGGTCGCGCTAATAGTGCCGAATTGTGATTTCAAACAACCTAAAAAACGCCGGCCGCCTTTCGGTTTGCGTTAAAAATTTGCGACACGTCAGCTTCACGTCAGTTTGTCACCGGCCACTCTGCCGGATGACTGCCGAGCGGCATCGCCGGACGGCTCCATTGCGCAGGCGTCTTCGACAGCAGCGCTGAATGGCGCACCGCCTTCAACGTGCCAAAGCCAGATGGCATGCTCTCGATGAATGCAGCGTGTACGGCCTCGCCCGTAATATCCGGGGTATTCAGGCCCTTTTCGAGCCGTCCGAGATTCCACAGCCAGCGCCCGGTCTGCGCCAGCGACACGCGCACGTGCCAGCTGCCGCCTTCGCGGGCCTGGCGGGCCTTGGCCATCATCGCGCCGAACGCCATCAGATAGCCGGTGGCGTGGTCGAGCATCTGCGCCGGCAATTCCTTCGGTCCATCGATGCCGGCAGCCTGTCCTTCGGCATGGTTGAACCCGGTCGTGGTCTGCACCAGCGAATCGAAGCCGCGCCGTTCAGCCCAGGGACCGGCATGGCCATAGGCTGACAGCGTTAGGTAGACGATGCCGGGGTTGATTGTCGCTGCGTCCTCCGGCGTGAAGCCGAGAGCGGCAAGCGCGCGCGGGCGATAGCCTTGCGAGAAGATATCGGCGTCTCTCAAGAGCTCGCGCAACTGCGCACGCCCGGCCTCGCTTTTCAGCTCGATGAAGGTGGTGAGCTTGCCGCGCCCGGTGTCGATGGTCAGCCACGGAATGGCCGGCAGTTCGGGGCCTGACACGAGCAGCACATCCGCGCCATGCGCGGCGAGCGTGCGGCCGGCGACGGGCCCCGCGATGACGCGAGAGAGATCGAGCACGCGCAGGCCTGCGAGCGGGCGATCGCCTTTTGGCAATCGTTGCGGCCATGGCTTCGGCGGGGCCTCGCCGATCTTCTCGATCGAGACCAGCGGCAATTCGGCGAGCGCGCGGGCCTGCGGCAGCGCCGACCATTCGTCGTACGAACGCATCAGGGCAACGACGCCGCCCGCGGCGTAGGTCGCAGTCTCGAAATCCTCGCTCTTCCATTGCATCAATGCGGCCTGCACCTTCTCGCGCTCGGGTTCGCAGCCGAGCACCTTGCAGACGGCGTCGCGATCATGCGGGAAATTGGTGTGGCAGCGGACGAAGCGGTTGTCGCCGGTTCTGTAGACGCCGGCGATGGCGTCCCAAGCGGGCGGCGGCGGCTTGTCGTCGACGCGCAAGTAGCGCTCGGAGCGGCATTCGGCGACGGCATGGCGCAGGTCGACGCTGACGTCCTGCGCTTCGCCGCTGCGCAATCTCCAGATTTCGGCGGCGGCAAGGCCGGCGGCGGCGATCGTTGTCTGGCCGGCAATTGCGACGCGAAATGAGGACGGGATCTGCGGCTCCTCGCCCGTCAGCCGGACGCGCGCGAGCGCGGCGGCGTCACCGCCAGCGGAGGTCCAGATGTTGCTGAGAATCTCGGTGGGGCTTTGCATGACCCTTCTCTCCCTTTAGTTTGCGACCATCGCATTAGCACACAAGGACATGCAATGGCCGCCATCGATCCTCTCACCGCAGGCGCCGTGTTCATCGCAACGGCGGCCACCGACGCGGTCTATGTCATGTTCACCTCGGCCGTGATCGCGCGCAAGCGCGTGCCCGCGGCGAACTGGAGCGCGGTCTGGTACATGCTCTCCTCCTATGCGGTGATCAGCTACACCGAAAACGCTTTCTATGTGGCTTTCGCGGCGATCGGCTCCTGGGCCGGCGCCTACGTCTCACTGACATTCCTGCACCGCCCGCCCGGCGGCCCGCCGGTGGGGGCGGCACCGGAGTGAGGGCCGCTGTTTCCACACGGTCATTGCGAGCGAAGCGAAGCAATCCAGAGTCTTTCCGCGGTGGCAGTCTGGATTGCTTCGTCGCAAGAGCTCCTCGCAATGACGATGTGGAGGCTTTTGGGCATCTCTCGAAACAGCTACACTAGCTGCGACCAACAAAAAAGGAAAACCAACCAATGGATCTCGGTCTCAAAGGCAAGAACGCCATCGTACTTGGCGGGACGCGCGGCATCGGGCGGGCGATTGCGGCGACGCTGGCCGGCGAAGGCAGCAATGTCGCGGTGTGTGCACGCAACGCGGACCAGGTTGCCGCCACGGTTACGGAGTTGAAGGCCAGCGGGATCCGCGCGACCGGCGGTCCGGTGGATGTCACGGACGGCGCGGCACTGAAATCCTGGATCGAGAATGCTGCAAAGGAGCTTGGCGGCATCGACATGCTGTTCTCTAACGCGGGCGCAATGGCACAAGGCCATGATGCCGCGTCGTGGGAGCAGAATTTTCGACTCGACCTGCTCGGCGCCGTGCACGCGTTCGACGCCGCGCGGCCGTTCCTCGAGGCTAGTGGCGACAAGGGTGGCGACGCCGCCTTCGTGATCATCTCATCGATCTCCGCGGCGCAAGCGGACACGGCGAGTTCCTACGGCCCGATCAAGGCTGCGTTGATCCACATGGCCAAGGGGCTGGCACGGCAGTACGCGAAGAAGAAGATCCGCGTCAACGTGGTCTCGCCAGGCACGGTCTATTTCAAGGGCGGCGTCTGGAATACGATCGAGCATAACATGCCCGAGCGCTACAATGATGCGATGAAGCGTAACCCCACCGGCCGCATGGCGACGCCGCAGGAGATCGCGAGCGCAGCGGTGTTTCTGGCGAGCCCGGTGTCGGGGTTCACCACGGGCTCCAATCTGGTGGTGGACGGCGCGATCTCGAACCGGGTGAATTTTTAGAACAAACTCGTCATTGCGAGCGTAGCGAAGCAAATCCAGTATTTCTCCGCGGTGACAGTCTGGATTGCTTCGCTGCGCTCGCAATGACGGGGCGAGAGGGGCGCGGCCCCCACCCTCAATGAAAATCCCGCGACGGCGGCAGGATGCGGACATTGCGGGGATGACGGATTTTTTGCGCGGGCGCATCCGTGTGGGCGCGGGGGTCGTCGTTGAGCGGTTCGACCACGGTGGCGCCTGCCGGCAGCGGATGCTTGCGGCCGAGGGCGTCGTTGGCAAGGCCGACCAGATCGTGCGAACGGTCGATCATCCGCTGGGCGATCAGATGCGTCACCTTTTCGGGACTGCTCTGGATGTAGCCCTCGACCAGGATGAGGCGTGCGCCCATCACCTCCTTCCGGTACTGCTCCATGATCTTCGGCCACACCACGACATTGGCGATGCCGGTTTCGTCCTCCAGTGTCATGAACACGACGCCGCTGGCGCTGCCCGGCCGCTGCCGTACCAGCACGACGCCGGCACAGCGGACACGGCGCCGCTCGTTGTCGTGATTGATGTCCTTGCAGGCGACGATGCGCTCGCGCGTAAACATCTCCCGCAAAAATTCAATCGGATGGCCTTTGAGCGAAAGGCGAATGGTCTGGTAGTCCGCGACCACCTGTTCGGCGCGCGGCATCACCGGCAACGGCCTGGCGTGCTCGTCCGGCTGCTCGCGTGCGGTGGCCACCTCGAACAGCGGCAGCGGCACATCGTCGGGCAGGCGCCGCACCTGCCACAGCGCCTCGCGGCGATCGAGCCCGAGCGAGCGAAACGCGTCGGCATCGGCAAGCAGGATCAGCGCGCGCTTGGGCAGTCCGGTGTCGCGGGCGAAATCTTCCAGCGAGGTGAAGGGCCGGCGGTTGCGCGCGGAGACGATGCGGTCGGCCCAGTCGGGCGCTCTCTCCACACGGTCATTCCGGGACGCGCCTCTTTTCAGCCTTTCCTCATCCTCATCGAGCCAATGAAAACCGTCGATCTGGCGGAAGCCCAGGCGCACGGCGCAATATTTGCTACTTCCTTCTTCCAGCGTGTTCTGCGCAAAACTGTAGGACACATCGATATCGCGCACCTCGACGCCATTCTTGCGAGCGTCGCTGACGATCTGCGCCGGGGCGTAAAAACCCATCGGCTGCGAGTTCAGGAGGCCGCAGCAGAATGCATCAGGGTGATAATGCTTCAGCCATGAGGAGATATAGACAAGCTGCGCGAAGCTTGCGGCATGGCTCTCCGGAAAACCGTAGCTGCCAAAACCCTTGATCTGTTCGAAACAGTTCCTGGCAAAATCAGGCGCATAACCGCGTGCGATCATGTTGCCGATCATCTTGTCTTCGAACTTGCCGATGGTGCCGACATTGCGGAACGTTGCCATCGCACGGCGCAGGCCGTTGGCCTCCTCGGCCGTGAACTTCGCGGCCTCGATCGCGATCCGCATCGCCTGCTCCTGGAACAAGGGCACGCCGAGGGTCTTGTGCAGCACTCTGTAAAGCTCGTCCTTGTCGCCATGCTCCGGTGACGGCGATGGATAGTTCACTTTTTCCAAGCCGTTCCGCCGCCGCAGATAAGGATGCACCATGTCGCCCTGGATCGGACCAGGCCGCACGATCGCGACCTCGATGACGAGATCGTAGAAGGTCCGTGGCTTCAGCCGGGGCAACATGTTCATCTGGGCGCGGCTCTCGACCTGGAACACGCCGAGCGACTCCCCGTCGCACAGCATGTCGTAGACTTTGGAATCATCCTGCGGGACGCTCGCCAGCATCCAGCGTTCGCCCTTGTGCTGCTCGATCAGATCAAAGCACTTGCGGATGCAGGTCAGCATGCCCAGCGCGAGCACGTCGACCTTCATCATGCTGAGTGCGTCGACATCGTCCTTGTCCCATTCGATGAAGGTGCGATCGTCCATCGCGGCATTGCCGATCGGCACATAGGTGTCGAGCCGGTCCTGCGTGAGCACATAGCCGCCGACATGCTGGGACAGATGACGGGGGAATTCGATCAGCTCGGTCGCGAGCTCGACTGCGAGGTTGATCATTGAATTTTGCGGATCGAGGCCGGCCTGCCTGACCTGCATGTCGTTGAGGCCCTTGCCCCAGCTTCCCCAGACGGTGTCGGCAAGGGCCGCGGTGACGTCCTCGGTCAGGCCCAGCGCCTTGCCGACGTCGCGGATGGCGCTGCGCGGGCGATAATGAATGATGGTGGCGATGATCGCAGCGCGATGGCGGCCGTAACGGCGATAGACATATTGCATCACCTCCTCGCGCCGCGAATGCTCGAAATCGACGTCGATGTCGGGCGGCTCCAGCCGCTCCTTGGAGATGAAGCGCTCGAACAGCAGATCGACCTTGGTCGGGTCGACCGAGGTGATGCCGAGCACGTAGCAGACCGCCGAATTCGCCGCCGATCCCCGCCCCTGGCACAAAATGTTCTGGCTGCGGGCGTAATGCACGATGTCGTGCACGGTGAGGAAGTAATGCGCGTATTTCAGATCGGCGATCAGCGCGAGTTCTTTCTTCAGGGTGGCGCGCAGCTTGTCGTCGATCTTGCCGCCGAAATATTTGTCGACACCGGCCCAGGTCAGATCCTCCAGATGCCCCTGCGCGGTCTTCCCCGGTGGCACCGGCTCATCCGGATACTGGTATTTGAGCTGGTCGAGCGAGAAGGTGATCTTGTCCGCAAAGCGCATGGTCTCCGCGATAGCTTCGGGGAAATCGCGGAACAGCCGCGCCATCTCCCTGGGCGTCTTCAGAAATCGCTCGGCATTGGCTTCCAGCTTCCGGCCGACCGCCTCGATCGTGGTCTTTTCCCGGATGCAGGTCAGAACGTCCTGGAGGGGACGGCGCGCGGGGTGGTGATAGAGCACCTCGTTGGTCGCAAGCAGCGGCACTTTTGCTTTTGCGGCGAGATCATCGAGCTGCGCGAGGCGACGGCGATCGTCGCCGCGATAGACCAGACTCGCCGCCAGCCACACGCCCTCGGCGCGACTTGCCTTCAGCTTGGCGAGGATGTCCTGCGCTTGCGCCGCATCGAAGCGATGCGGCAGCGTCAGGATCAGGAGCTGGCCTTCGGAAAACGCAAGGAGATCGGCGAAGGTGAGATGGCATTCGCCCTTCGCGATCCGCGTGATGTCGTCGCCGCGCTTGCCCCGGGTGAGAAGCTGGCACAGCCGGCCATAGGCGGCGCGGTCACACGGATAGACCAGGATATCCGGCGTGCCGTCGATGAAGACGATGCGGGTGCCGATCAGAAGCTTCGGCTTGTGCAGCACCTTGTCATTGTCGAGCTCCTTGTAGGCACGCACCACACCGGCGAGCGTGTTGTGATCGGCAATGCCGATCGCGGGAATGCCCAGGATGCTGGCCTGGTGTACATAGTCGCGCGGATCCGAGCCGCCGCGCAGGAAGGAGAAATTCGTGGTGATGCCGATCTCGGCATAAGCGGGCGTGTTCATGCGAAGAGACCGTGCACATACCAACCGGGAGGAGCGGGCTTGCCGTCGTCGTCGAAGCACTCCCCCTCGTAAAGACCGTCGCGAAAGATCCAGAAGCGTAGGCCTTCGGCATCCTCGATACGAAAATAATCCCGTGTCAGTTGCTTGCCGTCCTGCCGCCACCATTCCATGGCGATGCGCTCGGGGCCCTCCACCCGCACCACCGCATGCTGCGCGCGGCGCCAGGTGAATTGATGCGGCGGCCCGTCGGGCACGGTCGCGAACGGCACATTGATCGGCTCAGGCTTGTCGAACAACCGCAACGGACGCAGCGGCGGCTCACCCTCGGTGCGCGCGGGCCATTCGGCCTGCATGGCCACGGCGAGATGATGCTGGGCAGGCGCCGCCAGCACCGCACATTCAGGGATATGGGTATCCTCAGGCAGGTGCACGACGACGCGCTTTCCGCCGATGCGCGCGGCGATGCGGTCGATCAGCGCGGCAAGCTCGTCATTGTCGTGGACATGGGCGTCGAGATCGCGCTGCTCCTGCACCACGATCTCGGTGCGGCTTGCCGACAGCCGCACCATGTCGAAGCCGAAGCCGGGATCGAGGGGATCGGCGAGTGCATCGAGACGCTCGCGGAACAGCCGGTCGACGACCGCGCTCCGCGTCACGGGACGTCCGGTTTCGACCATGATGGCGCGCACCGCGCCGTCGGTACGGAAGAATGTGGCTTCTAACCGTCGCGCGCCCTTGCCCTGCTTCTCCATCGACGCGATCAGCGTGTCGGCGAGGCGCGACAGCGTCATCGCGATCATGGTGTCGGTCGCGATCGGCTCGGCAAAGCGTTTCTCTACGATGTAATCGGGCAGCGGCTTTCGTGGATTGATCGGCGCATCGCCCTGTCCCAGCGCGTGCGCAAGCAGCGTGGAGAACCGCGCACCGAACCGCGCCGTGATTTCGCTCGGCGTGCGCGAGGCGACATCGCCGATGGTTTTCAGGCCGGCGCGGCGCAGGCCGGTGCTGATGGCCTCACCCGCACCAAGCGCGGACACTGGAAACCGGCTGATTGCCGCCGCCTCCCCGCCATTGGCAACGATGCTACCGGATGCCTGCCGCGTCAGCGTGCGCGCGCAGACCGAGGTGCCGGCGATCGCCGCGCTGACGGCAAAGCCCTGGCGATCGAGGGCACGGACAAGGGTTTGCAACAGCGTAGCCTCGCCGCCGAACAGATGCGCGCAGCCGGTGATGTCGAGGAACAGCCCGTGCGGCGGATCGAGCGCCACCAGCGGCGTGAAGCGGTCGCACCAGTCGGCGATGTCGCCGATCGTCTTGGCATCGGCCACGGCATCGGCATCGAACACCTTTAGATCCGGACACATCGCCCGGGCATTGGCCAAGGGCTGGCCGATATGCAGCCCGAGGCGCTCGGCGGCCTCGTCCAGCGCATGGATCACCAGCGCGTTGCTGTCCTTGGCGACGACGATGCTGGGCTCATTGTTTTTATGCAGTCCGACGTTGCCGAAGAACCGCTGGATCCGGTCGATAGGCAGGCGCGGCAGCCACAGGCTGAGGATACGTCGACGATTCAGAGAACTGGCACTCATCACATTTCCATTCCATGATCCACCGGCCGCACGGGCCATGACGATTGCGCAAGAGCTCGGCATCGAAGCGCGGCGCGCCCCAGGCGCTCCACATCGCGCCCGGCGGCGAATGCGCCGCGCGCAGCATCCATCTGGTCTCCGCGGTCGATGGCAAAGGTTGTGCGGCCATCCGCAGCAGCAAGCCGGTGACACCGGAAGACTGCGCAGCCAGCGTCAGCTTGCGGCTCGCCACAAGATCGAACTGCCTGGTCTCACCCCAGAGCTCGAGCACGACGGCGCCCAGCGCGTCGCAGGCGAGCGCATCGGCCGACGTGCGCAACGCACTCTCCACGTCGGCGGCGCGCACCATCACCATACGACGCGGATCGAGACCGATCTCGGTGAGCCCGCTCATCGACAGCGCACCGGTTTCAATTTCTGAAAAATCCTGCCGCACCCACAGCAGCGGTTTGCGTGCCGTCATGCGCCCCGCAAGTCCGGTGACAAAGCCGGTCGCGGCCGCGCCCTGACGTCCTTCGCAAAATACCTCGTGGATTGCCGCGCGTGCGAGCCCGCCCTTTAGCGCGCTGTCGGCCTCGCGATGGCCGAGCGCGACACGGTCGCGATGATGCACGACCTCCGCCGTCTCGATGCGCTCGATCTGGCCGCGCAAGGCTGCAAGCGCGCTTGTTCGTGCGCCGCTCATATACGCCGCTCCTCAGGAGTGATTGCCGGTGGCTCTCAAAAAGAGAACCAGCGGCTAGCTCATTTGTTCATGATATGTTCTAATATAAAGCTAACGACGCCCCAGGAGTCAATCGAATTGGCGGGCCTTGGGATTCATGAGCTGAATCAAAGGGATCCAATATGGACGTGCAACGCAAGCTGGAAATCCTGGCCGACGCCGCCAAGTACGACGCGTCTTGCGCCTCCAGCGGCACCGAGAGGCGGGATTCCAGCGACGGCAAGGGCATGGGATCGACCGCGCCCGGCATGGGCATTTGCCATTCCTACGCGCCGGACGGTCGCTGTATCTCGCTGCTCAAGGTGCTGCTGACCAACGCCTGCAATTACGACTGCCTCTATTGCGTCAACCGGGCCTCTTCCAACGTGCCACGCGCCCGCTTCACCATCGACGAAGTCGTCAAGCTGACGCTCGACTTCTACCGGCGCAATTACATCGAAGGACTGTTTCTCTCCTCCGGCATCATCCGCAACCCCGACTACACCATGGAGCAGGTGGTAAGCGTCGCGCGCAAACTGCGCGAGGAGCATCACTTCCGTGGCTACATCCATCTCAAAACAATCCCCGAGGCCGACGATACATTGATCTCCGAGGCCGGCAAATATGCCGACCGTCTCTCTATCAACATCGAGATGCCGCAGGAGACGAGCCTGCAGCAATTCGCGCCCGAGAAGGACGTGCGCGCGATCCGCCGCACAATGGGCCGACTGCGGCTGAAGCTGGACGAGGCCGAGGAAAGCCGTAGCGCGAAGACGAAAGCCAAGCCGCAGCGCTTCGCACCGGCCGGCCAAAGCACGCAGATGATCGTCGGCGCCGACGCGGCCTCCGACCACACTATCCTCCACACCAGCGCCAATCTCTACAGTTCATACAGGCTGAGGCGCGTCTATTATTCCGCGTTCAGCCCGATCCCCGATGCCAGCCGCGCGCTGCCTCTGCGCGCGCCGCCCTTGCTGCGCGAGCACCGACTCTACCAGGCCGACTGGCTGATGCGGTTCTACGGCTTCGACGTCGGCGAGATCGTCGACGACAGTGCGATGCTGCCGCTCGACATCGATCCAAAACTCGCCTGGGCGCTGCGCCACCGCGACCGCTTCCCGCTCGACGTCAACCGGGCCAGCCGCGAGGAATTGTTGCGCGTGCCGGGCTTCGGCACCAAGGCGGTCGAGCGCATCATCGCGGCGCGCCGCACGACCACCATCCGCGTCGCCGATCTCGCGCGGCTGCATGTGCCCCGGAACAAAGCGCTGCCGTTCATCGTGCTGAGCGATCACCGGCCCGCGCCGCACCGCCTCGACGAGGCACGGCTGATCGAACGGTTCAAGCCGAAGGCCACACAACTGGGATTTGGCTTCTGATGCAGTACATCACCCTCGAGAACGAAACCGATTTCGACGGCTGGCGCAAAGCCGCGCGTAGCCTCGTGCTTCACCAAATGAAACCGGTCGATGTCACCTGGACCGTGCAGGGCGGCGAAGCGGAGCTGTTCGCGCCACCCTCGCCGTCTCCGCTGCCGGCCGGTGGCGATAGCACCTTCAACGTGCCAGCAAAATTCGTCGAGCTCGCCAAGGCCGCGATCCTGCATCGCGATCCCGAGCGTTTCGCGATCCTCTATCGCCTGCTGTTTCGGCTGAACGACAATCACGACCTCATCGAGGTCGCGACCGATCTCGATGTCGCGCAAGTCACGGCCATGGCAAAGGCGGTCTACCGCGACGAGCACAAGATGCATGCCTTCGTGCGCTTCCGCGAGATCGGCAGGGAACGCGAAGCACACTACGTCGCCTGGTTCGAGCCGGAGCATCATATCGTCGAGCTCGCCGCGCCGTTCTTCGCCAAGCGCTTCGCCGATATGCCCTGGTCGATCCTGACGCCGGATTTGTGCGCGCATTGGGATGGCCACGCGCTCTCGTTCACGTCAGGCGTCGGCAAGAGCGAGGCGCCGAACGAAGACCGGCTGGAGGAAACCTGGCGGCGCTACTATGCCAGCATCTTCAATCCGGCCCGCCTGAAGGTGAAGGCAATGCAGACCGAGATGCCGAAGAAATATTGGAGGAACCTGCCCGAGGCTTCGATCATTAAGCCCCTGATTGAGGACGCCGAGCGCATGACCGGCGCCATGATCGCCAATGCCCCAACCGATCCGCACAAGCCTCAAAAGCGGCCGGAGGCTCCGATGAAACGCAAGACCGCTGCCGACGATCTCGAAGCGCTCCGCGAGGAGGCCGCCCACTGCCGCGCCTGCCATCTCTACAAGGACGCCACCCAGACCGTGTTCGGCGAGGGTCCGAAGTCCGCCAATATCATGCTGGTCGGCGAACAACCTGGCGACAAGGAAGACCTCGCCGGCCATCCCTTCGTCGGTCCAGCCGGCCAGATGCTCGACAAGGCGCTGCAGGAGGCCGGCGTCGACCGCAAGAAGGTCTATGTCACCAACGCGGTGAAACACTTCAAATTCGTGCCGCGCGGCAAGATTCGCCTGCATCAGAAGCCGAATACGCCGGAGATAAAGGCCTGCCGGCAGTGGTATGAGCGGGAGGTCTCCGTCATCCAGCCCGATCTCATCGTCGCGATGGGCGCGACCGCCGCGCAGAGCGTGTTCGGCAAGATCACCCCGATCGGAAAGAACCGCGGCCGGCTCATCGACCTGCCCGACGGTCACAAGGCGCTGGTGACGGTGCACCCGTCCTATCTGCTGCGGCTGCCCGATCCGGAAGCCAAGGTGCTGGAATATCGGCGCTTTGTCGAAGATTTGAAGATCGTCGCCGGGTTGCAGAAGAAAGCCGCGCGCGCCGCCTGAATACGGGCGGGAAAACCCCTTTCATGCCTCGCCTGTCATCCAGCCTTCAAATCCATCGCGGACAATAGCCCCTACAGAAAGTTAAGGGGCCTCCAGACATGACCGATGTTGCATTCGACCGCGCGGTAGCCGATCCCGCGCCGATCCAGCCGGCCTCGCGGCCAAATCTCGACAAGGGCTTCAATCCGCTGACGATGATCCTGTTCTTCGGCATCCTCGCCGCGGGCCTGCTCTATGTGGCCTACAGCATCTATTCGGATGTCGATGCGACCGGCACGCGGGTCACGAGCTATCTGCCCTACATCCTCTTGTTTGTCGCGCTGCTGATCGCGCTCGGCTTCGAATTCGTCAACGGCTTCCACGACACCGCCAACGCGGTAGCGACCGTGATCTACACCCATTCGCTGCCGGCCGAAGTCGCGGTGATGTGGTCGGGTTTCTTCAACTTTCTCGGCGTGCTGCTCTCGTCCGGCGCGGTCGCCTTCGGCATCGTCTCGCTGCTACCGGTCGAGCTGATCCTGCAGGTCGGCTCCAGCGCCGGTTTCGCGATGGTGTTCGCGCTGCTGATCGCCGCGATCCTTTGGAACCTCGGCACCTGGTATTTCGGCCTGCCGGCCTCCTCCTCGCACACGCTGATCGGCTCGATCATCGGAGTCGGCGTTGCGAACGCGCTGATGCGCGGCCGCGACGGCACCTCGGGCGTGGACTGGGGCAAGGCTACGGAGATCGGCTATGCGCTTCTGTTGTCGCCACTGGTCGGCTTCATCTGCGCCGCCGGCCTGCTTCTGCTGCTCAAGCTGATCATCAAGAACCCGGCGCTCTATGCCGCCCCTGAGGGTCACAAAGCCCCGCCGATGTGGATTCGCGGCCTGCTGATCCTGACCTGCACCGGCGTCAGCTTCGCCCATGGTTCGAACGACGGCCAGAAGGGCATGGGCCTGATCATGCTGATCCTGATCGGCACCGTGCCCACAGCCTATGCGCTCAACCGCGCATTGCCGGAGTCGCAGGTCGCCCAGTTCGCGAAGGTCTCGGATGCCGCCTCCAAGGTGGTTGCGGCCAAGGGCGCCGGCCATGCGATCATCGGCGATCCCCGTCCTGCGGTGACGCAGTACGTCACCTCGCATCACATCAGCGAAGGCACCTACCCTTCGCTGTCAGTGCTGGTGAAGGATGTCGGCGAGCAGGTCGCGAAATACGGTTCGCTGAACAAGGTGCCGGCGGAAGTCGTCGGCAACACCCGCAACGACATGTACCTGACTTCGGAAGCGATCCGATTCCTGATGAAGGACAAGGAAAACGACCTCAGCAAGGAAGAGGTCGCGACCTTGAACGCCTACAAAGGCGGGCTAGACAGCGCGACCAAGTTCATCCCGACCTGGGTGAAGGTCGCGGTCGCGATCGCGCTCGGTCTCGGCACCATGATCGGCTGGAAGCGCATCGTCGTCACCGTCGGCGAGAAGATCGGCAAGACCCATCTCACCTACGCGCAGGGTGCCTCCGCCGAGCTCGTCGCCGCCGCCACGATCGGCGCCGCCGACGCGTTCGGCCTGCCGGTCTCGACCACCCACGTGCTGTCGTCCGGCGTCGCCGGCACCATGGCCGCGAACGGTTCGGGTCTCCAGGTCGCCACCATCAGGAACATGGTGATGGCCTGGGTGCTGACCTTGCCCGTCGCTATCCTGTTGTCGGGCACGCTGTACGTGATCTTCTCGCGGATCTTCTGAAGCCGATCAGTCACTCGAAGACAAAGGGCCCGTGCGATGCGCGGGCCCTTTTTCGTTTGTGCTTTCGGCTTGATCTTGCGCTTGGCCTTACGATGCCGCGAGCGATTCCTCGACCAGCTTAACCCAATACGATGTGCCGTAAACGATGGCGTCGTCGTCGAAATTGTAGGCGGGGTGATGCAGGCCGGCGCTGTCGCCGTTGCCGCAGAAGATGAAGGCGCCGGGGCGCGCTTCCAGCATATAGGCGAAATCCTCGCCGCCCATCAGCGGCGACATCTCGAGCACATTGGCCTCGCCCGCAACTTGCCCCGCGATGCGACGTGCGATCTCGGTCTCCGCGGCGTGATTGTTCACCACGGGATAATTCCGCTTGTAGTGCAGATCGATCTTGGCGCCTGTGATCTGCGCCACGCCCGCCACAACCTCGTGGACGCGCTTCTCCACCAGCTTGCGCACCTCCGGCGACAGCGTGCGGATGGTGCCCCTCAGTGTCGCGGTTTGTGGAATCACGTTACGGGCATTGCCTGCGTGGAACTCGCAGATCGAAATCACGGCCGATTCCAGCGGATCGACGCTGCGCGCAACGATCGACTGCAGCGCCGTGATCACCTGTGCACCGACCAGAACGGAATCCACACATTTGTGCGGCCGCGCGGCATGGCCGCCGAGGCCCTCGATCATGATATCGACCTCATCGGTCGCCGCCATGATCGGACCCGGCCGGATCGCGAACGAGCCCACCGGAATGCCCGGACCGTTGTGCATGCCGTAGACCTGCTCGATGCCGAAGCGCTCCATCATGCCGTCCTTGACCATGGCCAAGCCACCCGCGCCGCCCTCCTCGGCCGGCTGGAAGATCACCACCGCATCGCCGGCGAAGTTGCGGGTCTCGGCGAGATAACGCGCAGCACCGAGCAGCATCGCGGTGTGGCCGTCATGGCCGCAGGCGTGCATCTTGCCGGGAGTCTTCGAAGCGTAAGGCAGGTTGGTCTGTTCCTCGACCGGCAGGGCATCCATGTCGGCACGCAGGCCGATGGCCTTGAGGCCCTCGCCGGCCGGCTTGCTGCCCTTGATCACGCCGACCACGCCGGTCTGGCCGATGCCCGTCACGACCTCATCGCAGCCGAATTCGCGCAGGCGGTCCGCGACGAATGCTGCGGTGCGGTGGACGTCGTAGAGCAGCTCCGGATGCTGGTGGATGTCCCGGCGCCAGGCCTGAATATCGGGTTGAAGGTCGGCGACGCGGTTCACGATGGGCATGGAGGGTCTCAAGCTTTGTTGAAAATGCAGGCCTGTCTACCATGCAAGCACCAGTCCACCCAACTGGCGGGGATCTGGGGTAGCTCTGTCCTCCCGTCATGGCCGGACTTGTCCCGGCCATCCACGTCTGACTATTAGAACGGAAAGTGCGTGGATGCCTGGGACAAGCCTGGGCATAATGCCTATTGGGTGGAAGCAGAATGCCAAGGCGGCTCGAAGGTGAGTTTGACTATATTGTCGTTGGGGCCGGCACGGCGGGCTGCATCGTCGCCAACCGGCTGTCGGCCAATTCCAGCAATCGCGTCCTCCTCCTCGAAGCCGGCGGCGACGACAACTGGATCTGGTTCCACATTCCCGTCGGCTATCTCTTCGCCATCGGCAATCCGCGCTCGGACTGGATGTTCAGGACCGAGGCCGAGCCCGGCCTGAACGGCCGCTCGCTCGCCTATCCCCGTGGCAAGGTGATCGGCGGCTCCTCGGCGATCAACGCCATGATCTCGATGCGTGGACAGGCCGCCGATTACGATCACTGGCGCCAGCTCGGCATGACCGGCTGGGGTTATGACGACGTGCTGCCGCTGTTCAAACGGCTCGAGGATCACTTCCTCGGCGCAAGCGAGCATCACGGCGCCGGCGGCGGCTGGCGCATCGAGGCGCCGCGGCTGTCCTGGGACATACTCGATGCCGTGGGCGATGCGGCCGAGGAGATGGGCATCAAGCGCATCCCGGATTTCAATACCGGCGACAACGAAGGCACCAGCTATTTCCACGTCAATCAGAAGCGCGGCCGGCGCTGGTCGTCGGCGCGCGGCTTTCTCAAGCCGGTATTGAACCGCCCGAACCTGCGGCTCGAAAAGCATGTGCTGGTCGATCGTCTGATCATCGAACAGGGCCGCGCCGTCGGCGTGCGCTTCATCCAGAATGGCGAGATCATCGAGGCGCGTGCGAAACGCGAGGTGGTCCTCTCGGCAGGCGCGATTGGCTCGGTACAGGTGCTGCATCGCTCCGGCATCGGACCTGCCGACTGGCTGTCGCCGCTCGGCATCGACATCGTGATGGACAAGCCCGGCGTCGGCCGCAATCTGCAGGATCATCTGCAGCAGCGCGCGATCTACAAGGTCGAAGGCGTGCGCACACTGAACGAGACCTATTACAACCTGGTTCGACGCGGCCTGATGGGCCTCGACTACGCCTTCCGCCGCCGCGGGCCGTTGACCATGGCGCCGTCGCAGCTCGGCATCTTCACCCGCTCCGATGCGACGCGCGCACGCGCCAACATCCAGTTCCACGTGCAACCGCTGTCGCTCGACAAGTTCGGCGATCCCCTGCACCGCTTTCCCGCGATCACGGTGAGCGCCTGCAATCTCCAGCCGACATCGCGTGGCACCGTACGTCTGCGTTCGGCGGCGCCGGACGAGAAGCCCATCATCGCGCCGAATTATCTTTCAACGGACGACGACCGTCAGGTCGGCGCCGATGCCATCCGCACCACCCGCCGCCTGATGCAGCAGAAGGCCTTGGCAAAATACCGCCCAAGCGAATATCTGCCCGGCCCCGCCGTCGGCGACGACGATGCCTCTCTTGCCAAGGCCGCCGGCGACATCGGCACCACCATCTTCCATCCCGTCGGTACCGCGAAGATGGGCGCAGCAAATGATCCGATGGCGGTGGTCGACGAACGCCTGCGCTTCTACGGTCTCGGCAGCCTTCGCATTGTCGATGCCTCGATCATGCCGACCATCACGTCTGGCAACACCAACACGCCGACCGCGATGATCGCCGAAAAGGGCGCAACAATGATTTTGGAGGATTCGAAGTGAATGCGTAGCCTGATGGGGCGTAGCGAAATCCGGGAGAGGACGCTCGATTGGTCCCGTATTCCGCTACGCTCCATACGGGCTACGCGTCCAACCACCTCACGAAAACGTCATCGCGTCCGGGAATAACACCCCCGCTCCCCCAATCACCTCCCCGAAGCCCAATTCCGGGCGAAGTGGAGCTGCGCGATGAGCGGACACGATCACGGCGAGGACGGCTTAAGCCGCCGCAAGGTGTTGGAATGCATGACCTGGGCCGGCACCGGGGTGCTCTGGACCATCACCGGTGGCGTCCCGCGCTCGCTCGGCATCATCGATTCCGCGCAAGCCGCGACCGCGGCCGCGCCCGGAATGACCTTCCTCCAGATCAGCGACAGCCATGTCGGCTTCGACAAGCCGGCCAATCCCAACGCGCTCGGCACGCTCGAGGAAGCCATCAACAAGATCAACGCGATGCCGGTCAAGCCGTCCTTCATGATCCACACTGGCGACATCACGCATCTCTCCAAGGCCGCCGAGTTCGACAATGCCGATCGCATCATCTCGCAGAGCAAGCTCGACGTGCATTACGTGCCCGGCGAGCATGACTTCCTCGACGAGGACGTGAAGTTCTATCGCGAGCGCTACGGCCGCGGTACCAAGGGCGCAGGCTGGTATTCGTTCGACGCCGGCGGCGTGCACTTCATCGGCCTCGTCAATGTCGTCGACCTCAAGGCCGGAGGCCTCGGCAATCTCGGCGCCGAGCAGCTCGCCTGGCTCGAGGACGATCTGCGCGGCAAGTCGAAATCGACGCCGATCGTGCTGTTCGCCCACATCCCGCTCTGGACCGTCTACCCCGAATGGGGCTGGGGCACTGAGGACGGCGCCCGCGCGCTGGAACAGGTGAAAGGCTTCGGTTCGGTCACCGTGCTCAATGGCCACATTCACCAGGTGATGCAGAAGGTCGAAGGCAACGTCACCTTCCACACCGCACGCTCCACCGCCTTTCCGCAGCCGGCGCCGGGAGCTGCCCCCTCGCCCGGACCGATGAAGGTCGAGGACGCAAAGCTCCGCGCGATGCTCGGCGTTGCCAGCATTAACTTCAAGCAGAACGAGCAGCGGCTCGCGATCATCGACACGCCGCTCCAGAGTTGATGCAGGACTAACGGAAGCTGACAATGAAGACTCTCAATCGCCGCGACCTCGGTGTCGCCTTCGGTCTTGCTTTGGCCGCGGCCATGCTGTTACCCGCCACAACCGCCCATGCCGACGACATGGAGGTGCATATCGACAATTTCGTCTTCCAGCCGGCCGAGCTCAAGATCAAGGTCGGCACCACCGTGACCTGGACCAACCGGGACGACATCCCCCACACCGTGGTGTCGGCCGGGAAGTTCAGGTCCAAGACCCTGGACACTGACGACAAGTTCTCGTTCACCTTCACCAATGCGGGCGACTACAAATATTTTTGTTCTCTGCACCCGCACATGACGGGGATGATCAAGGTTGAGTAACACCTCGAACCAAGGCATCAACGTCTTGCCCGGCCGGTGGTCCCACACCGGCCGGGCCCGTGTGCCTTCGGTCACACTCAGGGACGAAACGAATAGGGACGAGACGAACAGCGACGAAACCAAGCAACGAGCAGAACAAGAGGCAAAGCGAGGAGCGATGCCCGCCAACGACGATTTGCAGAAGGCGCAACGCTTCCGCGAGGCGGCGCTCCCCCATCTCGACGACGTCTACACGCTCGCGCGCTATCTCTTGCGTGACCCCTCCGATGCCGAGGACGCGGTGCAGGAGTGCTATCTGCGCGCGCTGAAGCATTTCGACAGCTATCGCGGGCCGGCGATAAAGCCTTGGCTATTCGCGATCCTGCGTAACGTCTGCAATGCCGAATATGCACGGCGCGCACACAGGCACAGCGCGATCGAGGATACGCCCGGCGCTGCCGAGCAGACGCCGATCTGGCAGGAGACCGAGGCCAGCCCCGAAACCGAAGTGCTGCGCAGCCGCGATGCGGGCGCGATCCGCAAGCTGATCGACGCGCTCGCCGAGCCGTTCAAGGAAACGTTCGTGCTGCGGGAGATCAACAACCTGTCCTATCGTGAAATCGCCGAGGCCGCCGGCGTGCCCGTCGGCACTGTGATGTCCCGCCTCGCCCGCGCCCGTGCCATGCTGCGCGCGGCCTGGACGGCGGATGAGGAGCAAGCAAGATGACCTGCGACGAAGCAAGAATCCTGCTTCACGCGCTGCTCGACAACGAGCTCGATGCCGGCCACGCGCGCGAGGTCGAAGCCCATATCGCCGGCTGCCCGGCCTGCGCTGCGGAGTTCGCCGCGCAGCGCGAGATGCAGCGCGTGCTCGCAGACGCCGATTTGCGCTACACCGCACCGGCGAGCCTGCGTGCGCGTATCGAGGCCTCGCTGCCGCAGCCGCAGCATCAACAGCCGAGCCGCCGCTCCGTGCTGCGCGGCTTTGCGATGGGCTCGGCAGTCTCCGCGCTCGCCGCCTCCGGCGTCGTCGCATTGGTGCTGCGCCAGGACGACCAGCAGCGCATCCTGTCGGAGGTCGTCTCCGCGCATCTGCGCTCGCTCCAGGCCGGCCACCTCATCGACGTGGTCTCGACCGACCAGCACACGGTGAAGCCGTGGTTCAACGGCAAGCTCGACGTCGCCCCGCCCGTGATCGACCTCACCGCACAAGGCTTTACGCTGGTCGGCGGCAGGCTCGATTATATCGACGCCCGCGCCATCGGTGCGGTCGTCTATAAGCGCCGGCAGCACGTGGTGAATTTGTTCGTATCGCAGACATCGAACGCGGAATACCGCGCACCCAGGACCGAAGCCATGCAGGGCTTCAACTGCCGGCGCTGGGGCAATCGCGGCCTGAACTTCTGGGCCGTCAGCGATCTCGGCGCAGACGAGCTTGCCGAATTCGTCGACAAGTTCGAGGCGGCGATGAACGGTTAGCTTCTGCGCATGCCGTCATTCGAGCGGAGGAAATCGTTCGAAGACGGGCAGTTCGTGAGCCCGCACCATCCAGCCAATCCGCTCGGCGACCTGAATGTGCATCGTCGCCGGAACGGCATCAGGGTCATCATAGGTGCCGCTCTGGATATCGATGATATCGGGCATCAGGTTTTCGTTGATGTAGAACAGCCCCGTGCCGCAATCGGCACAGAAGTGACGTCGTCCATGTTCGGATGATTGATAGATCTTCGGCTGACCGCGCACGACTTTGACCGCCTTGAGCGAATACATCACCCAGCCAACCATCGGTGCCCCGGAGTGACGGCGGCAATCCGCGCAATGGCAGAGCGCATGCACCATCATGTCGCCGTTCACTTCATAGCGGATGGCGCCGCAATGACAGCCGCCAGTCAAAGGCATCGCCCACTCCTCTCCCGGTCAGGTCAATGCCGGGAAATAAGCGTCGATTTGGAATTTCGGGAGACGGACTGCTTCAGCAGGTCGCACGTCGCGACATCAGGCCGCAGCAGAGGCCTTACGCAGACCTTCGCACCGCATTGTCCACCAGCGTCTTGCCGAGCGACCAAATCGCGCCGGGGACCTTGTGGCTGCCGGCGATGACGTCGTCGAAGGCGCGCTCGATCCAGCCGCAATCTTCCTCGGTGATGGTGAGCGGCGGCAGAAGCTTGATGGTGTGGCTGCCATGGCCGGCGACTTGCGTGAGGATCTTGTGGTCCTTGAACAGCGGCACGGTGATGAGCTGGCAGAACAGACCCTTGTTGGCTGCCTCCAGCACGTTCCAGGACGCCCGCAGCCGCAGCGATTTCGGCGGACCGAACTCGACGCCGATCATCAGGCCCTTGCCGCGGACCTCCTTCAACAGCTCGTAGCCGGGCACCATGCGCGTGAGCGCGAGGCGCAGCTCGGCACCGCGCTTGGCGGCGGACTCGATCAGCTTCTCGGACTCCATGATGTCAAGCGTGGCGATGCCCGCAGCCATCGCCAGGTCGTTCTTGGAGAAGGTCGAGCCGTGCACGACGGCGCGGTCCATCTGGTTGAATATCTTTTCGAAGATGCTTTTGCGCGTCAGCACCGCGCCGACCGGCACATGGCCGCCGGACAGCGACTTCGACAGCAGCACCATGTCGGGCTCGACGTTCCAGTGCTCGACCGCGAGGAAGCGGCCGGTGCGGCCCATGCCGGTCTGGATCTCGTCGGCGACGAACAGCGTGCCGTATTTCTTGCAGAGCGCAGCTGCACCCGGCAGGAACTCGTCGGTGGGCATGTTGACGCCCTTGCCCTGGATTGGCTCGACGACGAAGGCCGCCACCTCGCGCGAGGCCAGCGCCTTTTCGAGCGCGGCGAGATCGTTGAACGGGATCGAAGTGCATCCCGGCAGCAGCGGCTCGAAGCCGGTGCGGAAGTTCGAATCACCGGTCAGCGACAGCGCGCCATAGGTCAGGCCGTGATAGCCGTGGGCACAATAGACGATCCCCGGACGACCGGTGGCGCCGCGGGCGAACTTGATCGCCGCTTCGACGCATTCGGCGCCGGAATTGGCGAAGAACGCCTTATCAAGATAGGGGACGTATTTCAGGAGCCGCTCGGCGAGCACGCCGGCGAGCACCGAGACGTCGAACTGGACGAGGTTGGGCAGGTCGGCATCGAGCACGCTCTTGAGCGCCTCGCGCATGACAGGATGATTGCGCCCGATCGCAAACACGCCAAAACCGGACAAGAGGTCGAGATAGCGCGCCCCGTCGCGGTCGTAGAGATACTGTCCCTGCCCCTTCTGGAAGCCGACATCGTAGCCGATGGTCTTCAGAACCCGAACGAACTGCTCGTTCAGATGCCGATTATGCAGGGCGCTGCGCTGGGCCTGGCGGTCCGCGAACAGCTGAGACATGTCTGGATTTGGGCTGTGCATCCGCTACATACTTCGGTTGAGGGCCGTCTCGTCAACTGAAAACGGAACGTCGCTGAAAACGGTCTGTGCGGCCTTTTGCCCTTTTTCGGACCATCTTCGCAAGCAGAGCTTTAGACCATGTTGCACTGCCAAGGAACTATCATGCGTTTAGCCCTTTACACCGGACTAATACTGGCTGGCGGTTACACCTGCCTGAACCCGGCGCTCGCGGCCGATCCGACCGGCGACTGGCGGGTTGCCGACGGCGTCGCCAACATTCGTGTCGCCCAATGCAATGGCAGCATGTGGGGCGCGGTTTCCTGGGAAAAACAGCCCGGGGGCCGCGACGAGAACAATCCGGACGCGTCGAAAAAGACCCGGCCCACGCTGGGCATGGCGACCCTGATCGACATGAAGAAAAAGCCCGGCGCCGATCAATGGGAAGGTCAGGTCTACAATGCCAAGGACGGCCAGCTCTACAGCGCAACCATCACGCCGGTTGGCACCGACCAGCTCGAGATCAAGGGCTGCGTGATGGGGTTCCTGTGCGGTGGCGAGACCTGGACCCGGGTCAGCCCCCCGATTCCCTTGAGCTCCGCCAACGCCATGGCCAAGGGCGCGCCGAAGCCCACCGGCGCGGCGTCGAAAGCCCCGGGAACGACCGGCGCTACGGTGGCGCAGCCTGCGCCCGCAGCCCCGAAGGCCGCCGGCACCGCCAAACCCGGTCAGAAGGGCGCCGCCGACCAGGTCGGCGACATCTGCCTACTCCCTGAGATTGCGGGGTTTGCCCATTAGGGCAGGCTGAAACAGCAGCACGGCGGCGAGCGTCGTCACCAGCGACAACGCCAGCAGCTTGCCCATGCTGGACGTGCCGGGATGGCTCGACAGCCAAAGGCTGCCGAACGCGGTGGCCGTTGTCAGCGCGCTGAAAAAGATCGCGCGCGTCAGGCTGGTCTGGAGCAGGTTTGTCCTGCCCGAGCGCCAGGCCACGACATAGTAGATCTTGAAGGCCACGCCGACGCCGAGCAGCAGCGGGAACGCGACGATATTGGCGAAGTTGAGCGGCAAGCCGATCAGCACGCAGATCTCGAGCGTGACCGCGCCTGCCACCAACAGCGGCACCAGCGTCATCAACACGTCGACGAACCGGCGCAGCGTGATCCACAGTAATAGGCCGATCACCAGCAGCGCATAGATTCCGGCATGGATGAACGCCTTCACCACGGTGTCGCCGGATTTCAGGATCGAGACCGGACCGCCGATCGCGGTCGGCTCGGCAACGAGCACCGCCGCCGCAAATTTGCGTAGCGTGTCGTTGTCGTTGGGATCACCCTTCGGCAGCGCCTCGACGCGGATGATACCGTCCTTGCTCTTCCAGGCGCTGACGAGATCTGCCGGCAATGACTTCAGGGTGACCGGCTCGGCCTGCAACGCGTTCCGGAGCTGGTCGAACACGATCTTCATCGGCGCGACGAACACGTCCTGCGCCTTGTTCCGTGTGGCTTCATCGGCATTGGCGAGCTTTTCCAGCGCATCCGCGAGCCGACGCGAGGCAACCGCACCCGGGCCCTTCGCATCGCCTGCGGTCCGGCGCAGATTGTCGACCGACGATTTCAGCGCATCGACGTTTTCCTTGTCCGACGGCGCGGCGTCGATCTGGTCGGGATTGAGCGCGGGGTTCAGCACCTTGGCGCCCTGCGCGAGCAGCTTCAGCTTCGGCGGCTGGTCTTCAGGAACGAAGCTGTTGAGCGACATCACCCGCAACACCTCCGGCACCTTCTCCAGCTTCGCCTCCACCTGCCTTGCCTGCTCTTCCGACGTGGTCATCACGTTGATGGCATTGGCGCCCGTGTTGGGATCCTTGCGCAAGTCGAGGAAGGTCGCGATCGACTCTGCCTTCGGGTTGCGCAGATTCATCGGGTTGAAGTCGAACTTCATGAAATAGAGCAGCGGCAGGCCGGCGACCGCCAGAAACATGGTGCCACCGACGACCAGCACGCGGTGCTTCTCCAGGAAGTGATCGAGCGGCGCCAGGAAGGCATAGCCGACCGGCTCTTTCTCACCGGGCGGGTTCAACAGCTTCAGCATCGCCGGGAGCACGGTGATGCTAGTGAGGAACGCGACCAGCATGCCGACGCCGGCGATCTGGCCGAGTTCGGCGATACCCTTGTAGTCCGTGGGGATGAAGCAGAGGAAGCCAGCCGCGGTCGCCATTGCCGCCAGCGACAACGGAATTGCCGAGCGCTTGGCGGCCAGGATCAGCGCACCGGAGAGATCGTTGTGCTTGTAGCGCTCGGAGCGATAGCGGACGCTGTACTGGATGCCGAAATCGACGCCGAGGCCGACGAACAGCACGGCGAATGCGATCGACAGCAAATTGAGCGAGCCCACCATCATCAGGCCGGCGGCGGTGGTCAGCGCAAGACCGACGAAGAGATTGACGAACACCGCGAAGATGATCTTCGCCGAATGCAGCGCCAGCCACAGGATGAGCAGCACGACGAGGACCGTGCCGATGCCATTGACGACGGCGCCTTCCTGGACGGTTGCATATTCCTCGTTGGCGATCGGGACCGGCCCGGTCAGCCGGACTCGCGCCTGATATTTGGTGGCAAAATCCAGATCGGCTGCGGCCTTGCGGATCGCGTCGGTTGCGCCCTTGCCGGGCTCAAGCGCGTTGTAGTCGAGGATCGGCTTGAACTCGATGAAGGCGCGCTTGTCCGAATCCGTCAGCGGCTCGTCACTGACGAGCTGGCGCCAGGAGAACGTCGCATTGCCCTTGTTGAGCACGGTCTCGACCGTTTGCGCGATCTGGTTGAAGGGCCGTTCGGTGTTGTCGAGCTTGACCTGCCCGCGCTTGACGCCGGCAAGTCCCGTCTCGAGCGCGCCGGTCAGGCCGCGGATCGAGGGATCGCCCGCCATGATCTCGATCAGGGGTGCTGCGGATTCGAACTGGCCGGTGACCTTGGCAACTTCCTCTGTCGGCAGGAACAACAGACCATTCTTCTCGAAGAACTCGCCGGTGCCGAGCTGCTGCATCGACTGGAATTCGGTCTTGTTGTCCTTCAGCTTGGCATAGAGCGCGTCCGACGCCGCGGTCGCCATCTCCGGCGTCTTGGCTTCGACCACCGCCGTAATCGTCGCATCGCGGTCGAAGGCGCGATCGAACTGCTGGTCGCGTTGGCGCCAGTCCAGATTTTGGGCAATCAGCGAGTTGATGTCGGTGTTGATGGCGAAATGCTGGGACGTGTAATAGCCCGCCCCCACCGCCAGCAGGAGCCCGAGAACGACGACGAGGGAGGCAAACCGGGTGCAGGCCCTGACGATGGCAACGACGACGCTTTGCAGCACTACTTTTCTTTCTGCGGTTAACAGCTTGCCGGAAACGCCCGCTGTTTAACGGAGTTCCCGGCCGAAACCTATTGCTGTTTTGAGTGGTTATCGCCGTCAGAAGCTTCGAGGTAAACGGCGGAAGACCATGGCATTATCATGCGGGCCATCGGTATAGCCGAGGAGTTGAGGCGGGAAAGTGACGAAGCGTGCGCACAAATGTCGCCACGTTGCTGCCACGGGCACCCTCTACTATAATACCGCCAAACTGATCCGGCAGGGAACCAAAGTTCATTCCACCTTTCCTTACTGCCGATTTTTTGACACAAAGTACTGCACCTCCATGCACCGGGGCCCCGGCAGGGGTGGGCGGCTACCGCGTGCGCCGAACCGATGGTGCGGATATTGCAACTCATTGGTTCGTATCGGGGTGTCCCCTGAACTTGAGAGCGGATTGGTGCAACTTGCGTGATGGCCGTCCAATGGAAGTTTATCTGGCGCAACCGCGCGGCTTTTGCGCGGGGGTAGTGCGTGCGATCGAGATCGTGGAACGGGCGCTGGAGAAGTACGGCCCGCCCGTCTACGTGCGCCATGAGATCGTGCACAACAAGTACGTCGTCGAGAGCCTGAAGAACAAGGGCGCGATCTTCGTCGAGGAACTGTCGGAGGTGCCGCCGAAGGCGGTGACGGTCTTCAGCGCTCATGGCGTCGCCCGCAGCGTCGAGGAAGAAGCGGCCGCGCGCGACCTTCCGGTGCTCAATGCCACCTGCCCCTTGGTCACGAAAGTTCACAATCAGGGGAAGCGCTACATCGCCAGGGGCCGCACCCTGATCCTGATCGGCCATGCCGGCCACCCCGAGGTCGAGGGTACGATGGGCCAGGTTCCCGCCCCCGTACTGCTGGTCCAAAGCGTTGAAGAGGTTAAGGCCCTTGAGCTGCCGGCGGATACGCCAGTGGCCTATATCACCCAGACCACCCTGTCGGTGGATGACACAAAGGACATCATTTCGGCCCTGCAGGCCCGCTTTACAGATATTCAAGGCCCGGATATCCGGGATATCTGCTATGCGACACAGAACCGCCAATCTGCGGTAAGGGACTTGAGCAAGCTGGTCGACGTGATCTTGGTGGTGGGCGCTGCCAATAGCTCGAATTCGAACCGGCTCCGCGAAATCGGCACTGAGGCCGGTGTCGCGAGTTATCTGATTGCCGACGGCAGCGCGCTCAATCCGGAGTGGTTGAAAGATGCCAGAACCGTCGGTGTCACGGCTGGCGCTTCGGCGCCCGAGGTACTCGTGGATGACGTGATCGAAGCAATGCGGCGGATCGGACCGGTCAAGGTCTCGGTGCTCCCGGGCCGCGAGGAAAACATCGAATTCCGGCTTCCGGCCGAACTGGCTGCGAGCTGACCCACCCGAATTTCAAGCCCAGAAAGAAACTTGTAATGGCTATCCCCTTCTTCAAGGAAATGCGTATCGGCGGCTATTTGATCAAGCAGAAGCTGCTTGGCCGCAAGCGCTATCCGCTCGTGCTGATGCTGGAACCGCTGTTTCGCTGCAACCTCGCCTGCGTCGGCTGCGGCAAGATCGATTATCCGGATGCGATCCTCAACCGCCGCATGACGGCGCAGGAGTGCTGGGACGCGGCCGACGAGTGCGGTGCGCCTATGGTCGCCATTCCCGGCGGCGAGCCGCTGATCCACAAGGAGATCGGCGAGATCGTGCGCGGCCTCGTCGCGCGCAAGAAGTTCGTCTCGCTCTGCACCAACGCGCTGTTGCTCGAGAAGAAGCTCGATCTGTTCGAGCCCTCGCCCTACCTGTTCTTCTCCGTGCATCTCGACGGCCTGAAGGAGCACCACGACAAGGCCGTGTCGCAGAAGGGCGTGTTCGACCGCGCCGTCTCCGCGATCAAGGCGGCCAAGGCCCGCGGCTTCACCGTCAACGTCAACGCCACCATCTTCGACGGCCACCCGGCCGAAGAGATCGCCAAATTCCTCGACCTGACCGTCGAGCTCGGCGTCGGCGTCTCGATGTCGCCGGGCTACGCCTATGAGCGCGCGCCGGACCAGGAGCACTTCCTCAACCGCACCAAGACCAAGAAGCTGTTCCGCGACGTCTTTGCGATGGGCAAGGGCAAGAAGTGGAATTTCATGCATTCCGGCCTGTTCCTGGACTTCCTCGCCGGCAACCAGGAATACGAGTGCACGCCCTGGGGCATGCCCGCGCGCAACATCTTCGGCTGGCAGAAGCCCTGCTATTTGCTCGGTGAAGGCTATGCAAAAACCTTCAAGGAGCTGATGGACACCACCGACTGGGAGACCTACGGCACCGGCAAGTACGAGAAGTGCGCCGACTGTATGGCCCATTGCGGCTACGAGCCGACGGCGGCGACCGCCGCCATCAACAACCCGCTGAAGGCGATGTGGGTGTCGCTGCGCGGCATCAGGACCACGGGTCCGATGGCGCCGGAGATCGACATGTCCAAGCAGCGTCCTGCGCAGTACATCTTCTCCGCGGAAGTGCAGAAGCGCCTGTCGGAGATCCGCAAGGACGAGGCCGCCGCCGCACAGGAGAAGGCCGCACGGAAGGCGTCGACCGCCGCGTAAGCGCGCTAGTCCCACCAACAAGAAAAGGCCCGATCGCCAATGGCGACCGGGCCTTTTGTTTTTAGTGATCGCAGAACCCGCTCAGGCCGCCTCGGAGACCAGCGCCTCGCTGTCGACCAGTTCGGTGCCGATCAGGAAGTCGCGGCAGCCGCGCAGGCTGCGTAGCGCGCGGTTGAAGTCGAGGCCGGTCGAGACCAGTCCGTGCAGCGCAGTCGGGTTGCGCGCGATGCCGCGCAGCACGGCCAGCACGTCGATCTGGCCATTCGGCTTGATGGCGGCGCGGGCGAGCGCCGGCAGCGCGCGATGGGCGGGATCGCTGATGACGCGGACCGCGGCGAACGGCAAGCCGGCCTCGGCGGCGTAGGCCGCCGCGATGTGGCTTTCCATGTCGACGGCGGCCGCTCCCGTCTCCGAATGCAGCGCCGCCTTGCAGGAGCGCCCCGTGACCACTTCCTCGGCACCCGCGAGGCTGCCGCGCACAACGCGGCGGCGCCCCGACGTCAGGCGGTCGATGAGGTCGTCGCCGAGCGAGAGGCCAGCGGCCCAGCGGGTATCGCCCGCGAGCACCTCGGTCGCCAGCACGACGTCGCCGGAGCGCAGCGTCGGGTCGAGCCCGCCGGCCACGCCGAAGGAGATCACACCGCGAATCGTCTCGGGATCCAGCACCGTCAACAGCGCCCGCAACTGGGTGGGGCTGCTCGACGAACAGATGACCGCCATGCCAGGCCCGGCCGCGATGCGGGCCTCCTGAACCAGTCCAGTCACGATCAATATCGGCCGCGGATCAACGGTTTGACCCGCGGTAAGATAGTCCCCCGTCCCCAAAGTCACATTCCGACCCCTACCACCCTGCTGTTGGTGTTCCGCAAGTTCCGATACCGCGCCAACGCCCACAGCGGGAAGAACTTCGGATAACCATGGTACCGTAAATAGAATACACGGGGAAAGCCTGTGGCGGTGTACCGCTGTTCGTCCCACAGTCCTTTTTCGTTCTGTGTTGCAATCAGGTACTCCACCCCGCGGGCGACGGCCGGGTGATCAACCTCGCCAGCAGCCATCAAGGCAAGCAAGGCCCATGCCGTTTGCGAGGCGGTCGAGGGGGCGGCCTCCCATCCCCGATAGTCCAGCCGGTAGCTGACGGCATCCTCGCCCCAGCCGCCGTCCTGGTTCTGGATCGAGGCCAGCCAGCCGGCCGCTTTCCGCATCATCGGGTCGTCATGGCGGACGCCGGCCATGTTGAGGGCGCACAGCACCGACCAGGTTCCGTAGATGAAGTTCATGCCCCAGCGGCCGTACCAGGACCCTTCCGGGTGCTGGGTCTTGCGGAGGTAGGCGATCCCGTCCGCGACATGCTTGCTGGTCTCCGCGGTCTCGCCGAGCTGGGCCAGCATCGAGATGCAGCGCGCGGTGACGTCCTCGGTCGGCGGATCGAGCAGCGCGCCGTGGTCGGAGAACGGGATGTTGTTCAGATAATATTCGAGGTTGTTGACGTCGAAGGCGGCCCAGCCGCCGTCGTCGCTCTGCATGCCCTCGATCCACTCCCGGGCACGGTCGATCGCGGCGTCATAGCCGGTCGCACCGTGCTCCCGGCGCATCCGGTCCATCGACATCACGACCACCGCGGTGTCGTCGAGATCGGGATAATGGGCATTGTTGTACTGGAAGGCCCAGCCGCCCGGGCGTACGTCGGGCCGCTTCACCGCCCAGTCGCCCTTCACCTCGAGCTCCTGCTTCGGGATCAGCCAGTCGAGACCCTGCTTGGCGGCCGGCACCGCCTTGTCGCCGCCGGCTTCGAGCAGCGCGTGGGCGGTCAGCGTCGTGTCCCACACCGGCGAGACGCAGGGCTGGCAATAGGCTTCGTCATCCTTGATCACGAGCAGCTTGTCGATGCCCCGGCGCGTGATCGCGCGCGGCGGGAAGTTCTCGTCCTTGCCGAGCGCGTCGTACATCATGACGATGTTGGCCATCGGCGGATAGATCGCGCCCATGCCGTCCTCGCCGTTCAGCCGCTCCTCGGTGAAGGCGAGCGCCGCGTCGATGGCGCGTTTGCGCAGGCTCTTGGGAAACATCGGCTCGACCACGCGCAAAATGCCGTCGAGCGCGCGGAACAGCACGAACCAGGCCATGCTCTGGTGCGGCGCCTTGGCGGTCATGCCGATCGAGCGCGGATCCTGCAGGAACAGCTCGTCGATGCCGACGCCCTTGGGATTCTTCGCCCGTGGCTTCAGCGCGGCGATGACCATCAGCGGCACCATGGTGGTGCGCGCCCAGTAGGAGATCTTGTTGATGTGGAACGGCGACCAGAACGGCAGCAGCACGATCTCGATCGGCAGCACCGGTACCGCGCGCCAGGTCACGACGCGAAACATCGCAAGCATGAAGCGCGTGAAGACATTGCTGTGAATGGCGCCGCCGCGGGAATGGATCGCCTCGCGCGCACGCACCATGTGCGGCGCGTCGATGGAATCCCCGATCATCTTCAGCGCGAAATACGCCTTGACGCTGGCGCTCATGTCGAACTCGCCGTCATGCACCAGCGGCCAGCCGCCATGGGCGCCCTGCACGCGGCGAAGATAATTGGCGATCTTGGCTTCGAGCACGGCATCGACCGGCTCGGCGAGATAATGGCGCAGCAGGACGTATTCGGCCGGAATCGTGCAATCTGCCTCGAGCTCGAACACCCAATGGCCGTCGGGTTGCTGGAAGCCGAGGACGCCTTCGGTGGCCGACGCAATGCTCGATTCCAAGTTCCTGAATTCTTGGGCTTCGCGGCTGGTCGCGTTCACGGAATCCATCTCGCTCGATTGCTCCGATAGTCGATTGAATGGGCCGAAATTGACTGGGACAAATGCCCGTCAGGGCCGCCTGTCACTATCCCTTGGCGGCCAGAACCAGATCGGCGGCGCGATCACCGGATCGGACCGATCCCTCGATGGTTGCAGGCAATCCCGTAGCAGTCCAATCGCCTGCAAGAAACAGGTTTTTCAGCGCAGTGACCGGCCCTGGACGCAGGGCATTCTGCGCCGGCGTCGCCGCAAATGTGGCACGGCGCTCGCGCACGATCTGCCAAGGGGGCAGCTCGCCGGAAACACCGCCCGCCTTGCAGACGTCGTTCCAGATCGCCTGCGCGAGTTCCTCGCGCGGCATGTCGACCAGACGGTCGCCGTTGCTGATGGTGACGGACAGCCGGTTCGGGAACGAAAACAGCCATTCCACGACGCCGCCGATCACGCCGAGGATCGGTGCCGATCCCGCCGGCGGCTCGACGCGGAAATGCGCATTCACGATGGCGCGGAATTCGGTCGGCGTCTTCAGGCCCGGCAGCAGGTTGGAGGCAGCGCGCGGCGGCACCGCCATCACGACGACGTCGCCTTCGCTGATCTGGATCACATCCTCGCCGCCGAAATTCAGCGCGCCGACCTTGCCGTCATGGGTCGCAAACGAGCGCAGCTCATGGCCGAGCTGAACGCTGTGCCCGCGCCCCTGCAGGAACGTCACGGCGGGCTCGATCAGTACCGCGCTGAGCCCGTCGCGCGCGATCAGGGGACGGCAGGCCTGCCCGCCGGCGAGCAGCGTCTCGCGCACGATCGCGCCGGCAAGCCCCGCCGAGCCTTCGGGTGGATCGACGTTGAGGGCCGCGAGCAGCAGAGGCTGCACCAGGCGCTGATAGAGAACGCCTTCGCACGGAATTGACTTGCCGACCAGCGTCTCTTCCGATGCCCAGATCAGCGGCGCCAGCTTCAGATAATCGGTCAGCCCAGTGTCGGGGACGCGGCGGCTCTCGTCGAGCACCCAGGTCGGGAGCCGGCCGTCGCCGAGGTCGATCTGCCAGCGCTGCCCGGTCTTGAGATCGACGAAGGGAAACTGCGCGCGCTCCGGACCGACGAGGCCCGCCTCGGTCCCGATCGAACGCGCATAGGCGCGCGCATGGCTATTGCCGGACAGCAGCAGATGGTTGCCGTTGTCGATGGTGAGATTGGTGGCGCCGTCGTAATAGGAACGGCAACGGCCGCCGGCCTGCTGCGTCGCTTCGTGCACGGCGACCTTGAAGCCGGCATTGGCAAGTCGCACGGCGACGGAGAGGCCGGAGATTCCAGCGCCAATGATGTGAGCTGTTTTTTGCATCAGATGAGAGCGTATCGGAGCAGGATGGCGATACGTGTGATCTTCGACACACGCACCGGCTCGCGCGGCGCGTTGAACCCGCGCGCGATCAGGAGATCCAGAATGGCATGATAGTATTTCGACATCATCCGCGGCGCGCGCACCGCGCGGCGCCGGTTGCGGTTCATGATCTCGTCCGACTTCTCGAAATACACCTTTGCGCGCTGCGCCAGTGGCAGGCAGACCTTCGGCAGCGCGCGCTCGACGATCACGCGGTCCGGATCGTTGGAGGTGATGCCGGCATGCAGCAGCGCTTCGCGCGGCAGATAGAGCCGGCCGAGGCCCGCGTCCTCGTCGATGTCGCGCAGGATGTTGGTGAGCTGGAGCGCGCGGCCGAGATGATGGGCGAGCTCGATGCCGTCTTCTTCTGGCAAGCCGAAGACCCGGACCGACAGCCGCCCTACGGCGCTCGCGACGCGATCGCAGTAGAGATCCAGCGTCGCCATGTCGGGCGCGCGGATGTCCTGCGGCACGTCCATCTCCATGCCGTCGACGATGGCGAGGAAATCCTCGCGCTTGAGGCCGAAGGTCTTCACCGAGGTGACGTAGTCCTTCAGCCGCGGCGGCGGATTGCCCTGGTAGAGCGCATCGATGTCGTTGCGCCACGCCTGAAGGGCGGCGAGCCGTTCGTCGCGCGGGCCATCGGAATCGGCGATGTCGTCGACCTGGCGGCAGAAGCTGTAGATCTGGAACATCGCTTCACGCTGGTCGTGCGGCAGGATGCGCATCGCGGCGTAGAACGAACTGCCGGATGCGGTCGAGCCATAATTGGCGCCGGGCGAGGTCGCCTCAAGCGTCATGTGCAGTCCCCGGTCTGGAAATGGCCTTGCGTCCGACCGTGCGGCGGCCGACTTCGCCGATCATGCCGGCGAGGCTGAAGGTGAGGAGCTCGAGCTTGTTCAGGTGCACGCGCTCGCGCAGGGGATCGCGCACCTTCAACAGGCGCACGATGCGGTCGGCATAGGCCTGGATCACCGAGACCTCGACGCCGAGGCGGAAATCCCGGATCTCCGCAGCTAGCGACCTGCCCTCGGCGAGCAGCGCTTCGTTGCGGACGGCGAGAGCCTGAAGGCAGGCCAGCATCGCCGGTGGCGACTGCGCCAGTCCGAGCTGCTCGACCGAGGCGCCACTCGCGGCCAGCGCATCGCGCGGCAGATAGACGCGGTTGAGCTCGCGGAAATCCTTGCCGCAATCCTGGAGGTGGTTGTTGATCTGCAGCGCTGCGCAGAGCGCATCTGACGCGGCCCAGGTCGAGGTGCTCTCACCATGGACGTCGAGCATGAAGCGGCCGACCGGCATCGCCGAGTAGCGGCAATAATGGATGACCTCGTCCCAATTCTCGTAGCGCAACTTGGTCACGTCCATACGGAACGCGATGAGCACGTCGAGCGCGTGGCGCGGCGCCATGCCGCGTTCGGCCAGTGCGTGCCGCAGGCTGACGGCCTCGGCCTGGGTGTCGCCTTTGCCGAGCAATTCCGCCTCGAGCAGGTCGAGATAAGCGAGCTTCTCGTCCGGCGGCAGCGTGGCGTGGTCGGCGATGTCGTCGGCGGTGCGGACGAAATTGTAATACGCCAGGATCAGCGCGCGATGACGCGGATGAATGATCCAGGACGCGACGGGAAAATTCTCGTCGCGCTCACCCTTGCCGGATCGCAATTCGCTCGCAGAGGTCATCGAGGGCTGGTCTACAATCGTTTGGACAGGAAGGGCTTTTTCGCTCGCGCGAGCCCGTGCGGGCGATGCCGCCGCGGCCCCCATATAGGGGAATACGGCCGCAAAACCAATCCTGTCTCTCGATGGCTGCCCTTTGCGGATCAGGTCCGAAAAGGCGGCCCCGGGGCCGCCTTTTGTGGGCCAGTGGCCGAGCTTACTGGTTGTGGTTCTTCAGGACCTGGTCGCAGGCCTGAGAGATCTTGGCCCGGTTCTCCTTGAGGCAGGCCAGGATGGTGAAATCACCCTGGTCGATGACCGGACGGCAGAGCTTCTGCACATCGCGCGAGCAGGCCTTCTGCTCGGCGTCCGTGCCGCGCCCTTGCTGGGCGAACGCTGCGGTCGAGAGGGAGGCCGACAGCAAGGTGAGAGCGACGAGAAGCTTACGCATTGTATTCCTTCATTCTGACGGCAGAATCGCACCAATCCCGGTCAGCACAGGGCGACGACCGGAACGGATTGTTCTGATGGCAAGTCGCCGCGGGAGGAGCGGCCTCGGAGAAGGCACAAGCACTGGCAAATGCGGCCAAATTGGCGCCACGTCCACCAAATCAGGGCTTCCCTGCGCCTTCTCTGGCAAATGTAAGAGACTGATACTACGTCATAATTCAGGTGCGCCGCGTTTTGCTGCGCACCTGTTGCAGAGCTGCATCTCTCGATACCGCCTCGGGACCAAGAAACATGCCGAAATACGACAAATCGAGAGGTGGAAGCATGGCGCAAGGCGTCGTGAACTGCCATCTCTGGCAGTCGGGCATTGAACCTGTCACTGGCTCGGAACACTAAACTTTCGATGTAGCGAGACGTTCTTCGTGAGAAGCGGACGTCGTTCTAAACGGGATATTTTGAGATGAAATTCTTTGGACGGACTGAACTGGCAATCAAGGCGGCCGGCATCGGCGCTGCGCTGCTCTTCTCGGTTTCGACAAGTCAGGCTCAGTCGTCCGGACCGTTTGCAGGTTTCGAGGGCGCATGGACCGGGACGGGTACGGTGTCGCTGTCCGACGGCTCGACCGAGCGCATCCGCTGCAAGGCGGACTACAAGGTTGCCGGCACCGGTCTCAGTCTCAAGCAGGCGTTGCACTGCGCCTCCGACAGCTACAAGTTCGACCTCACCAGCGATGTGACCAGCCAAGGCGAGCGCATCTCCGGCAATTGGAGCGAGACCAACCGCAACATCTTCGGCAATCTCCAAGGCACTGCCGGTGGCGGCCAGATCGAGGTGTTCGTCGAGGCCAACGGCTTTGCCGCCAATTTGTCGCTGCGCACCAACGGCACCAAGCAGACGGTGCAGATCTCATCCAAGGGCGAGATTCGCGGCGTCAACATCACGATGACGAAGGGCTGACAGCTCTTTCCGCTCCGAAAGCGACAAGCCCCGGTTCTCGCGAACCGGGGCTTGTTGTTTTTCGGAGGCGCGGCGCAATCGTCCGGACCGCGCCGATTCCGTGTCCGATGGATGCAGCCGCTCAGATCGCCGGCTTGTCGGTGCCCTGAAGCTTGGCGTGCAGATTGATCAACCACATCGCCGTCGGCCGCAGGATGAAGAGGTCGGCGACGAGCGCCATCACCATCGAGAAGGCGCTGAGCCAGCCGAACAGCCGTAGCGACGGCAGATCGGAGAACACCGTGACGACGAGACCGCAGGCCAGCACCAACGTGGTCAGGATCAAGGCCGGGCCGACCAGCACGGTCGCGCGCTCCACTGCGAGCGCCGAGCCGACGCCCGGCTTGCTCTCGAGCCTGAGGCGGTTGAGGAAGTGGATGGTGGCGCTTAAGCCCAGGCCGAACGAAACGGTCAGAGCTACGACACTGGCAAATTGCAGTCCCTCGTCCATCGCCCACAGCACTGTTCCCGACATCACGACGGGGAAGATGCCCGGCAGGATGCAGGCGAACATCACGACCCAGGAACGGAAGGCAAGGCCGATGAAAATCGCGACCAGCGCGAATTCGACGGTGAGCCCGCGGTTGAGCTTCTCGATCATGCCGGCCGAATTGCGCGCGGCAATCGCGGCAAGACCCGTGACCGCCACTTCATAGCCGGGATGCTTCTTGCGGACGGCGTCGAGCTCGGTATCGAGCTTGTCGACGATCGGCAGGAGCTGGCTGGAATCCTTGTCCGGCACGCGACCTGCGACCACGACCGCGTCCTGCTCGGCATCGATGAACCGGCGCACCAGATGCTCCGGAATGACGCTGACATATTCCTTCAGGGTCGCGACGTCGGCGCTGCCGGCCTTGTCCGCGAGCCAGCGGCGCAGGGTCTCGACCGACCAGACATTGCCGACACCGGCGGCCTTCTCCACCGTCGCGTGCACGTCCGCGATGGTCTGCAGCGTCTCCGGCGAATAGAGCGATTCACCCTTGGGGAACTGGATCAGAACGTTGACCGGGTTGGCGCCGGTGAGCTTGGCGTCGAGCCGGTCGCTGGCCGCGACCGCTTGGCGCTTGTCCGGCACCTGGTCGGCGAGCCGGTAGCGCGGCTCCAGATTTGCGTAGATGACGCCGAGGCCCGCCACGAACACCACCGCGATCAGGCTGAACAGGCCGGGACGGCCCACCATGCGCACCGCGATCCAGTAGCAGAAATTACGCAGCGCTTGTACGCCGGCATCCGCGCTCTGGAACTTGGTCGCAAAGACCTTCTCGTTGCGCACGAGCAGCACGCCGAACACCGGCACGAGCGACAACACCGCAACCAGCGCGATGATGGTGGCGGCGAGACCCGCCTCGCCGAACTTGCGGATCAGATCGGAGTCGGAGAACTGGAGCGCGATGAAGGAAATGCCTGCGGTGCCGTGCGTCAGCACGCAGGCCGGTCCCACCACCAGCACCGCGTTCTTGAATGCGGTGAACTTGTCCTGGCCCGCGATCAGCCGGTCGCGCGCGGCGAAGGTGAGCTGCATCGAGTCCGAGAAGCTGATGACCATGATGAGCGGCGTCATCACGTTCAGGAACATGTTGAGATTGAAATTGGCCCAGCCGAGCGCGCCGAGCGCCAGCAGGATCGCGATCATCGGCGGGAACGCCGCCGCCACCATGAACGAGATTTTGCGGAAGAAGATGATGGCGATGACACAGCCGGCGAGAATGCCGAGGATGTTGTAGGTGAGCCCGTCGCGCTCGACCGCGTTGCGGATCTCGAGCTGCATCACCGGCACGCCGGAAAGCTGCACGTTGAGCCCGGTGTCACTGAGGTCTTCCTTTATCAGCGCGCGGATGTCGGCGACGGTCTTGGTCAGCTTGTTGGAGGCGACCACCTCCGGATCGAGCGACAGCACGATCAGCGCCAGCGTGCCGTCCTCGGACAACAGCTTGCCGCGGATGATCTCGTTGGCTTTGACGCCCTCGATGAACTTGTCATAGGCCTCGCCCTCGGGCAGCTCGGGCGGGAACAGTGCGGCGGGAAGCTTGCCCGGAGCGGGCGCCTGACGCGCGGAGAACAGCGAGACCAGTCCGCGCGTACCCTCGACCAGCTGCATGTCGGTGACGAAGTCGCGCAGCTTCTCGAGGTTGTTCCGGGCCAGCAGGGTCTTGCCCTCGACTACGACGAGGACATCGAATTCCTCGGCCGGGAACTTCTTGGTCACCGCTTCGTACTGGCGGAATTCCGGCGTGTTGGACCGGAACAGCTGCGACAGCGAATCGTCGATCTTGATCCGGTGGATGCCAAACACGGCGCCGACGATCAGCACGAGCAGGACGACGCAGGAGACGATGGGCGCCCGGACTGCGATCAGCCCGATGCGCTCCAGCCCGAAGGCGATCGAGGACGCAGGTCCCTGCTCGACCTTGTCGACATGAACCTCACTCTCGCTGTGCTTTTCGAGCATGCCTTGTCCAGTTCCTAAATCGGCTCGGGTCTGTGAGCTTGTCGCGCCCCGCGAACGGCTTGAAAATGCCATACCAATGGGAGGCTTGCCCTTTGAAAATGCGCAGAAAATCGCTGCGAGGGGTTTAGCAGGTCAATCGCCCTTCTCGCAAGCAGGCGGAGTGTGGCCGAATCGATCAAGATGTGGCGATTTTGCCTTAATGCCCTTCATCCGGGCAAAGCCGTGCCAATTCGACGCGGCGCCCGGTCTGCGCTCTCGTCCTTCAGCGCCACACCGCTCACTTCCCGCGCGAGCCCCTCGCGGACCAGCCAGGCGATCTTGAAGGCAGCCTCGTCATAGCTCAACCCGGCCTTGTGGATGTTCGACACGCAATTGCGCTCGGCATCGGTACGGCCCGGCTTCGGGGCGAACGTCAGATAGGCGCCGAGACTGTCGGGCGCCGACAGGCCCGGCCGCTCGCCGATCAGCATCACGACCATGCGCGCGCCGAGAATGGCGCCGATCTCGTCGCCGAGCGCGACGCGCGCGCCTGAGGCGACGACGACATGGCCGATCGCGACACCATCGTCGGCCGCGAGCAACGGCAGCAGGCGCATCACCAGCGCGGCCGCATGGGCGTGGACCGCCGCCGCCGACAGGCCGTCGCCAATCACGAGTGCGAGTTGGCACGGCTCCGAGGCGCTCCGCGCCAAGGACTCGGCTGATCCGGCATCGAGCCGTCTGCCCAGATCGGGCCGCCGCAGATAGTCCCCGCGGTCGACCGCCCGGCTGTTCGCCTCGGTGACGACGAGGCCAAGCGCGCAGAGATCCGCGACCAGCCGCGGCGCATCGAACACGGCGTGTACGGCATCGCGGGCGCGGGCGTGGTCCAGTGTGAAATCGAGCAGTGCCCGCGTCGGCAGGCTCGCGCCGCTGCGCCCCAGCGCCACGCGCGCGGGCGTGAGCGAACGCAGATCGAGGGTCGGACGACGCGGGATGGCCGGATCAGACATGTCGCATCATTCGGCGGGGACGGAGGCCTCGCGTAGCCGGATCGAATAGTTCGAGGCGTTTTGCTGGCCGGTCGAGGCCGCCCGCGCAAAAGTGATGAGATGGTGCGCGATCAGGGTGCAGCCGATCAGCCCTTCGAGATCACCGCGCTTGATGCGGCCCAGCGCGAACTTCCAGAACACGCGCTTGTAGTCGCCGAGCACGCCGACCTTCCAGAAGATGTTTCGCAGCATGACGAGGCCGCGCCTGATGTTGGTCCAGGTCTTCATCTCGTCCGGCGTTGGCATCTTGAGGCGGTGCACGTAAACGTGGTCGCATTGATACTGGAAGCGCCCGTAGACCTTCTCGGGCTCGTAGGCGACGGCCATGGCGTGCTTCCAGGACGCAACGACGTCGTCGTAGGGCAACAGGAAGTCAACATTGGAATCGCGCCCGTCGTCCTCGACCAGGCGCCCCTCGCGCTCCAGACGGTCCCACAGCGGCGTCTTCGGCAGCGCCTGAAGCAGGTTGATCGTGAGCAGCGGAATTCGGGACTCCTCGACAAAGGCGAGCAGCGCCTCCGAAGTGTTCGGCTTGTCGGTGTCGAGCCCCATGATGATGCCGGACACGACCTCCATGCCGTAGGAGTTGATGGTTTGCACGCCCTCGAGGATCGGGACCATCATGTTGTGGTCCTTGTGCATCGCCTTCAGCGCATCGGGGTCGGGCGTCTCGATGCCGCAGAAGATGGTGACGAAATAGGCCTCGCGCATCTTCTCGAGGATTTCCGGCCGCTTGGCGATGTTGAGCGTCGCCTCGCAGGCGAGCCGCACCATGTAGCCGGTCCTCTTCTGCCATTCGATCAGATGCGGCAGGAGGTCGAGCGCCGCCTTGCGGTTGCCGATGAAATTGTCGTCGACGAAATAGACCGTGTCGGTCATGCCGCATTCCCGCAGGCGGTCGAGTTCGGCGATGATCTGCTCCGGCGACTTGAGGCGCGGGTTGCGGCCATAGAGGCCGGGGATGTCGCAGAACTCGCACTGATACGGACAGCCGCTGGAATACTGGATGCTGCCGAGGAAGTATTTCTTCACGTCGGCGAGCTCGTAGGCCGGGATCGGAAACTCCGTCATCGGCACGCGGTCCTTGGTGGTCAGCACCACCTGCGCTTCCGGACGGGAGGTATCGCGCGACAAGATCTCGAGCAGCTGATTGGTGGCATCGCCGAGCTCGCCGACATGGAGATAGTCGAACGACGGATAATAGTCCGGACAGGCGCTGACGGAGGGACCGCCGAGCGCGACTGGCAGATCGAACTCGTGGGCGCGGCGGCAGATATCGTTCATCTGCTGGCGCTGGATGTGCATGCCGCTGACGAAGACCGCCTCGGCCCATTCGAACTCTTCTCTGGTCGTACGGCGAAGGTTCTCGTCGACGAATTTGACCTGCCATTCCCTGGGCAGATAGGCCGCGAGCAGCAAAAGTCCCTGCGGCGGCATGAAGGCGCGGACGCCATCGGTCAGGGGGTAGGAATGCTCGAACGTCCCGAACGAGGATGTGTATCGCGGAAACACGCAGAGAATCCGCCGGGACGTCCCGTTACTTTCAGCTCGCATCAAAGCTCCCCCGCCACGCTCGACTTAGCTGCGGAAATTGCCAGACAGCTACATAGCGTAATGCTGCCGCCGGAATTTCTCAATATTGTGGCAGAGCTTAATTCCCTTGGGCACCAATGGTTTCCTCGGGCCACCGGGTGCTTCCGCCACGTCACGCGATCAACCGTGAGGCAAAATCGGGCAGCAGGCCTGCATCGCCGGCAAGACGGAAGTCAGCGCCCGCAATGCCCGACTGCGCCAGCCAGTCGTCGAATTCCGGCGCACGACGCAATCCGAAGACGTCGCGGACATAGAGCGCGTCGTGAAAAGACGTGGATTGATAGTTCAGCATGACGTCATCGGCGCCGGGGACACCCATGATGAAGGTGACGCCGGCCGCCGCAAGCAGCGTCAGCAGATTGTCCATGTCGTCCTGGTCCGCCTCGGCGTGGTTGGTGTAGCAGATGTCGATCCCAAGCGGCAGGCCGAGCAGCTTGCCGCAAAAGTGATCCTCCAGCCCCGCCCGGATGATTTCCTTGCCGTCGTAGAGATATTCCGGGCCGATGAAGCCGACCACGCTGTTGACCAGGAGGGGCGCAAAGGCGCGGGCCACCGCATAGGCGCGGGCCTCGCAGGTCTGCTGGTCGACGCCGTGATGGGCATTGGCCGATAGCGCCGAGCCCTGCCCGGTCTCGAAATACATCACGTTCTGCCCGACCGTGCCGCGCTTCTGCGACAGCCCGGCCTCTTGGGCCTCCTTGAGGAGCGCGAGGTTGACGCCGAAACTGCGGTTGGCGGCCTCGGTGCCGGCGACCGACTGGAACACGAGGTCGACCGGCGCCCCCTGCCCGATCAGCGACAATGTCGTGGTGACATGGGTCAGCACGCATCCTTGGGTCGGGATCTTGAGCCGCGCGATGACCTCGTCGAGCAGCCGCAGCAATTGGCCGATCACGGCCGGGTCGTCGCTCGCCGGGTTGATGCCGATGCAGGCATCGCCGGCGCCGAGCAGGATGCCGTCGAGGATGGAGGCGGTGATGCCCCTGGCGTCGTCGAAGGGATGGTTGGGCTGGAGCCGGGTGCTCATCCGGCCCTTCAGGCCGATGGTGTTGCGGAAAGCGGTGGTGACCTCGCATTTCCGCGCCGCCAGGATCAAATCCTGGTTGCGCATCAGCTTCGAGACCGCGGCGGCCATCTCCGGAGTGATGCCGCCGGCCAGCTTGCGCAAGATTTCGGGCGTCGCGGCGTCCGATAGCAGCCAGTCGCGAAAGGCGCCGACCGTCAGCGAAGCCACCGGCGCGAACGCCTTGGCGTCGTGGCTGTCGATAACGAGGCGGGTGACCTCGTCGGTCTCATAGGGGATGACGGCTTCCTGTAAGAACTGCCCGAGAGGGACGTCGGCCAGCACCATCCGCGCCGCGATCATCTGTTCGGCACTGGCGGCGGCGATCCCGGCCAGCCGGTCGCCGGAGCGCGGCGGCGTCGCCTTGGCGAGCAGATCGCGCAGATCAGGGAATGCGTACGTCGTGGCGTCGATGGTGTGGCGGTAGACCAAGGGTCTCTCCGGGGTTCGTCGGCCAAAGGCCGACTCCAGGGCAATCCCAAGACTATACCTTCAGATCAAGACGCTGAAATATCGACCTTTCTTTCGACCGAGGGCGAAGGAGGCCAAACCCGGCGTTAACGCTGCGTCCATCTTCATTCTGCATAGTTTTGCATCGATTTGTTACGACCGCGCTCTCCGGCCGCTCCCGGCCATTCGGGCCCCTGAAACCATGAAAACCGACCAATCTGGGAATGCCGCCGGCCTCGCCGGCCGCTTCACGCTTGCCAACAAGCTCTACGCGATCTTCGCGCTGTTCGCGCTGCTCACGGCCGCGATCGCGATGCTGTCCGACTACAACAGCCGCCGCGGTGCCGAGCTGACCACCGCGATCGAGACCGCGAACGCCGCCGCGCTGAACGTTGAGCGGGTCAACTCGCTGGTCTATGCGGTCGTGATGGAATCGCGCGGCGTCTACATGTCGACCGAACCGGCCGTGGTGAAGAAATACGGCGAGGGCCTGCTCAAGTTCAACGCCCAGATCCTCGACGTCGTGAAGCGCTGGGAGACCATCGTCAAGGCTGACGATGCCGAGCAGTTCGCCACCTTCAAGAAGCGCATCGAGCAGTTCGTCGAGTTTCGCAAGGAGCTGGTGCGCCGCGGCGTCGAGATCAATGCGGCCGCGGGCCGCGAATGGGGCGACAACGACGCCAACCGCGCCGTGCGCTCGGCGCTGAACAAGGATCTCGAGGCGCTGTCCAAAGTCTATTCCGAGCGCGCGAGGCAAATCGCGCACGAGACCGAGACCAATCGCATCCTGTCCTTCGTCCTGACCTGCCTCGCCGGCGTGGCGCTCGCCCTCGTCGTGATCGGCATCGTCATCATCGCCCGCTCGATCGCACGCCCGCTCTCCGCCATCACCGCGACCATCAAGCAGGTCGCTGACGGCGCCGAGAACGTCGTGGTGCCCCACTCTGACCGCGCCGACGAGATCGGCGCACTGGCGCGCGCGATCCAGATCTTCCAGGACGCGATGGGGCGCAACCGCAACCTCGCCTCGCAGGTCTCGCAGGACTCCGCCGCGCGCGAGGAGCGCGCCCGCCACATCGAGCAATCCGTCGACGCGTTTCGCGAGGCGATCGGCGCGATCATGCGCGGCCTCAGCGACAACGCCTCCGTCATGCGCGAGACGGCGCAGACCATCACCCGCGTCACCGCGGACGCGAGCAGTCGCGCCGGCACGGCGGCGAACGCCACCGAACAGGCATCGCACAACGTCACGGCGGTGGCAGGCGCGGCCGAGGAGCTGTCTGCGTCGGTGGTGGAGATCGGCCGGCAGGTGCGGCAATCCGCCAGCGCGGTCGAGCAGACCGGGCAGCGCACCGAGAAATCGATTGCCGAGATCGAGAGCCTGGCGGCCGCCACGCAACGCATCGACGGCGTGCTCAGCCTGATCCAGGCGATCGCCGAGCAGACCAATCTGCTCGCGCTCAATGCCACCATCGAAGCGGCGCGCGCGGGCGATGCTGGCCGCGGCTTTGCCGTCGTCGCACACGAAGTGAAGGCGCTCGCGGGGCAGACCGCGAAAGCGACCGCCGACATCAGCGAAAACGTCTCGATGATCCAGTCCTCCACCCGCAACGCGGTCGACGCCGTCCGCGAGATCGGCGGCGCGGTGCGCGAGATCAACGACGTCACCTCGGCGATCGCCGGCGCCATCGGCCAGCAGGACGCCGCCACGCGCGAGATCTCGTCCAACGCGCAATCGGCTGCCCAAGGCAACGAGACCCTCGTCGCCAACATCAGCTCGCTCCGCGACGCCATCGGCGAGACCGATACTGCGGCCTCCTCGGTGCTGAGGGCTGCGAGCAGCGTGACCGAGACGGCGGAGACGCTGTCGTGCGAGGTGGAGAAGTTCTTCCAGAACCTGCGCTCGGGCGCGGCGGACGGCCGCATCGCCAAGGCCGGGTAGCCGCACGTCCATCGCCAACAGAGCCGGCGGTGGGGTCGCTCCATCAAAAACGCGAAAACAACCCCATGCACAGTAGCCGGGGACAGCGATTTCAATGGCTTGGCCACCGCCCCGATCCTCTGCGGATTTGACGAATCTACTTGCTCCGTCGGGCAAAACAGGAGCATGATGTCAATGTTGGAGCTTTCCGCGCTGGGCCGGCAGGATCTCGAAGCCGATCTTCACAGAGACCGCGCGATGCCTCTCTCCGCAATCCCATCTTCCAGGTCATGATCGCCAATCATGGCGAGTTCACCTGTCTTTCGGGCAGGGAATGCCTGCGAACAGAATGGCGGCAGCTGACGATATCTGTTCAGCCATGGAACCATTGGGTTCCCAGTCTATTGCCTCACTGACACATCACATTTGGGAGAAACACGATGAAATTTTTCACAGCCGCTCTGGCGGCCGCAGCAAGTACCCTTCTCGTGACCGCCGCTGCTGCAGCCCCGCTGTCTCCCACCCTGTCTGTCGCTCCGGACAGCAACATTCAGAACGTGCGCATGGTCTGCAACGAAGACGGTCGTTGCTGGCGTGAGCGCGGCGAACGCCGTGTCATCATCCGCGAAGGGCGCGATTCCTACGGATATGCGCCTCGCGAGCGCTACATCGAGCGGCGCGGCTATGAAGAGCGCAGCGGCATCGGCTTCCGCGCTCCCGGCGTGAGCGTCGGGATCGGCACCGACCGCTACTGAGATACGAATCCTGTGAATGCAAAAGCCGCGGAGCAATCCGCGGCTTTTTTGAACTCACTGGACGTCAACAAACTCGCCGCTTTTCCCGGCCTAGCGAGGAGCTGTGATCAGGCAGCCATTCAAAGCACGAACACCGGAAGAATTGATTTCGCTATTGAGCGCCGTGGCGATGGCCATTCTCGCCGCGATCATTGTCATGGTGCTGTATTATGGTCGCGAGATCATCATCCCCATAGCGCTGGCCGTCTTGCTCAGCTTCGTGCTGGCGCCCCTGGTTCGACTGGTTCAGCGTCTGCGCATTCCACGCAGTTTGGCTGTGGTGAGCGTGGTCGTGATCGCCTTCGCATTCATATTTGCGATGGGCAGTCTCCTTGCTACCCAACTCACGCAGCTGGCTGGCGATTTGCCGCGATATCAGTCCACAATAAGCGAGAAGATCCAATCCTTCCGTGAGACCACCGCTGGTCGAGGCACGCTCGAGCGGGCTTCGAGCATGTTGAAGGACCTCAGCAAAGAACTCGACAAGCCCAAGGAGGCCGCGAATTCGTTGGGCACCATAGCAGCTCCGAAAGCGGCCGCGCCGAGGCCCGTTCCTGTGGAAGTGCTTCAGCCCGATCCCGGCGCGCTGGAGAGCTTGCAAACGCTGATTTCACCCTTGCTTCATCCGCTCGCAACGACCGGGATCATCGTCATATTCGTGATCTTCATTTTGCTTCAACGCGAGGATCTTCGTAATCGTCTGATCAGGCTGGCCGGTTCGGATGACCTGCAGCGCACCACGGCTGCCCTTGATGACGCGGCGAGCCGCCTCAGCCGGCTTTTCCTTATCCAGCTTCTCGTGAACGGCAGCTTCGGCATCATCATCGGAACGGGTCTCTGGCTGATCGGCGTTCCAAGCGCGATCCTGTGGGGTATTCTGGCAGCAGTGCTGCGCTTCGTGCCTTACATCGGGGCGGTCATCGCCGCCGCCTTTCCTCTCGCTCTCGCGGTCGCGGTCGATCCAACCTGGACGATGCTGCTTTGGACGATCGCGCTGTTCGTGGTGGTGGAGCCCGTCGTCGGCCATGTGCTGGAGCCGATGGTCTATGGACACAGCACGGGACTGTCGCCGGTGGCCGTTGTGGCTTCTGCGACGTTCTGGACGGCGCTCTGGGGTCCGATCGGCCTCGTTCTGGCGACACCACTCACGGTGTGTCTCGTCGTACTGGGCCGCCATGTCGAGCGGCTGGAGTTCCTGGACGTCATGTTTGGAGACCGACCAGCACTCTCTCCGCCCGAGATATTCTATCAGCGGATGCTCGCCGGCGATCCGACAGAAGCATCGGCAAAAGCCGAGGAGTTCTTGAAGGAGCGATCTCTTAGCTCCTATTACGACGAAGTCGCCCTGCGAGGACTGCAACTGGCTCAAGTGGATGCCGAGCGCGGCGCTCTGGCTCCCGACCGGCTGACCAAAATCAGGGATGCGGTCCAGGAATTTGCCAATAACATTTCGGAGCAGGATGAGCGTCTGCCGCCGAAGGTCGGCCCGACAACAGATGTCGAAGCTACATCTGCCATAGAAGGCGTGGCTGAGGACGCGCCTTATGAGAGTCTGCGGGTTCTGCGCAAGGAGGACTTGCCCGCTGGATGGCAAGGCGAACATCCCGTCCTCTGTGTGGCCGGGCGAAATCCGATCGACGAAGCCGCTGCGATCATGCTGGCTCAACTGACCGGCGCGCATGGCTTGTCGGCCAGAGTCGAGGCAGCGGAAGCGTTGTCGACGGCGAATATCTTCCGGCTGGAGACCGACGGGGTCGCCATTGTCTGCCTCGTCTATATGGATGCAAGCAGCCCTGCCCATATGCGTTACTCGGTGCGACGGCTTCGCCGTAAATTGCCGAAGGCCACAATCATTCTGGGTTGCTGGATGAAGGACATCGAGCCAGCGGCGCTGGAAAGCCTGCGGGAAGGTGCCAAGGCGGATCTGGCTGCTGCAACTCTGGGCGGAGCGCTTAAACTCTGCATAGAGGCGACAGGTGTGGATGGCCTTGGCACAGGAGCCGAAGGCCAGATTTCGAAGATCACGGCCGCTTAGTAGTTTAGACGCGTAGACATGGCTGCTGCGGGCGCGCAGCAAACCGTGATGTCATCATGGCGATGGCGTCGGGACCTTCGGTCGTACTGCGCGACCTTCTGGTGCGACGTTCAGCCAACCGGTCCGGGGGTCCAATCGCCGCCGGCAAGCGGTCGGACTTTTACGTCAGGAATGACCCCGCGCTCCAGGCTCGGATCGAAATGGCGCATCGTCCGCTCATTGAAGTCGATGATGCGGCCAGGCCTTAGCGGTCCCACGTCATTTATCCTGACGATGACCTTCTTGCCGACGGCCTCGACGAGGGCGTATTTCGGCTTCGCGCCAAATTGGACCCCACCGAATTTCTTACGCAAGCTCGTCTTGATGGCAGCCGACCACACCGAGGGATCATAGCGCTCGCCGGAAGCCGTCTTCGGGCCGCCCTCCTCTTTGCCCGGCTTGAACGGATTGTACATGGATGCCGCGCCAACGATCGCTTCCCCGGAAGCGGCATCGTCGACAGCGTTTGAGTGAACCCCACCAGCTTCACATCGCGCTACAGAAACGGAAACGGCAAGCGCAATCATGGCGCCGCAAATTGCGGCGCTCGATCGGAACCCCATTATATCTCCTGTGATTTTCGATTGTTCAGTTCCGATGCCGCAAATCGTTTTGCGGGTCGAGCCAACCCCTGGCTCCGGAACCGTTGGAGGAACCGCAATAGTTCCAGCACCGTGTTTTAGTTGTCGCCGTCTAAGACAGACATTGCGTCAACAGCATGACGACGAGAGCCGCGGCGAAATAGCGCGACATGACTCTCATAGCGCGACCAATCAGGATAATCGGTGCGCTCGCCCGCCTGACCGTGTTTTCATTCTCATCGGCGAGTTTTCGCAGAAGCGATCATCGCAGCGACGGAGGCTGCCACCTGCGTGAGAAGGCTTGCTTGCGCGATGTCACAGAGGGAGTTTGCAATGTCCTCGCGCAGCAAGGCCCGCTGCTGAATGCGTTCATGGACAAGGAGCCGACGCACAGATCCGATCAGCTTGTCTACTCCGTCCTTGTCGGGGGACAAGGGACAGAACTGCTGAACTTGTCTTTCTTCACCTTGCCCCTGCATCAGTCGCAACTGCTCACAGCATCTAACAAGCCTTAACGAGCTATTGACCGGCTTCCGAGCCATGTTGCAGAGCCAGACGAAGGACTGCCCTGCTCCGCAGGCTCCGATCGCCTGAAGCCAGGAGGGTGTCCCATGCCGATGCCATACAATTCCGAGAACACCATCGACAGAAGCCGGCGCGCGCTTTTGAGCACCGTAGCGATTGGAGTTTCAGCGGCGATTTCCGCGAGCGTGTTTCCGCTGCGTGCAGCGGCGGCCGCGGGCGAAAGCACAATTCACCCCTTCCACATTGCCGTGCCGGAGGAGGACCTTGTCGAGCTTCGGCGGCGCGTTTTGGCGACGCGATGGCCTGATCGCGAGACTGTTTCCGATCAGTCCCAAGGTATCCCGCTGGCGAAGCTCCAGCCCCTCGTCAACTATTGGGGGACGGCCTACGACTGGCGCAAGATCGAAGCGAGGATGAATCGACTTCCGCAGTTCGTCACCAACATCGACGGCATCGACATCCACTTCATTCATGTCCGCTCCAAACATCCCAATGCCCTCCCTGTCGTCATAACCCATGGCTGGCCGGGATCGGTTTTCGAGCAGCTCAAGCTGATCGATCCACTCACCGATCCGACGGCCCATGCGGGCCGGGCCGAAGACGCGTTCGACGTCGTGATCCCCTCGATGCCCGGCTATGGCTTCTCCGGCAAGCCGGTCGATACCGGTTGGGGTCCCGACCACACAGCGCGCATCTGGGCGGAACTGATGAAGCGCCTGGGCTACACCCACTATGTCGCGCAGGGCGGCGACTGGGGCTCGCCGGTCTCGAGTGCGATGGCACGGCTGGCGCCGGCAGGCTTGCTCGGCATCCATATCAACTTGCCGGCGATCGTCCCGCCCGATATCGCCGCGATCCTCGCGGCCGGCGGGCCTGCTCCGGCAGACCTCTCCGCCAAGGAACGCGCGGCGTTCGATGCATTCAGTGCGGCCGGCAAGATGGGCAACCGGTCCTACGCGCTGATGATGGGAACGAGGCCGCAAACGATCGGCTATGGCTTGACGGATTCTCCCGCGGGCCTGGCAGCCTGGATGCTCGGACATCCCGGCTTCTCGCATTGGAAGTTCGACGACACCGACTCCGAAAAATCCCGCGACGAGGTGCTGGACGACATCACGCTGTACTGGTTGACGAACAGCGCCACCTCCTCGGCGCGACTTTACTGGGAATATAGCGGGCGCAGTCCCGCCCTTGCAGGTCCGGAGAAGACTGCGGAGATCTCACTGCCGGTGGCCATCACGGTCTTCCCGGGCGAGAGCTATCAAGCCCCGGAGACGTGGGCCCGGCGCGCCTATCGCAACCTGACCTACTTCCACGAGGTCGACAAAGGCGGTCATTTTGCTGCCTGGGAGCAGCCGGCGCTTTTCTCCGCCGAGCTGCGCGCCGCATTCAGGCCCCTTCGGCCCGCACATCTGGTCCAGTGACGGTGGTCAAGGCGCCGCCGGCAAGGTGTTCATGCCGCCTTGCTTTGCGCGGGAAAGAAGAAATGGGGCCGTCAGTGATGGCGTTTGCTAGCCCATCACCCCGCCACGCTTGATCAGCTCCTTCCCCACCGCGGCCAGATGCACCTGATCCGGTCCGTCGCCGATGCGGATGAAGCGGGCGTAGACGTAAGCACGCGCCAGGAACGTGTCCTGCGAGACGCCGGCAGCGCCGTGGATCTGGATGGCGCGGTCGATAACGCGGGCGGCCATGCTGGGCACCACGATCTTGGCGGCCGCAATCAGGTCGCGCGCGATCTTGTTGCCCTCGCGGTCCATCCTGTCGGCGGCTTGCAGCGTCAAGAGCCGCGCCTGCGCGATCTCGCAGAATGAGTGCGCGATGTCCTCACGCACCGAGCCCTGTTCTGCGAGCGGCTTGCCGAAGGCCGTGCGGGAGACCGCGCGCTGACACATCAATTCGAGCGCGCGCTGGGCGCAGCCGATCAGCCGCATACAATGGTGGATACGGCCGGGGCCGAGCCTGCCTTGCGCGATCTCGAAGCCGCGGCCCTCGCCGAGCAGGATGTTCTCCGCGGGCACGCGAACGTTCTCGTAGACGATCTCGGGATGGCCGACCGGCGCGTCGTCATAGCCGTAGGTCAGCATGTCGCGGACGATGCGCACGCCAGGCGTCGCTCTCGGCACCAGGATCATGGATTGCTGGCGGTGGCGATCGGGATCGTCGGGCGCGGTCTTGCCCATCACGATCAGGATCTCGCAATCCTCGTTCATCGCGCCCGAGGTGAACCATTTGCGGCCGTTGATGACGTAGTCGCCGCCGTCGCGCCTGATCTCGCACTGGATGTTGGTGGCATCGCTGGAGGCAACCTGCGGCTCCGTCATCGAGAAGCCGGAGCGGATGCGCCCTTCCAGCAGTGGCTTCAGCCAGCGCTCCTGCTGCGCCGGCGTACCGTAATTGGCCAGCACCTCCATGTTGCCGACGTCGGGCGCCGAGCAATTGAACACCTCCGGCGCCCAGAGGATGCGGCCCATGATCTCCTTCACCGGCGCGTATTCGAGATTGGTCAAGCCAGTGTTGTTGGGATCCTGGCCGTGCTCGCCGGAGAGGAACAGGTTCCAAAGCCCCTGCTCGCGCGCCAGCCGCTTCAGGTCCTGAAGGATCTGCGGCGTCCTGTAGCGTGTCGCTTCCGGCTTCACCTGCTCGTAGTAGAGCTCCTCGACCGGCTCGACATGCGTCCGCATGAACCGGCGGACCCGCTCCTGCAGCTCCAGCGAACGTTCGGAGTGTTGAAAATCCATGGGGTCCTCCTGTTCCCTTCTCCCCTTGTGGCAGAAGGTGGCGCGAAGCGCCGGATGAGGGGTTGTATCCGCGAGTTCAAATGTAGAGACGACTCGCGGAGAGATACCCCTCACCCGGCTCGCCGCTTCGCGGCGATCCACCCTCTCCCGCAAGGGGAGAGGGTGCACTGTCTATGCTGCCGCTCGCGTGCCCCTCACGTGCCGCGCAGCAGCTCGCTGGCGACGATCCAGTCGTTGCCATTGAACTGGAGCATATAGCCGTCCTTGATCGGGCGGAAATCCTGCGGCGTGGTGTTGAGGGTGATGCCGGGCATCAGTAGCGATAGCGGCACGTTCTTCAAATTGGCCGCCTGCGCCATGATGTTCTCGCGCGTCAGATTGTCCTTGCACTGCTTCAGCAAGACCACCAATGCCTCGGCGACGGTGTAGCCGTAGAGACCCGCGACGTTGTTGACGTCGGCATTGGGCAGGCGCTTCTTCATGAAATCGATATAGGCCGTCATCGCCGGATCGTCCTTCGGCGCCTCGACGAACGGCTTGAGCGAGCCGAGCGAGAGCACGCCCTTGCCGGCATCGAGGCCGGCCGGGACCATCACGGTCGCCTTGTTGGCACAGCCCGAGGCGAGGAAGCGCGTCGCCTGCCAGCCGACCTCATGCGCTTTCCGAATCGCCTGGGCGCAGGCGCGCGGCGTCACCGAATAGATCATGAACACGTCGGCCTTGGTGTTGGCGAGCGTCAGCACCTGGGAATCGACGGTGGGGTCGGCGACCTCGAAGCTCGACGCCATCGCGATCGCCTTGTCGGCGTCGGCACCAAGCGCTTCCTTGACGCCGCGCAGATATTCCTTGCCGGCGTCGTCGTTCTGATAGAGCACCGCGAAGCGCGCATTCGGGTTCTTGGCGCGGGCATAGGCGACGTCGATCGCGGCCTCGCTGGTGTAGTTCGGTGCCCATGGCAGCGCCATCGACCAGGGCATGTTGGCGGGATCGTTCCACTTCGAGGCCGAGCTGATCAGAAACAGCTGCGGCACCTTGTTGCTGTTGAGATATTTCGCGATCGCCGAGCTTGGCGCCGTGCCCATGGTCGCGAAGATGAAGGCGACGCCGTCACCCTCGACCAGCCGCCGCGCCGCTTCCATGGTCTTCGGCGGCGAGAAGGCGTCGTCGAGCGACAGGAGATTGAGCTTGCGGCCGTTGATCCCGCCCTTCTCATTGACCTCGTCGAAATAGGCCGAGATCACCCTGCCGGTGATACCGAGGGGCGAAGCGGGGCCGCTATAGGGCATGGTGTTGCCGATCTTGATCTCGGTGTCGCTGATGCCGGGACCGTAGGATTTCTGCGCGGAGACAGGCGTGGACAGGCAGGCAGCCAAGGCTGCAGCCAGGACCAAAGCGGCTTTCATGGTTTCTCCCCGGTGATGATCGCCGCGCGACTCGGAAGGCGCGCGGCGTGCTGCTTCTTGCCAGCACGTCAGATCAGCGGAGTTCCGCAAGGCGGTCTTGCGTCGAGTTGCTGATCAGCCGGTGCACAGCCGCCCTCGCGGGCAGCACCATTGACGCAAATCGAGACGGATGCGCGCCTCAGCCGCGTGTCCGCTCCATCTCCAACTCGGCCTTGAGATTGTCGAGATCGCGATAAATTGAAGCAATCGCAAGAACGCGGCCGCCCTTGCGATACTTCAGCAGGCAGTCCTTGCCACAAATGCTGCCGTCGATCGCGATGTCGTCGAAGCTCTCGGCGTGGCCGACATAGTTGATCGGCACGTCATAGTGCTGCGACCAGAAGAACGGCACGGCCTCGAAGCGCTCGCGCTTGCCGAGCATGTTGCGCGCCGCGGTCTGGCCCTGCCGCTCCGCCACCACCCAGTGCTCGACGCGGATGGTTTGCCGCGAATGCGGATCGGGCCAGCGCGCGATGTCGCCGGCGGCGAAGATGCCGGATACGCTGGTCTCCAGATATTCGCTCACGCTGACGCCCCGATCGGCCGCAAGCCCCGCCTGCTCGGCAAGCGCAAGGCGCGGCTTGACGCCGATCCCGACCACGACCAGGTCGGCCTCGATCACGCCGCCGCTCTTCAACGTGGCGCGCGTGCCGTCCAGCTTTTCCACGGTGTCCTCGAGATGGAAGTTGACGCCGTTCTCCTCATGCAGCGCGCGCACGAAGTCGCCCATCTCGGGACCGAGCACCTTCTGCATCGGCCGTTCGTCCGGCGCGACCACGTGGAGCTCGATCTTGCGTGCCCGCAAGGAGGCCGCAACTTCGAGGCCGATGAAGCTGGCGCCGATCACCAGTGCACGCCTGGCGGTGCCGGCCGCCTTGATGATGGCGCGGCTGTCGGCGACGGAGCGCAGGGTGTAGACATGAGGCTGGTCGGCACCCGGAATCTGCAATCGGACCGGCTCGGCGCCTGTCGCGAGTAGCAGCCGGTCGAACGGCAGCCTGTCGCCGTTGCCCAGCGTCACGCTGCGCGTCTTCGCCTCGATCGCGGCAACATTCGTGTTGAGCCTGAGATCGATGCCGGCGTCCCGATAATAGTCCTGGCCCCGCAGCGGCAGCCAATCCTCCGGCGCGTTGCCCGCGAGGTAATCCTTGGAAAGATTGGGCCGGTCGACCGGCATCGCGCTGTCATTGCTGAGCATGGTGATGGCGCCGGCAAAGCCCTCGCGACGGAGCGTCTCCGCCGCCGCGAAACCCGCCGCGCCGCCACCGATGATGACGAATTTTTCCGGCGTTGGCGCCGTCCGGTGACGCGCCGGAGGCTTCGGCATCTCGCGCTTGCGCTGAACGATGATCTTGTCCTGATCGCGCGAGACCTCCCACAACGCCAGCGCATTCAGCGCCGGCGGACGGGTCGCCTCGCCTGACCGCAAGGAGAAGCAGGCGTGATGCCAGGGACAGCGGATGGTGTCGCCAACCACCAGTCCTTCTGCGAGCGGACCGTGATAGTGGCTGCAGGCCGGCTCGATCGCAAAGATCTCGCTGCCGGCCTGCACCAGCAGGACGTCTTCCTCGCCGACATGGCCGAGCAATTTGCCGTCCTTGAATTCGGCGAGCGTCACGCTTCGGCTCAGGTCGGGCCCGCTTGGCTTCTTGTCTTCGGTCATCCGTTGCCTCCTTGAGCCGTCGCGGATCAATCGTCCGAATTGGCCAGCCCCAGCAGCTCCTGGCGTGTCAGCGCATTGTCGCGGAACACGCCGAGCATGCGGCTGGTGACGAGATCTGTCCCGGGCTTATGTGCGCCACGCGTGGTCATGCAGTGATGCGTCGCCTTGATGATGACCCCGACGCCTTCGGGCCTCAGCACATCGTTGATCGTGTTGGCGATCTGCGCGGTCATCTTCTCCTGGATCTGAAGCCGCTTGGCGTAGATGTCGACGAGACGCGCGAGCTTGGAGATGCCGACGACGCGCCCTTGCGGGATATAAGCGACCCAGGCGCGGCCGACGATCGGTGCCATGTGGTGCTCGCAATGGCTTTCGAAGCGAACGCCGCGCAGGACGATCATCTCGTCATAGCCTTCGATCTCCTCAAAGGTCTTTTGCAGGATTTCGGTCGGATCCTGCGCATAGCCGGAGAAATACTCCTCGAAGGCGCGCGCGACCCGGTCCGGCGTATCGCGCAGACCGTCGCGCGCGGGATCGTCGCCGGCCCAGCGGATCATGGTCCGGATCGCCTGCTCGACCTCCGCCCTCTCAGGCCGCTCGCTCGGCGCCTGCGCGACCGCGACACGTTCCAGCCTGCGCGTTTGCGTCTTCATCGAAAACTCCCCTGCAACGAACCGCATACAGAAGGCGGCCCACAGCTTGGACGGCTGCGATCGGAAAAGGTTCCCGGAATCAGGAAAAATTGGAAGCTGTGAGAGCGGCAAGACAGTGGGACGAGAAACCCGGCTCTACGAGGCCGCTTTCCGCACATCGAGCACGGCCTGGGCCCATTCGGCCGGCCGCTCCTGCGGTAAATTGTGGCCGGCCCCTGTAAAGACGCGCCGCTCGAAAAAGCCCACGAATTTGCCTGCGTGGTGAGCGGTGCCGGAATTGACGCCGTCGCTGTCACCGTCGATCGCGATGGTCGGTACCCGAACCGGGGGCAGGGCGGCGAGCTTCGCCTCGATCGCGGCATAGGCGGGATCGCCCGCGACCAGCGCGTAACGATGTCGATAGGAGTGGATCACGACATCGACGAAATCGGGATTGTCGAACGAGATGGCGCTGGTCTCAAACGTCGCGTCGTCGAAGGCCCATGTCGGCGACCACATCGACCAGAGCTGGCGCGCAAAACCGCGCCGGTTGCGCTCCAGCGCACGGCGGCCGCGTTCGTTGTGGAAGAGATATTGATACCAGAGTGCCGCCTCCTCCGGTGGCGAAGCCGGCTCCATCGAGCGCGCGATGTTCTGGATGTTGTAGGAATTGCCCGAGACGAGCGCGATCACGCGCTCCGGATGCAGCACCGAGACCACGCAGGCTGCGCGCCCGCCCCAGTCGTAACCGCCGACGACCGCGCGCGCAATTCCAAGCGCATCCATGAAGGCCAGCAGATCGGCGCCCAGCGCCGCCTGCTCGCCGGAGCGCAACGTCGCAGCGGAGCGGAATCGCGTCGGCCCGTAGCCGCGCAGCCAGGGCATCAGCACCCGCGCGCCTGCTTGCGCCATGATCGGCGCAGTCTCGGCATAGGCGTTCACGTCGTAGGGAAAGCCATGACCCATGATGCAGGGCCAGCCGTCCGGCGCGCCGTATTCGCGATAGGCGATGTCGAGGATATCGGTGGTGACCGTTTTTTGTTGCATTAGAAAGCGGAGCTATTTTTGCGGCCCGGATAACGTGATGTCACGTTCGGCGCGGAACACGTTGCTGTAGAGGTTGGCGATCCACTGCCGACCGATCTCGGTCTTGTTGAGGTAACCGATCTCGGTCTGGATGTGCGGCGCGACGCTATTCCAATAGAACTGCGGATAGCGGTTCACGATGTCGGCCGGCGAATCGTAGCCGAGCTGGCGGTTGATGCCGACTTCCTCGAACTCGTAGTAGAGCGCATTGGCCTTGCGCAGATAATTGGGGTCGCCGAGCTGGCCGATGAAGTCGGCCGCGCGCAGGATCGAGGCCTCGTCGTCATAGTCCTGGCCTTCCCGGGCCGGAAACCGGGTGCCCTCGATGGCGCGGGCGATGCGCTCCGGATCGAGCCCCGGAATGTGTCGCAGCCGCCGCGAGACATAAAGCTTGGAACGGTCGACATGATACATCATCAGGCTTGCATCCGAGGCGCCGCGCGGCAGTGACACTTTGGTGCCGGCTGCATCGATGACGAAGCCATCGGTGTCATCCTCCTCGAACAGGCCGCGCACATAGCCGATGTCATGGGCCAGGCAGGCGATCAGGACATGGACATAGTCTTCCGCCGACAGATGGGCGTGAAGATATCGGCCGCTGAGGATGGAGTGACCCGCCAGCGTCACCAGCATCGTATGCTCGATATTGTGATAAAGCGCGTCGCTATTGCCGATGCATTCCATCGCCGTGCGGGTTGCGCTCTCGACGATGCGCGCAGAGGGCTCGTCGAACCGACGACGCATGAACGAGCCCAGCAATTTTTCAAGGGAGTCCGCCGCCAGTTTCGGTAACGTCATCATGGATGCAGCCCCGTCTGTCGGTGGTTTTCCACGCCAATTCCCGACATCTCATTCTCGTCCTCGACGCAGGCGCCAGCATAGCCCATCTTGGCCGACTGGCCAAACCCGGGGGCGCAAACTCGGAAATATGTTGCGGTTTGTGCCCCGCGATATCGCGGTTGCGTGCGGACCCGCCACACCCGGGATGGGTGTCGCGGGCAGGACCCGCAATCATTCCACCAACAGCACGTCGACGGCGACGTCGAGCTTCTGCTTCGGCGAGCCGACGATGATGCCGTCGACCGGCGAAACGTCGGAGAAGTCGCGGCCGACTGCGAGCACGATATGGTCGCCAGCAACCATAAGATCGTTGGTCGGGTCGAAATCGACCCAGCCAAGCTCGTCCCCGCACCACAGCGACACCCAGGCATGGGTGGCGTCGGCGCCCTGCAGGCGCGGCTGGCCCGCCGGCGGAATGGTGCGCAAATATCCGCTGACATAGGCCGCGGGCAGGCCCAGCCCGCGCAAGCCCGCGATCATCACATGGGCAAAATCCTGACAGACGCCATGGCGCTTGACGAAGACCTCGTTGAGCGGCGTCGAGATCACCGTCGCCTTGGGGTCGTAGCGAAATTCGGTGCGGATGCGACGCATCAGATCGACCGCCCCGGCAAGGATGCCCGCGCCGGGCGCAAAGCTTTCCGCCGCATAGGCGCTGACCGGTCCCAGCACCGGCACTAGCGGGCTCGCAAAGACATAGCCGACCGGCGAGGACGGCCCGAGGCTCGTCGCCTCGAAGGCGATGTCGCGAATGTTCTCCCAGGCCGGGCTGACAGCGGCGCGCGCCGGCGGCTGGCGCGACACCTTCACGCGAGAGCGGGAATCGATGCGCAGGGTGCGATGCGCGGCCTCGATCACGACACTCTCGGTCAGGGTGCCGAAGAAATCGCGCCGGACGCTACGCTCTGCGGGGCGCGGACGGATCTCGACCTTATGCGAAATCAGCTCCTGGCCATGGCCGCTCCTCGGCTCCAGCCGCAGCGTGCAGCGCGCGAAGCTGACCGGGCTCTCGTATTCGTAGGTGGTGACGTGACGGATATCGTAGATCACGCCAGCCCCGTCAGCTTTTCCGGCCGGCTCGCATTGGGACCGTGCGGGAAGTAGTGCTGCCCGACCGCCTCGGCGAGGCTGAGCAGATCCTGCTCCAGGGCGAACAGCGTCTTGACCTCGAGCTTCTCGGCCTGCGCGGTCGCGAGCATCGCCTGCAGCGCGACCGCAAGCCGCTGCGGCTTCTCGATCAGGCCGTGCTCCTTCAGGCTCGGCAGTGCGGCGATGTGTTCGTTCAGCGTCGTCACCTGGAACGCCACGGAACGCGGATTGTAATTGTCGAGCACGGCGAGGTCTCGCACCGGCGCCAGGATCGGCGCCAGCAGATAGCGCGAGCGGTAGGTGATTTGGCAATCCACCAGCGTCAGCAGGATATCGAGATCCTCGTCGCCGGCCTCGTCATAGGCAAACTGCCGGGCAAAGCGCGTGGTGTTGATGGCGCGCTCGGTGCGCCGACCGATATCGAGGAAGCGCCAGCCGGCGGCGCGGTTCATGTTCTCATGCGCAAGGCCGGCAAAGCTCGCGAGCTCCTGCAAGGTCAACTCGGCCGCGCTCAGCACGCTGTCGTCGTCCTCGACCTCGACGGCCAGCCGCTCGACCATCTCGGTGATGACTTGCCAGGCATCGGGCGACAGCCGCTCGCGCAAGGAGGTCGCCGTGCGCTGGGCCGCGCGGACCAGCGACAGTGCCGAGCCGAAACGCTCCGGGCTCTGCAGCGCTTCGGCAACGATGCGGCCGGGCGCCGCGCGCGAGGTCTGCGAGATCGCGCCCCAGGTCACCAGCAGGCGCTGGATACGCTCCGCCGATTGCAGCGAGGCCGCGGTGCCCTTGTTGGGCCCGCTCGGCGAGCCCAGCGCCCGCACCAGCCGCAGCGTCGCCTCGGCGCGTTCGAGATAGCGGCCGAGCCAGAACAGATTGTCGGCGGCGCGACTCGGCAGCACGCCGGCGATCCGGCGGATGCGCACCTTGTCGACCGCAGGCAGCAGCGTCGCGGTCGAGACCTGCTTGTCCGAGACCACCCAGACGTCGGCGGAGCGCGCGCCGTCGCCCATCGACACCGCGCGCGCATCCGGCTGCTCGGCGATCCGGCAGAAGCCGCCGGGCATGATGGCCCAGCCGTCCGGCGTCGCGGCTGCGAACACGCGCAGCACGAAGGGACGCGGCGTGATTTGCCCCTGTTCCCACACCGGCATGGTCGAGAGCCGCACCACCTCCTGGCCGACATAGTCCATGCCGCGCGCAGCGATGGCGTCGCTCAGGCGCCGGCGCCCGGCGGCGTCGAGTTCGCTCGCGAGCACCGGACCGTTGCTGTCGAAACCGGGAACGCCGCGCCGATACGCGCCTTCGATCGCGACCTCGTCGAGCCGCGACAACACTTCGTCGCGCGCCGAGCGCTGGCCGCACCACCAGGTCGCGATGTGCGGCATCTTCAGCTCTTCGCCGAGCAGCCGGCGGCTGAGCGCCGGCAGGAAGCCGAGCATCGCGCGCGCCTCGAGGACACCCGAGCCCGGCATGTTGGCGACGACGACGCCGTCCTTGCGCAGCACGTCGATCAGGCCGGGGACGCCCAGCCGTGACGAGGCATCGAGCTCGAGCGGATCGAGCGAATTGGAATCGACACGGCGCAGCAGCACGTCGAGGCGCTTGAGGCCTGCAACCGTGCGGATGTGGATATGATTGTCGCTGACGGCGAGATCGTCGCCCTCGACCAGCAGGAAGCCGAGATAGCGCGCCAACGTCGCGTGCTCGAAATAGGTCTCGCTGAAGCTGCCCGGCGTGAGCACGCCAATCCGCGGCTCGTCGCGGTCGGCGCGCGCCCGAAGACTGTCGCGAAACGCCTCGAAGAACGGCGCGACGCGCGGCACGTTCATCGACTTGTAGAGGTCCGAGAAGGCGCGCGAGAGCACCAGGCGGTTCTCCAGCGCATAGCCCGCACCCGACGGCGCCTGCGTGCGATCGCCGAGCACCCACCAGCGTCCGTCGGGCCCGCGGCCGACATCGGCGGCATAGAGCGAGAGATAGCGCCCGCCCGGCGGCGGCACGCCGCAGGCGGGACGGAGATATTCGGGGCTCCCCGCGATCGCGGCCGCCGGCAGCGCGCCTTCGGCGACGAGGCGGCCCTCGCCATAGATGTCACGCAGCACGAGCTCGAGCAACTCGGCGCGCTGGGTGATGCCGTCGGACAGCTGCTTCCAGTCGGCCTCGTCAATCAGCAGCGGCAGATGGCTGATCGACCAGGGCCGGTCGGCGCTCTCGCCGGGCGCGCGATAGGTGACGCCGGCCTCGCGGAGATGACGGTCGGCCATGCCAAACCGCCGCTCAACCTCATCGGGCGCGAGCGCACCGAAGGCATCGAAGAAGCGGCTCCAGACCGCGCGGGGCTTGCCGTCCGGGCCGAGAAACTCGTCGGGGATGTCGGGCAGGCGCCTGTAGTCGCGGACCCATTGCGCGAAGCGGCGCTGGCCTTCGCGCTGGCCATCACGTTGACCTTGCGCCTGACCCGCCTTGTCGTCCTCTTCGGCTGCGCCCTCGGCCATGCGCCACTCCCTGCCCCGGCATCATACTCATTGCAGGAGCGGGGTCCGCAAGTCGAGGGTCAGCGGAAACTCATTTGTGCGTTCCTCGGGCGGCGGCTGCATCGGACCCGGCGTATGGCCATGGTCCTGGAAGCGCGCCAGCCGCCGCGCCTCGGCCTCGTAGGTGTTGACGGGCTTGGTGTCGTAGCTGCGGCCGCCCGGATGGGCGACATGATAGACGCAGCCGCCGAGCGAGCGGCCGTTCCAGGTGTCGATGAGGTCAAAGGTCAGGGGCGCATGAACGGGAATGGTCGGGTGCAGGCCTGAGGCCGGCTGCCAGGCCTTGAAGCGGACGCCGGCCACGGCTTCACCAGAGCGGCCGGTGGCGGTCATCGGCAGGCGGCGGCCGTTGCAGGCGACGATATGGCGGCCCGCGACGAAGCCTTCCGCCTTGACCTGAAGCCGCTCGACCGACGAGTCGACATAGCGCACGGTGCCGCCGGCCGAGCCCTCCTCGCCGAGGACGTGCCAAGGCTCCACCGCCTGCCGCAGCTCCAGCGTCACGCCGCCATGATGGATGCGGCCGAACGCGGGGAAGCGGAATTCGAGCTGGGCCAGATACCATTCAGGCTCGAACGGATACCCGGACTGCTTCAACTCGGTGAGCACTTCGAGGAAATCCTCCCAGATGAAGTGCGGCAGCATGAAGCGGTCGTGCAGCGCGGTGCCCCATCGCACGAACTTGCCTTGTTGCGGCTCGCGCCAGAATTTTGCGATCAGCGCGCGGATCAGCAGCTGCTGCGCCAGCGACATGCGTGGATCCGGCGGCATTTCGAGCGCGCGGAATTCAACGAGACCGAGGCGGCCGGTCGTGCCGTCCGGTGAATAGAGCTTGTCGATGCAGATCTCGGCGCGATGGGTGTTGCCGGTGATGTCGACGAGGAGATGCCGGAACAAGCGATCTACCAGCCACAGCGGCGCCTGAGTGCCCGGCGGCGGCACGTGCGTGAGCGCGACCTCGAGCTCGTAAATGCTGTCGTGGCGGGCTTCGTCGATGCGCGGCGCCTGGCTGGTCGGGCCGATGAACAGGCCGGAGAAGAAATAGGACAGCGACGGATGCCGCTGCCAGTGCAGCACCAGGCTCTTCAACAGATCAGGCCGGCGCAGGAACGGCGAGTCCTGCGGGCTCGAGCCGCCGACCACGACGTGATTGCCGCCGCCGGTGCCGGTGTGGCGACCATCGACCAGGAAGCGATTGGCACCGAGGCGTGTCTTGCCGGCATCCTCATAGAGCCCGACGGTGATGTCGACCGCCTCGCGCCAGTTCTTTGCCGGCTGGACGTTGACCTCGATCACGCCGGGATCGGGCGTCACCTTGATGACGTCGACACGCGGATCGAATGGCGGCGGATAACCCTCGACATGGACCTGGAGCTGCATCTCCTCGGCAGTCGCTTCGAGCGCCGCGATCATCTCGAGATAATCCTCGATCTGCTCGACCGGCGGCATGAAGGCGCAGAGCACGCCGTCGCGGACCTCGACCGACATCGCGGTGCGGACGGGGACCGAGGTGTTGAGCTGTTCGGGCTCGAGCCGCTCCGGCGCGTCCGGACGCGCCGGAAGGCTGAACACCGGCAGCTTGCCGCGGGCCTCCATCGGATCCCGCTCGACGATGTAGGGATACTGATCGGGCGGGACATAGCCGAGCGAGTCCAGCGGCAAGCGCAGGCCGAGCGGCGAATCGCCCGGCATCAGGAACAGATGACTGCGCCGGAGCTGCCAGCGCTCGCTGCGCCAGCGTGGCGCCGCATTCCAGCGCTGCACCGGCAGCACGAAGCCGCGAGGGTTGTTGAGCCCCTGTTCGAACACCCGCGCCATCCGCGCGCGGGCCTCCGGATCGGACAATTTGGAATCGGAAGGATCGACGTTGACGGGAAGCTCGGATTCCTTCTGCAGCCAGTACGCGGTGTCCTCATAGGCTGGCATGATGTAGCCGGGATCGAGCCCGAGCCGCAGCGCCGTGCCCTCCACGAACGCCTGGACGTCCTTGGCCTGCGCCGACCGCGGATTTTCGATGCTGGCGATGAGGTCGGCATTCTTCCAGATCGGCACGCCGTCCTTGCGCCAGTACAGGCCAAACGCCCAACGCGGCAGGCTTTCGCCGGGATACCATTTGCCTTGCCCGAAGTGCAGCAGGCCGCCGGGTCCGAAACGCGCGCGCAGGCGGCGGATCAGATCGTCGGCGAGCCCGCGCTTGGTCGGGCCGACGGCGTCCGTGTTCCACTCGGCGCCTTCGAGATCATCGACGGAGACGAAGGTCGGCTCGCCACCCATGGTCAGACGCACGTCCTGGGCCGCAAGATCGCCGTCGACCTGCTCGCCGAGATCGTTGAGCCGTATCCAGGATTCGTCCGAGAACGGTTTTGTGATGCGCGGCGCCTCGCGAATGCGCTTGACGCTCATGTCGAAGGCGAATTCGACCTCGGCAAAGCCCGCGCCGCCGGAGATCGGCGCGGCCGAGCGGTAGTGCGGTGTCGCGGCGACCGGGATGTGGCCCTCGCCCGCGAGCATGCCCGAGGTCGCGTCGAAGCCGATCCAGCCTGCACCCGGCAGGTAGACCTCGGCCCAGGCGTGCAAATCGGTGAAATCGTTCTCGACCTCCGGCGGCCCCTCGATCGGATCGATGTCGGGACGGACCTGGATCAGATAGCCGGAGACGAAACGGGCGGCGAGACCGAGGTGCCGGAAGGTCTGGATCAGGAGCCAGGCGGAGTCGCGGCACGAGCCGGCCGCGGAGGAGAGCGTCTCCTCCGGCGTCTGCACGCCCGCTTCCATGCGGATGACGTAGCCGATCTTTTTCTGCAGCTCCCTGTTGAGATCGACCAGGAAGTTGACGGTGTTCGGGGCTTCGTGCGGGATCGTGTCGAGATATTTCGCGAACAGCCGATCGGGCTTGACGGTCTCGAGATAAGGCGCGAGTTCGGTCTTGAGATCTTGCGTATATTCGAACGGAAAGCTGTCGGCATAGGGCTCGACGAAGAAGTCGAACGGATTGACCGTGGTCATCTGCGCCGTGAAATCGACCTCGATCTTGAGCTCGGTCGTCTTCTCCGGGAAGACGTAGCGCGCGATCCAATTGCCTAGCGGATCCTGCTGCCAGTTCACGAAATGATTGGCCGGAGTGACCTTGAGCGAATAACTCAGGATCGGCGTGCGGGTATGCGGCGCCGGCCGCAGACGGATGGTCTGCGGGCCGAGATCGATCGGACGGTCGTATTTGTAGTGCGTGACGTGGTGTAGTGCGACGTAGATCGACACGGGGTGCGGTACTCCAGCAGCTTTTTTGAGCAGAACACCGCTGGTGACCTCGATCAAGCATTAACAACGGGCAGAGGGTGCCTAGGAAGTATCCGCCATAGCCCACCCGTAGCCTGGATGGAGCGAAGCGTAATCCGGGGTTCTTCACCCGCAGACTGACTTGTCCCGGATTGCGCTTCGCTCCATCCGGGCTACGAAGTCCCCTTACATCGTCGCGCCCAGCACCCAGGGCGCGAACTCGGCGCCGCCGAAATCAAAACTCTCGCTCTTGGTGGGCTGGCCCGACGCGGTCTTGAGGATGAGATCGAAAATGCGCTGGCCGCATTGCTGGACGCTCTCCTCGCCTTCGAGGATGGTGCCGCAATTGACGTCCATGTCCTCTTCCATGCGCTTGTACATGGGCGTGTTGGTGGCGAGCTTGATCGAGGGCGCCGGCTTGCAGCCGAACACGCTGCCACGGCCCGTGGTGAAGCAGACCAGATTGGCGCCGCCGGCGACCTGCCCGGTCGCGGCGACCGGATCGTAGCCGGGGGTGTCCATGAACACGAAACCCTTCTTGGTGATGGGTTCGGCGTAGCGCAGCACCTCGACGAGGTTGGTTGTGCCGGCCTTCGCCATCGCGCCGAGCGACTTCTCCAGAATGGTGGTGAGGCCGCCGGCCTTGTTGCCCGGGCTGGGATTGGCGTTCATCTCGGCGCCTTCGCGCGTCGTGTATTCGTCCCACCAGCGCATGAGATCGACCAGCTTCTCGCCGACCTCGCGGCTGACGGCGCGGCGCGTGAGCAAATGTTCGGCGCCATAGGTCTCCGGCGTCTCCGACAGGATCACGGTGCCGCCGTGACGTACGATGAGATCGCTGGCCGCACCCAGCGCCGGATTGGCGGAAACACCGGAATAGCCGTCCGAACCGCCGCATTGCAGCGCCACGGTCAATTCGCTCACCGGAACGGACTCGCGCTTGACCTTGTTGGACTCCGCGAGTGCCTCGCGCACGAAGGCAATTCCGGCTTCCACCGTCTTGCGGGTGCCGCCGACCTCCTGGATGTCCATCGCACGCAGACGTCCCGCGAGCTTCTGCTCCTCCATCAGGCCGCCGATCTGGTTCACCTCGCAGCCGAGGCCGAGCACGATCACATGAGAGAAGTTCACGTGCCGTGCATAACCACCGAGCGTGCGGCGGAGCAGCGCTAAGGGCTCGTTCTGCGTCATGCCGCAGCCGGTCTTGTGGGTCAGCGCGACCACGCCGTCGACATTGGGGAAGTCGGCCAGCGGATTGTCGCCGGTGAACGGATTCTTCTTGAAGACGTCGGCGACGAGGCTTGCGACATGCGCGCTGCAATTCACCGAGGTGAGGATGCCGATGTAGTTGCGCGTGGCGACGCGGCCGTCCGGACGGCGGATGCCTTCGAAACTCGCCGGCAGATCGAAATTCGGCGTCGGCTTGACGTCGACGCAATAGGCATAGTCCTTGGCGAAATCGCCCATGCCGCAGTTCTGCACGTGCACGTGCTGGCCCGGCGCGATCGGCACCGTCGCAAAGCCGATGATCTGGCCGTAGCGTATCACCGGCTCGCCCAATGCGATCGGCTTGATCGCGACCTTGTGGCCGGAAGGAATGCGCTCGACCGTCGTCACGCCGTCGGCCACCAATGTTCCCGGCGGCAAGCTCGCGCGCGCGATCAGCACGCCATCATCGGGATGCAGGCGAATGACGGGGCTGATGGTCATGGGAGGTCTCCTTCAGACGAATAGTGAGTAGCGAGTGGCGAATGGAAAAGGGGAGCAGCTCATTCGCTACTCCCCATCGCCATTCGCGAGTTCTCAGGCCTTGCCACCGGAATCCTTCCGGGTGGCGTTGACCTGCATCTTGGCGTAGGTCGTCATCAGGCCGACCTCGTTCGAGAGCGTCACCAGCTTGAAGCCCATGTTGATGGCGCGCGCGGCACCTTCGGCGCCGCTGCAATGGATGCCCGGATTGAGGCCGCGCTTGCCGCACTCCTTGATGATCTTCTCGTAGATCGCAAGGATCTCGGGCTCGGTGCGATCGAGCTTCGGTTCGAGGCCGTAGGAGAAGCCGAGGTCGGACGGGCCGATATAGACGCCGTCGATGCCTTCGACGTCGAAGATCGCTTCCATGTTCTCGACCGCGGTTTTGGTCTCCATCATCGGCAGCAGCACGATGTCGTCGTTGGCCGTCTTCTGGTAGGAGCCCGCGGTGCCGTACATGCCGGCGCGGATCGGGCCGTTGGAGCGGACGCCCTTCGGCGGGTACTTGGCATAGGAGACGAGGTTCCTGGCTTCCTGCGGCGTGTTGACCATCGGGCAGATCACGCCATAGGCGCCGCCATCGAGCACCTTGCCGATGATGCCGGGCTCGTTCCAGGGCACGCGGACCATCGGCGTGATCGGATGCTTGTCCATCGCCTGGAAGCACTGCACCATCGACAGATAATCCTGCACGCCGTGCTGCATGTCGACGGTGACGCTGTCGAAGCCGCATTGCGCGATCATCTCGGCCGAGAAGCCGGAGGGAATCGCGAGCCACGCGTTGACCACGGCCTTGCCCGACTTCCAGATTTCCTTGACCTTGTTCGCCACGTTGCCTTCCTTCTTTGTTTTGGACCTTCGTCACCATGACGAGCGCCGCGACAGCACGATGCCGTTATTAGCGCGAACCCGACCGCCGCGCTACGCTCGCGATGACGCAAGCTGTCACTGGCAAAGGCGGCGCAATCCGTCCCGGCGCGCCGATTTTTGCGCATCGGCTGCGGGGCACTTTGAGCGAAAAAATGCGGCGATGTCCATGATTGTTGCCGCGCGCTCGCGCATATCTGCTTTCACTCCTCGGCACTTGCCTCCTCGCCCGCGCCGAGCCCTGCGAGACTTTGTTCGAGCTCGCTGAGCATCTCCTGCAATTCGACGAGCTTGCGTGCGCCAAAGCGGCGCGTGATCTCGGCATAAATCGCTTCGGAGGACGGCGCGACGGAAGCCATCAGCTTCACGCCCTTTTCCGAGATCGAGACCATGCTGCGGCGCTGGTCCGCCTTGGCGGTCTTGCGCTCGATCAGATTGCGCGCCTCGAGATCACGCAGGATGCGCGACAGGCTCGGGCCGAGCAGGAACGCGGTGCGCGCGAGTTCCGTGACCTCGACCGTGTCGATCGCCGCGAGCGCGCGCAGGATGCGCCATTGCTGCTCGGTCAGGCCATGCGTGCGCAGCGAGGGACGGAATTGCCGCATCACCGCCTCGCGTGCCCGCAGCAACGACATCGGCAGCGAACGCGAGAAGTCGCGCATCGGCACCTGCCGCACGGCGGGCTCACTTCCGTTCGCAGGATCAGCCGGTCTCTTCGTCATGACGCCCTTTCAAGCCGCGAAACGTTTGCAGTGCAGCAAGCCAATTTGCGATTGACGCATTCACTTAACATGTTAAGTATCTTCCGGCACGACGATTTGTAAGATTACACATGGCGCTTTCAAACGACGATATCCGAGCTTGCGCGAACCGTCTGCACCACGCGGAAAAGACCCGTACGCAGATCCGGCAGCTCTCGCAGGACTTTCCCGACATCAGCATCGCTGACGCCTACGCGATTCAGAAGGCCTGGGTCGACGTCAAGGTCGCCGAGGGGCGCATCGTCCGGGGACACAAGATCGGCCTGACCTCGAAGGCGATGCAGAGCGCGCTTGGCATCAACGAGCCGGATTCCGGCGTATTGCTCGACGACATGTTCTTCGCCGATGGTGGCCTCGTCCCGACGGAGCGCTTCATCGCGACGCGCGTGGAAGCCGAGCTCGCCTTCGTCATGAGCAAGCGCCTCGCGGGCCCCGACTGCACACTGTTCGACGTGCTCAACGCCACCGACTTCGTGGTGCCGGCGCTGGAGATTCTGGACACGCGGATCGAGCGCGTCGATCCCCAGACCAAGGCGACCCGAAAGATCTTCGACACCATTGCCGACAACGCGGCCAATGCCGGCATCGTGCTCGGCGGACGGCCGATCCGCCCGCTGGACGCGGACCTGCGCTGGATCGGCGCGCTCTGTTTCAAGAACGGCCAGCTGGAAGAGACCGGCCTTGCCGCCGGCGTGCTCAATCATCCCGCGACTGCAGTCGCCTGGCTCGCCAACAAGATCGCACCGCTCGGCCTTGCGCTTGAGCCCGGGCAAATCGTGCTCGCCGGCTCTTTCATCCGTCCGATCGAGACCCGCAAGGGCGACACAATTCAAGCCGATTATGGCGCCTACGGCTCGGTGAGCTGCTACTTCGCTTAGACGACCAAAAAGACAGGGAGTGAAACCGCGATGCCGCATTTCACGATCGAATATTCGGCCAATCTCGACGACCGCCTCGACATCGGCGCGGCGTGCGAGGTGGTGCGCAAGGCTGCGGTCGAGACCGGCATCTTCCCGCTCGGCGGCATCCGCGTCCGCGCTGTCAAATGCGAGCATTATGCGATTGCGGACGCGCGGCAGGACTACGGCTTTCTCGACATGGTGCTGCGCATCGGCGAAGGCCGCGATCTGCCAACCCGCAAGAAAGCCGGCGAACAAATCTTCCATGCGCTCTCCCGCCATCTTGATCCCGTCTTCGCAAGCTCGAAATTCGCGCTCTCGTTCGACATGCAGATCAACGACAAGGATACGAGCTGGAAGCGCAACAACATCCACGACGCCCTGAAAGCGGAGGCCGCCCATGGATAAGCCCACGCCGAAAACCGACGTATTCCAGGCCAATCGCGACCGCATCGCACCGCTGCTGAAGACGCTGCGTGCCGACGGTATCGGCCACATGATCGACGGCAAGATCGTGCCGTCGATCTCCGGCGAGACGTTCGAGACGAAATCGCCGGTCGACGGCGCGACGCTGGCGAGCGTCGCCCGCGGCAATGCCGAGGATGTCGATCGCGCCGCCACCGCTGCCGCGCTGGCCTTCAAGTCCTGGCGCGACATGGGACCGGCGATGCGGAAGAAGCTGCTGCATCGGGTCGCCGACGCCATCGAGGACAATGCCGAGGACATCGCGGTGCTCGAATGCATCGACACCGGCCAGGCCTATCGCTTCATGGCCAAGGCCGCGATCCGCGCCGCCGAGAATTTCCGCTTCTTTGCCGATCGATGCGGCGAGGCGCGCGACGGCCAGAACACACCGAGCGACGAGCATTGGAACGTCTCGACGCGCGTGCCGATCGGCCCGGTCGGCGTGATCACGCCGTGGAATACGCCGTTCATGCTCTCGACCTGGAAGATCGCCCCTGCCCTCGCGGCCGGCTGCACCGTCGTGCACAAGCCGGCGGAGTGGTCGCCGGTCACGGCGGCCATTCTTGCGAAGCTCGTCAAGGAAGCCGGCGTGCCCGACGGCGTGCTCAATACCGTACATGGCTTTGGCGAAGAGGCCGGCAAGGCATTGACCGAGCATCCCGCCATCAAGGCGATCGGCTTCGTCGGCGAAAGTTCGACGGGCTCGGCGATCATGGTTCAGGGCGCGCCGACCTTGAAGCGCGTGCATTTCGAACTCGGCGGCAAGAACCCGGTGATCGTGTTCGACGACGCCGATCTCGACCGCGCGCTCGATGCGGTCGTGTTCATGATCTACTCGCTCAACGGCGAGCGCTGCACGTCGTCGAGCCGCTTGCTGATCCAGGCCGGCATCGCCGAAAAATTCGTCGAAAAGCTGACCGCACGGGTGAAAGCGCTGAAGGTCGGCCATCCCCTCGATCCCGCCACCGAGATCGGGCCGCTGATCCACGAACGTCATCTCGCGAAGGTCTGCTCCTATTTCGACGTCGCACGCCAGGACGGCGCGACGATTGCCGTCGGCGGCAAGGCCTATGATGGCCCGGGCGGCGGATATTATGTCGAGCCGACCCTGGTGACCGGCGCACACGGCAAGATGCGCGTGGCGCAGGAAGAGGTGTTCGGCCCCTTCCTCACCGTGCTGCCCTTCAAGGACGAAGCAGACGCGATCGAGATCGCCAACGACATCCGCTACGGCCTGACCGGCTATGTCTGGACCAACGATGTCGGCCGCGCGTTGCGTGTCGCGGATGCGCTGGAAGCCGGCATGATCTGGCTGAACTCGGAAAACGTCCGCCATCTGCCGACGCCGTTCGGCGGCATGAAGGCCTCCGGCATCGGCCGCGACGGCGGCGATTACTCGTTCGATTTCTACATGGAAACCAAGCACGTCTCGCTGGCGCGGGGCACGCATAAGATTCAGAAGCTGGGAATCTAACGCCCGCGGTTCCTCGGCGCGCGGAGCGCCAACGAGGAATGGCTGGGTCTAGAGAGGGGAAACGCAATGCCCGTACCGCAACATATCTTCGAGCCGCCGTTCAACATCATCCGCTCCAGCCACGCCGTGCTGGACGTCACCGACCTGAAGCTCAGCCGCGAGTTCTATGAAAGCGTTGTCGGCCTGCATGTCGAGGACGCCGACGACAAGGTCGTCTACTTGCGCGCCGCCGAGGAGCATCAGCATCACTCGCTGGTGTTGCGCAAGGCGGCCGCGCCTGCCTGCAACCGCCTCGGCTTCAAGGTCGGCAACGACGGGGATCTGGACAAGGCTGCGAAGTTCCTGTCCGAGAACGGCCTTGGCTACGCCTTCGTCGATCAGCCGTTCCAGGGCCGCACGCTGCAGTTCACCGATCCGTTCGGCTTCCAGATCGAGCTATATGCGTCGATGGACCGGCGGCCGCATCTGCTGCGCCGCTACGATCTCTACAGGGGCTGCCATCCGCAGCGGCTCGACCATTTCAACGTGTTCGCCGCCGAGGTGCAGGACACCGTCGAATTCTACGCCCGGCTCGGCTTTCGCCTCACCGAATACGCGGAGGAGGACGGACCGAACGGGCGCATCGCCGCCGCCTGGATGCATCGCAAGGGCAATGTCCACGACTTTGCCATCACCAACGGCAAGGGCCCGCGGCTGCACCACTTCGCGTACTGGACGCCGACGGCGATGAACATCATCCATCTCTGCGATGTCATGGCCTCGCAGGGCTTCGTGAAGAACATCGAGCGGGGCCCCGGCCGCCACGGCATCTCGAATGCGTTCTTCCTTTATGTTCGCGACCCCGATGGCCACCGGCTGGAGCTCTACACCAGCGACTATTTCACCGGCGATCACGACCACGAGCCGCTGCGCTGGTCGCTGCGCGATCCGCGCCGCCAGACATTGTGGGGCGCGCCGGCCCCGCGCTCGTGGTTCGAGCAGGGCTCGCCGTTCGCCGGGCAAGCCGTGCGCGAGCCGAAGTTCGTGGCCGACGTGCTGGTGGCGGATTAAGCAATGAATCTCCCTCGCCTCGCCACCTATTCCGTCAACGGCGCCGTCAGCTACGGCGCCGTCGTCGACGGCGGCATTGTCGATCTCTCCGCGCGCCACGCCAAGGATTATCCGACGCTGCGCGAGGTGATCGCGGCAGGACAGCTCGCGAGCCTCGCCGAAGAGGCTGCCGGCCGCACGCCCGATCATACACTCGGCGACATCATCTGGCTGCCGCCGGTGCCCGCGCCGGAAAAGATCATCTGCATCGGCGTCAACTACCCCGACCGCAATGCCGAGTACAAGGACGGCCAGGACGCGCCGAAATATCCGAGCATGTTCATGCGCTCGCCGCGCTCCTTCGTCGGCCACGACACGCCGCTGGTGCGCCCGCGCGCCTCCGCGCAGCTCGACTATGAAGGCGAGATCGTGCTGGTGATCGGCAAGCAAGGCCGACACATTCCGGAAAGTTCTGCGCTCGATCACATCGCCGCGCTGACGCTCTGCAACGAAGGCTCGGTGCGCGACTGGCTGCGCCATGCCAAGTTCAACGTCACGCAGGGCAAGAACTTCGATTCCAGCGGCAGCCTTGGCCCGTGGCTGGTGCCCTACACGCAGGAATCGCAGATTGCCGACATCCGCCTCACCACGCATGTCAATGGCGAGCTGCGCCAGGACGACCGCACCAGCCGATTGATGTTCCCGTTCCGCTATCTCATCAGCTATATCTCGACCTTCGCGACGCTCGTTCCCGGCGATATCATCGTCACGGGCACGCCGACCGGCGCCGGGGCACGGTTCGATCCGCCGCGCTACTTGAAGCCTGGCGATGTCGTCGAGGTCGAAGCCGAGGGCATCGGAACCTTACGCAACGGCGTCGTCGACGAAGCCTGAACACCGATTGAAATGGAATAGTGCCATGACCACCCTCACCGGCGGCGAAGCAATCGTAAGCGGCCTCGTCGCCCACGGCGTCGACACCGTGTTCGGCCTGCCCGGCGCGCAGGTCTACGGCCTGTTCGACGCCTTCCACCAGGCGCAGCTCAAGGTGATCGGCGCGCGGCACGAGCAGGCCTGCGGCTACATGGCGTTCGGCTATGCGCGCTCCAGCGGCAGGCCCGGCGTGTTCAGCGTGGTGCCCGGCCCCGGCGTGCTCAACGCTAGCGCCGCGCTGCTCACCGCGTTCGGCTGCAACGAGCCGGTGCTATGCGTCACCGGCCAGGTGCCGATGCAGTTTCTGGGCAAGGGCCGCGGCCATCTGCATGAGATGCCGGACCAGCTCGCGACCTTACGCACCTATGTGAAATGGGCGGACCGGATCGAATATCCCGGCAACGCGCCGACCACCGTCGCGCGCGCCTTCCAGGAGATGACGTCCGGACGGCGTGGCCCCGCTTCGGTCGAGATGCCCTGGGACGTCTTCACACAACGCGCGGACACGGCTGCAGCACAGGTGCTGGAACCTTTGCCGGCGCCGCAGCCCGACCCTGATATGATCAAGCAGGCGGCCGCGCTGATCAAGAACAGCAAGGCGCCGATGATCTTCGTCGGTAGCGGCGCAATCGAAGCGCGCGAGGAGATTCTCGAACTCGCCGAGATGATCGACGCGCCTGTCGTCGCCTTCCGCAGCGGCCGCGGCATCGTCTCCAATGCGCATGAGCTCGGCCTGACCATGGCGGCGGCCTACAAGGTGTGGCCGACGACCGATTTGATGATCGCGATCGGCACGCGCGCCGAACTGCCAGCATCGGGCTTCCGCTGGCCGTATCAGCCGAAGGGACTGAAATCCATTCGTGTCGATATCGATCCGGCCGAGATGCGCCGGCTCGCCTCCGATGTCGCTATCGTCGCCGATGCCAAAGCCGGCACCGCCGATCTGGTCGCAGCCGTGAAGAAGGCCGGCTATGCCAGGACCAGCGGCCGGCGGGGAGCGATCCGCGAGGCCACTGCGACAGCGCACGCCGAGATCCAGCGCATTCAGCCGCAGATGGCGTATCTCAACATCCTGCGCGAGGTGCTGCCGGCGAACGCGATCGTGACGGATGAATTGTCCCAGTTCGGTTTCGCCTCCTGGTACGGCTTTCCGATCTACGAGCCCCGCACCTTCATCACATCCGGCTATCAGGGGACGCTCGGCTCGGGCTTCCCGACCGCGCTCGGTGCCAAGGTCGCCAATCCCGACAAGCCGGTGGTGGCGATCACCGGCGACGGCGGCTTCATGTTCGGCGTGCAGGAGCTCGCCACCGCCGTCCAGTTCAACATCGGCGTGGTGACGCTGGTGTTCAACAACAACGCCTACGGCAATGTCCGCCGCGACCAGCGCGAACGCTTCGACGGCCGGGTGGTGGCCTCGGATCTGGTCAACCCGGATTTCGTCAAGCTCGCGGAGTCCTTTGGCGTCGCATCCGCGCGCGTCACTGCACCGGACCAGTTCAAGGCGGCGATGGAGAAGGCGCTCGCCCATGGCGGGCCGTATCTGATCTCGGTCGAAGTGACGCGGGATTCGGAAGTCAGCCCGTGGGCGTTCATCCACCCGCCGAAGCCTTGATCCTCACCGCGTCCTGCGGAAAGTCAAGTTCACCCGCTTGCGCCCGAGCAGCGCATGTTCGCCGTCGGCGAGCGGCGCGACGCCGTGATAGGCGAGCCTGCTGGGCCCGCCCCAGACCACGACGTCGCCATGGATCAGGCGGAAGCGGCGCGGCTTGTCGCTGCGTGCCAGGCCGCCGAACAGGAACGTCGCAGGCAGCCCGAGCGAGACCGAGACGATCGGCGCCGAATAATCCAGCTCGTCCTTGTCCTGATGCAATGACAGCCGCGTGCCGGGCTCGTAGCGGTTGACGAGGCACGCGTCGGGCGCGAAGCCGGCAAAGCCGCCCTGCTCCGCGGCGCGCAACGCCAGATCGCGGAGCACCGGCGGCATCGCCGGCCACGGCGCCCCGGTCCGCGGATCGATGGGATCATAGCGATAGCCGGTATGATCGGTGATCCAGCCGCGCTCGCCGCAATTGGTCATGGCGACCGACATCAGATGCCCGCCGGGCGTGGTCATGCGCCGGAACGGCGACTGCGCCACCATGGCGCGCACGGCTTCGATCAGCTCGCTCTCGATCGGCTTGACGAAGCCGCGCAACAGCACGGCGCCGTCGGCGATCTCCTCGCGCGACGGCTGGGCTTCGGCGACATTGTCGAACAAATCCGCCATCAGCGGCAGCGTTTATTTCGCATCGTGAAAGATCACACCTAGTGTGTGGCGCTGGCCGGAGCGAATCCGGCTGACACCATGGCGGAGATTAACGCGGTAGGTGCCGCGTGTCCCCTGCACCGGGCGGTGATGCACAGCGAAGGCCACGGCGTCGCCCTGCGCGAGTGGAACCACTTCGGCGCGGGACTGCATGCGCGGGCGCTGCTCGGTCAGTACGAACTCGCCGCCGGTGAAATCGCGGCCCGGTTCGGACAAGAGGATCGCCACCTGCAACGGGAACACGTGCTCGCCATAGAGGTCCTGATGCAGGCAGTTGAAATCGCCCGCCTCGTATTGAAGCAGCAGCGGCGTCGGCCGCGCCTGACCTGCCTCGTGGCAGCGCTTTAGGAACGCGGCGTGTTCGGCGGGATAGCGGATGTCGATCCCCATCGCCTCGTTCCAGCGATTGGCGACGTCCTGGAGATGCGCGTAGAGCGCCGGGCGCAACTGCGCGATCAGGTCAGGCAGCGGATAGGAGAAATATTTGTACTCGCCGCGGCCAAAGCCGTGGCGGCCCATGACGATGCGGCTGCGAAAGTTGGCGTCGTTGGGATAGAGCGCGGCGACGGCGCGGCATTGCTCCGGCGTGAGCAGGCTCTTCAGGAGCGCGCAGCCCTGGGTGTCGAGTTCGGCGGTGATCTGGGACCAGTCGAGGGCATCGACGCGGGCGGCGGGGTCCGTGGCTGGCTTATGAGGCGATTTGCGTGCTGTTGCTGTCATGGCTCTGACCTTCGCAAGACCGCCCCGTCCTCTACCACCCGATTTCCGTCTCTCTCCCCGTCATTGCGAGCGGAGCGAAGCAATCCAGAATCCCTCCGCGGAACCAGTCTGGATTGCTTCGTCGCAAGAGCTCCTCGCAATGACGGCGGAAAAGCTTCGCTCGCAATGAGGTGGGGAGGGAGCTAGCCCCTCACCGGCAGCGTCACCACATCATAGCCATGCTTGATCGTCCGCTTCAGCACGGGGTCTTCGAGCTCGAATTCGAACCGGTCGGCGGGGCGGATGCCACCCTTGGCGGCAAAGGTGCCGCCGAACATGGCGCAGCCGTCGGGGAATTTTCCACCCTCAAAGCCACGCGCGATGAGGTCGCCAACGGGCAGCATCGCGTCCAGCGTGCCCTCCTGGTAGAGCACGCGCTCGCCCTTGATGGTGGCCCAGGAGCGCAGGATCATCCTGTCCCAATGGCCGATGACGTCCTCGAGTTCCCACAGCGTCGAGGCGATCGGCTTGTCGCACATCTGCTTGGAGACCGTGACGCTGTAGGCCTCGACCTTGCGGTCGGTGTGGTCGGAGCCGCAGCCAACGAAGATGCGGCCCTGCCAGCCGATCAGCACGAACTCGACCTCGCCGGAGGAATCGCCGCCGGTGCACTCGATGCTGTCTTCCTGCGTCAGCCGTCGCGCCGAGGCGCGATAATAGATCGGCGTCGAGGCCGGCGGGGCGATGCCCATCTCCTGCAGCTCGGCAATGTGCTTGTCGCGTGCGACCGGATCACGGCCGGTCCAGCCGGCGATGACCATCTGGTCGATCGCCAGCGTCAGCGGCGTGGTGGTGTCCTGGGCGTCAACGGTGAAAGTCAGGTCAAACACGAATTACGACCTCCATGCCGGCAGCAAGCTCGAAGATACGGCGGTCCGATCCGCCCGCGCCCGCCAGCATCAGGCCGACGGGAATCTCGCCCTCGCGATGCGCCGGCAGCGAGATGGCGCAGCCGTCGATCATGTTGATCAGGGTGCAGTTGCGGAGCGCCCGCAGGTTTTCCCTGGTGAACGCCTTATCGTCGGCAAGGTCCGAAATTTTCGGCGGCGTGTTGGCGGTGGTCGGCAGCACCAGCGCGTCATAGGGCGCGATGCGCGCATTGACGCGGGCGATCAGCGAGCGGCGCTCATGGAGAAGATCGATGTAGTCCGCTGCGCTCTGCGCCTCACCACGCATGATGCGCACGGAGACTCGGGGATCGTAGACGTCGCCCTTGGACGTGAGGAGGTAGCGGTGCCAGGCATAGCTTTCGGAAGCCGCAAAGCCGCCCTTGGCGTTCATCGGCCCGATGTCGTGGAATTCGGCCATCTCGACGCGCTCGATGATCGCACCGTGATCGGCAAGGCTTTTGAGCGCACGCTCGAATGTCGCGGCCACAGCCGCGTCGAGGTCGTCGAGCGCGATTGTGGTCGGGACCGCCAGCCGCATGCCCTTGACCGGGCGAGGCTTCAGCGGAACGGTGGGCTCGTTCGCGAGCACGGCATCGAGAATGGCACAGCAACTGACCGATCGTGCCAGCGGCCCGATGCTGTCGAGCGAGAACGACAGCGGCACGGCCCCATCGAGCGGCACGCGCCGCTGCGTCGGCTTGTAGCCGACGATGCCGTTATAGGCCGCCGGAATCCGGCAGGAGCCGCCGGTGTCGGTGCCGAGCGCGCCGTGCGCCATGCCGTCGAGCACGGACACCGCGGCGCCCGAGGACGAACCGCCGGGCACGTGGCCCTCGGCCCGGTTCCAGGCGCCCTTTGGCGTGCCGTAGTGCGGATTGATGCCGATGCCGGAATAGGCGAACTCGGTCATGTTGGTGCGCCCGATCACGACGAAGCCGGCCTTGCGCAGCCGCGCCACCGTGGGGGCATCCTGCTCGGCCGGCGAGGAATCGTCGAGCGCGCGGGAGCCGGCGCGCGTCACCTGGCCCTTGATGTCGAAGAGATCCTTGATCGAGACCGGGATACCGGCATAGCGCGACGGCGCCGCCTTCACCTTGCGCAAGCCGTCCATCGCATCCGCCGCCCCAAGCGCGGCGTCCTTGTCGACATGGATGAAGGCACGCTGCCCCTCGCCGGCCGGATCGGCGATTTTGGCGATGCAAGCCTCGACCAGCTTGCGGGAGGTGGTGCGGCCGCTTTCGAGGTCTTCGGCGAGCTTCGTCAGTGTCGAAAAATCGGGCATGTCTGTCTCACGGAATATTTGCGCGCAATGTATAGCGCTGCCTCACTTCGACACAAGCATTGTGCGCATGATGGCATGCATGCGCATTGCTGGACCGTTGACGCGCCATGGTCGATTGTCGCATCAAGATCGCAACAGCCGGGCTAAGCTTGGCCTTGGGAGGACCTGCCGAAATGGCCGAACCGCAGCGCGCGCGACCGAAACCGACGCCGGAGACCCGGCATTTCTGGGACGGCACCAAGGCGGGCGAGTTGCGCCTGCAGCGCTGCGACGCCTGCGCGTATGTCTATTTCCCGCCGCGCCCGTTCTGCCCGTCCTGCGCCTCGCGCAAGGTCAGCATCTTCAAGGCGAGCGGCAAGGGCTTCCTCTATAGCTACGTGATCAACCATCGTCCCGCCGCGCCCGGCTTCACGCCGCCTTACGCGATCGCCGTGGTTGAACTTGCCGAGGGACCGCGGATGATGGGCAACATCATCGACTGCCCGCAGACGCCGGAGGCGCTCGAGCTCGACATGAAGCTCGAGGTCGCCTTCGAGGCACTCGACGACAAGATCACCCTCCCCGTATTCCGTCCGGCGAAGGGATAGACCATGCGCAGCAACCAGGTTGCCGTCGTCGGCGCGGCCGAGACCACCCAACTCGGTGTCATCCCCAACGTGTCGCAGCTCCAGCTTCACGCGGACGCGGCGCTCAATGCCATTGCCGATGCCGGGCTGAAGCTGTCGGACATCGACGGCTTCGCCACCGCGGTCGAGACGCCGCAGCAGGTCTGCCACTATCTCGGCATTAGGCCTACCTGGGTGGACGGCACCTCGGTCGGCGGCTGCTCCTTCATGCTGCACGTCCGCCATGCCGCCGCGGCGATCGAGGCTGGCCTGTGCAAGACCGTGCTGATCACCCATGCCGAGAGCGGCAAGTCGATGATCGGCAAGGCGCCGCGCTCGATTCCCGCCGACAGCCTGCAAGGCCAGTTCGAGGCGCCGTTCGGCGTCTACGGCCCGCCCAGCATGTTCCCAATTCCCGTGCTGCGCTTCATGAAGACCTACGGCATCACGCACGAACAGCTCGCCTCGGTCGCAGTGGTGCAGCGGGAATGGGCGGCGAAGAATCCGCGCGCGATGATGAAGGATCCCATCACGGTCGCAGACGTCCTCAACTCGCGCATGATCGCCTATCCGTTCCGCCTGCTGCAATGCTGCCTCGTCACCGACGGCGGCGGCGCGCTGATCCTGACCTCGGCAGACCGTGCCAAGGATTTTCCGCGCAAGCCGGTCTACATCATGGGCACCGGCGAGAGCGTGGAGACGCCGATGGTCAGCCAGATGGAGACCTTCAACTCCTCACGCGCGTTCAAGACCGCCGGTCCTCTCGCTTTCAAGGAGGCCGGCATCGCACACAAAGACGTCGACCATCTCATGATCTACGACGCGTTTGCGCATCTGCCGCTGTTCGGCCTCGGCGATCTCGGCTTTATGCCGCATGAGGAGACCGGCAAGTTCATCGCCGACGGCAACACGCGCCCGGGCGGCAAGCTGCCGCTCAACACCAATGGCGGCGGCTTGAGCTACATGCATTCCGGCATGTACGGCATGTACGCGCTTCAGGAGAGCGTCCGACAGATGCGCGGCATTGCGCCGGCACAGGTCGCCAACGCGAAGATTTCGGTGTGCCACGGCGTCGGCGGCATGTTCGCCGCGTCGGGCACGATCGTGTTTACGAACGAGAGGTAATCCACATGACGAAATCACTGCAAGACAAGGTCATCATCGTCACCGGCGCAGGCCGCGGCATCGGGCGGGAGATCGCGCTGCTCTGCGCTGGCGAAGGCGCCAAGGTCGTCGTCAACGATCCCGGCGTCGCCGCCGACGGCGCCGGCACGAGCGCCGCACCCGCCGAGGAAGTGGTCGAGGAGATCAAGAAGCGCGGCGGCACCGCCCTCGCCAATTTCGAGTCGGTGGCCGAAGCCATCCCCGCCAGCAAGATCGTCAAGACCGCGACCGATCATTTCGGCCGGCTCGACGGCGTCGTCAACAATGCCGGCATCCTGCGCGACATGATCTTCCACAAGATGAGCGTGGATGCCTTCGAGGCCGTCATCAAGGTGCATTTGATGGGCTCGTTCTACGTCAGCCATGCCGCGGCGCGGATCTTCCGCGAACAGGAGAGCGGCTCCTTCGTGCATTTCACCTCGACCTCCGGCCTGATCGGCAACTTTGGCCAAGCCAACTACGCCGCCGCCAAGCTCGGCATCGTCGGCCTGTCGAAGTCGATTGCGCTGGACATGGGCCGCTTCAACGTCCGTTCCAACTGCGTCTCGCCATTCGCCTGGACCCGCATGATCGGCACCATCCCGACCGAGACCGAAGCCGAGAAGGCGCGCGTCGAGAAGATCAAGCAGATGGGGCCGGAGAAGATCGCGCCGGTCTGCGCCTATCTGCTCTCCGATGCCGCCAAGGATGTGTCCGGGCAGATCTTCGGCGCGCGTATGAACGAGCTCTTCCTGTTCAGCCAGAACCGCCCGCTGCGCTCGGTGCACCGGAGCGAAGGCTGGACGCCGCAATCGATCGCGGAACATGGCATGCCGGCGCTGAAGGGATCGTTCTACAAGCTCGACCGCTCGGCCGACATCTTCCCCTGGGATCCCGTGTAAGGAGTCCTGTCGAGCCGCATTTCCGGCATTCCTGCCCTGCGATCTCCAGTTGTCTGAGTCCGGAGACCGCACCGTTTTACGCCCGATTGCTGGCGGATGGTTTCCTCCCAACACAACTTTGGGAGGAAACCATGACAAGAATACTGACCGACTCCGACGACACGACTGCAAGCAGAGGCCTCGCCCGCCGCACGCTGCTCAAGGGCGCCGCGACCATCGCCGCGTCTGCCCTGCTCGCCCCGAACGCCGACGCTCGTGACTTCGGCGCCAATGCCGAGCCGCAGCGCTATCCCGATCCTGATATCCTCGCCATTGATCCCAAGCGCTTCAAGGCCAAGGTCGGCAACACCGCAATCAAGCGGCTCTATACCGGCTGCCTGTGGGCGGAAGGGCCGGCGTGGAATGCGCAAGGGCAATATCTCGTCTGGAGCGACATCCCCGCCAACCGGCAGCTGCGCTACCTCGACGACGACGGCCACATCTCCGAGCAATTCCACAAGCCGTCGAACGAAGCCAACGGCAACTCGTTCGACACCGAGGGGCGCCAGCTCAGCGCCGAGCGCACCCGGCTCGTCCGCTACGAGCACGACGGTTCGGTGACGACGCTGGCAGAGCAAGCGGGTGGCAAGCCGCTCAACGGGCCGAACGACATGGTGGTGCATCCCAACGACAAGGCGATCTGGTTCACCGATCCCGGCTATGGCGCGATCAGCATCTACGAGGGCAAGCTTGCCAATACCGGCTCACTGCAGCCGTATCAGAAGGAAGCGGTTTATCGCATTGATCCGCAGAGCGGTCAGGTCGCGAAGGTGGCCGACGAGCCGTTCAAGCCGAACGGCATCGCTTTCAGTCACGACTACAAGAAGCTTTATGTCTGCGACACCGGCATCACGCATTATCCCGAAGCCAAAAACGTGGTGTGGTCGTACGACATCGATGGGGCGAAGCTGTCGAACCCGAAGAAGCTGATCGACATGACGCTCGACGGCAAGTCAGGCTTCCCCGACGGGTTGCGCGTCGACACCGAGGGCAATATCTGGGTCGGCGCCGGCTGGGTCGGTCCCGGCTACGACGGCGTGCAGGTGTTCGCGCCAAACGACGGCGCGCGCATCGGGCAGATCCTGTTGCCCGAGACCTGCGCCAATGTCTGCTTCGGCGGCAAGAAGCGCAACCGTCTGTTCATGACCGCGAGCCAGTCGCTCTATGCGGTGTATGTGGAGACGCAGGGCGCGCATTTCTGTTGAGGCTGTGCTCTCTCCACGCGTCATGGCCGGGCTTGTCCCGTCCATCCACGACTTAAGGGGCGGCGCTGAGAACGTGGATGCCCGGGACAAGCCCGGGCATGACGGCTGAGTGTGCAGCGGGCACGCGCCCTACCCCGTATTCCTCAGCCCCGCCGAAATCCCGTTGATCGTGAGCTGAATCCCGCGCAGCACCTGCTCGTCCGGGTTCTGCGCGCGGTGCTCCTTCAGCAGTTCGACCTGCACGTGGTTGAGCGGGTCGAGATAGGGAAAGCGGTGGCGCACCGAGCGTTCCAGCAGCGGGTTGCCTTGCAGCAGACGGTCCTGGCCCATGATGTCCAACAGCGTCTCGATGCAGGAATGCCATTCGCGGCGGATGCGGCCGAAGATTTTTTCGCGCAGCGCCTCGTCGGGCACGAGCTCGGCATAGCGCGAGGCGATCGCGATCGAGCTCTTGGCCAGCACCATGTCCATGTTCGACAGCAGCATGCGGAAGAACGGCCATTCCTTGTAGAGTTCTTTGAGAAACGGCATGCCTTTGTCGGGATGCTCCGCGATCCATTGCTCGACCGCGCTGCCAAAGCCGTACCAGCCCGGCAGCATCAGGCGGCATTGCGCCCAGGAGAACACCCAGGGGATGGCGCGAAGGTCCTCGATCGCGCGGGTCTTCTTGCGCGAGGCCGGACGGCTGCCGATGTTGAGCGTCGCGATCTCGTTGATGACGGTGGACGCCCAGAAATAATCGACGAAGCCGTCAGTCTCGTAGACGAGGCCGCGATAGGCCTTGAAGGCGAGACTTGAAAGCTCGTCCATCGCGGTCAGATATTCGGGCCGCGGCGCGCTCTGGCGCGGATGCAGCAGGCTCGCCTCCAGCGTCGCGGCGGCAAGGATCTCCAGATTGTTGCGGCCGACTTCGGCGTTGGAATATTTCGACGAGATGATCTCGCCCTGCTCGGTGATGCGGATCTGGCCGTTCACCGCGCCGCCCGGCTGGGCGATGATGGCATCGTAGCTCGGTCCGCCGCCGCGGCCGACCGAACCGCCGCGGCCATGGAATAATCGCAGCCGCACGCCATGGCGCTCGAACACGTCGACGAGGCCGATCTCGGCCTTGTACAGCTCCCAGCCCGAGGTGACGAAACCGCCATCTTTGTTGCTGTCGGAATAGCCCAGCATGACCTCCTGCACGCTGCCGCGGCTGTCGACCAGCCGGCGGTAATCATGCAGCGACAGCATGCGGTCCATGATGGTGGAAGACGCCTGCAAATCTTCGATGGTCTCGAACAGCGGCACGATGTTGACGGCACTACGCCCGGAGGGATGAACGAGGCCGACCTCCTTGAGCAGCACCGCGACCTCGAGCATGTCGGACATGCTCTTGCACATCGAGATGATGCATTGGGGGATGGCGTCCGAGCCGAACTTCGCATGCGCTTCTGCTGCGGCATGGAAGACGTTGAGCTCGCCCATGGTCTCGTCGCTGTACTTGACGAACGGCGACACCAGCGAGCGCGTCGAGCGCAGCTCGTTGGTGAGCAGGGAGATGCGCGCGTCCTCGCCGAGCGCGAGATAGGACATGCCGGGGTTGGCGGCATCCATCAGCTCGGCGATGGTGCGCTCGTGCACCGCCGAATTCTGGCGGATGTCGAGCCGGGCCAGATGGAAGCCGAAGCAGTCCACCGCGCGCCGCAGCAGCCGCAGCCGGCCCCGGGCGATGACGCGGGCATTGTTGGAGATCAGCGAGCGGTGCAGCACGTCAAGATCGGCCTGCAGCTCGCTGACGCTCGCGTAAGGCTTTCCCTTGCCGACCGGACGGCGTGTGATCTCGACCTGGAGCACCTCGGCCGTGGCGGTGAGGCGCGCATAGATGCCGGAGACCGCGAGGCGGTAAGGCTCGCCGCTCCGGTGCGGCGAGGTGTCGGGCGAGCGCTCCGCCAGCGTGCGCAACTCCTCGGACACGTCGGCGAGATGCGCTGCGATCGAGAGCTCGGAGCCGAGCACATGCAGCTCCTCGAGATAGAACTGCATCACCCGGCTCGACTGCAGCCGCAGCGTGCCACGCATCACGTCGGCGGTAACGAAGGGATTGCCGTCGCGGTCGCCGCCGATCCAACTCCCCATGCGCAGGAACGAGGCGAGTGCGCCGGCCGCCTGCTCGCCGCCCTCCTCCAGCCGGTCCTCCAGCGCGTTGATCAGCCGTGGCACCTCGCGCAGGAACGTGTAGTCATAAAATGACAGGCCGTTGGCGACCTCGTCGAGCACGGTCAGCTTGGTTCGCCGCAGCAGGTTGGTCTGCCACAGCGTCAGCACCTCGCGGCGAAGCTGCTCGTCGCTCGCCGCGAGTTCGTCCTCCGTCAGCACAACCCGCTCGCGGCGGTCGAGCAGGGCTGCGACCTCCATCTCGCGGTCCATCGTGCTCTTGCGCCGCACCTCGGTCGGGTGCGCCGTCAGCACCGGACTGACGAGCGCGGTCTTGAAGAAGTTGCGCAAGGCCTCGGAGCCGATCCCTGCGGCCCGGGCCTTGGCCAGCGTCTCCGCCAGCTCCCCGGAGCCGCCACGGGTTCCGGCTTCCTTGGCGGCACTGCGGGCCCGCATCTGGCGGATGTTGTTCTGATCCTCCGCGATGTTGGCGAGGTGGGAGAAATAGCTGAAGGCGCGGACGATCCGCACCGTCTCGGAGGTCGACATGCTGTCGAGGATCTGCTCGAGCTCGCGGCGGGCGAGCCGGTCCTCATCGCGATGGAATCGGATCGAGGTCTGCCGGATGCGCTCGACCAGGTCGAACAACTCGGCGCCCTCCTGGTCGCGCACCGTGTCGCCGAGGATGCGCCCGAGCAGGCGGATGTCATCCCGCAGCCGCGCATCTGCCTCCAGCGCCTGGACGTCCTCGGGGCGGTTGGGGCGTTGGTCGGCGGTGTCGGACGATATGGTCTGGAGGGACATGGCTCGCTCCGCTGTTCGAGCTCGCTTGGCTGCCCGGCTCAGCCGAGTGTGCAAGTTTTTTGCCGCAGCGCAAGATGAAGTTGGGGGCGGCGCGGCAACATCACCTATCATGGGAGAAATGCGCCTTGCCGACGGACGCGCGCACACGTCCGCGGTCTCGCGGCGCGGGGCCCGAGTTTTGCTGTCGTTTCGCCCTCATCGATAAAAAAGGGCGCAGGGAAGGCCGGGCGCCGGCTGGCACCCAGGGTCCGCACACGCGAAAAACCACGCGGGGGTAACCACAGGTGATGCCGGAACATCCCGGCCTTCCCTGCGCAATGGTTTTACGGCTTATGGCGCGCTCTCCCCGGGCAGCGATGCACTATTGCCCCCGTCGCCTCGCAGATGATCGATGCGCCCACCCGGTCGGGCCGCACATCACCGCAAGCCTTCACGCACAGACCCCGGGCGTCAGGACCACACGCTTTTGCCGTCCGCGGACGTCCCTCCCCGGACATCCGGAAGCTCGCGCGTGCTCGCCACCGAAGCCGAAAAGAACCGCTGTGACCGCGCCGGGTCGTTCGCGCGGATCGCGATGACTCACAGGCGTAGCCCGCCCTGCCATCTCGTCACGCGCCGGCGCTGCCGCGTCCATCGCATCCCGGCTCACGTATCGTGACGATCGCGAAACGCCCTTTTTAGCGGGCCGCAATAGTTTGCGGTTTACCCGAAGGAGCGAATTCGGTCAATCAGAATATTGGAGAACCGATCGATTGACCTGCATGTGGCGGGTTTTGCCCGTCGGGCAACGCGAGGGATTGTGGGTCGGAAGCATTGAGCGGCCACCCGACTCCAATCTCGGGACAATAGTGACGCTTACCAGTGGTGATGGTGCCGCCAGCCATAGTGATGGCCTCGGCCTCTGCCCCAGCCGTAATGATGACCACGGCCGCCGCGATGACCCCACCCGTGGCCACCGCCATGTCCGTGGCCGCCCTTGACCTCGATGGTGTCAGTCTGAGACGCGCCCAGTGTGTCCGGCTTGGCAACGGGCATCGCCGAAGCAGAAGGTGTGGGTGTCAAAGCAACGGCCCCCGCCACAAAGCCCACCAAGCAAAGCCACTTCATGCAATCGCCTCCCGATAAGAATGAACCAAGGGCCAGCCGCGGCACATTGCGCCCGCGTTCGCTCCCGCTCGTCAACAATGAAGTCGGGAAAAAGTTGCAATGAAATGTGACGCATTGCGGAGGGGCAGGATACTTATGCCGCGTTGAAAGCAGTCGTGGTCCACTTCGAATCAGCGCAGGATCGGTTGAGCGCTTGCGAAACCCATCATGCTTCGTCATCAGCGGACGGTTTGATGGGTTTCGCTGGCGCTCTACCATCCTACGAGTTTGCCTTAAGCCGGCACGATCACCTTGCCGATCGGCCAGAGCGCGATGCCGGCGAGCTTGAGGTGGGCCCAGGCGAAGGGAATGCCGATGATGGTGATCGCGAGGGCCACGGCGGTGAAGAGGTGGCCGAGCGCCAACCACCAGCCGGCGAGCACGAACCAGATGATGTTGCCGATCACCCCGAGCGGGCCGGTGCCGACATCCTCGACACCGGTGACCTCATAGCGGCTGACCGCCCGCGAGCCGAACGGCATCAGCGTGTAGACGGCGATATTGAACGCCGCCCGCGCCCAGGGCAGGCCGATGATGGTGACCGCCATGATGACCGCAGCGACCAGCCAGCCGAGCGCCATCCAGGCGCCGCCAATGAGAATCCAGAGCAGGTTTAGCAGGATGGAAACGGGAGCCATGGGATGATCCGAAGGTCAATGATCCCGTGAGTATAGCACGATGCGCGAGGTTGCGATCGATAAAGCCGCTCACGTATTCGCGTGCTCGTGTAGCCCGGATGAGCGAAGCGACATCCGGGTCTTACTGGTTGTTATCCCGGGTATCGCTTCGCTCACCCGGGCTACGCACCGCTAGATCTTCCGCCCCGCCTGCTCCCAATAGGGATCGCGCAGGCGCCGCTTGAAGATCTTGCCGGAGTCTTCGCGCGGCAGCCCGGTGCGGATCTCGATGTGCTTTGGGACCTTGTAGTCGGCAAGCGAGGCCTTCAGGCGGGTGCGGATTTCGGCGGCATCCAGCGTAACGCCGGCTTGCGGCTCGACCACCGCCATCAGCGCTTCGCCGAACTCGGCATCGGGGATGCCGAACACCGCGCAATCATGCACGCCGGGCACCGCGTGCAGCACGGACTCGATCTCGGCCGGATAGATGTTGACGCCGCCCGAGATCACCATGTCGCGCTTGCGGTCGCAGATGAAGACGTAGCCCTCTTCGTCGATATAGCCGACGTCGCCGGAGGTGATGAAGCCGTCGCGATCGATTTCGGCGCGCTTCTCCGGCTTGTTGTGGTAGGTGAAATCGGCCATCCCGGCCATGCGCGAGTAGATCTCGCCGATCTCGCCTACACCCAGCACGCGTCCGTCCTCACCGATGAAGCGCAGCTCGGCGCCGGGCGAAATCCTGCCGACGGTGCCGGGCTTCCTCAGCGCGTCCTCGGAGGTCGCGAAGGTGACGGCGCTGGATTCGGTCGAGCCGTAGAATTCATAGATCACCGGCCCCCACCATTCGATCATGGCACGCTTGACGTCCGCCGGACAGGGTGCTGCGGCGTGAATGATGTGGCGGAGCGAGGAGACGTCGTATTGCTTGCGCACCTCCTCCGGCAGCTTCATCAGGCGGATGAACATGGTCGGCACCATGAAGATGGTGTCGATCTTGTAGCGCTCGATCAGCTCGAGAAATTCCTCGGGCTCGAAGCGGGGAATCAGCACCAGTGCGCCGCCGAGTTTTCCCGCGCGAATGCCGAACGAGTTCGGCGCGGAGTGATAGAGCGGGCCCGGCAGGATCGTGCGGGCGCCGGGCTTGAGCCCGTAGATCATCGCGCGCATGCGCTCGCCGGCAGCCGCCTGCTCCGGCGTCGGCGCGTTGCGCCGTACGCCCTTGGGGTGGCCTGTCGTGCCCGAGGTGTAGATCATGTTCATGGGCTGCGGCCCGACCGGGCCGTCATAGGGCTGGTGCTCTGCGAGCCAGGATTCGAAATCGATCGCGAAGTCCGGCGTCTTCAGATGATCGGGATCGATCTTGTAGCTGGACAGGATCTCCGGGGGCGTCGGCACGCTGAGCACGGTGACGCCTTGGGGAATCGCATCGCGCAAGGCATGCAGCATGTCGGCATGGCCGATCAGCACGGAGGTGCCGGTGTCGTTCAGGATGTAGTTGATCTCCTCCGGCTTGAAGTGCCAGTTGATCGGCACGCCGTAGGCGCCCAGCCGCATGGCGGCATAGGCGGCTTCGATGAAGGCGATGTCGTTGCGCATCAGCATGCAGACGCAATCGCCCTGCCTGACGCCGATCTGGCTGAGACCGCTCGCGATGCGGTCGGCACGATCAGCGACCTCGGCATGGGAGCGGCTGCGCCCGCCGGAGACGATGCCGAGGAAATTTGAGGTTTCGCTCATTGTTGTTTTTCTTTGTTGTTGAAGTTGCCCCTCATGGTGAGGAGGCGCAAGGCGCCGTCTCGAACCATGAGAGCCCGTGGCCCATCCCTCGAGACGCCGCTTCGCGGCTCCTCGGGATGAGGTCTGCGCTAATCCGCAAACTTCGGCGCGCGCTTCTCCAGATTGGCACGCACCGCCTCGGTCTGGTTCGCGCTGCCGATCAACTTCTGCTGCTCGACGGACTCGGCGAGTAGCGCGGGGCCCGGATCGACCGAGAGATTGTTGAGCATGCGTTTCGCGGCGCGGATCGCATCGGGGCTTTTTCCCGCGATCTCGCGCGCGACGTCGAGCGCGGCAGCGCGCGGGTCGTCGCAGATGCGCGTGGCGAGACCGTAAGCCATCGCCTCCTGCGCGGAGAAGATGCGGCCGGTGTAGGTGAGATCGCGCAAGATGTCGTCGCGCACGAGCGAAGCCAGGATCGGCGTGCCCGCCATGTCGGGTACCAGACCCCATTTGATTTCCATCACCGACATTCGCGCATCGGGCGTGAGGAAGCGCATGTCGGCGCCGAGTGCGAGCTGGAAGCCGCCGCCGAAGGCGACGCCCTGGATCGCCGCGATCACGGGGACCGGAAGCTGGCGCCAGCCCCACACGGCCTGTTGCGCAAAATTCGCCTGGCCGTGCGTGCGTTTGGTGAGGTCGCGATTTTCGCCACCCGGAATTCCATTGCCCCCCTTTTCCTTCATGGCGGCAAAACGCCCCATGTCGAGACCGGCACAGAAGGCGCGGCCCTCGCCGGACAGCACCACGACGCGCACGCCTTTTTCCTTCGAAAGCCGATCCGTTGCGGCCACAAGGGCCTCGAACATGGCCTGATCCAGCGCATTCATCTTGTCCGCGCGCACCAGCCGCACGTCGGCGACGCCTTCCGAGATCGAGATCGAGACGCGCTCTTCCATGGATGAATTCTCCCCTGGTTCCCGGCTGTTCTTGTTCGGTGCCGCTTTACAGGAAGCCGGCGGCCGGATTTAGTCAATCGATCAATTAACCGACAATCGCGACGGGGGAAACAGCCATGTTCAAGGAAAATCTTCTGGCGGGGCGGCGCATCCTCGTGACCGGCGGCGGCACCGGGCTCGGCAAGTCGATGGCGGCGCGCTTTCTCCAGCTCGGCGCGGAAGTCCACATCTGCGGCCGGCGCAAGATCGTCTGCGACGAGACCGCGACCGAGCTGATGGCCGAGCATGGCGGCCGCGTCACCAGCCACGGCGTCGACATCCGCAACGCGCTCGCGGTCGAGGAGATGATCGAGACCATCTTTCGCGACGGCCCCCTCACCGACCTCATCAACAACGCCGCCGGCAATTTCATCTCGCGCAGCGAGGAGCTGTCGCCGCGCGGCTTTGACGCCGTCGCCAACATCGTCATGCACGGCACGTTCTACGTGACGCAGGCGGTCGGCAAGCGCTGGATCGCGTTGAAGCAGCCCGGCAACGTCGTCTCGATCACCACGACCTGGGTGCGCAACGGATCGCCTTACGTGGTGCCGTCGGCGATGAGCAAGTCGGCGATCCATGCCATGACGATGTCGCTCGCCACCGAATGGGGCCGCTACGGCATCCGGCTGAACACGATCGCGCCGGGTGAGATCCCGACCGAGGGCATGAGCAAGCGCATCAAGCCCGGTGACGAAGCCGGCGCGCGCACCAAGGCGATGAACCCGATGGGCCGCGTCGGCACCATGGAGGAATTGCAGAACGTCGCCGTGTTCCTGATCTCCGGCGGTTGCGACTGGATCAGCGGCGAGACCATCGCCATGGACGGCGCGCAGGCGCTCGCGATGGGCGGCAATTTCTACCAGCTCCGCGACTGGAGCGACGACGACTGGAAAACCGCACGCGAGAGCATCATGGCGCAGAATGAAAAGGACCGTGCGAAGCGGGGCTGAGGCTCTCTCCGTAGTCGTCCTGGCGAAAGCCAGGACCCATTATCACCGAATGTTCTTTGGCGAAGATTGGCCATGGCCAGTCTTCGCCGAATTGCGTTTTGTGGCTATGGGTCCTGGCTTTCGCCAAGACGACGACGCTGAAGCCATGGCGTACCCTCTCCCATCTTGTCTTCGCCCGCGGATGACGCCACACTCCGCGGCATAAGAACAAGACGTCACGGGAGAGACATGTCCACCACACAGCCATTGGCTGACCTCGCCGACATGGTGCGCGAGCGCGCCAAGAGCCGCGGCAATGCCATCGCCTTCGAGTTCGAAGGTCGTGTCACCAGCTTCGCCGAGTTCGACATCAAGACGAATCGCGTCGCCAATGCGCTGATCGCGATGGGTGTGAACAAGGGCGAGCGCATCGCCTATCTCGGCAAGAACAGCGACAACTATTTCGAGCTGCTGATGGGTGCCATGAAGGCCGGCGTGGTGATGGCGCCGGTGAACTGGCGGCTCGCGGGCCCCGAGGTCGCCTTCATCGTGAGCGACTGCAAAGCGCCGGTGCTGTTCGTGGGACCTGAGTTCATCACCCAGGTCCGCCAGATCAAGGACCAGTTGCCGGGCGTGCGCAGCGTCATCACCACCGAAGGCGGCGCGCCGGAATGGCAGGATTTTACAGCTTGGCGCGATGCACAGAGTGGCGACGATCCCAAGGTGCCGATCGACACTAAGGACATCGCGATCCAGCTCTATACCTCGGGTACGACAGGCAAGCCGAAGGGCGCGATGCTGTCGCATGCGAACTTCCTCAACCTGGTGCAAACAGGCAATGCCGAGGACAAGCCGGAGTGGAACCGATGGTCGACCGACGACGTGTCGCTGGTCGCGATGCCGATCTTCCATATCGGCGGCTCCGGCTGGGGCGTGATGGGGCTCTACCACGGCGCCCGCGGCGTGATCGCGCGCGAGTTCGATCCGACCAAGGTGCTGGATTTCTTCGAGCAGTCCGGCATCACAAAGCTGTTCATGGTGCCGGCGGCGATGCAGTTCGTGGTGCGGCAGCCGCGCGCGAAGACAATCGATTTCTCCCGGTTGAAATACATGCTGTACGGCGCCTCGCCGATACCGGCGGCGCTGCTGAAAGAATGCATCGAGATCTTCAAATGCGGGTTCGTGCAAATGTACGGCATGACCGAGACCACCGGCACCATCGTCGCGCTGCCGCCGGAGGATCATATCGAGGGCTTGGAGCGGATGCGCTCGGCCGGCAAGGCGCTGCCGGGCGTCGAGATCGCGATCCTAGACGTTGACGGCAAGCCGCTGCCGCCGCGCGAGGTCGGCGAGATCGCGACGCGCTCGGGCTCCAACATGGCCGGCTACTGGAACCTGCCGGAAGCGACCGCCGCGACGCTGCGCGGCGACGGCTGGCTGCGCACGGGTGATGCCGGCTACATGGACGAAGACGGTTATCTCTACATCCACGACCGCATCAAGGACATGATCATCTCCGGGGGCGAAAACATCTACCCGGCCGAGGTCGAGAGCGCGCTGTGCGATCATCCCGACGTCGCGGAAGCTGCCGTGATCGGCATACCCGACGACAAATGGGGCGAGGCGGTGAAGGCCGTTGTGGTGATGAAGCCCGGCAAGCAGGCGACCGCCACCGACATCATCAACTTCACGCGCGAGCGCATCGCCGGCTTCAAGACGCCGAAGAGCGTGGAGTTTTTGCCGGCGCTGCCGCGCAATCCCTCAGGCAAGATTTTGCGACGGCAGTTGCGGGAGCCGTATTGGGCGGGGAAGGATAGAAGGGTGAATTAGCACCACTCCAGCCACATCGTCGTCCCGGCGAAGGCCGGGACCCATAGCCACAGGATTGGGTTTTGCGAAAACTCGGAGTTGCCGTCTCGCGCAACGACTTCTCCGTGGGGTAATGGGTCCCGGCCTTCGCCGGGACGACTCCGGGGAGAGACTGCGCGCAACAATCCCTCAATGCTTCCCCGGCCCCATATAGCCGAACAAAAATCCCGCTACCTTGCGGATCTGGATCTCCTCGCTGCCCTCGGTGATGCGATAGCGGCGGTGATGGCGGTAAATGTGCTCGAACGGCTTGTGGCGTGAATAGCCCATGCCGCCGTGAACCTGCATGGCGCGGTCGGCAGACTCGCAACACAGGCGGTTTGCCCAGTAGTTGCACATCGAGACGCGGTCGGAGAGCGTGCGCTCGATCTGCTCCTCGGTGAGCTTGTCCATTTCCCAGGCGGTCTTGCGGATCAACAGGCGCAGCATCTCGGCCTGCGTCGCAAGCTCGACCAGCGGGAATTGGATCGCCTGGTTCTCGGCCAGCGCCTTGCCGAACGGTTTTCGCTCGCGCGCATACTTCACGCTCTCGTTGATGCAGTAGACCGCTGCCCCCAACGAACTCGCTGCCTGCCGGATGCGGTTTTGATGGACAAAACATTGCGCCAGCGACAGGCCGCGACCGTCCTCGCCGAACAGCGCATCCTCCGGCACGAACACGTCCGTAAAGCTGACGCGGGGATGATCGGTCGGCATGTTGAAGGTCCACATATACTCTTCGATCTTCACGCCATGGCTCGTGGCCGGCACCAGGAAGCAGGTGATGCCGCGGGCATCGCCGTCATTGCCTGACGTGCGCGCGAACAGCGCGCAATGCGTGGCGACGTGCATGCCGGTCGTCCACATCTTCTCGCCGTTGATGATCCAGCCCTTGACGTTGTCACGGGTCGCGGGCACCGCGCGCGCTTCCATATGGGTGGCGTCGGAGCCGTGATTTGGCTCGGTCAGGCCGAAGGTGATGCGGTACTTGCCCTTGATCGAGCCGTCGATCATCGCCTTCTGGTCGTCGCGTCCGTAGCGATCGAGCATGGTGGCGACGGGGAAGTTGCCGACGATGGAATGCTCGTTCTGGAGGTCGTTGTGCAGGCCGAGCCCCTTGGCGGCAAAGTGCTCGCGGATGACCGCCATCCAGAGGTTGGAGCCATTCTTGCCGCCATATTGCTTCGGCACCGCAAAACGCAAATGACCGGCGGCGTCTGCGAGATCCTTGGCCTTGCGCAGCAGCGCCTCCCATTCGTGGCGCGGCAGGCCGCCATTCTCGAAATCGGTGCGCGCCCATTCGCGGCGGTGATCGAAGAAGCGGATGTTATCGTCGACCGCCTCCAGCGGCTTGATCTCGCGTTCGATGAAAAGGTCGAGCTCTGTGAGATAGGCGACGAGATCGGCAGGCAGCGAGAAATCCACGGCTCTCTCCCGGATGATTTTTTCGTTTTGCGTTAAGGCGCTGGGCGCAGCTTTGCTTCGCACGATTAAGGTGAGAAGAGCGCCGCCAAGTCAAGCAATGGGAGACGTGTGAGATGCGCAAGGCGCATTGCGCAATTCGATGGTGCTCCAGCGCGGAGGCGCGGTAGTATTCCGGCAATATTCCTTCACGAGAAACTGCGGGAGCGCACGATGGAGCTGAAATTTTCCAAGGTGGAACGCAAGGGGCCGATCACGATCGTGACGCTGTCGCGGCCCGAGGTCTACAACGCGCTGCACACCGACGCGCATTTCGAGCTGCAAAAGGTATTTGACGATTTCTCCGCCGACCCCGAGCAATGGATCGCGGTCGTCACCGGTAGCGGCGATAAGGCGTTCTGCGCCGGCAACGATCTGAAGTGGCAGGCGGCCGGCGGCAAGCGCGGCTGGGACAAGGGCGGCTTTGCCGGCCTCACTGCGCGCTTCGACTGCGACAAGCCGATCATCGCCGCGGTCAACGGCGTCGCCATGGGCGGCGGTTTCGAGATCGCGCTCGCCTGCGACCTCATCATCGCCTCGGAGAACGCGACCTTCGCCCTGCCCGAGCCCCGCGTGGGGCTGGCCGCACTCGCCGGAGGGCTGCATCGGCTGCCGCGGCAGATCGGACTCAAGCGCGCCATGGGCATGATCCTCACCGCGCGCCATGTCAGCGCCAAGGAGGGTCTCGAACTCGGCTTCGTCAACGAGGTGGTGCCGCAGGGCGAAGCGCTGACGGCCGCGCTGCGCTGGGCCGAGATGATCACCAAGAATTCGCCGATGTCGATCCGCGCGTCAAAACAGGCGATCCAGAAGGGCCTCGGCGTGTCGCTGGAGCAGGCGATCGAGGAGCAGCGGGAATATCCGGCCGTGAAGGCGATGGTTGCGTCCCAGGACTACATCGAGGGTCCGAAGGCGTTTGCGGAGAAGCGGCCGCCGAAATGGGTGGGGAAGTGAAGGGTCGCTCGGCTCATCACCGCCGTCATGCCCCGGCTTGACCGGGGCATCCAGTACGCCGCGGCTTCTCGGCTCAATCAATGCCGCCTCTGGATACATGGATCGCCCGCCTTCGCGGGCGATGACAGCAGAGAGTGTAGTACCGCCTACCCGCTTCGCGAGAGTTCGCGTTTGTACGACGCGTAATTCGGCTGGTCCACCGCAAGCTTGTCCATGGTCGTTTGCCACAGATGCTCGGCAAGGCCGGGCGTCGCTAGATCGACCTCGCCCTTGGCGATGCGCTCGGCCAGCGTGCGGTTGAGATCGGTCACCGAGCCGTCCATGCCGAGCAGAGCACGCAGCCGCTCCGCCTCAGCGGCGTCGCTCCCCTCCTCCAGCGTCAATTGCCGCGTCACGAGGTCGAGGATGTTGATGGCGACGCGCAGCTTGAAGGCCTGGTGGCCGGAGATCAGCGGCGCGATGTCGTTGCGGAGGAAATCGGCGACTGACTTCGTCAGCTCGATCGGGGTCGGCTCGTCCTGCATGGTCAACTCCCCCGCGGCGCCAGCAGCCGCAACAGATCGATCTCGGTCTCGGAAGCGCGGCGGCCGATCATGGCGCGTTCCATCGAATGGTCCGGGCCCTCGCGAAAGCGCTGCATCATGCCGCCGCACATGATGCCCCAGCGCAGCGTGCCCATCACTTCCCAGAATTTGACACGCGATGGATCGACCTTGCGCCCAGCCGCCTCATAGCCGGCAAACAGCTCCTGACGCGAGCCAAAGCCGCCGACCGGCTTGTCGATCTCGCCAAAGCGCCAGGAGTTGACGCAGACCCAGCCGAGATCCTCCATGGGATCGCCGAGATGGGCGAGCTCCCAGTCCAGCACCGCGCGCAGGCCGTCGGCGCCAATGATGAGATTGCCGTTGCGGAAATCGCCATGCACCAGCGTCGTCTCGGCCGAAGGGCCCGGATCGTGGTCGCGGAGCCAGCGCAGCGCCAGCTCGAAGACGGGTTTGGGCCAGTCCAGGCTGCGATAATCGCGTTCGAACTCAGAGATCTCCTCCGTCGCGGACCGGCTGCGCAGCTCGGGCAATTTGTCCCGCGGCAGCCCGTGCAGCTTCGCGAGCACGCCGCCGATCTGCCGTGCGAGACGCGGCCGCGCCGCCGCAAACTCGTCGTCGCGCAGAATCTTGCGCGCGATGGTTTCGCCCTCGACCCGCTGCATGATGAAGCCGGTGCCGAGATCGTCGTCCGGCGTGAGCACATGCATCACGCGCGGCGACGGCACGCCGGCCTCATAGGCAAGCTGCATCAGCTGCGCCTCCGCGCCGAGACCTGCCGCGCGCGTCGGCGCCGCGCCATACCCCTTCGGCGAGCGGCGCAGGATCGCACCGATCGGCCCGTCGGGATGCACGATGTCGAAGCGCCAGGTCTCCTGGCTGGCGCCGCCGGACAGCTTGGCCGCGCCGGTCACGCCGGTCGCCCCCTCGCACCAGCGCGCAACGCTGCGGGAAAGCTCAGCCTCGATCATTTGCCCTTGAACTGCGCCGGACGCTTCTCTAGGAAGGCGCCAACACCTTCGCGGAAATCATCCGTGTCGCCGGCATGGAGCTGGCACTGAAATTCGAGATTGAGCTGATCCTCGAAGGAATTCTCCGGGCTGTCCCAGTACAGCTTGCGGATCAGCGACAGCGCGACCGTCGGGCCGCTGGCGAGGTCGCGCGCAAGCTTCATCGCCTCCTCCATCAGCACGCCGTCATCATAGACGCGATTCACAAGGCCCCATTCCAGCGCCTTATCGGCCGGGAGCCGCTCGCCCATCAACGACAATTCGATCGAGCGTGCCTTGCCGATCAGCCGCGGCAAGAGCCAGGTCGAGCCGCAATCCGGCACCAGACCGATGCGGCGGAACGCTTGCAGGAAATAGGACGAGCGCGCGCACAGGATCATGTCGCCGAGCAGCGCGAAGCTCATGCCGGCGCCGGCCGCCGGGCCGTTGACCGCGGTCACGATCGGGCAATGCAGATTGCGGATGCGGCGCAGGAAGGGATGGAAGCCGGTCTCGAGCGTCAGGCCGGCCTTGGTCTTCTTCGACTGGTTGTTGCGGCCCTGGAGATTCGCCCCGGTGCAGAACGCCCGCCCTGCGCCCGTCAGCACCACGCAGCGCACCTCGTCCTTCTTCTCCTCGATCGTGTCGAGCGCTTCTGAGAGACCGCCCAGCATGTCCACGGAGACCGCGTTCATCACCTCCTGATGGTCGAGCTTGAGGATCGCGACCGAACCATCGAGATCGAGCGTGACGTGTTTGAACTGCATGGTTTCCTCGTGAGTTGCGGCCTGCACCAGTTTCGCAGACCGGAATTGCTTTTGCCGGGGCGCATATTTGATTTTTGGCGCGGTCTTGTCCATGGTGATCGGAGCATAGCAAGCAATCTTGCGCGCAGCGGCTGATGCGCACGAAGCAAAAACAGGAAACGCGCCATGAACCTTTTCGACCTTTCGGAACGCGTCGCCGTGATCACCGGCGGCAATGGCGGCATCGGGCTGGGCATCGCGCAGGCGCTCGCCGGCCAGGGCTGCAACGTCTCGATCTGGGGCCGGAATGCTGACAAGAACAAGGCCGCTGCCGCGAGCCTGGCCGGGCTATCAGGCAAGGTCGACACGCGGGTCTGCGACGTCACCGACCCGGCCTCGGTCAATGCCGCGATGAAGGCCACGCTCGACACATTCGGCCGGGTCGACGGCTGCTTCGCCAATGCCGGCATCGGCGGCGGCGGCCGGCGCTCCTTTATCGAACGCACCGAGGAAGAATGGCGCACGATGTTTGCGACCAATCTCGACGGCGTGTTCCACGCGTTCCAGGCTGCCGCAAAACACATGACCGCGCGCGCCGAGGCCGGCGATCGCTTCGGCCGGCTGGTGGCGACTTCGAGCCTCGCCTCGATCTTCGGCACCGCGCGCAACGAGCACTATGCCGCGACCAAGGCCGCGATCAACGCGCTGGTGCGTGCGCTCGGCGTCGAGCTGGCGCGTCACGGCGTCACCGCGAACGCGATCCTGCCGGGCTGGATCAAGAGCGACATGACCTCGGGCCTGATGGCCAACGAGAAATTCGTCGCCAACGTGATGCCGCGAATTCCGGTGCGGCGCTTCGGCGAGGCCAGCGACTTCGGCGGCATCGCGGTGTATCTGATGAGCAAGGCCTCGTCGTACCACACGGCGGATACGTTCGTGATCGACGGCGGTTATACGGCGTTTTGATTTTCATAATGAGGGGAACGGGCACATGTTTTCACACGTCATGATCGGCACCAACGACCTCGACAAGGCCAAGGCCTTCTACGACAATTTGCTGTCCACGCTCGAGGTGCGGCCGGCGCGGGTCGACGGCCATCGCATCTTCTACATTACCAAGACCGGCGTGTTCTCGGTCACAAAGCCGATCAACGGCGAAGCGGCGACGCCTGCGAATGGCGGCACCATCGGCTTTGCCGCCAACTCGCCGGAACAGGTCAATGCATGGCATACGGCCGGCATCGCCGCCGGCGGCGTTCCTTGCGAAGATCCTCCTGGTATCCGTCAAGGCCCGGGCGTCAACCTCTATATTGCCTATTTGCGTGACCTCGACGGCAACAAGATCTGCGCGATGCACCGGATGGCAAGCTAGGCCGGCCGCAACCACCGCTGTCATGCCCCGGCTTGACCGGGGCATCCAGTACGCCGCAGCTTCTCGATAGATCACATACGCCTCGGAGTACTGGATCGCCCGATCAAGTCGGGCGATGACAGCGAGAATGCCGCCCATTCAAACAACATTTCAAACGTCCGCGATATTCCATCGCATGGCATGGCTCGCGTTGGAAAAAATGCGCGCTCGCACTTTGGCGACGCTGCGACTATTCTCCGGCGCAACGCGATCTCAGCGACCCCGGGAGGAACAATGACAAAACACACCTATATTCCCCGCACCACCAACTACACCCTCAATCCCGGCGACGAGCTCAACGACCTCAGGATGTCGGACCAGGTCCGGCCGCTCTACGATCACGTCAGGAAGTTCATCCGCGACACCGTCGAGCCGATGTCGACCGAATTCGCCAAGGCCGGCGAAGGCAAAGAGGATCGCTGGAGCTTCACGCCGAAGCAGCTCGAGGTGCTGGAGAAGGCCAAGAACAAGGCCAAGCAGGAAGGCCTCTGGAACTTCTTCCTGCCCGACGACGAGACCGGCCAGGGCCTGAAGAATCTCGACTACGCCTATATCGCATCCGAGCTCGGCAAGAGCCCACTGGCATCGGAGAGCATGAACTGCTCGGCGCCTGATACCGGCAACATGGAGGTGCTGGAGCGCGTCGGCACCAAGGAGCAGAAGGAGAAGTGGCTGAAGCCGCTGATGAACGGCGAGATCCGCTCCGCCTATGTCATGACCGAGCCGAACGTCGCCTCCTCCGATGCCAAGAACATCTCGACCAGCGCCAAGCTCGTCGGCGACGAATGGGTCATCAACGGCGAGAAATATTACATCTCCGGCGTCGGCGATCCCCGCTGCAAGATCCTCATCGTGATGGTGAAGACCAACCCGGATGCGGCGCCGAGCAAGCAGCAGTCGCAGATTCTGGTGCCGCGCGACACGCCCGGCGTCGAGGTGCTCGGTCCCATGTACGTGTTCGGCCAGGACCACGCGCCGCGCGGCCACATGCACATGCGCTTCAACAACGTGCGCGTGCCCAAGGAGAACATTCTGCTCGGCGAAGGCCGCGGCTTCGAGATCTCGCAGCTTCGGCTAGGCCCGGGCCGCATCCATCACTGCATGCGCACTATCGGCAAGGCCGAGAAGGCGCTCGATTTGATGGTGCAGCGTGGCCTCACCCGTGAAGCCTTCGGCAAGAAGATCGCCCATCTCGGCGGCAACATGCAGATCATCGCGCAGGCGCGCTGCGAGATCGAGGCGATGCGGCTGATGGTGCTGAAGGCCGCCAAGGCCATGGACGTGCTCGGCAACAAGGAGGCCCGCGTCTGGGTCTCCATGGTCAAGGCCATGGTGCCGGAGCGAGCCTGCAAGATCATCGACCAGTCGATCCAGATGCACGGCGCCACGGGCATCTCGCACTGGACCCCGCTCGCGGAGATGTATCAGGACGTGCGCCATCTCCGCTTCGCGGATGGTCCGGACGAGGTGCACTGGATGGTGGTGGGACGCCACGAGCTGAGCATGGCGTGATCAACTGCCTCTCTTCCCCTCTCCCCGCACGCGGGGAGAGGGGAAGGGGCTACGACGCGGCCACCTCGCCGGTCTTGTCCTGCGTCTTGGTCTCGAAATCGCTAGCGTCATGCCGCTCGTGAAGCTGGCTGGCGGGATCTCCGGAGACACGGTTGACCATGCGGCCGCGCTTGACGGCCGGGCGCTTGGCGATCTGGTCGGTCCAGCGCTGCACGTGCTTGTAGTCCTGCACGGACAGGAATTCGCCGGCGCCGTAGACCAGCCCCTTGGCGAGCGCGCCGTACCAGGGCCACACCGCCATGTCGGCGATGGTGTATTCGCTGCCGGCGAGATATTCGTTGTCGGCGAGCCGGCGGTCGAGCACGTCGAGCTGGCGCTTGGTTTCCATCGCGAAACGGTCGATGGCATATTCGATCTTGGTCGGCGCGTAAGCGTAGAAATGGCCGAAGCCGCCGCCGAGATAGGGCGCGCTGCCCATCTGCCAGAACAGCCACGACGTCGCTTCAGTGCGGCTCTTGATGTCCTTCGGCAGGAAGGCGCCGAACTTTTCGGCGAGGTAGAACAGGATAGAGCCGGACTCGAACACCCGGATCGGCTCCGGGCCGGAGCGGTCCATCAGCGCCGGGATCTTGGAATTCGGATTGATGTCGACAAAGCCGCTGCCGAACTGGTCGCCGTTACCGATTCTGATCAGCCAAGCGTCGTATTCCGCGCCCTTGTGGCCGAGGGCCAGAAGCTCCTCCAGCATCACGGTGACCTTGACGCCGTTCGGCGTCGCCAGCGAATAGAGCTGGAAGGGATGCTTGCCGACCGGCAGCTCCTTGTCATGGGTGGGACCGGCGATCGGGCGGTTGATGCTGGCGAACTGTCCGCCGTTCTCCTTGTTCCAGGTCCAGACCTTGGGCGGCACGTAGGCGGGGGTGTCGGTCATGCGAGGGCTCCGGCAAAAAGATGCGTCTGCATTAATTAGCCCGCGGACGGCGGATGGCAAGCCCTGCCGGCCCTGCGTCCGGCGCGGGCCTCGCGACCGCGTCATGCGTCCGACGTTGCCGAGGACGGCCATCACGAGAAGCCGCATCTGTCGAGCCGGGCGTACGGCTTCGCGCAACACGGCGTGTGCACGCAAGATGCGCCGCCAAATCCGGATTGGCATAGCGCAAGACGATGGTCTAGCGTCGATGAGCCTTCGCTCAAGATTGCGACAACAGCAACGCGAGGCCGCCGGGAGAGAACGATGAAATCGCCGATCTGCGACATGCTGGGCATCGATTTCCCGCTGCTCGCCTTCAGCCATTGCCGCGATGTCGTCGCGGCTGTCAGCCGCGCCGGTGGGTTTGGCGTGTTAGGTGCGACCGTGCACACGCCGGATACGCTCGAACGCGAGCTGAGATGGATCGACAAGCACGTTGACGGCAAGCCTTACGGCGTCGACGTGCTGATCCCCGAAAACATCTCGACTGCGGGCGAGAAGGACGTCACCTGGAAGAGCCTTGAGGCGCGCGTGCCACAGGAGCACCGCAACTACACGCGCAATCTCCTGAAGAAATACGACATCGAACTCACGACCACCGAGGTCGCCGACAACCAGCCGCAGCCGTTCGATGGCAGGACCGCGCTGGAGCTGCTGGAGGTCTCGTTCAACCACCCGATCCGCCTGATCGCCAATGCGCTCGGCGTGCCGCCGAAGGCCATGATCGAGATGGGCAGGAAGCACGGCGTGCCGGTCGCGGCCCTGGTCGGCGCCAAGGAGCACGCGCTGCGCCAGGTCGCGGCCGGCGTCGATATCCTCGTGGTCCAGGGCACCGAAGCTGGCGGCCATTGCGGCGAGGTCTCGACCATGGTGCTGGTGCCCGAGGTGATCAAGGCGATCAAGAATATCCGCGACGTGCCGGTGCTGGCGGCCGGCGGTATCATGACGGGACGACAGATGGCGGCCTGCATGGCGATGGGTGCCGCGGGCGCCTGGACCGGCTCGGTGTGGCTTGCGACCGTCGAGTCCGAGACCACGGAGATCTTTCGCGAGAAGATGATCGCGGCATCGTCGCGCGATGCGGTGCGCTCTAAGGGCCGCACTGGAAAGCCGGCACGGCAACTTCGTTCGGTCTGGACCGACGCCTGGGACCGCGCAGCCGAGAGCCCCGGCGCATTGCCGATGCCGCTGCAAAGTATCGTCAGCCGCGACGCCTTCAACTCGATCGACCGCGCCGCGGCGGGCGGCAACGCCAAGGCGCGCGATCTCGTGAGTTACTTCGTCGGCCAGGGCGTCGGGCTGATCGACAGCGTGAAGTCGGCCGGTGCGGTGGTGCAGGAGTTCAAGGAAGAGTTTGCCGAAGCCGTCGAGCACATGAATGCGCTGGTGGCGGAGTGATTGCCACACACCGTCATTGCGAGCGCAGCGAAGCAATCCAGACTACCATCGCGGAAAGACCCTGGATTGCTTCGCTACGCGCGCAATGACAAAAAACTGACATCGTGAATTGAAGCATGACAGATAAGAAGCATACCCCCGAAGACCGCATCCCCGTCATCGTCGGCGTCGGCGAGATCGTCGACCGTCCCAAGGAGGTCACCGATGGCCTCGAGCCGCTCGACCTGCTCGAACAGGCGCTGCGGCGCGCGGAAGCAGATGCCGGCGCAAAGCTGCTCGACGAGGTGCAATCGCTCGATATCGTCAACTTCCTGAGCTGGCGCTATCGCGATCCGGAGCAGCTGCTGGCGCAACGGCTCGGCATCACGCCTTCGCATTGCTATTACGGCCCGGTCGGCGGCGAGAGCCCGATCCGCTACATCCACGAGGCAGCAAAGCGCATTGCGCGCGGCGAATGCAGCGTCGCCGCGGTTTGCGGCGCGGAGGCACAGTCGACGGCGACCAAGGCGGAGCGCGCCGGGGCAAAGCTGCCATGGACCCCGTTCGCCCATGACGTCGAGGAGCCGAAGCGCGGCGCGGCATTCCAGAAGCCGCTGGCCGTGAAGCTCGGCGTGTTCCGCCCCGTCACCGTCTATCCGTTCTACGAAGCGGCATCGTCCGCCCATTGGGGACAGACGCCGCGCGAGGCGATGGCAGAGTCGGGTACACTATGGTCACGCTATTCCGAGGCCGCCGCGCAGAATCCCAACGCCTGGCTGAAGCGGCGCTATACGCCTGACGAAATCACGACGCCCACCGCGGACAACCGTCTCATCGCGTGGCCTTACAACAAGCTCATGGTTGCCAACCCGAGCGTCAACATGGGCGGCGCGCTGCTGCTGACCAGCCTCGCCAAAGCGCGTGCGGCCGGCATCGCCGATGACAGACTGGTCTATCCGCTCGGCGGCGCCTCGGCCGAGGAGCCGCGCGACTATCTCTTGCGCGACCAGTTTTACGAGAGCCATCCGCAGAACGCCGTTTTGAAGGCCGTGATGGATCTCGCCGGCGGCGACGGCAGGAAGTTCGACGCGATCGAGCTCTATAGCTGCTTTCCGTGCGTGCCCAAGATGGCGCGGCGGACGCTGGGTCTAGGTGCGGACGTGCAGCCGACCGTGACTGGCGGCCTCACCTTCTTCGGCGCGCCGCTCAACACCTACATGACGCACGCGGCCTGCGCGACGGTCCGGCGCGTGCGCGACGGCGCAAAGCTCGGCCTGCTCTACGGCCAGGGCGGTTTCGTCACCAAGCATCATGCGCTGGTGGTGTCGAAGGTGCCGCCGCGCGAAGCATTGGCACAGGAGACGAGCGTGCAGGCGGCGGCGGACAGCAACAAGCGCGCGGTGCCGGAGTTCGTCACGGATGTCTCAGGCAAGGGCAAGGTGGAGAGCTTTACGGTGCTCTACGGCCGCGGCGGCGAGGTCGAGCATGGCGTGGTGATGCTGCGGACGGAAAACGATAGGCGCACGCTGGCGCGAATTCCCGCGAGCGATGCGGCAACGCTGGCGCATCTGCTCGACATGGATCGCACGCCGGTGGGTTCGCTCGGCGAGATCACGATGACGGTAGATGGCGTGCCGGAATGGAGGGTGGCGTAGCTCTCGTAGGGTGGGCAAAGGCGCTCTTGCGCCGTGCCCACCAATCTTTTTTAGGATCGCAGAGAGATGGTGGGCACGCTTCGCTTTGCCCACCCTACGAAACCGAGGCTACCCCTTCGGCGCCTGCTTCTCCGACGCCGTCGCGGGCTTGCCCTTGGCGCCGGCGCCGGTCACGCGGACCTGGTCGCCGTCGGAGAGGCCGTCCGGTGGTGCCGTGATGACGCGGTCATCCGCTGCAATTCCCGAGGCGAGCTCGATCTCCTTGCCAAGATCGCGGGCGATGGTCACGGGCTTGAACAGGACCTTGTCGTCCGGACCGACGGTTGCGACGCGCAGGCCGCTGCCGTTGAAGATCAGCGCACTGGCGGGAATGCTGAGCGGCGCGGCGTCGCGCTGCAGGCTGAGCTTCACGCTAGCATAGCCGCCGGGCATCAGCTCGCCTGAGGAATTGTCGAGACCGAGCTGCATGCGCGTCGTGCCGGAGGCGACGTCAACCGCCTGCGAGGAGGCCTCCACCGTCGCCTGGAAGGTCCGGTTCGGATACTCCGGCAGCACGATGGCGGCCTTGGCGCCGATCTTGATCGCGGGCACGTAGTTCTGGGGCACGTTGATGTAGACGCGCAGCTTGGTGATGTCGGAGACCACGAACATTGCCGGGCCCGAGCCGCCGCCTGAATTGATCAGCGCACCGACGTCGGTGTCGCGCGCCGTGACCACACCGTCAAACGGAGCGGTGATCTTCTTGTAACCGGCCAGCGCTTCGAGGCGCTCGACGTTGGCCTGGCCCGAGCGAACCGCCGCGTTCTTGTTGGAGAGATCGGCGGTACGCTCGTCGATCTCCTGCGCGGAGACGAAGTTGGAGGCGACCAGCGTCTTGCGGCGGTTGAGGGTGGCTTCCGACAGCCTGGCGCTGGACTGCTGGCTGGCGAGGTCGGCGCGGGCCTGAAGCAGTTGCTGGTCGAGGTCGGGCGCCTCGATCTCGGCGATCACCTGACCGGCCTTCACCCGCGCACCGATGTCAGCGCTCCAGCTTTTGAGATAGCCGGGAACACGGGCAAAGATCGGCGCGCGATAATAGGCTTCGAGACGGCCCGGCAAGTCGATGGTCGCATTGAGAGCCTTGGCATTAGGCAGCGTCACCGCGACGCTGGGAACAGCCTGATCATCGGTCCATGCCTTCGATTTGGAGCCCTGCTCCTCGCGGGCGCGGATGCCGGTGCCCACGACCAAGCCGGCCGCGATTAGCGCCACCACGCCGAAAATGCCCAGTTTCCGGTGCGACACCGGGGAGCGGGGTTCATGGGGCGACATGCGGGGGCTCCAGGGAGGCGGCGCCTTTGGCGCCTTGCTTCTTGTGTACCATACTGAACACCACGGGAACGAACATCAGCGTGGCGAAGGTTGCAAAGATCAGGCCGCCGATCACGGCACGGCCGAGCGGCGCATTCTGCTCGCCGCCCTCGCCGAGCCCCAGCGCCATGGGCGCCATGCCGATGATCATGGCGAGCGCGGTCATCAGCACCGGGCGGAACCGGACGAAGCCGGCTTCGAGCGCCGCGGCGATGGGATCGCCGAGCTCTTCGTAGCGCTCGCGGGCGAACGAGATCACGAGCACGCTGTTGGCGGTGGCAACGCCCATGCACATGATCGCGCCGGTCAGCGCCGGCACCGACAGCGTCGTCTCGGTGGCGAACAGCATCCAGACGATGCCGGCGAGTGCTGCGGGCAACGCCGTGATGATCACGAAGGGATCGGACCAGGACTGGAAGTTCACGACGATCAGGAAATAGATCAGGACGACCGCGCCAAGCAGGCCGAACAACAAGCCGGTGAAGGCGCTGTTCATGGTCTGCACCTGGCCGAGCAGCACCACGGAAGAGCCTTTCGGCACCTCCTTGGCGGTGTCGGCGATCACCTGGCGGATGTCGGTCGCGACCGCACCGAGATCGCGGCCCGAGGTCGTGGCGAAGATCTGCACCATCGACTGGATGTCGTATTGCGAGACCACCGCGCTCGAAGTCGATCGCTTGATATCGGCGATGCCGCCGAGGATCGGCGACTGCGAATTGCCGGCCGCCGTGATCGGCAACGTCTGAAGCGCGCTGAGCGAATCCATCTGGTATTGCGGCGTCTGCATCACGATCGAATAGGATACGCCGTTGTCCGGATTGAGGTAGTAGGTCGGCGCCACCTGCGAGGAGCCGGCAAGGTTGACCACGAGACTGTTGGTGACGTCACGCTCGGTCAGCCCGACATACTGCGCGCGGGTGCGGTCGACATCGATATTGAAGGTCGGATTGTTCGGTGACTGCTGGATGCGCGCATCGGCGACGCCGGGAATCCTGCGAACCTTGGCCAGCAGATTGTTGGCATAAACGAAGTTGGCGCTGATATTGGCGCCGCGGATCTGCAGGTCGATCGGCGCCGGCGCGCCGAAGTTCAGGATCTGGCTGACGATGTCGGCCGGCAGGAAGGCAAAGCTGACGCCGGGGAACAGCCGCGGCAATTGCTCACGCAGCACGCGCACATGCTCTTCGGTCGGCTTGTGGCCTTCCTTCAGCTTGATCTGGATGTCGCCATCCTGCGGGCCGATCACGCCGGTGTTGTTGTAGGTCATGTTGATGCCGGAGATCGGCATGCCGATGTTGTCGGTCAGCGTTTCGATCTCACCCGGGATCAGCTTGCGGATCGCCTTCTGCACGTCGGCGAGCTGGTTCGCTGTCTCCTCGACGCGGGTGCCGACCTGGGTGCGGACGTGCATCAGGATGTTGCCGGCATCGACCGCGGGGAAGAAGTTGCGTCCGAGGAACGGGACCAGCGCGAAGGACGCGCCGACCACGCAGAGGAAGCCGATCACGAACACCGGACGGTGCGCGAGCGCGAGCCCGAGGAAATTGTGGTAGCCGCCGCGAATGCGCTCGAAGCGAGCCTCGAAACCGCGCTGGAACCAGACCAGTGGATTGCGCGACTTCGGCGGACCGTTCTCGTGATGCACATGCGCCTGCAATAAATAGTTCGCCATGGTCGGCACCAGCGTGCGCGACAGCAGGAACGACCAGATCATCGCGAACATCACCGCTTCCGCCATCGGCACGAACAGGAAGCGCGCCACGCCGGTGAGGAAGAACATCGGCACGAACACGATGCAGATGCAGAGCAGCGAGACGAAGGCCGGCGTCACGATCTGGTTGGCGCCGTCGAGGATCGACTGCTCGACCGGCTTGCCCTGCTCCAGATGGTAGTTGATGTTCTCGATCGTGACCGTGGCATCGTCGACGAGGATGCCGACCGCGAGCGCCAGGCCGCCGAGCGTCATGATGTTCAGCGTCTCCCCGATCGCCGACAGCATGATGATGGCGCCGAGCACCGAGAGCGGGATCGAGACCGCAATGATCACAGTCGAGCGCCAGCTGCCGAGGAACAGCAGGATCATGACGCTGGTGAGCAGCGCCGCGATCACGCCCTCGAACGCGACGCCTTCGATGGCGCCGCGGACGAACACCGACTGATCGCCGATGAAGCCGATCTTGAGCGCGTCCGGCAGCTGGTCCTTGACGTCGATCACCTTCTGCTTGATGCCCGCGATGATGTCGAGCGTCGAGGTCGCGCCCGCCTTCAGCACCATCATCAGCACCGAGCGGTTGCCGTCGACATGGACGATGTTGGTCTGCGGCGGGTTGCCGTCCCTGACGGTCGCGACGTCGCGCACATAGACCATCGCGCCGTTGACGGTCTTGATCGGCAGATTGCCGAGCTCCTCGATCTTCAGCGGCGAGTTGTTGAGCTGGATGATGTATTCGAACTGCCCGATCTTCTGGGTGCCGACCGGCGTGATCAGGTTCTGGGCCGCGAGCGCGTTGGCGACGTCCTGGCCGGACAGGCCGCGGGCCTGGAGCGCGGTCGGGTCGAGGTCGATCTGGACCTGGCGCTGCTTGCCGCCGAACGGGTACGGGATCGCGGCGCCGGGCACGGTGACCAACGGCGTACGGAGCTGGTTGATGCCGATATCGGCGAGGTTCTGCTCGGTGAGGCCATCGCCCGAGAGCGCCACCTGGACGATCGGCACGGTGGAGGCGGAGTAGTTCAGGATCAGAGGGGGCGTCGCGCCCGGCGGCATCTGCTTGATCAGCGTCTGCGAGATCGCGGTGACCTGCGCGTTGGCGGTGCGGATGTCGACGTTCGGCTGGAAGAAGATCTTGATGATGCCAAAGCCGTTATAGGAATTGGCGGTGATGTGCTCGATGTCGTTGACCGTTGTCGTCAGCGCGCGCTGGAACGGCGTGGTGATGCGGCCCGACATCTGATCGGGCGGCAGGCCGGTGTATTGCCAGACCACGCCGATCACAGGGATGCGGATGTCCGGGAAGATGTCGGTCGGCGTCCGCAGCGCCGCCAGCGGTCCGATGATCAGGAGCAGGAGCGCGAGCACGACAAACGTGTAGGGCCGGCTCAGGGCAATACGGACCAGAGCAATCATTCGTTGGGCAATTCCAGATCAGGGACAGGAAACACCGCCCCCGCGGGTTCCTCGGCTGATTTACCTGAAGACCGCCCGAATGGCCAACGGCACTGCGTCACGAGCGGTCAATTCCCTGCTATCGCACTGCGAAATAGCATTCCAGATATGCACCTCGCGCCGAAAGATGACGGGAGACAGCTTTCATGTGCGCAAAAAAAGCGGCGCCCAAAGGCGCCGCTTTCGAACAATGCCGTGATTTTCAGCTTACGCCGCGCGGACGCAGTTACGCCGCGCGAACGTTGGTCAGGAACTTGCTGACCTCGGTCTTGAGCCGGCCGGAGTCGTTGGAGAGCATCTGTGCCGCCGACAGCACCTGCGAGGAGGCCGTGCCGGTCTCGGTTGCGCCGCGCTGCACGTCGGTGATGTTGGAGGAGACCTGCTGGGTGCCCTGCGCCGCCTGCTGGACATTGCGGGCAATCTCCTGGGTTGCCGCGCCCTGCTCTTCCACGGCCGCGGCGATCGCCGACGAGATCTCCGACAGACGCTCGATGGTCGAGGAGATCTCCTTGATGGCGCCGACCGAGTCGTTGGTCGCCGCCTGGATGCCGGAGATCTGCTGGCCGATCTCACCGGTCGCCTTCGCGGTCTGCTCGGCGAGCGCCTTCACCTCGGAGGCGACGACCGCAAAGCCGCGGCCGGCTTCGCCGGCACGTGCGGCTTCGATGGTCGCGTTCAGCGCCAGAAGGTTGGTCTGGCCGGCGATGGTGTTGATGAGCTCGACGACGTCGCCGATGCGCGAGGCCGCCTTCGAGAGCTCGCTGACGCGTTCGGTGGTGGCGCGGGCCTGGCCGACGGCATCGCCCGCCATGCGCGCCGATTCCTGGACCTGGCGGCTGATCTCGCCGACGGACGAGGCCATCTCCTCGGTCGCCGAGGCCACCGACTGCACGTTGGTCGAGGCTTCCTCCGACGCTCCGGCAACGGTGGTCGCCAGCCGCTGGGAGCGGTCGGCGGTCGAGGTCAGCGTCGAGGCCGAGGCTTCCAGCTGGGTCGAGGCCGACGACACGGTCTGGACGATCTCGCCGATCATCGTTTCGAATTCGCGGGTAATGTTGTCGACGCGGCGGCCGCGCTCGATCTTGGCTTCGGCATCGGCGGCGGCAGCCTCGTCGGCGGCCTTTTTGGCGATCAGCGCTTCCTTGAAGATCTGGAGCACGTCGGCCATGGCGCCGATCTCGGTCTTCTCGCCGCGATGAGGGACTTCGGCGGAAAGCTCGCCCTTGCCCAGCGCCTGCATCGGCTCGATGATCGAATTGATGCCGCTGGAGACGTCCTGGACGAGGTAGAAGCCGACGCCGATGCCGACGACGACGGCCGCGCCGAGGATGATCGAGACCAGCATGAAGGCATAGTAGTAGCTGTCGGCGGCATCCTGCGCGGCCTGGTCTCCGCCCTTGGTGTTGAGCTCGATGTCCTTGGTCAGGATCGCGTCGGCCTCAAGGCCGATCTTGTTGACCGTCTTGGTGTTCAGCTCCTGGGCCTCATGCGGAACCTTGCCGGCCTCCTTGCGCGAGAGCGCCATGACAACTTCGGTGCCCTTCTTGTAGTCCTCCCAGAGCGTGGCCCAATCGTTGTAGAGCTTCCGTTCCTCCGGAGAGGTGATCATCGGCTCGTAGGCCTTGCGGAATTTGGCATTGGCCTCGATCACGGTCGCGAGCGTCTTTTCCATCGCGAGCTTCTCGTCCAGCGTTTCCGACAGCATGTGCTCTCGAATGACGTTGCGGTAAGTGATCACGCCGGCACGCAGGTCGCCGAGCACGCGCACGCTGGGCATCCAGCTCGTGGTGATGTCGACGGTGTTGGCATTCATCGACCGCATCTTCATGACGGCGAGCAGGCCCATGCCGGCCATCGCGACCAGCAGGAACGCCACGACACTGATGATCTTGGCACGAATGGAAATGGTGGCGAGCATAATCGGTCTCTTTGCGTTGGCGCGGCGGCGTCCGGAACTTTTACGAATCAACCTAAGGGAGCAGAACCGACATCCAACACGAGAGCACCTGAGCAGATGTTAACGACGACTCCGTACGAGTACGAAGCCCGAAACAAATGAACAGGGCGCTAAAAATGCCCTGCGCTCAGCGCATGAGCCCAAGCGCGTCGGAGAAAAACTCCGGGCCGCCAAAGTTTCCGGACTTCAAGGCGAGCAGCATGTCGCCATTTTTGACACCGACCGCGCGCAGCACCGGGACGCCGACTGCGATCTCTACTCCCACGAGAAATCCGGGAATCTTCAGCCGGTCGACCACGGCACCGGATGTTTCCCCGCCGGCAACGACCAGGCGCTTGACGCCGGCCTGCACCAGACCCTCGGCGATGTCGGCCATCGCCTGCTCGATGGCGTGGCCGGCCGCGTCGCGGCCGTGGCGCGCCTGGACCGCGGCGACCTGATCGGGCGTCGAGCTCGATGCGATCAGGACCGGACCGTCGGCCAGTCGCGGTTTCGCCCAGGCCAGCGCGCGCTGCGCCTCGTCCTCGCCCGTAGTAATACGGTCCGGATCGAGATGCAGCACCGGCATGACGCGCTCGGCATTGGCGATCTGCTGAAGCGTCGCCTGCGAGCAGCTTCCGGCCAGGCACGCCGCCGGTCCGCCGACCGCCGCCCCCGCCTCGCTGCTCGCCGCTGTCGATTTGACCTTCCCTGTCGACACCAGCGCTCGTGCCAGCCCAAGACCCATGCCGGACGCGCCAACCGACAGCCGATGCTGGGCAGCGACGAGGCCGATGGTCTCGAGGTCGCGATCGAACACGGCGTCGATGATCGCCGCGCCAATGCCCTTGCCCGCGAGTTCGGCCAGCCGCGCCCGCACGGCATCCGCGCCGCGCGTGACGATGGCGAGGTCGACCAGGCCGATTTGCGCCTTGCTCTGGCGCGCCAGCACGCGGACCAGGTTGGAATCGTGCATCGGGTTGAGCGGATGGTCCTTCAGCGGGCTCTCGTTCAGCGGCACGGCGCCGACGAACAGATTGCCCTGGTAGACGGTGCGGCCGGTCTCCGGAAAGGCCGGCGTCACCAGCACGGCCGTCTCGCCGCAATCGGCGCGCAGCGCGTCCATCACCGGGCCGATATTGCCGGCATCGGTGGAATCGAAGGTCGAGCAGATCTTGAACAGCACGTGGCCGGCGCCACGGCTGCGCAGCCATTTGTCCGCCGCGCGCGAGCGCGATACGGCAAGACCGGCTTCGATCGAACGGCTCTTCAAGGACACCACGACGGCGTCGACCTCGGGCAGCGCGAGATCGTCCGCGGGCACGCCGATAGTCTGCACCGTGCGCAGGCCGGCGCGCGTCAGCGTGTTGGCGAGGTCGGAGGCGCCGGTGTAGTCGTCGGCAATGCAGCCAAGGGATATTTTCGCTGCAACTGTCACGGCTTCACTCCCGCATAAGGCTTGAACCAGGCAAGGCCGTCGGTGGTCTTGCCGCGCGGATTATATTCGCAGCCGACGAAACCGGCATAACCGAGCCGGTCGAGTTCGTCGAACAGGAACGGATAGTTCAGCTCCTCGCCATCAGGCTCGTTGCGCGAGGGGATGCTGGCGATCTGGATGTGGCCGATGACCGGCATCATCTCACGCAGCCGCATCGTAACGTCGCCATGGATGATCTGGCAGTGATAGATGTCGAACTGGAGTTTCAGGTTCGGAAGCCGCAGCTCCTGGATCAGGTCGCGCGCGAAGCCGAAATCGTTGAGGAAATAGCCGGGCACGTTGCGTGCATTGATCGGCTCGAGCACGATGTCGATGCCGTGCGGCGCAAAGAACTCGGCGGCCCACGCCACCGATTTGTAGAACGCCTCGATAGCAACCCGCTCGCCGCGGTTGGCGATGCCCGCCATCAAATGCAGCCGCTTGACGCCGGTCGCCTTGGCGTAGGGCAGCGCAGTTTCCAGGCTCGCCTTCAGCTCGGGGAATCGCGACGGGAGCGCCGCAAAGCCCTTCTCGCCGGCATTCCAGTCGCCCGGTGGCAGGTTGAACAGCGCCTGAGTCAAGCCGTTGCGCTTGAGCCGCTCGCCGACCGCCTCGGCCGAATGCTCATAGGGAAAGAGAAACTCGACTGCGGTGAAGCCGGCTGCGGCAGCGGCGTCGAAGCGGTCGAGGAACGGCACCTCGGTGAACATCATCGAGAGATTGGCGGCAAAACGGGGCATCGGAATCCTCTTATCCTTTACTTGTCGCCGGGCAGTTTCACGCCGGTGACCCGCGCATACATCCGCGCCACCGACGCATCATCGTCGCGGCCCATGCCGGAGGCTGCCGTCATCAAGAACATCTGAAGTGCTGCGGCGGAGACCGGAACCGGGAATCTGGCACTGCGCGCCATATCCTGGATGATGCCGAGATCCTTGACGAAGATCTCGACCGCACTGCGCGGCGTGTAATCGCCGTCGAGCACGTGCGGCATGCGGTTCTCGAACATCCAGGAGTTTCCGGCGGACGCCGTGATCACCTCATAGACCTTGCGGATGTCGAGACCCTGCTTGGCCGCGAACGCGATCGCCTCGCTGGCAGCGGCGATATGCACGCCGGCGAGCAGCTGGTTGATCATCTTGAAGGCGGCGCCCTGGCCTGCGGCATCGCCAAGCTCGTAGAGCTTCGCGGCCATGGCATCGAGCGCGGGCCGCGCTTTCTCAAACGCAGCCGGACTGCCGGAGGCAAGGATCGTCAGCTCGCCCTGCGCTGCGCGCTGCGCCCCGCCGGAGATCGGTGCATCCAGATAGTGCCGGCCGGTCGCCTCCAGCTGCTTGGCGAGACGCCGAGCCACGTCGGGATCCATAGTCGCCGACGACAGGAAGACGCTGTCCTTCGCCATGGTTTCGGCGACGCCATCCTTGCCGAACAGGATCGTCTCGGTCTGCGCGGCATTGACGACGACGCTGACGACGATGTCGGCGCCCTTGGCAGCTTCGGCCGGCGTCTTGGCGCCGGCGCCGCCCTCCGTCACGAAGCGCGCGACCGCATCAGCCGAGACGTCGCAGCCGGTGACGACATGACCGGCGCGCTTCAGCGAGCTCGCCATGCCGAACCCCATCGAGCCGAGCCCGATGACGGCGATGCGCTGATTCTGTGACGTGGAGGCGGACATACAACTGATCCTTGCAACGTTTCCCGGACGGCCGCCTTTTGCGGCAGCTTGGCAACCGAATAACACGGCTTGGCCGCGCTGCCAAAGCGTGAGACAAACGGACATGACGGCCATGAGCAACGAGACATTGCTGCGCGAAGACATTTGCCGCTTCGGACGGTCCCTGTTCGAGCGTGGGCTGACGCCCGGCTCCTCCGGCAATATCAGCGCCAGGCTGGACGGCGGCGGCTGGCTGGTGACGCCGACCAATGCCTCGCTCGGCTTCCTCGATCCCGCAAAACTGTCGCGGCTGGACGATCAGGGCCGACTGGTTTCGGGCGATGCGCCGACCAAGGAAGTTCCGCTGCACAATGCACTCTACGCCACGCGCGGGAGCGCAAGGGCGATCGTGCACCTGCATTCCACCCATTCGGTCGCGCTGTCGATGCTCCCGGAGATCGACCCGCGCGCCGCGCTGCCGCCGATGACGGCCTATTATCTGATGAAATGCGGCGCCACCGCGCTCGTCCCCTATTATCGCCCCGGCGATCCCGCGGTCGCCGATGCGATCAAAGGGCTGGCGGGAAAATACTCATCCGTGCTGCTCGCCAATCACGGCCCGGTCGTCGCTGGCGACACGCTGGAAGCAGCGGTGTTCGCGACCGAGGAGTTGGAGGAGACGGCGAGGCTGTACCTGCTGCTGCGCGGGATGAACCCGCGCTACCTGTCGCCGGCGCAGGTGAATGATCTGGTGAAGGTGTTTGGGGTATCGCTGCCGGAGCATGGGCATTGAGCCTCGTGCAGCCGTGGGCGAACTAACACCGCCCTACTCACCGCTGTCATTCCCCGCGAAGGCGGGGAATCCAGACGCCGCGGCTTCTCGGCTCAATCACAGCGGCTTCTGGAATACTGGATCGCCCGCCTTCGCGGGCGATGACGCCGAGTGTGTTGCGCGACGTGCCCAACGCTTCGCGGCTACAGCCCCAGATACGCCTTGCGCACGTCGGGATTGCCCTTGATCTCGCTTGCGGCGCCCTGCATCAGCACGCGGCCGGTTTGCAGGATGTAGGCGCGGTCGGCGATCTCCAGGCACTCCGCCATGCGTTGCTCCACGATCAGCACGGTCATGCCGGCGTCGCGGATGCGCTTGACGGCCTGGAAGATCTCGTCGACCAGCTTCGGCATGATGCCCTGCGAGGGCTCGTCCAGCATCAACAGCCGCGGGCGCGTCATCAGCGCACGGCCGATCGCGAGCATCTGCTGCTCGCCGCCGCTTAGCGTCTCGGCGCGCTGCTCGAGGCGTTCGGAGAGGCGCGGAAATAGCTGGAACACGAGATCGAGCGGGCTCTCGCGGTCGGCCTCGCCGCGGTAGAGATAGCTGCCGAGGCGCAGATTGTCGCGCACGGAGAGGCGCGGAAACAAGCGTCGGTTCTCCGGCACATAGGCGATGCCGGTCGCCGTGATGTGGTGCTGCGCCATGCCGTCGAGGCGCTTGCCGTCGAACGTCACCGTGCCCGAGCGCGGGCGCTCGGCGCCGGCGATGGATTTCAGCAGCGTCGACTTGCCCGCGCCGTTGGCGCCGGCGACGCAGACGATCTCGCCCTTGGCGACTTCGATGCTGACCGCGAAGATCGCGACCAGGCCCTGATAGGCGGTCGTGACTTCACGCACCGACAGCATGACGATCTCCCAGATATGCGCTGATCACCTTGGGATCGCGGACGATTTCAGTGGGCTTGCCCTCGACCAGCACCTTGCCGAGGTCGAGCACGATGGCACGATCGACCAGCGGCATCACGATCTCCATGACGTGCTCGACCATCAGCACGGTGATGCCGGCGTCACGCACCTTGCGCACCAGCGCGACACCGGTCTGCGCCTCGGTCGGCGTAAGACCAGTGAGGACTTCGTCGAGCAGCAGCAGCTTTGGTTCAGTCGCAAGCGCGCGCGCGACTTCGAGGCGGCGCTTTTCGGCCGGCACGAGGTCGCTCGCGAGCACGTTGGCGCGCGCAGCAAGGCCGGTGAATTCGAGCACCTCATGCGCCTTGCGGCGTGCCTCGCGCATCACGGTGTTGCGCACCAGCGCACCGACGATGACGTTGTCGATCACCGTCATGGTCTCGAAGCTCTTGACGACCTGGAAGGTGCGCCCGATGCCGCGCTGGCAGCGCTCGGCGGCCGGCATGCTGGTGACATCCTCGCCGTCGAACCAGATCGAGCCTTGCGTCGGCGGCAGCACGCCGGCGATGAGATTGAACAGCGTCGACTTGCCGGCACCATTCGGGCCGATCAGGCCGACGATCTCGCCGCGACCCACAGAGATCGAGACGTCGCTGTTGGCGACGAGGCCGCCGAAACGCTGCCAGACGCCGCGGGTTTCAAGCAGCGGGGTCATCGCGTGGCTCCCTTCCGCTTCGCACGAGAGAACAGGCTCACCAGACCCTGCGGCAGGGCGAGCGAAATCAGCACGATCAGCGTGCCGTAGACAATGAGGTCGACGCCGCGGCCGGAGCCGCCGATATAGGAGCGCGTCAGCTCCGTCATCGGGATCAGGATGGCCGCCCCTAACACGGGTCCCCACAGGGTGCCGATGCCGCCAAGCACGGCGGGCAACGCCATCAGCAGCGAGAACTGGAAGCCCATCACGCTTTCAGGATCGATATAGGCGAGAAACTGGGCATAGAAGGCGCCGCCGATGGCGACGAGGAAAGCGGAGACGGCGGCCGCGCCCATCTTGGAGTTGAACACGACGACACCGAGGCTCTCGGCCGCTTCCGCATTGTCCTTTACCGCGCGCCACCAGAAGCCCCATTTGGAGTCCTCCAGCCACCAGGTGACGAACCAGGCGAGGCTGCACAGCACCAGCGCGAAATAAAAGTAAGGCAGCTTGCTGCGCATGAACTGGAACTTCAGCCAGCTGTCGCCGCGCACCGGAATGGTGATTCCCATCGCAGCCCCCGCCCATTCCCAATTCTGGAACAACAGCAGCCCGATCTCGGCGATAACGATGGTCGCGATCACGAAGTAATGGCCGCGCAACCGAAAGAAGGGATAGCCGAGCCCCATCGCAATCGCGGCCGCGACCGCGCCGCCGGCGAGCATACCGAACCATGGCAGCACGCCGAACTTGGTGAACAGGAGTTCGGTGGTGTAGGCGCCGATGCCGAAATAGAGCGCATGTCCCAGCGAGATCTGCCCGCAATAGCCAGAGAGAATGTTCCAGCTCTGCGACAGCGCCGCATACATCAAGGTCAGGATCAGGATGTTCTGGACGTAGACGTCCTTGATGAACAGCGGAGCGAGCGCCGCCAGGGCGGTCAGCACCGCGGCGATGATGAGGTCGCGGCGGCGCCGCGCGGCAAAATCCTTGTCCATCACATCGATCCGAACAGGCCACGCGGCCGGATGAAGACGACCAGCAGGTAGACGGCGTAGATGCCGACCGATTTCAGCGACGGCGGCAGCACCAGCGCGGTGGTGGCCTCGACGAGGCCCACGATGATCCCGCCGGCGAACGCGCCGAACACGCTGCCGAAGCCGCCGAGCGCGACCGTGACGTAGGCGATCAGCGCAAAGGACGCGCCGACGTCGGGATAGATATAGAAGAAGCTTGCCATGATCGCTCCGGCGAGGCCGACCAGCGCGGCACCAAGCCCCCAGCCGAGCGCGAACACGCGGTTCTTGTCGATGCCGACGAGGGCCACCGCGCCGGGATCTTCACGGGTGGCCTCCAGCGCGCGACCGAAATCGGTGCGATGGATGAAGAAGTAGAGGCCAGCAAAGGCCAGGATCGAAACCAGCGCACCCATGAGCTGCGGCTCCGGCAGGAAGACGCCGGCGATCGAGATCGTCTTGCCGCCGAGCCAGGACTGCGGAACGCTGCGATAGTCAGGCGTGAAGAAGAACTGCGCGAGGCCGCGCATCACGATGGCGAGGCCAAAGGTGGAGAAGATCTGCACCATGCCCGCGTTGGCCTTGGCCCGCATGGCGAAGCGCACGATCAACAGATAGACGACCGCTCCGAATACGAACAGCGCGGCGGCCACGAGCGGCGCCGACAGCAAGGGGTCGATGGCGAAGAACGTGAACAGGAAGAAGCTCACATACATCGCGATCATCAGGAACTCCCCGTGAGCGAAGTTCACGACGTCCATCAGGCCGAAGATCAGCGCGAGGCCGACGGCGATCAGTCCGTAGAGCAGGCCCATGAGGAGGCCGCTCGCGAGACTTTGGATAATGGTTTGGGCTGTCAAAAGTCTGTCCCCCGAACTACGTCCTCATCCTGAGGAGCGCGCACCGCGCGTCTCGAAGGATGGCCCAGCCCTCGTCCTTCGAGACGCGGGCTGCGCCCGCTCCTCAGGATGAGGGCGGGAGCTACGATCTGTGCTCCCGCTCGCCGTGTCTTACTTCATCGGCCAGATCGCCTCGGCGATCGCGGCCTGCGGCGGGAAGATGGTGACGAACTTGCCGCCGACATATTGCAGCAGCACCGGGTCGGCGTCGTTGTTCTGGCCCATCTCGTCGAACTTGACACGCTTCCAGGGCATGATGGTCTGCTCGCCCGGGATGTCGGTGGCGGCCAGCGCGTCGCGGATCTTCTCGCCGTCAGTCGACTTGGCGCGGCTGATGGCGTCGGCGAGGATGATCAGGCCCATGAACTGACGCGAGGTGAGGTCGTTGAAATCCTTGCCCGACCGCGTCTTGAACATCTCGTTGATCTTGCCAACCATCGGACGCTTCTGCGCGAGGTCGAGCGAGAAGGTGCCGCGCGAGATCACGCCTTCCAGCTTGTCGCCGACAGCGTCGTAGAGCGCCTTCTCGGAGAAACCGGCGTCCTGCGCCACGATCGCGTTCGGCTTGTAACCAAGCTCGCCCATGGTCTTCACCAGCAAGATGCCATCAGTGGTGTAGCTCGAGGGCATCAGCACGTCGGCGTTGGCGCTCTTGAGCTGCTGCACCTCGGCCGAGAGCGAGGGCGAGTTGGCGCGATACTTGATGTCGGAGACGATCTTGTAGCCGCGCTCGCCGGCGATCTTGGCCTGGGCGTTGCCGGAATCGGTGCCGAAGATGGTGTCCTCGTGGAACAGCGATAGCGTCTCGATCTTGGTGCCCTTCTTCTTCAAGGCATCGAAGAAGTCGAACATGGCGGCCGAGTACATCTCGTCATGCGGCGCGGCGCGGAAGTAATATTTCAGGCCACGGCGATGCAGGCTGGGCGAGGAGTTGTCGGCCGAGACGAACGGGATCTGGTAGCGCTCGCAGATCTGGCTGACGGTGACGGCGACCGCGCTCTGATAGGTGCCGATGATGGCGGAGACCTTCTCCTGCGTGATCAGGCGCTCGGCCTCGGCGCGGCCCTTCTGCGGATCGGCCTGGTGGTCGGCGAAAACGAGGCGGACCTTTGCGCCGCCGAGACCCGGCAGGCCCTCGCCCTTCGCCAGTGGCAGGTCGAAATCGGTGTCCTTGTTGATGACCTCGAGCGCGGTTTCATAGGCCTTCTGCGCGTCGACGCCCTGCTGTGCGCTGCCGCCGGAGAACGGATAGATCACGCCGATCACGACTTCCGAAGTCTGTGCGCGCGCTGCCAGCGGCACTAGCGCGGCCGTAGCGGTGGCTCCCAACAATACGTCGCGGCGAGTGATCGTCATGGCAAAGTCCCCTGTTACTGAATTTCAGCCGATCGAATGAAGCGATTGATGGATGCGGTAAAGCTCGAAGAAGCAGCAAACGCTGCCCACTAAATCACGGCCATGGTCCTGTTCTTGAGATCCGTCACCAGCATCAGGCCGGGCGAATGCGTGATCGCAAACGGCAGCTTGGCAGCGTTGATGACCGATTGCGGTGTCACGCCGCAGCCCCAGAACACCGGGATCTCGTCGTCGGCGACCGGCACCGGATCGCCGTAATCGGGCTTGGCGATGTCCTTGATGCCGATCAGGTGCGGATGGCCGAGATGCACGGGCGCGCCGTGCACGGCCGGATAGCGCGAGGTGATCTGCACCGCACGGATCGCATCCGCCGGCTTGAACGGACGCATCGACACCACCATGGGACCGGCAAAGGGACCGGACTCGCCGCAAGCGATGTTGGTGCGATACATCGGCACGCGCACATTGTGCTCGATGTGGCGGATCGGCATGCCCTCGTCGAGCAGCGCCTCTTCGAACGAGAACGAGCAGCCGAGCACGAAGGTCACGAGATCGTCGCGCCAGTATTTGGTGACATCGGTCGGCTCGTCCACGACTTCGCCGTCGCGCCAGACGCGATAGCGCGGCACGTCGGTGCGAATGTCGAGATCGGCGCCCAGCGCCGGGATGTGCGGACTGCCCACATCGGACATGCCGATGATCGGGCACGGCTTGGGATTGAGCTGGCAGAAGCGATGGAACGCCCCGGCATATTCCGCCGGCAAGATTGCCAGATTGCCCTGGACGAAGCCGGGGGCAACGCCGGCGGTGGAGGCGACCAGCCCCTCGCGGTAGGCAAGCCGCGCCTTGCGGCTCGGGAGCGTGTCGGGCGTTTCAGTTTGCTGCACTGCCACCAAAACAGTCATGGGATCGACCTGCCTATAAACTCGACAAAGACAAGCCAACACCACGCGTGCTATAAAGTCTAATCTTCCTTTCTAATCAATATCGATAAATTTCATTTATCGGACGGGAAAATCCTTCCAATGCTGGACTTCAGATCGATCGAGACGTTCCTTTGGGTTGTGAAGCTCGGCAGCTTTCGCGGCGCCGCAGCACGCCTCAACACGACTCAGCCGGCGATCTCCCAGCGCATCGCCCAGCTCGAGCGCGAGATGGGGGTGAAGCTCCTAAATCGCGACCACCGCGTGGCCTCGCCGACACCGAGCGGCCGACAGATGATGGTCTATGCGGAGAAGCTGATCGGCCTGCGCGCCGCGATGATCGCCGAGATCGGCGACCGCTCGGCGATGCGCGGCGTGATGCGACTCGGCGTCGCCGAAACCATCGTGCACACTTGGCTGCCGCGGCTGGTGAAGAGCATGAACGAGGTCTACCCAAACCTGTCGCTGGAGATCGAGGTCGACATCACGCCGAACCTGACCGCGCGCCTGCTTGCGCAGGAGATCGAGCTTGCCTTCGTCGTCGGTCCGCTCTCGGCCTCCGGGGTGCACAATCGCGTCCTCGCCGACTATCCGATCGGTTTTCTCGCCAGCCCCTCGCTCGGCCTCGGCGATGGACCGGTGACGCGGGCTGAGCTCGCGCGGTTTCCGATCATTACCTTCCCGCGGAAGACGCGTCCCTACGAGGTCGTGCGCGAAGTGTTCGACCGGCCGGAGCTGCCTCCGATCCGGCTGCACGCCTCCGCCTCGCTTGCGACCGTCATCCACATGGCGGTCGAGGGCCTCGGCATCGCCGTGATCCCCGACGCCATCGTCGAGAACGAGCTCGCAGACGGGCGGTTGCAACTGCTCGACACCGATCTCAAAATCGCGCCGCTGACATTCACCGCGAGCTGGCTCGCCTCGCCCGATGTCGTGGCGGTGGAGCGGGTCGCAGAGCTTGCATGTCAGATTGCGCAGAGCAGCCTCGCAGTTGACGCGCCCGCGCCGGCGCGTCATTGAAACAGGCGCCGGACAATTGAGAGACTGACCGCATGAGCCGAGCCGCCACCAATTTGCAAATCGATTCCGCCCGCCTCTGGGGCTCCATCCACGAGACCGCGCAGTTCGGCGCGACGGCCAAGGGCGGCGTGCGGCGGCTGACGCTGAGCGCGGAGGACAAGCTGGTACGCGACTGGTTCCGCAAGGCCTGCGAGGACGCCGGCTTGGAGGTGCACACCGATGCGCTCGGCTCGCAGTTCGGGCTGCGCAAGGGACGCGACATGTCGAAGCCGCCCGTCGGCATCGGCTCGCATCTCGACACGCAACCGACCGGCGGCAAGTATGACGGCATTCTGGGAACGCTCGGTGCGCTCGAAGTGATCCGCACGCTGAACGATGCCGGGATCGAAACCGAGGCGCCGATCTGCGTCGTCAACTGGACCAACGAAGAGGGTTCGCGCTTCGCTCCCGCGATGATGGCCTCCGCTGCCTATGTCGGCGACTTCACCACCGATGACATCTTGTCGCGCAAGGACGCTGATGGCACCACCGTCGGCCAGGCGCTCGATGGCATCGGTTATCGCGGCGACAAGCCGGTCGGGTTCCAGAAGCTCGGTTCCTTCGTCGAATTGCACATCGAGCAGGGCCCGATCCTGGAGGCCGAAGGCAAGACCATCGGCGTGGTCGATTCCGGCCAGGGCGTGCTTTGGTACGACGGCAAGATTTCCGGCTTCGAGAGCCATGCCGGATCGACGCCGATGCCGCTGCGGCGCGACGCGTTGGCGACGCTGTCCGAGATCGTGCTGGCGATGGAGGCCATTGCGAGGAAGTACGGGCCGAAGGCCGTCGGTACCATCGGCGAGGCCGTGATCGCAAACCCCTCGCGCAACGTCATTCCCGGCGAGATCGCCTTCACGATGGATTGCCGCAGTGCGGATGGCGCGATCATGGATGCGCTAGATCGCGATCTGCGCAGCGCGATTGCCGAGATCGCCGCACGCCGCAAGGTCGAGGTGAAGATCGACCTGGTCTGGCGCAAGCCGCCGACGCATTTCGATCCCAAATTGATTGCCGCAGTCGAGAACGCGGCGAAGACGCTCGGCTACTCCTCTCGCCGCATCACCTCCGGCGCCGGCCACGACGCCTGCAATCTCAACACAATCATGCCGGCCGCAATGGTGTTCGTGCCCTGCAAGGACGGCATCAGCCACAACGAGCTGGAAGACGCCACGCAGCCCGATTGCGCCGCGGGCACCAACGTCCTCATGCACACGGTGCTGGCGATCGCCGGCGTCGCATCCTGACCGGAGAGAACCATGCGCGGAGTTTTCGTCGACGCCAATGAAACTCTCGCCGTGATCATGGAGCGGCTGGAGCAGCCCGGCGATCCCAAGGTGCGGATCCACAGGGATCCCGACATCAAACCCGAACAATATCCTGAAATCCTCGACGGCGCCGAGATCGCGATCGTCGACCACACCGCGCTGCCTACCGACGTCGCAAAGAAGTGCACAGGGTTGAAGCATGTCGTGTTCCTCGGCACCGGCGCGCGCAGCTACATGAACCCGGAGGAGCTCGCTGAGCTCGGCATCTCCGTGCACCTGATCAAGGGCTATGGCGACACGGCGGTCGCGGAATGCGCGATCACGCTGATGTGGGCTTCGGCCCGCGTCATCGCGATGATGGACCGCGAGATGCGCGGCGGAAACTGGCTCCGCGAAGACGGCATGCAACTCACTGGCAAGACGCTCGGCCTGATCGGCTTCGGCGGTATTGCCGCGGAGGTCGCGCGCATTGCCTTGGGCAGCGGCATGAAGGTGATCGCGTGGAACCGCTCGCCGAAGAGCTATCCGGGCGTGGAATTCGCCGATCTCGACACGGTGTTGGCGAGAGCAGACGTCGTATCGCTGCATCTGCTGCTCAACGACGAGACGCGCGGCATGATCACCCGCGAGATGATCGCGAAGATGAAGCCGGGCGTCATCCTCATCAACACCGCCCGCGCCGCCGTCGTCGACGAGGCCGCCATGATCGATGCCCTGAAGTCGGGCCACATCCGCCATGCCGGCCTCGACGTGTTCAATATCGAGCCATTGCCCGGCGATCATCCGCTGACAAAACTGCCGAACGTGACGTTGTCGGCGCATTCGGCGTTCCGGACCCCGGAGGCGAGCGAGAACCTGATTGGCGCGGCATGGGAGCACTGCCGCCGGATCGTGAAGGAATAAGAGCAACAACAATGGCCGATTACCGCACCATCAAGGCACAGCCGCTCATCGAAGCTATCAGCGCCATCGTCAAGGCCGGCGGGTCTACGGACCGCGAGGCCGAGCTCGTGTCCACCAATCTGGTCGAGGCCAACCTCAAGGGACACGATTCGCACGGCGTCGGCATGATCCCGCGCTATGTCCAGAGCGTCACCACGGGCGGCCTCGCCGTGAACCAGCACGTCAAGGTCGTGCTCGACACCGGTCCGCTTCTCACCCTCGACGGGCTCACCGGCTACGGCCAAGTGATCGGCCATGAAGCGATGGAGCTGGCAGCCGAGCGCGCCAAGCGCAACGGCGTGTGTCTCGTCGGCCTCTCAAACTCGCACCATATCGGCCGCATCGGCCACTGGGCCGAGCAGTGCATCGACCATGGGCTGGTCTCGATCCACTTCGTCAACGTGATCTCGCGTCCCATCGTGGCGCCCTGGGGCGGCAGCGATGCGCGCCACGGCACCAACCCGTTCTGCGTCGGCATCCCGCGCGCGGGCAAGGACCCCATCGTGCTCGACTTCGCCACCAGCAGGATCGCGCAGGGCAAGACCCGCGTCGCCCACAACAAGGGCGTCGAGCTGGAGCCCGGCACGATCATCGACAATGAGGGCAAGCCGACCACCAACCCGCGCTACACCGTGATCCCGCCATACGGCGCCATCCTGCCGTTCGGCGAGCACAAGGGTTCAGGGCTCGCGCTGGTTTGCGAAATCCTCGGCGGCGCGCTCTCCGGCGGGCAGGTGGTCAAGGGTCCGTCCGATGGCAAGCACAACGTCCTCAACGGCATGCTCTCGATCATCATCGACCCCGGCAAGCTCGGCACCGCGGAGAATCTCGCGCGCGAAGTCGAGAGCTTCGTCGCCTGGCACACCGGCTCACCTCCGGCCCCAGGCGTCGACAAGGTGAAGATCGCGGGTGAGCCCGAGCGCGCGACGAAGAAGAAGCGGCTCGCGGAAGGCATCCCTGTCGATCCGACCACCTGGCAGGAGATTCTGGAGGCCGGAAAGAAGTTCGGGCTGGATCAGGCGGCGATCGAGAAGATCGCGGGGTAGTGAGGCGGAGCACGGTGCTCTTCCCTTCTCCCCTTGTGGGAGAAGGTGGCGCGAAGCGCCGGATGAGGGGTTCTGTCCGCGAAGGGAAATGCACAATTGAGAGGTCTGTCTCCGCGGAGACAACCCCTCACCCGTCTTCGATGCTTCGCATCGAAGCCACCCTCCCCCACAAGGGGGGAGGGAAAGCAGCGCTCTAATCCACCATATCCGCGACCGCCTTGCCGCAAGCCGTAGTGTCGGCATTGCCGCCGAGATCCTTGGTGCGGAGCGTGCGCTCTGCCAGCGTGCGCTCGATCGCATCGACGATCGACTTGCCGGCTTTCTTCTCGCCGAGATGCTCGAGCATCATCGAGCCGGACCAGATTGCGCCGATCGGATTGGCGATGCCCTGCCCCGCGATGTCGGGCGCCGAGCCGTGCACCGGCTCGAACACCGACGGGAAATTGCCGTCGGGGTTGATGTTGCCGGACGGCGCGATGCCGATGGTGCCGGTGCAGGCCGGGCCGAGATCCGACAGGATGTCACCGAACAAATTGGAGCCGACCACGACGTCGAACCAATCCGGATGCAGCACGAAGTTCGCGGTCAGGATGTCGATGTGATACTTGTCCCACTTCACGCTTGGATACTTCTTCGCCATCGCCTCCACGCGCTCGTCCCAATAGGGCATGGTGATGGAGATGCCGTTCGACTTGGTCGCCGAGGTCAGGTGCTTCTTCGGCCGCGACTGCGCGAGCTCGAATGCGAACTTCAGGATGCGATCGACGCCGATGCGGGTCATCACCGTCTGCTGCGTCACGAATTCACGGTCGGTGTCCGGGAACATGCGGCCGCCGACGGAGGAATATTCGCCTTCGGTGTTCTCGCGCACGACCCAGAAATCAATGTCGCCGGGCTTGCGGTTGGCCAGCGGCGACGGCACGCCCGGCATCAGCCGCACCGGGCGCAAATTCACATATTGGTCGAACTCGCGGCGGAATTTGATCAGTGAACCCCAGAGCGAGACGTGATCCGGAATCTTGGCCGGCCAGCCGACCGCGCCGAAATAGATCGCATCGTGCTTGCCGATCTGATCCTTCCAATCGTCCGGCATCATCTGGCCGTGCTTCTCGTAATAGTCCCACGACGAGAAGTCGAAATGATCGAAATGAAGGGACACGCCGTGCTTCTTCGCCGCGGTCTCCAGAACGCGCAGGCCCTCGGGCATCACTTCCTTGCCGATGCCGTCGCCGGGAATGACCGCGATCCGGTATTGTTTCTTGCTCATCGAGAACGTCCTTGATTGGTCCGGCAGCCGCCGTCTTTTTGACCGCACTGCAATGGACCAAACGCGACGGCAGTGCAACGCTGCACTGCAATGTTGACCATGGCGCGGCCGACCGCCTACTGATTTTATTCCCGTTCCTCTCCTGCGAGTAACTCCCATGGATCTGCACCTGCGTGGCAAGCGCGTCCTGATCACGGGCGCGTCCAAGGGTATCGGCGCAGCCGCCGCCGAGGCCTTTGCCGAGGAAGGCTGTCATCTCCTCCTCGCCGCCCGCAATGGCGATCAGCTCAAGGCTTTGGCCGAGCGCTTGCGCTCGGCGCACCAGATCGATGCCGCCACGAGCATTGTGGATTTGCGCAGGAGCGAGGATTTGACGCGCCTCGCCAAGGAAGCCGCCGACATCGACGTGCTCGTCAACAATGCCGGCGACATTCCCGCCGGCTCCATTGACAAGATCGACGAGGCCACCTGGCGGCACGCCTGGGAATTGAAAGTGTTCGGCTACATCAACCTCACGCGTATGATCTATGCGCAGATGAAGGCGAAGGGCGGCGGCGTGATCGTCAACGACATCGGCGCCGCCGGCGAGAAATTCGACGCCAACTACATCTGCGGCAGCGCCGGCAATGCCGCGCTGATGGCCTTCACCCGCGCGCTCGGGGGCAAGAGCCTCGCCGACAACATCCGTGTGGTCGGCATCAATCCCGGCCCGGTTGGCACTGACCGTCACGTCACCCTGCTGAAGATGCGGGCAAACCACCAGTTCGGCGACGAGAGCCGCTACAAGGAATTCCAGAAGAGCCTGCCGCTCGGCAGGCCTGCGCATGCGCGCGAGATCGGCGATCTCATGGCGTTCCTGGCGTCGGATCGCGCGGGCTATACGTCGGGGGTCATCTATACGGTGGATGGCGGAATCAGCGCAGGATGGGGTTAACTTATCCTCGTCATTGCGAGCGCAGCGACTTGTCCGCCGAAGCTTTAGCGAAGGCGGAAGCAATCCAGGAATGTATCTGCGGCAAAAGTCTGGATTGTTTCGTCGCTTCGCTCCTCGCAATAACGCCTAAAATAAGCACAGGAGTAGAATAGTTGTCTCAGGACCTGATCCGCGAATCCGCTTGCGCCGTCGTCGACAAGCTGCGCTCCGGCGACGTCTCGCCGCTGGAGCTCTTGGATGTGCTGGAGAAGCGCATCACCGAAGTCGATGGCAAGGTCAACGCGCTGCCGACGCTGTGCTTCGATCGCGCGCGGGATAGCGCAAAGGCGCTGATGCGGAAGCCGGCCGGTGCGCGCGGATTGCTCGCAGGCCTGCCGGTGCCGATCAAGGATCTGACCGATGTTGCAGGTGTGCTGAACACACAGGGCTCGCCGATCTTCAAGGACAACATCCCGGCGACGTCCGACATCCTGGTCGAAAATCTCGAGGCCAACGGCGCGGTCGTCTATGCCAAGTCGAACACGCCGGAATTCGGTGCGGGCGCCAACACCTTCAACGAGGTGTTCGGTGCAACCCTCAATCCCTGGGATACGTCCAAATCGGCAGCCGGCTCGTCAGGCGGCGCGGCCGTTGCGCTCGCCACCGGCATGGCCTGGCTCGCGCAAGGCTCCGACATGGGCGGCAGTCTGCGCAGTCCGGCAGCTTTCTGCGGCGTCGTGGGCATGCGGCCGAGCATCGGCCGCGTCGCGCACACGCCGAAAGCGGCCATCGATCGTAACCTCGGCGTCGTCGGTCCGATGGCACGCAACGTCGAGGATCTCGCGCTGCTGCTCGACGCCATGAGCGGCGACTATGCCGCCGACCCGCTGTCGCTGCCGACGCCCTTGACGTCGTTTCTCTCGGCGGCGCAGTCAGGCAGCAAACCGAAGCGCATCGCCTATTCGGCGGATCTCGGCATCACACCGGTCGATCCCGAAGTCAAAGCGATCACGCGGAAAGCGGCGGAACGCTTTGCCGAAGCCGGCGCCATCGTCGAGGAGGCGCATCCGGATTGGCGCGATGCGCATGAGTGCTTCCACGTGCTGCGCGCGTTCGACTTCGCGATCAGCAAGGCGCAGCTGCTGCGCACCAAGCGCGACCTGCTCAAGCCCGAGGTGATCTGGAACATCGAGGAAGGCCTCAAGCTCACGACCGAGCAGCTCGAACGCGCCGAGGCGCAGCGCGTCGGCATGACAGCGCGTGCGATCGAGTTCTTCAAGCGCTACGATCTGCTGCTGGTACCGACCACGATCGTGCCGCCCTTCCCGATCGAGCACCGTTATGTCGCCGAATGCGCCGGCAAGAAGTTCGACAATTACGTCGAGTGGCTCGGCATCGTCTATGCCATCACGCTCGCCTGCTGTCCCGCGCTGTCGTTGCCGTGCGGCTTCACCGCATCGGGACTTCCGGTCGGCCTGCAGGTCGTCGGGGCTCCGCGCGCGGATGCGCAGGTGATCGCCGGCGCGAAGACGCTGGAGGATATTTTGGGCGTGCGTGGCACGACGCCGATTGATCCGCGGGTGAAGAACTAGGTTCCCGCTCTCGTGCCCCGCACGCGGCGCAGCGCCTCTTCGGCGGTGCGCTGCAGAGCCGGGGCCCAAGTCTCCAGGACTTCCCGTGTATCCCTGGGTCCCGGCTCTGCGGTGCAGCGCTTTGCGCCGCACCTTGTCCGGAACACGCGCGGCCTTCACCTTCCGCTCGTCGCCTCCAGGCTCCGGCTATACCGCGACATCGCGAAGCAGAAGACAAAATAGATCACGGCGACGAAGATGTAGACTTCGACGGAGAATTGCTGCCACGCCGGATCGATGATCGCGGTCTTGGCCGTGGTGAGCAGGTCGAAGATACCGATGATCAGAACGAGGCTGGTGTCCTTGAAGAAGGCGATGAAGGTGTTGACCAGCGGCGGGATGACGTGACGGATCGCCTGCGGCAGGACGATCAGCCGGTTCTTGCGCCAGTAGGACAGGCCGAGCGCCTCGGCGGCCTCGTATTGCCCGCGGGGCACGGCCTGGAGGCCGCCGCGGATGACTTCGGCAAGATAGGCACCCGCGAACAGGATGATCGCGACCTGCGCGCGCAAGAGCTTGTCGATGTTGAATCCGTTCGGCATGAACAGCGGAAACATCACGCTCGCCATGAACAGCAGACTGACCAGCGGCACGCCGCGGATCAGCTCGACATAGAGCACGCTGAGCGAGCGGATCGCCGGCAGTTTTGAGCGCCGGCCTAGTGCGACGAGGATGCCGAGCGGGAAGCCGAAGGCCAGACCAAAGGTCGCCAGGATCAGCGTCACCGGCAAACCACCCCAACGGTCCTGCGACACGAACGACAGACCGAGTATGCCACCCCACATCAGCATACTGATCAGCGCGAGCGCTCCGATCCAGAGATAGGCCAGTTCGCGTCGCCATAAGGCGCGGCGGCTGGAGAGATAGAACAGGGCGATGAACAGCAGCACCGCCAGTGCCGGCCGCCACTGCTCGTCGAACGGATAGGTGCCAAACAGGATGAAGCGGTATTTTTCGGGGATGATTGCCCAGCATGCACCGAGTCCGCGTACCGCGCGGCAGGCGCTGGAATCGTTCGCCGGGGTGACCCAGACCGCATTGGCGATACCCCATTGCACGAAGCTGAAAAGGCCCTTTGCGAGCACCGCCAGCAACACAACCGAGAGGATGCCGTTCGGGATCGACGAGAACAGATTGGTGCGCAGCCAGCGCAGCACCGGGTTACCAATCTGCGGGCGGCGGGCGGCGCGCGGTGCTTCCGGAATGTCGGCGATCGCCGTCATGGTCAGCGCTCCACCAGCGCGATGCGCGAATTGTACCAGTTCATGAAAAAGCTGATGCCGAGGCTGATGGTGAGAAACACCGCCATGATCAAGGCAATGGCCTCGATCGCCTGCCCGGTCTGGTTCAATGTCGTGTTGGCGATCGAGACCACGTCCTGATAGCCGATCGCCACCGCGAGCGAAGAGTTCTTGGTCAGATTGAGGTACTGGCTCGTCATTGGCGGCACGATGACGCGTAGCGCCTGTGGCAGGATGATCTGCCGCAGCATGAAGCTGCGGCGCAGTCCCAGCGCGTTGGCGGCATCCCACTGGCCGCGCGGCACCGACTGGATGCCGCTGCGCACAATCTCGGCGATGAAGGCCGAGGTGTAGGTGACGAGCGCGATCAGCAGCGCGAAATATTCCGGCGCGAGCGTCAGTCCGCCGACGAAGTTGAAGCCGCGCAACTCAGGCCATTCGATCGTCCAGGCCACGCCCAGCAGCACGGACACCGCCGCAGGCAGCACAACGAGCAAGCCGAGTGCAAAAGGCCAGGCCGGCCGCGGCTTGCCGTCGCGCATTTGCTGCGCGATGAGCCGCCGCCGGATCACATAGAACACGACAAGTCCGAGCACTGCCGTGCCGAGCACCCAAAGCTGCGGCGTCCCGATGGGAATCGCCGGCAGGATCAACCCGCGATTGGACAGGAACACGCCCTCAATCGGCCGCCATGCCGCGCGCGCGGCCGGGAGCGCCTGCATCAGCACGTACCAGAACAGGAGCTGGAGCAGCAGCGGGATGTCGCGGAGCGTCTCGACGTACACCGCGGCGAGCCGCGACAGCAGCCAATTGGCCGACAGCCGCGAGATGCCGATCACCGTGCCCAGGATCGTTGCAAGCACGATTCCGATCACGGCGACGCGCAGGGTATTGGCGATGCCGACGACAAAGGCCCAGAGATATGAGTCCCTCGGATTGTAGGCGAGCAGGCTGTCGGCGATGGGCATGCCGGCCTCACGGCCGAGGAAGGCAAAACCGGTCGTGATGCGGCGCACGGAGAGATTGGTGACCGTGTTGGACCAGAGGAACACGATGACCGCGACTACGATCCCCACCACCAGAACCTGCCAGAACAGGCCTTTCAGCTCGCGCTGCCCGAAGGCGCCGAAGAAGCGACGGCGCGGCGGCGGTCTCGGACCGTCTGACGTCACAGCACAAAAATCCTTCTCAAGACGGCGATTTCCGGCAGCGCACGTCAACTGTTGCACCAAACTCAGCTTCGTGCAACAAATGTTTCATGGCCGAGCCCGCGAAATCCTCGCCACTGAGCGAACTGCGCATTGCATTGCCATCGCTTCCGATGCGGTTGCAGGAGGTCGGGCGTTTCGTCGCAGCCAACGATTACGACGCCACCACGCGTTCGATGCGCGATCTCGCAGCGGTTGCCGGCGCCGATCCCGCCGCGTTCACGCGGCTTGCCAAGGCGATCGGCTATTCGGGTTGGGATGAATTGCGCGCGGCGTTGACGGAGGCGCGGCGGCCCTCGCAGCTAGCGCCTTTCTCCGGCCGCGCCAAGGGCCGCTGCCACGGCCCGAACGCCGATGTCGCGCTCATCACCGACAAGCTGGAGGCCGAGGCCGCCGGCCTTCCGCGCATCCCGGCCCGGCCGATCGCGGAGGCGGCGCGCGCACTCCACCACGCCAAGCGGATCTGGATCACCGGCTACCGAAGCTGCCGCAGCGTCGCGGAATTGCTGAACTACGAGCTCCGGCTGTTTCGTCCCGAACAGGTGCAGCTCGTCGGCGCGTCCGGCCCCGACGATCTCGATATGGGCGCGTTCCGGCCCGGCGAGGCCGTCATCGTCATCGGCTTCATGCCCTACACCCACGCGAGCGTCCGGGTCGCGCAGGCCGCCTATCGCGCCGGCGCGGCCCTGATCGCGATCGCCGATAGCCCATCGGCGCCGATGGCTGAAGGTGCCGACCACGTGCTGCTGTTCGAGGCGGCCTCCTCTCCCGGCTTTTTCCCGAGCCTCACCGGCGCCATCGCGATCGCGCAATCGCTCGCCGCCGTGACGTTTTCGCTCGGCGGCACGGCCGCGAAAAAGCGCCTGGAGAATACCGAGGCCCGGCTGGCCGCGGCTTCAACTTACGTATCAGAGAAAGGTTGACCCATGGCCGCCCGCACCAGCCGCGTGCTGCATCGCTCGCTGCGCGAAACGCCGCCCAAGGCAATCGGCGGCGAAGGCGTCTATCTCTTTGCCGAGGACGGACGCCGCGTGATCGACGCCTCCGGCGGCGCGGCGGTCTCTTGCCTCGGCCACCAGCATCCACGCGTGATCGCAGCGATCACGAAGCAGGCTTCGACCCTCGCTTATGCCCACACAGCCTTCTTCTCGTCGGAGCCGGCGGAGGCGCTTGCCGAGACGCTGGTCGGCCACGAGCCCGGTGGCCTCGCCTACGCCTATTTCGTCAGCGGCGGATCGGAAGCGATCGAGGCCAGCATCAAGCTCGCGCGGCAATTTTTCATCGAACGCGGCGAGCCGCAGCGGCAGCATTTCATCGCTCGGCGCCAGAGCTATCACGGCAACACGCTTGGCGCACTGGCCGCCGGCGGCAATGCCTGGCGGCGTGCGCCCTATGCGCCGCTGCTCTCCGACGCCTTCAGCCATGTGACCCCGGCCTTCGCTTATCACGAGAAGCACGATGGTGAATCGGACGCGCAGTTCGTGGCGCGGCTCGCCGCCGAACTCGAAGCCGAGTTTCAGCGGCTTGGCCCCGACACCGTCGCCGCGTTCCTCGCAGAGCCCGTCGTCGGCGCCACCGCAGGTGCCGTCACGGCGCCGGACGGCTACTTCAGGGCGGTGCGCGAGATCTGCGACCGACACGGCGCGCTGCTCATCCTCGACGAGGTCATGAGCGGCATGGGCCGCACCGGCACCACGCACGCCTGGGAGCAGGAAGGCGTGGCACCCGACATCCAGGCGATCGCCAAGGGTCTCGGCGGCGGCTACCAGCCGATCGGTGCAATGCTCGCGAGCGGCAGGATCATCGACACAATCCGCTCAGGTTCGGGCGCCTTCCTGCACGGCCACACGTATCTGGCGCACCCTCTCGCTTGCGCCGCCGCGCTCGCGGTGCAGGACGTGATCCGCGAGGACGGCCTGCTCGACCGGGTCAAGGAGCGCGGCAAGCAGCTCGAGCAGCGGCTCACCGAGCGCTTCGGCAATCACCGCCATATCGGCGACATCAGGGGCCGCGGCCTGTTCTGGGCCATCGAGCTCGTCGCCGATCGCGCCAGCCGAACCTCGTTTGATCCCGCGCTGAAGCTGAATCAGAAGATCAAGGCGGAGGCCTTCGCCAACGGCCTCGGCTGCTATCCCGGCGGCGGCACCGCAGACGGCATCCGTGGCGACCACGTGCTGCTGGCGCCGCCCTATATCACCTCCGCGGAGGAGATCGATCTGATCGTCGACAAGCTCGGCACGGCCGTCGACAGCGTATTGCGTCGTGTCAATCACTGAGGGGAGAAAAGCATGATGAGGAAAGTGGTTATCATAGCCGGCGTGCTCGCGGCGTCGACGGTGGTGGCGTCGGCGGCAACGCTCGACACGGTGAAGAGCCGCGGCACGCTGATATGCGGCGTCAGCGCCGGTTTCGCCGGCTTCTCCGCACCGGATTCGCAAGGCAACTACAAGGGTCTCGACGTCGATTATTGCCGCGCGCTCGCCGCCGGCGTGCTCGGCGATGCCAGCAAGGTGCGTTACGTCTCGCTGACCGCGCAGAACCGCTTCACCGCGCTCCAGTCCGGCGAGATCGACGTGCTCTACCGCAACTCGACGCAGACCTATCTGCGCGGTGTCACGCTGGGCCTGCGGCAAGGTCCAATCAACTTCTACGACGGTCAGGGCTTTGTCGTGAAGAAAGACCTCGGCGTGAAGGAGATCAAGGACCTCAAGGGCGCCACCGTCTGCGTCGCGCAGGGTACCACGCATGAGGTCACGCTCGGCGATTACGGCCGCGCCAACGGCATCGATTGGAAGCCGTTGGTGTTCGACCGCGTCGACACCATGTACCAGACCTTCTTCGGCGGCCGCTGCGATGCCATGACCCAGGACGCTTCCGCGCTTGCTGGCGCCGTGACGACCGCGGCGCCGAACGCGGCCGACTACGTCGTGCTGCCGCAGACCATCAGCAAGGAGCCGCTCGGCCCCTTCACCCGCAATGGCGACGAGGTCTGGAGCGACATCATCACCTGGCTGCACTACGGCTTGATCGAGGCCGAAGAGCTCGGCGTCACACAAGGCAATGTCGATGAGATGGCGAAGTCGCAGACGCCCGCGATCCAACGCCTGCTCGGTGCCTCCGGCGATCTCGGCTCGCGGCTCGGGCTCGACAACAAATGGCTGGTCACGGCCATCAAGGCCACCGGCAATTACGGCGAGATCTACGAGCGCAATGTCGGCAAGGCGAGCCCGCTCAAGCTCGAGCGCGGCCTCAACGGTCTCTGGAGCAAGGGCGGCTTGATGTACGCGGTGCCGTTCAAGTAAACGTTTTGCGTGTCCCGGACGCGTTGCGTCCGGGGCTCGCGACCTTCCATCAGGTAACGTTCAATGACGAAGTCTCCTCGCATCGCGCTGATCCACGCCCTCAAGCATTCCATCGCCCCGATCGAAGCTGCGTTCGCGAAGGTGTGGCCGGAAGCGCGGCTGATGAACCTGCTCGACGACAGCCTGTCGTCGGATCTGGCGCGTGACGGCAAGCTCAACGATGCCATGACCGAACGCTTTCTTGCGCTCGGCCACTACGCCGCGGCGACAGGCGCGGACGCGATCCTGTTCACCTGCTCGGCCTTCGGTTCCTGCATCGAGGCGGTTGCGCGCGCACATGCGCCGATGCCGGTGCTCAAGCCGAACGAAGCCATGATCGAGCGCGCGATGACGATGGGCCGGCGGATCGGCCTGCTCTCGACCTTCCCGCCGACGCTGGCTTCGATGCCGCCGGAATTTCCGGCCTCCGTCCAGATCGTGCCGAAACTCGCCGAAGGCGCGCTGGCCGCGCTCGACCGTGGCGACCGCGCTACGCATGACCGGCTGATCGTGGAAGCCGCACGCGATTTGCGCGATTGCGACGTCGTCGCGCTCGCGCAGTTCAGCATCGCGGCAACCGCGCCTCTCGTGGCAGAAGCCACCGGCCGCCCTGTCGTGACCACGCCCGACAGCGCCGTCGAGAAGCTGATGAAGCTGTTGGCGGCGAGGGCTTAAGCGCCAGCCTGTTTCCGGCGCCGCGCGCCTTTGATCGCCGCCGCAAGCGCGGCCTTGGTTTCACTGACAAAATCCTCGACCAGGTCTTCGCGCGTGGCATGGGCCGCCTCGCCGGTGAACAGTCCCTGCTCAGCCAGCATCACCACGCCGTGCACCGCCGCCCAGATCTTGAGCGCCTGCCGCTCGCGCAGATAATCAACGGCCGGGGCTTCCAATGCGTCGACCACGAGCGCAAAGGTTTCGCGGGTCGCTTCGTGCAGCTCGCTGCCTTTCGCCGCACACGACACCGTGCGCGAGGCGAACATCAAGCGGTAGATGCCATTGCGGCGTAAGCCGAAATCCAGCGTCGCCTGCGCCAGCAGCGACAGCTTCGACCGCTTCGACGGCTTTGCCATCGCCGCCCGCAATATCCCGTTGAGCTGCCGGAACGCCTCCGCCGTCACCGCCGCAAGCAGCGCCTCGCGATCGGCGAAATGCCGGTAGGGCGCCGGCTGCGAAACACCCAGCTGCTTTGCCAGCGCCTTGATGCTGATCGCCTCCGTCCCGCCCTGCTCGGCTTCGCGCAGCGCGGCCTTGATCAAGGCGTCGCGGAGATCGCCGTGGTGGTAGGTATTCTCGGGCTTGCGGGCAAGTTGTGAACGCATGTTGCGCAGAGCCTATAAGTTTGCGCTTGACAGGGGAAGCCTGCCGGCGAATGTAATAGCCTATAACTTGAACAAAAACTCAAATGGGAGCGCGCGCCGCCTTCGGGCCGGAGTGCACACGATCGAGGAAGCCGCCATGACAGAGCGACTGAGGGTTCACGTTGATCCCGACAAATGCCAGGGGCACGCGCGCTGCAAGGCGCTGGCGCCGGAGCTGTTCGAGCTGGACGAATACGGCAACGCCCACGAAGCCGGCGACGGCACGGTCCCGCCCGGCCTCGAAGACAAGGCCTGGCTCGCCAAGTCCAATTGCCCGGAAATCGCGATCGACGTGATCGAGGAGTAGCGCGCCCGCTTCTGCCCGCGTGCCTTCCGCGACCACGAGCCCCCAAGGGATTTCAAGGGATTTCGAGATGTCCGACATCAGCCAGCCCACCGCCCATCCGCCCGTGACCGACTGGGTCCATGATTTCGACCACACCGATCCGCAATGGACGGAAGATCCCTTCCCGATTTGGGACGAGCTGCGCGCCGCAAGCCCGGTCGTGCATACCGAACGCTTCCTCGGCTGTTACATGCCGACGACCTATGAGGCAGTGCGCGAGATCGCCAACGACAGCGAGCATTTCTCCTCGCGCCGCATCATCGTCCGGGACGTTCGGCCGGAGATCACCAGCAGAAACTCCGCCCCGCCGATCACGTCCGATCCGCCGGTGCACAAGCCAGCCAAGCAATTGCTGCTGCCGCCGTTCACGCCGGACGCGATGAAGAAGCTGGAGCCGCGGGTGCGCGCGATCTGCAACGAGTTGATCGACGGCTTCATCACTGAAGGCCGACTTGACGCGGCAGAGCGCTACACCAAGCACATTCCGGTTCGCGCGATCGCACACATGCTCGGCATCCCCGAGACGGACAGCGATCTCTTCATCCGATGGATCCACATGATCCTGGAACTTGGCATCAAGGACGAAAACACGTTGCTCCAGGCGGTGCACGAGATGAGCGCCTATTTCAGCGCCCATATCGAAGCGCGCAAGAACAAGCCAACCGACGATCTGATTTCCTACCTGATGAATGCCAGGGACAAGGACGGCAATCCGCTCGAGGATTCGCATGTGCTGGGCTCGTTGCGCCTGCTCCTGATTGCCGGCATCGACACCACCTGGAGCGCGATCGGCTCCTCGCTCTGGCACCTTGCCCGGACGCCCGCCGACCGCGAGCGCCTGGTTGCAGAGCCCGAGCTGATCCCGACCGCGGTGGAGGAGCTGCTGCGCGCCTATTCGCCGGTGACGATGGCGCGCGAAGTGGTCAAGGAGACCACGATTTCGGGCTGCCCGGTCAAGGCAGGCAACATGGTGCTGCTGTCCTTCCCGGCCGCCAACCGGGATCCGAAAATGTTTCCGGATGCTGACAAGGTCGTAATTGACCGCCGCGAGAACCGCCACGCCGCCTTCGGCCTCGGCATCCACCGCTGCGTCGGCTCGAACCTTGCGCGCATGGAGATGCAGGTTGCGCTGGAGGAATGGCTGAAGCGCATTCCGGACTTCGCCCTCGATCCGGCAGGCACGGTGACCTGGTCCCAAGGAACCGTCAGAGGCCCCCGCCAGTTGCCATTTTTGCTTGGAAAGGCGATGTAGACCTCTCCAAACAGTGATACGGAGAGGCCGGACTTGCACCGCCACGAGTAGCCGATGGCCGAAGACAACGAGCCGCCCGACAGCAAGCTGACGCGCACCAAGGAAAAATGGGCGCGCGAGGGCCGCTTTTTGACAGGCAAGATCACGCGCCCGGAAGATCAGCGCCTGCCGCCCGGTCAGCATCTGACAAAGGACTGGCCGGTGCTCGATCTCGGAGTCGTACCGCCGATTTCGCGCGAGCACTGGCGCCTCGACGTCTACGGCGCGATCGAGAACCCCGTGTTCTGGACCTTTGCCGAGTTCGCCGCCCAGAAGCAGGCGCAGTTCATCTCCGACATCCACTGCGTCACCACCTGGTCGCGCTACGACAATGAGTGGGAGGGGCTCGCCACGCGCGAGCTGCTCGCGGCCTGCCAGCCGCGCCCGGACGCGCGCTTCGTCGTGTTGCATTCCCATGATGGCTACACCACCAACCTCGCGCTGGACGACTTTGCCGCCGAGGACGCATTGCTCGCCCATAGCTGGTCCGGTGAGCCATTGTCGGCCGAACATGGCGGCCCGGTACGGCTGGTCGTGCCGCATCTGTATTTCTGGAAGACGCCAAATGGGTTCAGTCGATCGAATTCCTGACCGAGGACGCGCCGGGCTTCTGGGAAGTCCGTGGCTACCATAACCGCGGCGATCCCTGGGCAGAGCAACGCTATTCGGGCGACTAGGTTCAGCAAGGAACGGGGGAAACCCATGCCGACAGAGCGCTTTCAATTCACCGGCGAAGGCGGCCATCAGCTTTCGGCCGCGCTGGAGCTACCCGACGGCGAGCCCGGGGCCTTCGCGCTGTTCGCGCATTGCTTCACCTGCGGCAAGGACACGCTGGCCGCCAAACGCATCTCGGTCGCGCTGGCCGCCAAGGGCATCGCGGTGCTGCGCTTCGACTTCACCGGGCTCGGCTCCAGCGAGGGGGATTTTGCCAATTCGACGTTTTCCTCCAACGTTGCCGATCTCGTGCGCGCCGCCGATCATCTGCGTAGCGTCCGCAAGGCGCCGTCGATTCTGATCGGTCACAGCCTCGGCGGCGCCGCGATCCTTGCGGCAGCAGGACGAATCCCGGAAGCCAAGGCGGTTGTGACCATTGCGGCACCATCCGATCCCGCCCACGTCACCGGCCTTTTCAAAGAGCATCTCGGCGACATTCGCACGCAAGGTGAGGTCGAAGTCTCGCTTGCGGGACGCCCGTTCCGGATCAAGCGCGAATTCCTCGACGACGTCGCCGAGCACGAGCTGATGAAAGACGTCGCCGGCCTGCACAAGGCGCTGTTGGTGATGCATTCTCCGGTCGACGATACCGTCGGTATCGACAATGCGACGAAGCTCTTCGTCTCCGCCAGGCATCCCAAGAGCTTCGTCTCGCTCGACCATGCCGATCATCTCCTGACCAAGCCGGCCGACGCGCTCTATGCAGCCGACGTGATCGCGGCCTGGGCGAGCCGGTACATCGACGCGGCCAAACCTGCGAAGGCGATGGATCTCCCCGAGGCGCCGCGCCGGGTCGTGGTGCAGGAGACCCGCAAGAGCAAGTTCAACCAGACCATCTCCGTCGGTCCGCATCAGCTCGTCGCGGACGAGCCGGTCGCCGCCGGCGGCGAGGATGCCGGCCCTGGTCCTTACGATCTCCTGCTCGCTGGCCTCGGGGCCTGTACCTCGATGACCATGCGCCTCTATGCCAACCGCAAGTCGTTGCCGCTCGATCGTGTCACCGTCTCACTGAAGCATTCCAAGATCTATGCAAAAGACTGCGCGGAATGCGAGACGCGCGATGGCATGCTCGACCAGATCGAGCGCGACATCGCGATGGACGGCGCGCTCGATCCCGAGCAGCGCAAGAAATTGATGGAGATCGCCGACAAGTGCCCGGTGCACCGGACGCTGACGTCGGAAATCCGCATCGTGACCAAGGCCGTGGATTAGCGCGACTGCGCTAGAAGCACGACGCCATTGTTCGCACCGCCGCGGTGATCTCGCTCTCGCGCCAGGCCGCGAAGCCGAGCAGCAGGCCGTGGTCGCGCGGCCTGCCCAGTGCCAAGCCGGACAGGGCACGCGTTTCAACGCCCGCTTCGACCAGCCGCTTGACCGCCACCTGATCAGCGCGACCGCGCTTGAGACGCGCGACGAGCTGAATGCCACCGGGGGGCACTTCGGCAGAGAGCACATCGCCCAAATGGCGCTCCAATCCCTCCACGAGGTGATCGCGGCGGGCGTGATAGATCCGGCGCACCCGGCGCAGATGCGCCAGGAAATGCCCGTCGGCAATGAACTCGGCCAGCGCCTCCTGGATGTGGCTCGCGGCGATCAGTCCGATGTGCCGCTGTACGATCTCGAGAGTACCGACCATGGCCGGCGGTACGACGAGGTAGCCAAGCCGGATATCCGAGGTCATGACCTTGGAGAACGTGCCGACATAGAACACGCGGCCGTGGGCATCGAGTCCCTGCAAGGCCGGCACCGGCCGGCTATCATAGTGGAATTCGCCGTCGTAATCGTCCTCCACGATCCAGGTCTTGCCGGGCCTGCTCAGGCCAAGAAACTCCGTGCGGCGCGAGAGCGACATCAGGCGGCCGGTCGGGTGCTGATGCGACGGCGTCATGAAGATCAAGGTCGGGGCCGCCAAGCCACGAATCCGCTGCATGCCCTGCTCGTCCAAACTCATCCCGATCACGCGCGCACCGGATGCGCGGAAGGCGGCCGCGGCGCCGGGATAGCCGGGATCCTCGACCCAGACATCGTCGCCGGGGGTGATGACGGCGGCCGCGATCAGGGTCAGCGCAGCCTGCGCGCTCGGCAGAATCAGGATCTGATCCGCCGTCGCGCGCACGCCCCTGCTGGTCGCAAGATAATGCGCCAGTGCCTCGCGCAGGCGCGGCCGATTGACCGGTCCGAGCTCGCGCCTCGCCGCGCGCACAGCGCTGCGGCGCAGGCAGCGCGCCCAGACCTCGTTGGGAAACTCCCTGAAATCGCCATGTCCGGGACGCAAGGGTCTCAGTCGCGCCTGATAAGACATCGGCCAGTCGGTCTGCGTGAGGCTCGACGCCCAGGGCGAAAGCCGCGGCTTGCCAGGGCGTATGCGAGATGCGACGGCGCCAGCCTCTGTGACGCGCTCGCCGCCGTCGACCGCAACCATCGGACGGCGGCCGTGCGAGGCTTCGAGATATCCCTCGGCGGCGAGTTGCTCGAACGCATAGCTGACGGTGTTGCGCGAGACGCCGAGATCGCTCGCAAGCCCACGGCTCGACGGCAGCGTGCGGCCTTTGACGAGACGCCCGGTCGCGATCAAGCTTCGGAGCTGGCTCGTCAGTTGAGCCACCAGCCCCTCGTCGTCGGCCCGGTTCAGGTCGATCAGGGCGGAGATCATGCTGTCCGGAACTGGCACCCTATTCCTTTCCGATCTGGCACTGTTTCAGGTGCCAGACGAGATGCTATCCGCTGGACTGGACTGCTTCAAGGACCTCCGAAATGAACTCCCTATCCCCCCGCGCAGCCGTTGGCCTGTTTCTCATCGTCGTGCTGGCTTGGGGCATAAACTGGTCGGTGACGAAGCAACTCGTCCAATTCCTTCCACCACTGTGGGCTTCAGCGATCCGGAGTTGGATCGCGCTGGCTGGATTGTTCGTGATCCTCGGGCTCAGCAACAATCTGATGATTCCGGAGCGTCGCGACATCCCGGTGGTCCTGAGCGTTGCACTGCTGCACATGACCGTGTTCTCGGTCCTGGTTGCGGCCGGTGTGCGCTTCCTACCCGCGAGCAAGGCCGTTGTGCTCGGCTACACCACGCCACTCTGGGTCGCGATCGCCGCGCCGCTACTCGGGAAGGACACTTTGACGGCGCCGAAGCTCGCCGGCGCGCTGCTGGGCCTGATCGGCCTGATCGTCATCCTGAACCCGGCCTCGATCGACTGGACCAACACCAATGTCGTGCTCGGCGCCGGCATGGTGATCCTGGCCGCGATCTCATGGGCCGCGAACATTATCTATATCCGCGCCCATCGCTGGATTGCCTCGCCGCTCCAGCTTCTGATCTGGCAAGTGCTCGTGGCAACCATCGTGCTATCGGTGAGCGCGACCATCGCGGATGGCCTGCCGCATGTGGAGTGGTCGTGGAGACTCGTGTTGCTGTTCCTGTATTCCGGGCTGATCGGGACGGTGCTCGCCTATTGGGCGATGTCGATGGTGAATAAGAGCATCTCGGCCCTGACGACCTCGCTCGGCACCACCGCAACGCCGCTCGTCGGCATCGCCAGCGCCGCGATCCTGCTGGGCGAGCCGATCGACATGAGTCTGGTGACAGCGGCCGCGCTGATCATCACCGGCATCGGTCTCGCAACGCTCGGCGATCGCCTGCTGCGTGGTCAGGCTACCGCGAAGGGCTGAACGCGCAGCATCCCGCGCAATCCCGCCGTCGTGCCGAGCAGGATGCCGGCGACGGCGACGAATGAGCCGAGCGCGAGCGTCGACACGCCGGTGAGCCCTTGGCCGATCGAACAGCCGAACGCCATCACGCCGCCGATGCCCATCAGTGCGGCGCCAGCCGCCGATCGCAGCATATGGCGTGGCGAGGAATAGCCTTCGAGATGGAAACGGCCCGTCGCAAGCGCGGTGACCAGACTGCCGGCGAAGACACCTGCAACCGTCGCGATGCCGAAATTCAGCGTCAGGCCCGTCGAGAGCATGGCATATTGCAGGCTGTCCGCGATCGGCGCGACGAAGGTAAGCGAGGTCACGGGGACGGGGTTGAAATCATCCGCGCCGAGATAGCCGGTGACGAACCAGCCCCCGGCGACGAGGAGACCGACGACGACACCGGCTGCAATCTGGCCGGGCGAACGTCGGAACGCTGGGTGCGCGAAAGCAAACAGGATCAGCGTGACGACAACGACAGCAGCAGCCATTGCGCGCGAAAGCGCTTCAGCCGGACCGAACATGGCGAACAATGACGGCAGCGAATTCACGTTGACCGTGGTTTGCGAGGCCTGGACCACGGCGATGCGCGCCGGCGCGATCAGGCCCTTGAGCGTCATCTGCGCGGCGATGGCGAGCACGACCACCACGACGAAGGAGCGGAGATTGCCACGACCGAGCAGCACCAGCGCGCGCGAACCGCAGCCGTTGGACAGTACCATGCCGTATCCGAACAGAAGTCCGCCGAGAAACAGCACCGGCATCGAGAAGGACTGTTGCAGGTAAATCGACTTGCCGAGATTGACCATGCCGGTGCCGGCGAGGAACTGGCTCGCTGTGGTCGCAACCGCGATCGCCAGCGCATAGGTTCGGACCAACCGCCCATCCCCCTCCGACAACCAGCCGCGCATGCTGCTCATCAGGCAGAAGCCGCTGAGCAGGCCGACAGCGCCGTAGACCAGGCCGACGACGAGGCCGGCGAGGATGATGAGTTGTGGAGACGAATCCATGATCAAGGTTTCAGGATCACGCGATCCCGCGAGGAGCCTGCAACGGCGACATAGGCCTCCTTCGCGCGTTCGAGCGGATAGACGGCGTTCGCCTTGATCGGAAACGGTTTCAGGTGCCCGCTCGCGAAGCCCGGGCCGAGGTCACGCAGCACAGCGCCTGTCGCGATCGACGACAGGCCGAGCGTGTCGACGCCGACATAGGTGTGTTGCCCGCGGTAGAATTCGAGAATGTTGAACTGCACGATGCGGTCGATGGCGGCGATCAGGATCTGGCGGCCGCGAAGCGCGAGCGACTTGTGCGCCGCCTGGAAATAGGGATCGCCGACCGTGTTGAAGACGATGTCGGCGCCTTTGCCATCGGTCAACTCGCGCACGCGTGTGGCGACGTCGGTCGCGGAAGCGTCGATCACCTCGATGGATGCATTGGTGTGGCCCTCATAAGGTTCCGCCTTGCGCACCACGCCGATGACATGCGCACCCTGCCACGTCGCGATCTGCACCGCCGCTTGACCAACCTTGCCGTTGGCGCCGAACACCAGCACCGTTTCCCCGGGCTTTGGAATGCCGGCGCGGCGAAAACCCTCCATGGCGGTGACAAAGGGCACGCCGATGCCGGCGGCCTCCTCCCAAGACACGGTCTTCGGCTTCTCCACCACCGCGTCGGATTCAACGACGAGATGGCTGGCGTGAGTGCCGTCGCGGCGGATGCCGAGATCGCCGGAGGAGCCGAACACCTCGCGGCCCATCGTACCGGCCGGCCCGTCGATCACCACGCCGGCGTAATCGCGCCCCGGCGTGCGCGGGAAGATGGCATAGGCCATTAGCCCAGTCGCGGCCTTGACGTCGGACGGATTGACGGCGGCGGCCTTGATCTCGATCAGGAGATCGTTCGGACCGCGCGCGAGCGTATGAGGCTCGACGCGAGGTGCAATCCCAGCGGCGTTCTCGGCCTTGGCATTGACGCGGACGCAGCGCGCCTCGACGGCTTTGGGATTGGCTGACGACATGGAAAAGATCCGCGATTTCTCGCGGGCCTTGTCGCCTCTGAGGGCAGTCAAGTCAATCCGTCAAGTCAATCCCGTCAACTTAATCCTTCGGCCGCTTGTCGTAGAGCCGCTTCGCCTTGCCGAGCGAGCGTTCCAGCGTCGCAGGCGCAACCACCCGCACGTTGGAGCTGATCCCGATCGTGTTCTTGATATGGGTTGAGATCCGATCGGCATGGTCGAGGAGACCCCGGCCATCCCAACTCTCCGGCCGCGCCTCGGCGATGATGGTCAACTCGTCCATGCGTCCTTCCCGAGTCAATTCCAGAATGAAATGCCCGCCGCACCAGTCGGTGGCGAGCAGAACCTCCTCGATCTGGGTCGGGAACAGGTTGACGCCGCGCAGGATGATCATGTCGTCCGAGCGCCCCGTGACCTTCTCCATCCGCCGCATGCCGGGCCGCGCCGTGCCCGGCAGAAGCCGCGTCAGGTCGCGGGTGCGATAGCGGATCACCGGAAAGGCTTCCTTGGTGAGCGATGTAAACACCAGTTCGCCCTTCTCCCCGTCGGGCAGCACCGCACCGGTGTCGGGATCGATCACTTCGGGATAGAAATGATCCTCCCAGATATGCAGGCCGTCCTTGGTCTCGATGCATTCCTGCGCGACGCCGGGGCCGATCACCTCGGAGAGACCGTAGATGTCGGTCGCATCCATGTCGAAGGCATCTTCGATCTCGCCGCGCATCGCATTGGTCCACGGCTCCGCGCCGAAGATGCCGACCTTGAGCGAGCATTGGCGCGGATCGAGCTTCTGACGCTTGAACTCGTCGAGGATCGCCAGCATATAGCTCGGCGTCACCGTAATGATGTCGGGCCGAAAATCGTTGATGAGCTGCACCTGCCGCTCGGTCATGCCCCCGGAGATCGGCACCACAGTGCAGCCGAGTTTTTCGGCGCCGTAGTGCACGCCAAGCCCGCCTGTGAAAAGACCGTAGCCATAAGCATTGTGGATGATCATGCCGGTGCGGCCGCCCGCGGCGCGGATCGAGCGTGCCATCACGTCCGACCAGGTGTCGATGTCGCGTTGCGTATAGCCCACCACGATCGGCTTGCCCGTCGTGCCGGAGGACGCATGCACGCGCACCAGTTTCTCACGGGGCACGGCAAACATGTTGAAGGGATAATTGTCGCGCAGGTCCGTTTTTACGGTGAACGGAAATTTCGCAAGATCCGAGAGCTCGCGAAAGTCGGACGGGTGCACGCCGGCCGCGTCGAAGGCCTTGCGATAGTGCGCGACGTTGTGGTAAGCGTGCTTCAGCGACCAGGCCAGCCGCTGCACCTGGAGTGCCATGATCTCGTCGCGCGATGCACGCTCGTGCGCATCCAGCTCGGCCTTATAGGTGTTGCCACCTTCCTTGAGCCTCGTCAGAGCCATCCTCGTTTCCCCGTATCATTGCTTTCCTTTATTGATCCTGCGCCGGCAGCCAGTTTCCGGGAATGACCCGCGAATGCCCGCGGAATTCGGCGATGACTGTATCGCCAGCGGTGACGCGCACGTCATAGATGCCGGAGCGGCCGCCACGCGTGACCTCGCGGGCCTTTGCGACGAGGCGATCGCCGAGCTTGCCCGGCTTGATGAAGGTGATCTGTCCCTGCGCCGCCACGACGCGGTCGTTGTGCGAGTTGCACGCGAAAGCGAAGGCGGAATCGGCCAGCGTGAAGATGAAGCCGCCATGGACGATGCGCTGACCGTTGACCATATCCGGCCGCACATTCATCGCCAGCGTCGCGAACCCCGGGCCGATCTCGACGATCTCCATGCCGAGTCCTTTGGAGGCATCGTCCTCCGCCCACATCGCATCGCCGCAGGCGCGGGCAATATCCTCGGGCGACAAGGCGGCTTTGACGTTCACGCGCTTCTCCCGTCCGATTGTTTGGACACGATGTTCTGCTGCCTGGCTAAAACTGTCAAACGTGGTCGTAGTCGACCACGACCCGCTCCGACGATGGCTTGGCCTGACAGGTCAGGACAAAGCCGGCCTTCAGCTCCCAGGGTTCCAGCGAGTAGTTGATCTCCATCGGCGCCTCGCCCTCCACCAGTTTGGCACGGCAGGTCGAGCACATGCCGCCCTTACAGGCGAAGGGCAGATCGACACCGGCGCGTAGCGCGGCATCGAGGATCGCCTCGTCCTCTGCCACCGGCACGTCGCGGCGCTTGCCGTCGATGATCAGCGACGCGATCGCTTTCGGCGGCGCGTCCGGCGCAACGATCTTCTTCGGCCGCGGCTTGCCACCGAACTCCGAGACAAACCGCTCGACATGGATACGCTCCTCCGCGATGCCGAGATCGCGACAGGTCGCCTCGATGTCCTCGCTCATGCCGGACGGACCGCAGATGAAGACGTGATCGACGCTTTCCGCCGGTACCAGCGAGCGCAGCAGCACCCTCACCTTGTCGCCGTCGAGCCGGCCGTGCAGGATCGGAATGTCCTGTTCCTCGCCCGAGATGACGTGGAAGATCGAGAGGCGGTCGATGAAGCGATCCTTGAGCTCTTCGAGCGCCTCGAGGAACATGATGTTGTCGGTCGTGCGATTGCCGTAGAACAGGAAGAAGCGGCTGTCGGCTTCGCGCGCGAGGACGCCCTTGACGATCGACAGGATCGGCGTGATGCCGGACCCAGCGGCAAAGCCGACATGGATGCGGCCGCCGCCGGCCGGCGGGATCACGCCGAAGCGTCCCGTGGGCGTCATCACGTCCAGCGCGTCGCCACACTTCAAATCGTCCGCTGCCCAGCTCGAAAACGCGCCTCCATCAACCTTCTTGACGGCGATCCGTATCTCGCCGTCGTCGGGGCCGGAGCAGATCGAATAGGAGCGGCGCACTTCCTCGCCATCCAGCATGGTGCGGAGTGTGAGGTATTGGCCGGGCATGAAAGCGTAGTCGGTCGCAAGCTCCGTCGGGATGGCGAATGTCAGCGATATGGCGTCCGACGCCTCGCGGCGGAGGTCGTTGACGGCCAGGCGATGAAAGCGTGGTGCGACTGCTGACATGGTCAATGACACTTGAAGTAGTCGAAGGGTTCGCGGCACGCCATGCAGCGCCAGAGTGCCTTGCAGGAGGTGGAGCCGAATTCGGACAGCAGCTCGGTATTCGCCGAGCCGCATTGCGGGCACACAACGGCTTGCTCGCCGAACAGCGCGCGGCGTGAATTCGAGGCCTGCGGCGGTGCGATGCCGTAGGCATGAAGCTTCCGGCGGCCCTCTTCGCTCATCCAGTCGGTGGTCCAGGCCGGCGACAGCACGGTGCGGACCTTTGGACTGCGGAAACCGGCGCGCTCCAGCGCGACCTCGATTTCCAGCGCGATCATGTTCATGGCCGGACAGCCCGAATAGGTCGGGGTGATCGCGACCTCGACCTGATCGCCGTCGAGGACGACATCACGCAGCACCCCGAGATCGGCGATGGTCAAAACCGGGATTTCGGGATCGACCACGCTCGCCGCGGCATCCCAGGCCCGTCGGCGCAGGTCGCTATGGGGCTCCAGCACCGTCACCATGTCTGCCCCGGGAAGGTACGCTGTATCGATTGCAGCTCTGAGAGGAGATGGCCGAGATGCTCGCTGTGCCGGCCCACGCGACCGCCCTGCTGCATCCAGTCGTTCTGCGGCAGCTTGAGCGTTGCTTCGCCGATCACATCCGAAAGTGTCGTCAGCCAGCGACCCCGCAAGGTCCCTGGGTCTACGGCGATACCGGCATGGATCAAGGCGCGCTCGCCGTCGTCGACGGCAAACATCTCGCCGGTGAACGCCCAGAGATGATCGATCGCAGCTTGCGCGCGGGCATGGCTCTCGTCGGTGCCGTCGCCGAGCCGGATCATCCACTCCGAGGAATGCCGCAAATGATAGGCACTCTCCTTCTCCGACTTCGCGGCAATCGCAGCGAGCGTCGTATCGCGCGAGGTCATCATGGCGCGCCAGTAGAGATCGGCGAAGGCGGAATAGAAGAACTGCCGCACCATCGTCTGGGCAAAGTCGCCGTTCGGCTGCTCGAGGAGCAGCAGATTGCGATACTGCCTGACATCGCGAAGGTAGGCGAGCTTGTCTTCGTCGTTGTCCTTGCCTTCGGCTTTGGCTGCGTAGGTGTAGAGCTCGCGGGCCTGGCCGATGAGGTCGAGCGCGATGTTGGAGAGCGCCATGTCCTCTTCCATCATCGGCGCATGCCCGCACCATTCCGACAGGCGGTGGCCGAGGATCAGCGCGTCGTCGGCGCGGCGTAATGCGTAGAGCACCAGCGGTGTTTCGGAGACCTCGATGTTCGCCATCACATGTGTCCTACTTCCTCAGGCACCTCGTAAAACGTCGGGTGGCGGTAGATCTTTGATTCCGCCGGCTCGAACATCATGCCCTTCTCGGCGGGATCGCTTGCGGTGATCGCCGTCGACGGCACCACCCAGATCGAAAGGCCCTCACCGCGACGCGTGTAGATATCGCGGGCGGCTTGCAAGGCCATCGTGGCGTCGCTCGCATGCAGCGAGCCGACATGCTTGTGCGCGAGCCCGTTGCGGCTGCGAATGAAGACTTCCCACAGCGGCGTGTTCGGCGTGGCCATCGCAATCTCCCTACTCTGCCGCTTGTGCAGTTCGACGCTGCGTGCGCTTTGCGGCATAGCTAGCTGCCGCCTCGCGCACCCAGGCGCCCTCATCGTGCGCCTTGCGGCGTGCCGCGATGCGATCCCGGTTGCATGGGCCGTTGCCGGCGAGCACCTGCTTGAACTCGGTCCAGTCGATCTCGCTGTAGCGCCAGTGCCCATCGGCGTCCTGAATCATGCCGGGATCGGGAATGGTCAGGCCGAGATATTGCGCCTGCGGCACGGTGGCGTCGACGAACTTCTGCCGCAGCTCGTCATTGGAGAAGCGCTTGATCTTCCACTTCGTCGAGGTGTCGCTGTGCTGGCTGGTGGCATCGGGCGGGCCAAACATCATCAGCACCGGCCACCACCACCTATTCAAGGCATCCTGCGCCATCGCCTTCTGCTCGTCCGAGCCACGGCACAGCGTCAGCATGATCTCATAGCCCTGGCGCTGATGGAACGACTCCTCCTTGCAGACGCGGATCATCGCGCGCGCGTAAGGACCATAGGAGCAGCGACACAGCGGAATCTGGTTCATGATCGCGGCGCCGTCGACCAGCCAGCCGATGGTGCCGATGTCGGCCCAGGTGAGGGTCGGGTAGTTGAAGATCGAGGAATATTTGGCCTTGCCCGCGAGCATGGCGTCGACCAGCTCTTCGCGCGAAGTGCCGAGCGTCTCGGCCGCGGCATAGAGATAGAGCCCGTGGCCGCACTCGTCCTGCACCTTGGCGAGCAGCGCGGCCTTGCGGCGCAAGGACGGCGCGCGGGTGATCCAGTTGCCTTCGGGCAGCATGCCGACGATTTCGGAATGAGCGTGCTGGGAGATCTGGCGGGTCAGCGTCTTGCGATAAGCCGCCGGCATCCAGTCGTTCGGCTCGATGCGCTCCTCGGCATCGATGCGCGTCTGGAACTGCGCAGCCTTGGCCGCATCCTCGAGGCCGCGATCATCGGTCTCGGCCGTGTTCAGCGCCTGGGTATACATGCGCATCCTCCCATTTTATTGAGCAATATATAACAAGAATCAGATCACGCAAGATATTTCTGTAACATAACAATCAAGTCTCGAATCTCCTCTCCAGGAGTTTCCGCGCCAGCGGCAATGGCCCCTTTTCATTGGTCCCACGACCATCAAGCCATTGTTCCGATGGGACAAGCAGCGCGCGATAGATGTCGCCGCACAACGCACGGGCGGCCTTGCCTGGCCAGTTCGCCGGAAGCAGGCTTTCGGGCAGCAGCGGATCGCGCAGCACGACTCGGCGATAATGGTGGATCAGGAGGATGCGCGCCGTGAAGGCGTCGGCCTCGGACAAGTCGCTGCCGCGCGCGATCGCGGCGCGCAGCGGCTCGAACGTCTTCATGAACTTGAGATAGGCGTCCGCGGTGCGATCCAGTGGCCAGCTCGCACTGAGCAGCCGGCGACCACTGTCATCCTCGGCCGAGACCTCCAGACGGATGGCGCCCGCGGCCTCGCCGGGCACTGGCACGCCTGACGGGGCGACCCACACGCCCGGCAGCGGGCTGCCGAAGCCGGCATTGCGGAGCGCCTCGCGCGAGGCATCGCGATCCTCGCCATTGCCGATCAGAAGCAGCTCGAAGCGCCCGGTCCAGTCGGATGGCGGCGGATCGTAGATATGGCGTGTCGCGGCCTCGAAGATCTGGCGGCCCTTGTCGGCCAAGCGGTAAAAACTATTGCGGCCGACCTTTTCGCGCGTCAGCCAGCCATCGGCAGCAAGCCGCGACATCGCGGTACGCACCACGCCGCTGTCGATGTCCAGGGTCTCGAAGAATTCCAGCAGCGTGCCGAGCCATACCGAACCGCCACGCGGCACGATGGCATCACCGAATACCGTGATGACGATAGAGCCGGTGCGCGACGGCTCGCGCTTGAGCTGATCGATGATGCGGGACAACGGATGCGCCATGCGCGAGGCATAGCGCGTTTGGTGCGGGCACGACAATGGACGGGTGCGACGCTCTTCTCCCTTGCCCCGTTCTTACGGAGAGAGGCAAAGAATTACCGATGCGGATCGGGATAGACCACGCTGCGCCAGCCGCTGCGGTCGAAGGGCCGCCAGCTGCCTTCCTTCTGCGCAAGGCGATCAGCCACCGCGAAGACAGCGGCGGGATGATGGCCCATGCCGCAATGGCTGCTCTCGATCTCGATGCTCTCGGTCTGCGCGCCCGTCTTCTCCATGCAGCCCTGCCAGGCGCAGACGCCGTCGGTGCGGCTGAAGATCGCCGTGGTCGGCACCGGCGGCGGAACGGCGAGATCGCCGCCGAACTGCGGGTCGACCTCGTTGGACTTCCGGCCGCTCGCCCATTCATAGACTCGCCAGGCATTGGTCGAATGCGGATCGCCGGCAAAGGGGCTGCCGAGCGTGATCACCTGGCGTACGCGGTCGGGCATCATCTTGGCGAGCTGGCGCGCATAGAGACCGCCGAGGCTCCAGCCGACCAGGCTGATCTTGCGGCCGTGCCTGTCGCTGAGCTCCTGAACCAGATCCACCATCGCGTGCTGCACGCCCTCGCGCAGGCCATAGTTGCGGCCTTGGCGCCAGCCGCTCACCGCATAGCCCTTGCCGGACAGAAAGGTGCGCAGTGCACGCGTGGACCCGTCGGAGGCCACGAGGCCCGGCAGAACCAGCACCGGATGCCCATCGCCGCGCGGCGCGAGGCTGAGCAGCGGCAGCGCGCCGAGGAAGGCGCCGAACTCGTGGATCGCTCGCCCTTCCAGGAACATCAGGGTGCGAGACGGCGGGCTCAGCGTCTGGGCAGTAGCGGTCATCAATGGTCCCCTTGGGAAAATTGCTGAAAAGGCCACCGGTTGTTTGCCGGCAAATGGGTATGGGATTCCAACACGCCGGCTTCTTGATCGTTCCGCAACGCAACATGAATCAGCTAGGCAGCGGGTTCCCGACATTCAAGCGGGAGACACTCCGGGCCACAATAGGCCCGCGCGTTAATGCTGACGTCCGTGACGCAAAAGTCACAACAATCGAAGCAGGAATTCTACGGAGTAAAGCGCAAGACCCGCCAGCCCGCCGATCAGCGAGCCGTTGAAGCGGATGTATTGCAGGTCGCGGCCAATGTTGATTTCGATCAGCGAAATCAGCTGCGCCATATCCCACGATTTGACCTGGTCGGAGATGAAGGTCGAGACGCCGCTCTTCTGGTCCGCGACGAAACTGCGCAGCACCGCGACCAGCCCCTTGTTGATCTCGCCGCGCAGCTCGGCATCGCCCGCAAGCGCTTCGCCCGCCGCGACACACATGCCCGCGAGATGATGCTGCAGCACCTGCGTCTCGCCGCTTGCACTACGTTCGATGAAGGACCGCGTATTGGCCCAGACGGTGCGGGCGAGATCGGCAAGCTCGGGACGCGCGAGCAGATCGCGCTTCAAGCCGTCGATGCGGTCGATATAGGCCTGGTCGGTGCCGAGCCGGTCGACGAAGCTCAGCACCATGCGATCGAACTCGCCGCGAAAAGGATGTTTGGGATCGCTGCGCACTTCATTGAAGAACGCGGTGGCGGAGGCCACGATCTTGTTCACCAGAAACTTGTCGGCGCGATAGAGCCTGAGCAAGGTCGGCAATTCCGCGCGCACCTTCTCGCGGATGATCGCCATCGTCTCGGTCTGGTTCAGCGTCTCGTGCATCACGCGCAGAAGATCGTCGAACAGGATCTGGTGCCGCCCTTCCGCGACGAAGCCGCGCAACGTGCCGGCCGCGAGCGGCGCCAGATCGACGGCCTGGAGCTGCGAGGACATGCGGCGGATGATGAAGGTCATCAGACCGGAGCTCTCGGTCGCGGAGACAGCCTCCGGCAGCAGGCGCAGCGCAAAGCGCGCGAGGTCATCGCTGCGCTTGCGATCGCGCAGCCAGTCGGCGACGAAGGAGCCGAAATCGATCTCCTTCAGCTTGGCCTCGACGGGAGCGGCCTCGAGGAAATGCACCTGGATGAACTCGCCGAGCTTGTCGGCGATACGGGCCTGGTTGCTCTGGATGATCGCGGTGTGTGGGATCGGCAGGCCGAGTGGACGCTTGAACAGCGCGACCACCGCATACCAGTCGGCGAGCCCGCCGATGGTCGCGGCTTCGGCGAAGGCCGCGATGAATCCGAACACGGGATGTACGGGCAGCAGCCATTTCGCAACGACGAACAGGACAAGCGTCGAGCCCAGCACCAGCGTCGCCAGCGCTTTCACGCGGCGCAATTCGGCTGCGCGTTCGGCATCGCCGGGAGTGTCGAAAGAGAAGGCGCCTGATGGAGTCATCACAGCATCACCCTATCCGTCATTGCGAACGAAGCGAAGCAATCCAGAGTCTTTCCAAGGAGGCAGACTGGATTGCTTCGCTTCGCTCGCAATGACAGCTACGGCGGAATAACAAAAGGCCCGCCGAAGCGGGCCTCAAATTCAGTTTTTACTCAGGGGGCCGTATCAGGCGGTCTTGTTGTAGACCTTGGCAAAATTGTCCTGAGCGGACTTCGCACCGTTAGCGGCGAGCTTGCCGAAATAGTCGGTGGTCGCCTTGGCGCGCGAGACGAACGCTTCGCCGCGGGCGCGGAGCAGGCCGGACTGGATCTCGACAGCTTCGCTGAACGACTTGGCGGACGCGAGCTTGTCGATGCCCGCGAAGAATGCCTCGGCGTCCTCGTAGATCGCCTGCTGGATGTTGCGGCTGATCTTGCCGGCTTCGGTGACGGTCTCGGTCACCGCGTTTTCGACGGCGGCGGTCACGCGCTCGGAGCCAGCGAACACCTCGGCAGCACGATCCTTGGCAGTGTTGGCGGACTTCTTGACGAACTCGCGGGCGGCCTCGGGAACTTCCAGGTTCTGGATGTTCTTGAACGCGTCCTTGAAGCCTTCGAAAACGGTGTTGGTTTCGGTGGTCATTGGGGGTCTCTCCATCCTCATTGGTTGAGCTATGGGCTCACCCCGTCCGGTTTTGGCCCGGGGCACGGCTTATATGCCATAGTTAATTGTGCGACGCAATATCCATATTGCAGTGCGATATCACGAAACCGTGAATAGCCATGTTGAGAGGCATCTGGCGCCTCCCTGACCATCCGGGTTCCCGAACACCGTCCAGCGGTTCTCAATGCTGGACGGCGCCAGGCAGCCCATAGGCCTCCATCTGGGCCTGGACCTGCGCGATGTTGTGCCCGAGCACGACGATATCGTGGGTCTTTCCGTCGACGTCGCGAACATGGTCGCGCAGCAGTGCCTCGGCCTTGAAGCCAAGGCTCTCGAACAGGGTGATCGCCGCCTGCTGATCGACCGTCATTTGGACCGAGAGCTTCTCGAGGCCGGCCCCGAGCGCGAGGGCGAAGGTCTCCTGCGACAGCGTCCTTCCCACCCCCTTCCCGCGCACGTCGAGCGAAACCACCATCCGGATCTCGCCGACATGAGGCGACCAGGAGTGCGGATCGCGCACCAGCGTGCCGCAGCCGACGACCGTGCCGTCCCTGACCGCGAGCAGGCTCGTGATCGCGCCGCGCGCGATCTCCTTGACCCAGGCGGAGAGCACCTTCGGCTCACTGATGTTGCGCGGCAGGAACAACAGGTCGTGGGTCGGCAGGCCCTTGCCGAAGGCGAGCACCGCGGCTTCGTCCGCCGGGGACATCAGGCGGATCTCGATATCGCCCGCGTCCGTCTTCACATGGCGCGGATAGGAACGCTGCTCACTCATGTCGATCTCTTCCCCAGCCAGGAATCCAGTTTCGGCCACAGCCGCTTCACCGCATTGGCGCCGGCGACCAGCGAGACGTGACCGCCCTTCAGCATCACCTCCTCCTTGTCCTCCGATCCGATCTTGGCGATCAGGTGCTTTGCCGCCTCATACGGCACGATGTGGTCATGCTCGGCGACCGCATGCAGGAACGGCACCTTGATGTCCTCGAGCTTCGCCGCACGGCCGCCGACCGACATGGTGTCGTTGAACAGCTTGTTGTCCCACATCAGGTCCTTGGTGATGGTGCGGAAATATTCGCCGGCCAGCGGCAGCGTGTCGGTCGCCCAGCGGTCGAACATCCGGTAGGATTTGACGAACTCGTCGTTCCAGATGTTTTCCCAGAGCTGGATCTGGCTGACGGTGCGGGAGGCCGGGCGCAGCATCTCGAACGACGACAGGATCATCTCGGGCGGCACGTTGCCGACGCTGTCGACGAGGCGATCGACGTCGAAATAGCGACGGTCGGAGAAGTTCGAGAACAGCTTCATCTCGCGAAAGTCGATCGGCGTGGTGAAGCAGATCAAATTCTTCATCGGCCCATCCTTGTGGATCGAGCCGTAGAGCAGCGACAGCACGCCGCCGAAGCAATAGCCGATGACGGAGACGTCCTGTTCGCCGGAATCCTGCTGCACGCGGCGGATGCAGTCCGGGATGAAGTCGAGGACATAATCCTCCATGCGGAGGCTCTTCTCCTCCGGCCGTGGCGCGCTCCAGTCGAGCATGTAGACGTCGTAGCCGCGCTTCAACAGGAACTCGATGAAACTCTGGCCGGGCACGAGGTCGAGAATGTAACCGCGATTGGTGGTCGCCATCACGATCAAAATCGGAATTCGATAGATCTCGTCGGACATCGGTCGATAGTGGTAGAGGCTCATCGTGCCGCGTGAATGCAGCACGTCCTTCGGCGTCGACCCGAGCGTGGGGCCGGACGTCGAGAAATATTCGACGCCCTTGATGCTTCTCTGGATGGCGCGTTGCACCTCGGACTGGATGCGCTCCGGGATCCCTGCGAAGTCTAATCCGGCGGGTGCATTCATGTCTTCTCTCCGCCTTCAGACGGCGGGCGCTTGGTGCGCGGCGGGCGCAATGCAGTATCGGAGCCCTGAGAAATTCCGGAACTTGCCGCCATCTGGCTCAGCATCGACTTGATCTCACCGATCTGTCCTTCGATGGACTGTAGCCGTTCCGCAAGGCCGGTGACCTGGTCCCGGCTCGGCAGATTCATGGAGACCAGATATTTCTCCATGAGGTCGCCGAGCTGCTTCTGAGCACCTGCAGCAACGCCGCCGGCCCGGTTCACGGCTTGCGAAAACTCGGGCGACGACATGGCCTGATTGGCGAAGGAGTTGAACCCCTTCTCCATCTCGCCAACCATCTTCTGCCACATGGCAATGGGGTCGTTGCTTTTGTCGGTCATCGGCGTCCTCCTGAAAGCGAGAGCTTCGATGCCCTTCCTTTTTCGCCATACCACACCGTTGCGCGGTGCCGGTCAACCAGCAAGCAGCGGGTCCGGTGTCGCGGACGCGGCTTCATTGCGAGGGGAAACCGTGCGATACAGCATTAATCAAAAGCCGAGGGAACGCACCCGTGAACGCCTATCATCCGCCGCAAACCGTCCACGCCAACGGCATCGACATCTGTTACGAGACTTTCGGCAACGACAGTGCCGAGCCGCTGCTTCTGATCATGGGGTTAGGCGCCCAGATGATCCACTGGGACGATGCGTTCTGTGAGCAGCTCGCCGCGCACGGCTTTCGCGTCATCCGGTTCGACAATCGCGACATCGGCAAGTCGAGCCATCTCACAGGCGGCAAGCGTCTGACGCCGCTCGAGCTGTTGAAGCTCCGGTTTCTCAGGATTCCCGTGGCCGCAACCTACAAGCTGATCGACATGGCAAAAGACACTGTCGGGCTGATGGATGCGCTCGGCGTCAAGTCGGCGCACCTGGTCGGGGCGTCCATGGGCGGCATGATTGCGCAGGAAGTGACGTTGTCGTTTCCCGAGCGGGTGCGCTCGCTCACCTCGATCATGTCGACGACCGGCAATCCGCGCCTGCCGCCCCCGACACGCGAGGCCGCCGCGATGCTGATGGCGCCGCCGCCGCGCAGCAAGGAGGAGTTCATCGTCCGCTACGGCCAGACCTGGAACGTGTTGCGGGCCGGGTCCTTCCCGGAGGAAGAGGCGCTCGATCCCGGTCGTGCCGAGCGCGTGTTCGCGCGCGGGCTCAATCCGGCCGGTGTCGGCCGGCAGCTCCGCGCGGTGCTCGCCTCGGGTAGCCGCAAGGAGCGGCTGCATGGCGTCAAGACGCCGACACTCGTCATCCACGGCACCGTCGATCCGCTGGTCCGCCCCCAGGGCGGCAGGGACACGGCAGAGTCAATTCCGGGGGCCAAGCTGCTGATGATCGACGGCATGGGCCACGCGCTGCCGATGCGGTTCTGGCCGGACATCATCGACGCCATCGCCAAGCACGCCCATGGCGCGGAGGTGCAGGCGGCGTAGATTGACCGACGCAGACAGTCTCCTCACGGTGACCATGTGAGCTGCCGGTTACTCTCTTAACGCGTGCCGGTGCGAAAGCTATACAGGCCTCCTTCAATCGCTGAGAACCTCAATCGCCAACAAAGAGGCCGCGGCCTCTCGGAGTTCACATGCATCTCATCGTCCGGTCGGCCGCAATCGTCGCTGCTTCAGTCCTCACGCTGTCCCTCGCCAGCGGCGCCGCGATGGCGGGTGGCGCGCAAGAAGAAGCCAATCGCAAAACTGTCCTTGCGTTCTACGAGAAGGGGCTCAACCAAAAGGACGCCGATGCAGCCCTCGCCTATGTCGGCGACCGCTACGTCCAGCACAATCCAAACGCGGCCGATGGTCCGGACGGATTCCGAAAGTTCATCGGCTTCCTCCGGGATAAATTCCCGAACTCGCACAGCGAGATCAAGCGCAGCTTCGTGGATGGCGACTACGTCATCCTGCACGTTCACGCGGTACGCGAGCCCGGCAGCAGGGGCAATGCGATCGTCGACATCTTCAAGCTGGAGAACGGCAAGGTTGTCGAACACTGGGACGTCGTGCAACCGATCCCGGAAAATCCGGCGAACAACAACACGATGTTCTGACGATCGAACCGGTTGCTGGGCAAGCGGCCTAGCTCTTCCTCGCCATCCAGATCACGTGACGTGCGCCACCGCCTCTTCCGGTGGCGCGGATATTGACTTCGTTGACGTCGAATCCGGCGCTCCCGAGCCGCTTGGTGAAGGCCGGGTTGGGCCCCGAGGACCAGACCGCGAGCACGCCGCCCGTCCGCAGCGCCGTCTTCGCCGCCTTCAACCCGCTCGCATTGTAGAGCGCATCATTGCCCTTCCGGGTCAACCCTTCCGGCCCGTTATCGACGTCGAGGAGGATGGCATCGAATGCCGACCGCTGCGCCCGGATGATTTCGCCAACGTCGGTTTCCCGAATGCTCACCCTGGAGTCATCGAGGCTGTCGCCGAACACCTGCGCCATCGGACCCCGCGCCCAGGCGACCACCGCCGGCACGAGCTCGCAAACCACGATCTTCGCCTTGCTTCCGAGCACGGTCAGCGCAGCACGCAGCGTAAAACCCATGCCCAGGCCCCCGATGAGGACGACAGGTTTTGCGACCGTCTCGATCTGCTTCGCCGCAAGCGTGGCGAGCGCGGCCTCCGAGCCCGACAGGCGGTTGTTCATCAGCTCGTTGGTGCCGAGCTTGATGGAGAACTCCTTGCCTCGCCGCATCAGGCGAAGCTCTTCATCGGAGCCGGGGATTTTGGCGGTATCGATCTTTTCCCAGGGAATCATGCGAGAGCTTTAGCACGTCCGGCTGCCGGGTTATCCACCCGCCCATACGTCCAGAACATACCGGTTCTTTGCACCCATCTCCTCGATCCAGCGGGCAGCCGTGGCGGCATCGCTGCCGCTCTTCTCGCGATGGATCGCGACCAGCGCCGCCTTCACGTCGGGCTCCATCTTGCTGCCGTCGCCACAGACATAGACGATCGCGCCCTGCTCTATCAGCGGCCAGATATTGTCCTTCTGCGCAGCGAGGACGTGCTGCACGTAGGTCTTTGGCCCCTCCGCGCGCGAGAACGCCGTGAACAGCTCGGTGATGCCGCTCCCCGCCAGCGCCTTCAGCTCGTCCGCGTAGAGAAAATCCTGACCGGGATGACGGCAGCCGAAAAACAGCATGGCCGGGCCGAGCGCGGCGCCGTTGGCCTTGCGCGCGGCGCGCTCCTGGAGGAAGCCGCGGAACGGCGCCAGTCCCGTGCCCGGGCCGATCATGACGATCGGCACGGATGGATCGTCCGGGAGCCGGAAGCCGGCCTTGGTCTCACGCACGATTGCATGGATAACGTCGCCCGCGCGTCGATTGGCGAGATAGTTCGAGCAGATACCCTTGTACGTGCCGCGGCCGGAGGCGGCCGGTCCTTCAACCACGCCGACCGTGACGCTGCAACGAACCGGGTCGACCGACGGCGAAGACGAGATCGAGTAATAGCGCGGCGCCAGCAGCGAGAGCATTTCCAGATAGACGTGGAACGGCAATTCGCAGGCCGGATATTCGAGCAGCAGATCGAACACCGATTTTCGCCTGGCCAGAATCTCGCTGCGATAACGCTCGAGTGTTTCAGGCTCCTCGCCAACGAAGGCCAGCAGTTTTGGTTTCGTGACCGGACAACGCGTATGCTCGGTCATGATCTGAATCTGCTTTCGTGTCGCCACTTGCTGGAGCTCGACGAACTCGCTGAGCAGGCGGCCCACTGACACGGCATCGCCGACCGGCAATTGCGCGCGGCGGCCTTCGGCGACCTGAAGCCTGATCTGGTCGGCCGGCAGGAAGCCGAAGCGACGGGCAACCGAATCCACCAGCGTCGGATCGTTGCGCGGGACCACACTCAGATGATCGCCGACGCGATACGTGATGTTGGACGGCAGCTGCACCTCGATGTGGCGCGTCGAGCGCTCCGACGGATTGGAACCGGCCTTGTTCTGAAGCTCGTCATTGACCAGCACCTTCATGGCCACCGCGCCGCCCTGGGCGACGATGGTGTTGACGGCGGTCACCGCGACCGGCTCGATCGCGTAGAGCGGATCATCCTCCGCGGTACGGGTGAAATTCCAGTCGATGCCGAATTCCTTGGTCGCGACCTGGGCGGCCGCCGGGAACCATTTCTGAAACTGGCCGTCGAGATCGCTGCGCGCATCGCCTTCGCCACGCGGATAGACCGCGCGCGCACCATGCGCCAATAATTGTTCATCGATGAAGCGCGGTACCGATTGATAGGTCGCGGCCCAGTCGCTGTTGCCGCAGCCGAACACGGCGTAGCGCACATCGGCAAACGCATCCTTCGGCAGCTCGTCGCCGAGCCATTTGACAAATTGTGTCGCATTGTCCGGCGGCGCGCCGTTATAGGAGGCGCAGATGATCAGGACGCCGCCCTCCCGCGGCAGCTTGCCGACGTAATCGTCGAGCGGCCCCAAATGCACGGCAAAGCCGTTGATCTCGGCAAGGTCGGCCATCCGCGTCGCCAGCTCTTCGGCGGTGCCGAGATTGGAGCCGTAAAGTACGAGCATCGGCGTGTTGTGGCCGGGGCGCGCGGTGGGCTGGCGCGGTGCCTTCGGCGCCGACGACACCGCTACAGGTCCACCATAGGCGCCGCGCTCGCGATCGGCGCGCGGACGGACCTTGATCTTGAAGCCTTCCGGCTTCATCGTGAGCGTTTCCTTCAGATGCATCTGGTAGCGCTGGTGGTCGACCAGCTTGAAGCGCTGGAGGATCATGCCGAGCGCGAGCGCGGCCTCGTGCATGGCGAAGCCGCGGCCGATGCAGGCGCGCTGGCCGTTGCCGAACGGCTTCCAGGCATTGATCGGCCGTTTGGCTTCCGCCTCCCGGCTGAAATTCTCCGGATCGAACGCATCCGGGTTGGGACCCCAGACAGAGGGATCGCGATGCAGCGCGGTCACCAGGATGGTGGTGAACGTGCCCTTCCTGAGCTTGTACTTGCCGCCGCCGATAGCCTCGTCGTTCAGTGGGGAGATGCCATAGGCCGGCGCCGGCGGCCATAGCCGCAGCGCCTCCTTGAGGATCTGCGTGATATAAGTGAGCTGCGTGACCTGTTGATAGGTCGGACGCACGTCGACATTGGGACCGAGGACGCGGTCGACCTCGTCATAGGCTTTTTTGAGAATGTCGGGGTGCTTGAGCAACGCATAGAGCGCGCAGGACAACAGGCCGCTGGTGGTCTCGTGGCCTGCGATCAGGAACGTGTTGATCTGGTAGCGGATGTTGACGTCGTCGAGCTGCTCGCCGGTCGAGCGATCGACGCCCGTCATCATCGCCGCAAGCATATCCTTCTTGTCGGTCGCCTCGCCTCCCTTGCGGCGCTCCGCAATGATCTCGTCGACCATCCTGTTCATGAAGTCGACATCTTCAGCCATGGTCTTGCGCCGCTTCTGCATCCAGAGCTGCTCGAACGGCAGGCCGCGCGTCATCATGATGGTTTCGAGCGAGCGCACCAGCGACTCGACGAAGGGGTGGTAATCGCGCCGGTAGAACGAATTGAAGCGGTAGTCGAAGCCGCACAGGCCGATCGTATCCAGCGTCAGCGCCGTCATGTCGTGGACGACGTCGATCTCGTCGTCGGCGTTGAGCCGTTCCCATTTGCCCACGAGCTGCTCCGCGATGTCGACCATGCTCGGGTGATAGGACTGCATGGCGCGGTTGCCGAAAGGCTGGAGCAGGATGTTGTGCGCCTTGCTCCAGTTCGGCTCCCTGGTGTCGGCCGTGAACAAGCCGTCGCCGCCGACCGCGCGCACCCGCCGCAGGGCACCGCGCACCGTCTTGTCGAAACGCTTCTCGTCGGAGAGCTCGTCGACGAGATCGTGGCCGGAGACGACCACGATCGGCGAGCCCATCATGTCGAGCCAGAAGATCGGCCCCAGCTCCTTGGCAAGCCGGGTCAGATGCTGCACCGGTGCGGCCGAATCCAGCGACAGCATGTTGCCGACCACCGGCTTGGTCGGCGGCTGCGGGATCGGGTCCAGACGGTTCTTCGATGACATTAAAAGTGCTTCCCCTGCCTCGGTATTCAACGCCGTCGTTGCGAGCTAGCCAAACCGCCTTCTACGCCATTCGATCAGCTTGGCGCTGACTTCCTCCGGCTTCTCCTGCTGCGTCCAATGGCCGCTGTCGCGGACCAGATATTTTTCCAGATCGGGGATCAGCTTGTCCATGCCATCGGCGGAAGACGGCGGCAACACCGCGTCGTTCTCGGCCATGATCATCAGCGACGGCACGCGCACCGTATGATCGAGCCCTTCGGCGCGCATCCAGTTGCGGGACATATTGCGGTACCAGTTGATGCCGCCGGTGAAGCCCGTCCTGGTGAAATTGTCCACGAACACCTTTTTCTCTTCGGGCGACAGGATCGGCGTGCGAGGATCGTGCTTCGCATCGTAGCCCGCGATCATCTGCGGAAATGCCAGGTTCAGTCGCGGGGAGGCACCGACACCCGCGACGACTTCCTCCGCCGGAGCATCTGCCGGGCGCGCTACGGGCTGGCGCATGAAGGCATCGAAGGTCTGCTCGACGCGACTGCCAAAGATCTTGTCGGGCTCACGCGCGGGATCCTGGAACTGCACGATATACATCTTTTCGCCGAAGCGCGCGCGCAGGAGTTCGATCGGATCGGCCCAGGCGCGGTTGGTATGAGGCGTATTGATGCCGACCACGCCGGCGACCCGGTCGATGTGCCGGAGTGGCATCTGCCAGACGATAAAACCGCCCCAGTCATGGCCGACGAAGATCGCCTTGTCGATCTGAAGATGGTCGAGCAGGCCGATCAGATCGCCGGTCAGGTGCTCGATGTCGTAGTCCTCGACCGGCTCTGGCCGGTCGGTCGCGCCGTAGCCGCGCTGGTCCGGCGCGATCACGCGGATGCCGGCCTCGCTCAGCGCCTTGATCTGGTGGCGCCAGGAAAATGCGAGTTCGGGCCAGCCATGGCACAGCACCATCGGCGGCTTGTCTGTGACCGGGCCCGCCTCGTAATAGCCCATGCGGATTCCGTTCGTCTGTACGAACTTGAGCGGTGGCATTTCAATCATCGGAACATTCCTACTCAGCGGCGCCCTTTATGTCCGCCGCGGGCGAAGCATAGGCAGCCTCGAGCGCGGCGAATTCTTCCGGCAGCATGTCGCACATCACCTGCACGTGCGGAATGATGTTGGCGCCGACGATGAAGCCGAAATCGAGCTGGTCGCGATAGCTCTGCACGGTGATGTTGAGCGCCTGTCCGTGCGTCGAGATCGATACCGGGAAGATGTGCAACAGCTCCGCGCCCGCGGCGTAGAGCGTCTGCCGCGGCCCCGGCACGTTGGACACCGTAATGTTCGCAGCCGGCGGCAACACATTCGACAAGTCGGAGCGGCTGTAGAGCAGCGCCATGATCTGCACGACAATCGGCGCGCCCAGCATCGAGATATTGGAGATCTGCGGCATCAGAGCCCGCAGTGGATGCGACATCTCCTTGGACTTGGTCGATTGCGCGATAATGGCTTCCAGGCGTGCCTTGGGATCGTCGATGTTGGTTGCGATAGAGCAGATCATGCCGAACACCTGGTTGTTGGCGTCGGTGTTGCCCTCCTCGCGCAGCGAGATCGGTACGGCAGCGGTCAAGGACTTCGCCGGCAGCGTTCCATGTTGCTGCAGGTAGCGCCGGACCACCCCGGAAGCGAGCGCCAGCACGACGTCGTTGAGTTTGCCGCCGGCCTGCTTGGCCAGCGCCTTGGATCGCGACAGCGAAATCGAGACACCGGCGAAGCTGCGCTCGGACGAGATCGATTTGTTGAGCATGGTCGGCGGCGAGACCATGCTGGCGAGGCTCTCGCGCGATTTTGGATCGGATATCTTGCCGAGCACGTCCGAGACGCTCTTGACCATGGTTGGGATGTTGCCGGCAAAGCGCACCGCACTCTCGATCTGGTACATCGCATTGTCGAACAGGATCGAACCGATATCGCTCTTGCCGGTGCGTGGCAGCTGCAGATTCTTCGCGGCCGCCGATGGATCGAGCGGCTGGGTGAAAAGCTGCTGGTAGGAATCGACCAGGTTCGCTGCGATGTCGCGCGGCTCCTGCCCGGGCTTCGCTCCCGCGGTCGGCGGATCGACCTTCCGCGGGATCGGCGAGATGTCGTAGATCATGTTGGTCAGCGCCGCACCGGCGCCGCCGTCGATGGCGGCATGATGCATCTTGGAATAGAGCCCGACCTCGTTGTCCTTCATGCCCTCGAACACGTAGAACTCCCAGAGCGGGCGGGCACGGTTCAAGAGCTTGGCGTGCATCCAGCCCACGATGCGTTCGAGCGTAGCGCGGTCGCGCGGCTGCGGCAGGCTGGCGCGGAAGATGTGACGGTCAATGTCGAACTGATCGTCCTCGATCCAGGAGGGATGATCGATATCGAGCGGCGCCTTCTCCAGCCGCGCTTTGAGGATCGGCGCGATGTGCAGGCGCGAGACGATCATCGCCTTGAAATCTTCGAAGAAGTCGCCCTTGTAGTCGTCCGGCAGACGAAAGATCGCCATGCTCCCGACATGCATCGGCATTTCCGGCGTTTCCAGATAGAGAAACGACGCGTCCAGCGACGACAGCTTCTTACCGTCAGCCATAGTTCCCTCCCGAGTATTTGACGGGCGCCTTAGGCGGCGCTTCTCGTCAGGCCGATACTGCCTGTTCCGGCGGGGCATATGCAATGGCAAACGGCCCTGCCCTGTCAAATGGCCAGAACTCTCCCTCCGGTTGCGCAAGGCGGTCCGCCACGGCCCACAGCGCCGCGGGATTCACCCCAAGCCCGATATGGCTCGCCAGGTGCACCTCGATGTTCTCGGCACGGTCGGAGGGACGCAGCAGGCAGGTCCGCCAGTTCACAATCCCGTCGGCGCGCGAATAGATCGACGTCGCCGGCACCGGAAGATCGCCGGCGATCGCCACGCGCAGCTCGGCGAAATCCTCGACACGCTCGCCGGACATCATCTCGTAGAGCCGCGTCGCATTGGTCGCCCGTATGTCATTGGCAAAAGGGCTGCCGAGCGTGATGGCATTGCGGACCATGTCGGGCGCCTGGAGCGCGAGATCGCGCGCATAGACGCCGCCGAGACTCCATCCGACCAGGCTGACCTTGCGGCCGCTCGCAGCATGGATTTCGGCTAGACGGGCGCGCAACGAATCCCGCATCCGTCCGAACCCGCCGAAATTTCGGCCCATCCGCCAGGCATGTGCCTCATAGCCAAGCTCGCTGAGATAGCGCCGCATCGGCGCCATCGAGAGATCGCTGGCGAGGAAGCCAGGCAGCGCCAGCACCGGATGGCCGTCGCCTTTTGGCGCCCGCATCAGGACCGGCGACAGCAGCAGGCTGGCGTTGAGTTCGAGCAACCCACGGGCTTCGGCGAGCAGCAAAGCAAGGCCCGGCGGACGAAGCCGGCCTGAGGTCTGCGGCCCGTCCGGACCGGGCGGCATTATTTCTTCTTATCGCCGCTGCGCGTGCCGCCGAGGCCGGCCATGGTGACGAACATGTCCTGAAATCGCTCGGCAAGCTTTGGATCGAAGGTGAACCAGCTCTGGATCAGCGATTCCGGCGAGACCTTGTCGATGTTGCTCAGAACCTGCTGCTGCAGCTTGTCCATGACCGCCGTCTGCATTGGTGCCAGGTCGGGCAATCCGATGAACTGACGGGCTTCGAGGGGGGTACAGTCGATTTCGATGTTAACTTTCATGTCCCCTCCAGATGAGATTCGAGCGGCCTACTGCAGTATCGCCGCGAGGCGGTGTACAACGCAAGCGACCTGAAGCCGGTGGCGGCGCTCCGGCTTCCCCGATCGGCGGATATGGTCAATCAAAATCGGCCGCGGCCGCGCCCGTCCTCCCGTCATGCCGGTCAGCATTGCTGCACAGCGGTGCAACTTGGCGCGTTCCTTGCTGGAATGGCGCTTGCACGGGTCGAGAACTCTGGGCAACATGGTTCGATCAGCCCCGCCGAACAATCAAAAATGACGGTGCGGGCGAGTGGAGAGGTCAAGAATGTCAGTCGGACGAAGTCTGTTTGCGGCGACGCTCGCCAGTATGCTTGCGTTGGCGGTCTCGCCGGCGTCGAGCCAGACGCTGCGCTACGCCAACCAGGGCGATCTCAAGTCGCTTGATCCGTATTCGCTGAACGAGTCCACCACGCACGCTCATCTCGGTCACGTCTATCAAGGCCTCACCGCGCGCGACAAGGACCTGAAGATCATCCCGGCGCTGGCTGAGAGCTGGGAGACACCGGAGCCGACCCGCTGGCGCTTCCATTTGCGCAAGGGCGTCAAATTTCATAACGGCGACCCCTTCACCGCCGACGACGTGCTGTTCTCCGCCGATCGCGTCCGCAACAAGAACTCGAACATGCAGACCCGGCTGGCGCCCAACGTCAAGGTCGTCAAGGTCGACGACTACACAGTCGATTTCGTCCTGCCCTCGCCCAATCCCATCCTAAATTCGTCGTGGGATGTCTGGTACATCATGGACAAGAAATGGGCTGAGGAGAACAAAGCGGTCGAGCCGACGCCGGTGTCCGCGACCTCTCCGAGCTATGCCTCGCTTCACGAGAACGGCACCGGTCCCTTCATCATCGAAAGCCATCAGCCCGGTGTGAAGACCGTGTTCAAGGCCAATCCCAACTACTGGGGCAAGATGGAAGGTAACCTGAAGGAGATTATCTTCACCCCGATCTCGTCCGATGCCACCCGCGTCGCCGCGCTGCTCTCGGGTGAAGTGGACGTGATCGAGCCGGTGCCGATCCAGGACATCTCCCGCGTCGATGCGAGCCCGAATGCCCAGGTGCTGAAGGCCCCTGAGTTGCGCACCATCTTCATCGGATTCGATCAGACGCGTGACGAGCTGCTCTACTCCAACATCAAGGGCAAGAACCCGTTCAAGGATGTCAAGGTCCGCGAAGCCTTCTACAAAGCCATCGACATCGAGCTGATCAAGACGCGGGTGATGCGCGGGCTGTCCACGCCCTCGGCGCTGATGATCGCTCCGGAATTGTTCGTGCTGTCCAAGGAGTTCACCCGGCCGAAGTTCGATCCAGATGGTGCCAAGAAGCTCCTGGCCGAGGCCGGGTACCCCGAAGGCTTCGAGGTCACCATGGATTGCCCGAACGATCGGTACGTCAACGACGCGGCGATCTGCCAGGCCGTCGTGGGCATGCTTGCCCGCATCGGCGTCAAGATCAATCTGCTGGCGCAGCCCAAGGCGCAATACTTCGCCAAGGTGTTGAAGCAGGGCGGCTATCAGACCTCGTTCTACATGCTGGGCTGGACGCCGAGCACGATGGACTCCCATAACGTGCTCTACGACATTATGGGCTGTCGCGACGATGCGAAATCATCGCGCGGCGAGGCCAATCTCGGCGGCTATTGCAACAAGGAATTCGACGCCATCACCGACAAGGTGCTGGTCGAAACCGACACCACAAAGCGCAACCAGCTGATCAAGCAAGCGTATGAGATCAGCATCAAGGACTGGGCTTATATTCCGCTGCACCAGCAGGCGCTGGCCTGGGGCGTATCGAAAAAGGTCAACCTGCCGCAGCGCGCCGACAATCTGGTCATGTTCCACTGGGCGACCAAGAAGGAATAGCGTCAGTTGAACACAAGGTCCCGGCAGCGTCAGGCTACCGGGACCTTTCCTTTTCGGCTGACAAAGACGTCGGCCAGACGCACACTCAAGGAAAGTGGAAGGCATGCTCGCTTTCACTCTTCGCCGGGCCGTTCAGGCCATCGGCGTCATGTTCGCCGTCGGCATCATCGCGTTCTCGATGTTCCGCTTCGCCGGCGACCCCATCAACCAGATCGTCTCGCTTGATACGCCGGCGGCCGAACGCGCCGCCGTGCGCAAGTCGCTGGGCCTCGATGATCCCGTGCCGGTGCAGTTCGTGCGCTATTTCGCCGATGCGGCGCAATTCAAGTTCGGCGTCTCCTATCAGTTCCGCCAGCCGGTCTCGACGCTGTTGATGGAGCGTATGCCGGCAACGCTGGAACTTGCGATCTGCGCGACCGTATTTGCAATGGTCTCCGGCATCCTGATGGGCGTCTATTCGGCGCTCAGGCGCGACACCCTGCTCGCCAAATTATTCCAGGCGGTTTCGCTGATTGGCATCTCGCTGCCGACTTTCCTGATCGGCATCCTTCTGATCTACCTGTTCGCAGTGACGTTGGGCTGGTTGCCCTCGTTCGGCCGGGGCGAAGTCGTCAAGCTGGGTTGGTGGACCACGGGCCTGCTCACATTGTCGGGCCTGAAGGCGCTGATCATGCCCTCGATCACGCTCGGCCTGTTCCAGATGACCCTGATCATGCGGCTGGTGCGCGCGGAGATGCTGGAAGTGCTTCGGACAGATTATATCCGCTTTGCCCGCGCCCGCGGGCTGACAACCCGTGCCATTCATTTCGGCCACGCGCTGAAGAACACGCTGATTCCGGTGATCACGGTAGCCGGCCTGCAGTTTGGCTCGGTTATTGCATTTTCGATCATCACCGAAACCGTGTTCCAATGGCCCGGCATGGGACTTCTGTTCGTACAGGCCGTGCAAAACGTCGATATCCCGATTATGGCCGCCTACTTGCTGATGGTCTCACTGATTTTCGTCACCATCAATCTGGTGGTCGACATCCTCTACACCGTCGTCGATCCGCGCCTGCGCGCGACCGTCGGCCGCGCCACATAAGGCAGCCTGTATGTCCGAAGTGGTCGCCTCTCATCCCGACAAGCCGAGCACGCTGCCGACGCATGCCGCCCGCAGCTGGTTCAGTCGCGCACTCAACAGCGACATCTTCTATTCGTTTCGCCGATCCAAGCTGACCATGGTGGCGGCAGTCATTACCGTGCTGTTCTTCCTGCTCGCGATCTTTGCCTCCGCGCTCGCGGTGCAGGACCCGTTCGATCCGGCACAGCTCCAATTGATGAATTCCCGGATCTCACCGCTCTGGACCGCCGAGGGGCAGAGCCCGTTCCTGCTCGGCACCGACGAGCAGGGCCGCGACGTGTTCTCCGCCATTCTCTACGGGCTGCGCATCTCGCTCGCCGTCGGCGTGGCCGGCGTGATCTTCGCCGGCGCGCTCGGCATCGCGCTTGGCCTGGTCGCCGGCTATTTCGGGGGCGCGGTGGACGGCGTGATCATGCGGATCGCCGACGTGCAACTCACTTTTCCCGCCATCCTGATCGCGCTGCTGGTCAACGGCATCGCCAAATCGATCCTCGGCAACCGGCTGGATGCAACCAGCATGCTGGTGGTGCTGGTGATCTCGATTGGCCTGAGTTTCTGGGTCGGGTATGCCCGCACGGTGCGCGGTTCCGTGATGGTCGAGAAGAACAAGGATTACGTGGCGGCCGCGCAATTGATCGGCCTTCCCGCACCAAAGATCATGTTCCGCCATGTGCTGCCAAACACGATGGGTCCGATCCTGGTCATCGCCACGATCAACCTTGCGCTCGCCATCATCACCGAGGCAACGCTGTCCTTCCTTGGCGTCGGCCTGCCCGACACAATGCCCTCGCTCGGCACGTTGATCCGCATCGGCAACAACTACCTGTTCGCGGGCGAATGGTGGATTGTGGCCTTCCCTGGTATCGCGCTCGCTGCCCTGATCCTGTCGATCAACCTGCTCGGCGACTGGCTGCGCGACGCGCTCAACCCGAAGCTCCGATGAACAACATTTCGATGAGCAAGACTCGGATGAGCGAGACTTGGATGAGCATGATTCGGATGAGCAAAACCTGGATGAGAGCGTCTCGCTCATGACCGACCCCATCCTCTCCGTGCGTAATCTTCAGGTCGAGTTCGCCTCCCGCCGCGGCACGCTACGCGCCATCGATGGCGTCTCCTTCGACATCGCCAAGGGCGAGGTACTCGGCGTGGTCGGCGAATCCGGCGCCGGCAAGTCCGTCACAGGCTTGGCTGTGATCGGCCTGATCGATCCGCCGGGCCGCATCGCCGGCGGCGAGATTCGCCTTGCGGGCCTGCGCATCGACAATTTGCCGGCGGAGGAGCTGCGCCGTATCCGGGGAAAGCGGATCGGCATGATCTTCCAGGACCCCCTCACCTCGCTCAATCCGCTCTACCGCGTCGGCGACCAGCTCATCGAGACGATCAGAACGCATCTGAACCTGTCCGAGACCGCCGCCCGCCGCCGAGCCATCGACCTGCTCGCCGAAGTTGGAATCCCGGCTCCGGAAAAGCGCATCGACGGCTATCCGCACGAATTCTCCGGTGGCATGCGCCAGCGCGTGGTGATTGCGCTCGCGATCTGCGCCGAACCGGAGCTGATCATCGCCGACGAGCCGACCACCGCGCTCGACGTTTCCGTGCAGGCGCAGATCATCTCGCTGATCAAGCGTCTCGGCCGCGATCACGGCACTGCGGTGATGCTGGTGACCCACGACATGGGCGTGATCGCCGAGACCTCCGACCGGGTCGCGGTGATGTATGCCGGCCGCGTCGCCGAGATCGGTCCGGTGCAGGACGTGGTCAGGAACCCGCTGCACCCCTACGCCAAGGGCCTGATGGGCGCGATCCCGACGCTTGCCGGCGACGACAAGCGTCTGGTGCAGATCCCCGGCTCCATGCCGCGCCTGTCGGCGATCCCGCGCGGCTGTTCGTTCAATCCGCGCTGCGCATTCGCATTCGACCGATGCCGCGTGGAGAGGCCGGAGCCGCTGCCGCGCGGCACGCAAGCCGTCGCCTGCCATCTCTATGACGGCGTGCCGGCGGAGAGCGCGGCATGAGCGCTCCCTTCATCCAGGCCACGAATCTGCGCCGCGTCTTCGACGTCTCGAAACCCTGGCTCAACCGCATGCTCGAAGGCGGGCAGCTCGAATATCTCAAGGCCGTCGATGGCGTCACCTTCGACATCAGGAAGGGCGAGACCTTTGCACTGGTCGGCGAATCCGGCTCGGGCAAGACCACGGTGGCGCGGATGGTCGTCGGCTTGCTGCCGCCAAGCTCCGGCAACGTCTTGATCGACGGCATCTCAATGACCGATCCGCGGCAGGCCCAGGCGCGGCGGAAACTGCGCCGCCGCATCCAGATGATCTTTCAGGATCCCTATGCGAGCCTGAACCCACGCTTCCGAGTCGACGCCATCATCTCCGAGCCAATCCGCGCGTTCGACCTGATCGAGGGCGAGCGCGACATCCAGGCGCGGGTCGGAGAGCTTCTCACCCTCGTCGGCCTGCATCCCGACGACAGGTTGAAATTTCCGCACGAATTCTCGGGCGGCCAGCGTCAGCGCATCGCGATCGCGCGCGCGCTCGCCTCCGACGCGGAGTTTATCGTCTGCGACGAGCCGACCTCCGCGCTTGACGTCTCCGTGCAGGCGCAGATCCTGAACCTGATGCGCGACCTCCAGGACAAGTTCGGCTTGACCTACATGTTCATCAGCCACAACCTCGCCGTCGTCCGCCACATGGCGAGCCGCGTCGGTGTGATGTATCTCGGCCGCATCGTCGAGATCGCGGAAGGGCGCGAGCTGTTTGCCCATCCGCGCATGCCCTATACCAAGATGCTGCTTGGCGCCGTGCCTGATCTTGCCATGAGCGGCCGCCAGCGCATCCCCGTGAAGGGCGAGATCCCGAACCCGATCAACCCGCCGTCCGGGTGCGCCTTTAATCCGCGCTGCCCGCTGGCGTTCGATCTCTGCCGTAGGGAAGCACCTGAATTGATCGACGGCGTCGCCTGCCACGCGGTCAACACCGCGCCGGTACCGGCGTGACGCGCGCGTGCCATGCAGCCTGCGCATTTGGCGGCGGCCTGGCCCTGTGATCAATTGCGCGCGCCGCAAATGAGGTAGTCCATGGCCAGCATCGTCAATCCCGATCCCTTCACGACACGCCCCGAGATCGAAGGCACCTTCGGGGTCGTTGCGACCACGCACTGGATCGCGACCGCTATCGGGATGGCCCTTCTGGAAAAGGGCGGCAATGCCTTTGACGCCGGCGTCGCCACCGCTTTCACGCTCCAGGTGGTCGAGCCGCATCTGAACGGCCCCGGCGGCGACGTTCCGATCATCGTGCACGACGTGAAGCGCGGCCGCACCGAGGTGATCTGCGGCCAGGGCCCGGCACCGGCCCGCGCCACCATCGCGCATTACAAGAGCGAAGGCCTCGACATGGTGCCCGGCACCGGCCTGCTCGCGGCCTGCGTCCCCGGCACCTTCGAATCCTGGATGATGCTGCTCCGTGACTACGGCACGATGCGCGTGCGCGATGTGCTGGAGCCCGCGATCTCCTATGCGCGCGACGGCTATCCGCTGGTCGAGCGCGCCTGCGCCACGATCCAGACCGTCGAGCAATTATTCCGCACGCACTGGCCGACATCGGCCGCCGTCTATCTCCCGAACGGCGAAGTGCCAAAGCCCGGCACGCTCTTCACCAACAAGACACTTGCGGCGACCTATGCGCGAATCCTGAGCGAGGCCGAAAGCGGCGGCGGCGGCCGCGATGCCGAGATCGAGCGCGCACGCAAGGCTTGGTCGCAGGGCTTCGTCGCGGAAGCCATCGACAAATTCTGCCGGACGCAGGACGTGATGGACGTCAGCGGCTCGCCGCATCGCGGTGTGCTGTCGGCCGACGACATGGCGCGCTGGCAGCCGACGGTCGAGGCTCCGCTCACCTACGATTATGGCCGCTACACGGTCTGCAAGGCCGGGGTCTGGAGCCAGGGTCCCGTGACGCTGCAGCAACTCGCGCTGCTGAAGGGCTTTGCCCTCGATGGGCTCGATCCGACCGGACCGGAGTTCATCCATCTCCAGATCGAATGCGCAAAACTCGCCTTTGCCGATCGCGAAAAATTCTACGGCGACCCCAAGTTCAGCGAAATCCCGATCGCAACGCTGCTGTCAGATGCCTATAACGACGAACGTCGTAAGTTGGTTACCGAGAAAGCTTCGCTCGATCTCCGGCCCGGCACGGTCGAGGGCCTTGGCGGCGTGGTCAAGCTGCGCCGAGCTGAGGGCCAGCGCGAGGCCGTCGGCGCGCTCGGCGCCGGCGAGCCAACCGTGGGGCGCTTCGGCGAGGTGCGCGGCGACACCGTGCATTTCGACATCATTGACAAGGTCGGCAACATGGTGTCCTCGACGCCGTCGGGAGGCTGGCTGCAATCCTCGCCTGTCATTCCCGAGCTGGGTTTCTGCCTCGGCAGCCGCGCACAAATGTTCGATTTGGAGGAGAACCAACCGAGCTCGCTCGCGCCGGGCAAACGGCCCCGCACCACGCTGTCGCCGACCATGGCACTGCGCGACGGCGAGCCTTATCTCGCCTGGGGCTCGCCCGGCGGCGACCAGCAGGACCAGTGGATCACGCAGTTTTTCCTCCGACACGTCCACTGCAATCTCAATCTCCAGGAGTCGATCGACGCGCCGGCCTGGCATTCCGAGCATTTCCCGATCTCGTTCTGGCCCCGCACCGCGCGCCCCGGCGTGCTCGTGATCGAGAACCGCGTGCCGAAGGCGACGATCGAGAACCTGCGTGAGCGCGGACATATCGTCGAGGTCGGTCCGGACTGGTCCGAAGGCCGCCTCACCGCGGCCTCGCGCGTCGGTCCGCGCCGCCGCGCCGCCGCCAATCCGCGCGGCATGCAGGGCTACGCCGCAGGACGCTAAAGGCAGCACATGACCTGGTCGATCATCGCGCGCGATTCTGCTACCGGCCAGTTTGGCATCGCCGTTGCCACGCGCTTCTTCGCCGTCGGCGCGCGTGTCCCCTACATCGCGGCGGGCCTTGGCGCCATCGCGACGCAGGCTTTCGTCAATCCTTATTACGGTATCGACGGCGTCAAGCTGCTGCGTGAGGGCCTCAACGCGCACGACGTGCTGGCCGCCCTGCTCGCGACCGACGACGGCCGCGAGAGCCGCCAGATTCACATCATGGACGCCAGCGGCGCGATTGCTGCGCATACCGGGCGCGACTGCGTGGATTGGTGCGGGCACATTGCGGGCAGCGGCTTCTCGATCGCCGGCAACATGCTCGCGGGCGCCGACGTGCTCGACGAGACCGCAAAAACCTATATCGCCAATGACAGCCTGCCCTTCCCGCGCCGCCTGCTTGCCGCGCTGCGCGCGGGCGAGGCCGCTGGCGGCGACAAGCGCGGCAAGCAGTCCGCCGCGCTCCTGATCCACGGCGAGGAGGAATGGCCGGCGCTGGACCTGCGCGCCGACGATCATCCCGATCCGCTCGGCGAGCTCGAGCGGCTCGAGCGCGTCAGCCACGAACTCTGGGTCCACTTCCGCGTTTCCATGCCAACCCGGCAGAACCCTGCCGGCAACACCGATCGCAGCGTCATCGACGCCAGCATCGCCGCAGCGCGCGCAATACGCTCATGAACCCGAGCCCCCTCATCGAGATCAGCGATCTGCGCATTCGTTTTCACGGCGACGACGGCCGCGTCACCCATGCGGTCGACAGCGTCGATCTCAGCGTCGCCAATGGCGCGACGCTCGGCCTCGTCGGCGAATCCGGCTGCGGCAAGAGCGTGACGTCGCTGGCGATCATGGGCCTGCTGCCGAAGCAGAGCGCGGAGATCTCCGGCGCGATCCGCTTCGACGGTTTCGACCTGCTTAAGACGTCGGACCAGACGCTGCGGGACCTCCGCGGCAACCGGCTCGCGATGATCTTTCAGGAGCCGATGACCTCGCTCAATCCGAGCTTCACCATCGGCGACCAGATCATCGAGACGATTTTGCGCCACCGCGGCGGTTCGCGCAGGAGTGCGCGCGAGCGGGCGATCGATCTGCTGCGTCGCGTCCACATCCCCTCGCCCGAGCGGCGGATCGACGAATATCCGCACAAGCTCTCCGGCGGCATGCGCCAGCGCGTCATGATCGCGATGGCGCTCGCCTGCGACCCGCGGCTGCTGATCGCGGACGAGCCGACCACCGCGCTCGATGTCACGCTGCAGGCGCAGATCCTGGAGCTGATGCGCGAATTGAAGGCGGCGAGCGGCGCTGCCATCATCCTGATCACCCACGATCTCGGCGTCGTCGCCGAAGTCTGCGACGAGGTCGCGGTGATGTATGCCGGCGAGATCGTCGAGCGCGCGCCGGTGGACGAGCTGTTCTCAGCGCCGCAGCATCCCTACACCGTCGGCCTGCTCGGCTCGATCCCGCGGCTTGACCATCGCGCCGACCAGCTCGCCACGATCGAGGGCATGGTCCCGAACATGATGCAGCCGCCCGCGGGATGCCGCTTCGCCGCACGCTGCCCCTTCGTGCTGGACGCCTGCACCAAGGCGCCGCCCCCGCTGCTCGAAGTCAGCCCCGGCCACCTCTCGCGCTGCCTGCGCGCCCCGCTCGAACGTCTGGTGTCGTGATGGCTCTGCTCGAGGTTCAGGGTCTGCTCAAGCATTTCGTCGCCGAGCGTTCGCTGTTCGGCCGGGCGCTGGCGCATGTCAAAGCCGTCGATGGCGTTTCCTTCTCGCTCGATGCCGGCAAGACGCTAGCGCTGGTCGGTGAATCCGGCTGCGGCAAATCCACCGTTAGCCGCCTGGTGCTGCGGCTGATCGAGCCGGATGCAGGCACGATCCGTTTCGAAGGCCGCGATCTGCTCTCGCTCGACGCCGGCGCACTGCGCGCCTTTCGCCGCGAGGCGCAGATCATCTTCCAGGACCCCTACGCCTCGCTCAATCCGCGCATGACCGTCGGCCAGATCCTGACCGAGCCGCTGGCGCTGCACAATCTGGTGCCGCCCGCCCGGCGGCGCGAACGCGTCGAGGAGATCCTGCGGCTGGTCGGGCTGGAGCCGCGGCTGGCGCGTCGTTACCCGCACGAGTTTTCCGGCGGCCAGCGCCAGCGTATCGCCATCGCCCGCGCGCTCGCGGTCGAGCCGAAACTGATCATCTGCGATGAGCCGGTCTCGGCGCTCGACGTCTCGATCCGCTCGCAGATCCTCAATCTGCTGCGCGAGCTGCAGGACCGGCTCGGGCTGGCCTACATTTTCGTCTCGCACGACCTCGCGGTGGTCAAGCACATCGCCGACCACGTGGCGGTGATGAATCTCGGCCAGATCGTCGAGACGGCGGCGGCGGACGCGCTGTTTGCCGCACCGCGTCATCCCTACAGCCGGGCTCTATTGTCCGCGATTCCCGTGCCTAAACCGCGGGCAAAGCGCAGCCGCATTGTGCTGCAGGGCGAAATCCCCAGCGCGCTCAATCCGCCGCCGGGATGCCGCTTCCACACCCGCTGCCCCTACGTGGTCGACCGTTGCCGCAACGAAATGCCTCAGCTCGTGCAGGATGGCATCGGACATGCAACGGCATGCCACCGAACGTCGGAACTGCCGTCGTCCGAGGCGATCGTCCCAACGGACGGCGGCTTCTCCCCGGTTCTCGAAAAATTGGTCGCCGCCTTCAGCGGCGGCCCGGAAGCAGTCCGCGGCAGCGGGGTTAGTTCATTGGGGACGAACCCGGCATAGCCGTAAAACAGAGGTTGAGAGCGATGAGTCCTATGCGTTTGGCACTCCTGGCGTCGGCATTGCTGACGTCGCTCGTAGGCGCGGCCCAAGCCCAGACCACACTTCGCATCGGCATCGCCGAGGATCCTGACATCCTCGATCCCAGCATCGGCCGCACCTATGTCGGCCGCATCGTGTTCTCCGCCTTCTGCGACAAGCTGTTCGACATCGACGAGAAGCTCAACATCGTGCCGCAGCTCGCGCTGTCGCATGAGACCTCGCCCGACGGCAAGGAGATGACTATCAAGCTCCGGCCCAACGTGAAATTCCACGACGGCGAGCCGCTCGACGCGGAAGCCGCAAAGTTCTCGATCGAGCGTCACATGACGCTGCCGACCTCGTTCCGCAAGTCTGAGCTCGCCAGCGTCGACCATGTCGAAATCGTAGACCCTCTGACCATCAAGCTGGTGCTTAAGACACCTTACTCCCCGCTGATCGCCCAGCTGACCGACCGCTCCGGCATGATGGTGTCGCCGAAGGCTGCCAAGGAGGCCGGCGACAAGTTCGGCCTGCATCCGGTCTGCGCCGGTCCCTACAAGTTCGTCGAGCGCGTGCAGCAGGACCGCATGGTCTTCGAAAAATTCGCCGACTATTGGAACAAGGACAACATCCATATCGACCGGGTGGTCTTCCTGCCGATCGTTGACGCCACGGTGCGCCTTGCCAACCTGAAGTCCGGCGGACTCGATCTGATCGAGCGCGTGCTCGCCACCGACATCAAGGACGTGCGTGCGGATTCGCGGCTCGTGCTGTCGACGGCACCGGAGCTCGGCTATTACGGCCTGACCGTCAATATCGGCAACGACAAAGCAAAGGGGCCGCTCAGCCAGTCGGCGAAAGTACGCCAAGCGCTCGATCTGTCGATCGATCGCGAAGCTCTCAACCAAGTTGTCTTTAACGGCGAGTTCACCCCAGGCAATCAATGGGTCAGCCCGACACATCCCTATTACCAGAAGGCGTTCCCGGTCCACGGCCGCGACGTCGCGAAGGCCAAGGCGCTGCTGAAGGAAGCGGGCATCACCTCGCCGGTGACCGTCGACTACATGATCCCCAAGGGCGCGGAGAACGAAGCGGTTGCCCAGGTGATCCAGTCGATGGCGGCGGAAGCGGGCTTCGACATCAAGATCCGCGCGGTCGAATTCGCGACCACCTTCAAGCAGGCCCAGGCCGGCGAGTTCCAGATCTTCCAGATCAACTGGAGCGGCCGCATCGATCCCGACGGCAACTCCTACATCTTCATGCGCAGCAAGGCACCGCAGAACGATGGCGTCTATTCGAACCCGGAAGCCGACAAGCTGATGGAAGACGGCCGGCTGACCGCCAAATTCGATGAGCGCAAGGCGATCTACGAAAAGCTGACCGGGATCGTGCTCAACGATTTGCCGATCATCTACATCTACCACCGCACGCTTCTGATTGCGCACACGACCAAGCTCCAGGGCTATAAGCAGATGCCAGATGGCCTCGTGCGCGTGGTCGGGCTGAAGTTCAAGTGAGCGTGGCCTCGCCTGACACGCGGCCGGCGCCATGCTGAACTTCCTCGCCCGCCGCATCGCGCAGATCGTGCCGACACTGTTCTTCGTGTCGGTGCTGATCTTCTCGCTCCAGCAATTGTTGCCAGGTGATCCAGCGCTGGTGATGGCCGGTGAGGAGCGCGATCCCGCCGTGATCGAGCAGATCCGCCAGCAATACCGGCTCGATCAGCCGATCCCCGTGCAGTACGTTTATTGGCTCAAGGGCGTTCTATCAGGCAATTTCGGTGAATCGCTGCGCAACAAGATGCCGGTGCGCGAGCTGATCGCGCAGAAGCTGCCGGTGACGCTCCAGCTCGGCTCGATGGCAATGTTGATCGCGCTCTTGATCGGCATTCCCGCCGGCATCGTCTCCGCCGTGAAAAGGGGCACCGTCTGGGATTATGGTGCCAATTTGTTCGCGCTGTGGGGCATCTCGACGCCGAATTTCTGGCTCGGCATCATGCTGATCTTCCTGTTCTCGATCGAACTCGGCTGGCTGCCGGCGTCCGGCTACGTGCCGTTGACTGAGAACTGGCGCGCGAGCCTCGCCGCCACCATCATGCCGGCCTTCGTGCTCGGCAACGCAATTTCCGCGGTCCTAATGCGGCACACCCGGAGCGCCATGCTGCAGGTGCTGGAAAGCGACTATGTCCGCACCGCGCGCGCCAAGGGATTGTCCGAACGCTCGGTCATCCTCAAGCACGCCATGCGCAACGCACTCACGCCAATCATTACGCTCGGCGCGCTCGAGCTCGGCACGCTCTTGTCGGGCGCGGTTCTGACTGAGCAGATCTTCTCCATTCCGGGCTTCGGCAAACTGATCGTGGACGCCGTGTTCAACCGCGACTACGCGGTGGTACAGGGCGTCGTGCTGGTGACGGCGACGGTCTACATCACACTGAACCTGGTTGCCGATGTCGCCTACATCCTCGTCAATCCGCGGCTACGGGGCTAGACTCATGACCGATGCCGCCCTGCCCGCTGCTCCCATCGCGCAAGCTGACGAGCTGGACAGCCCGGCGCGTCGCGCCCGGCGGCGCCTGTTCAAACGCAAGGCCGCAGTGTTCGGACTTGTCATGATCAGTTTGTTCGTCGGCTTCGCGGCTCTCGCGCCGCTCGTCGTTCCCTACGATCCCATCGCGACGAGCTGGAGCCTGGTTCGCAAGCCGCCCACGACGGCGCACTGGTTCGGCACCGACGAGCTCGGTCGCGACATCCTGAGCCGCGTCCTCTACGGCGCTCGCGCCTCGCTGCTCGCCGGCCTCACCTCGGTGGCGATCGCTCTGGGCGTCGGCGTTCCGCTCGGCCTGCTTGCCGGCTATCGCGGCGGCTTCGTCGATGCACTGATCAGCCGGATGACCGACGCGATGCTGGCCTGCCCATTCCTGATCCTGGCGATCGCACTCGCCGCATTCCTCGGTCCGAGCCTTGGCAACGCCATGATCGCGATCGGCATCTCGGCAACCCCGATTTTCATCCGCCTGACCCGCGGCCAGGTGCTGGTTGTCAAGGCTGAGGACTATGTCGAGGCGGCGCGCGCGCTCGGCAATCCGCCGTGGCGGATCGCGTTCTCGCACATCCTGCCGAACATCCTGCCGGCGCTGCTGGTGCAAGCGACGCTGTCGATTGCGGCCGCCATTATCGCCGAAGCCGCGCTGTCCTTCCTTGGCCTCGGCCAGCAGCCGCCGGCGCCATCCTGGGGCAGCATGCTCAACGCAGCGCAGCGCTTCCTGACCCAGGCGCCGTGGATGGCGATCTGGCCGGGGCTTGCGATTTTCCTCGTGGTGCTGTCGCTGAACCTGCTCGGCGACGGCCTGCGCGACGCGCTCGATCCACGCCAGCGCTAGATCACGACCTCGCGCATCACGCGGCGGCAATCCATCTCGTATTCGAGATCGACCACCGGCGGCCGGGCATAGTGCCAAGTCAGGCCGGACCGCAACGCCCCGCGGCGGACGAGTTCGTCGACCAGCGCGTGGTGGAAGTCGTGCACGGAATAGGCCTGCACGCCGGTCGTGTCCTTCCAGCCGAAGCCGAAGGCCGTCATCCTGTTCTCCATCTGGGACGTCGTCGTGAAGCGCACCTTCTCGCGAAGGCCTTCCGGGCTGAGGTCGCGGTAGCGCACGGTGCGCTCGACATAGGTCCCGCCGCCCTCGCGCGCCTCGGCGCCGCCGGAAATCACGAAGCTCGGCGTCTTCGAGCTTGTCGGCCGCGTGAAGGAGAACGCGTAGAACGACGGCTCGGCCGGTGGATCGATCTCTGGACAGACATTGCTGCGCGCCACCGGATTGGTGGTGCCGTCGAAGATGCCCCATTCGGACAACGTCTTCACATAGTGCAGGTTGAACGCGCGAAAACCTTCTTCGCTGAAGGCCGCGGGCGACCGCAGTTCGCAAGCGCAGAAGGCCGTCAGCGGCCGCCCCGCCTCCTGGATATGCTTCGCGGCAAGCGCAAAGCCTTCGGCGAGCGGCACCAGCCGGTCGAAGCGGACGCGCTCGATCTCATAGCCGTCGTCCGCGGCCGCACCGGCCGAATACTGGAATACGGACGGAATGAAACGATAGTTGCCGGCGGAGAATTCACCAATCATGTCGGACTCCTATTCCAGTTGCATGCGAATGCCCTTGTCGCCGTTAAGCAGGCGCTTCAGGTGAAAGCCGGCCAGGGAATCGCCGGCATGCATGCCGACCAGCGCCGCGAAAGCCGGCATGGCGGCGGCATCCCCGGCTTCCATCTTGGCAAAAGCTTCGGAATACAGCGCCGTTTCCGGCGCAGCGAATTGGGCCGGCGTCAGCGGCTCGAACGCGCGCAACGCTTCGCTGCGTCCGCGCAGCATTAGCTCCCCGACGGGACGACCTCGAAAATTCTCAGCCGCCTCGGCGATGCCGGCACTGACGCAAATCCGCGTGCCCAGATGCTTGTTCGCGGCTTCCAGTCGCGCCGCGATGTTGATGGAGTCGCCATACGCGGTGTAGTCGAAAAACCGGTTGCCGCCGAAATTTCCGACCAGTGCCGGCCCGGCGTGAATGCCGATGCGGGTGGTGCCGAAATTCACCCCTCTCGGCTTCCAGCGCGCGGAAAAATCCTCCGCCCAGGCGTCGAGCTCGTGCGCGCAGGCAACCGCACGCGTCGCATAATCGGGCTGATCTCCGGGCGCATTGAAGAGCACCTGGATTGCATCGCCGATGATCTTGGCAACCGTCCCCTCATGCGTGAAGACGATTTCGGTCATGCCGCCGACATATTCGTTGAGAAGCGCGCCCAGCGTCTCCGGCGGCGCACTCTCGACCAGCGAGGTGAAGCCCGTTATATCCGTGAAGATGGTCGCGATATCGCGCCACTGCACTTCGATTCCCTCGCTCTCACCGCCGGCCGCCAGACGCTTGGCGAGCTCGGGCGAGAAATGACGCGAGAGCGCGGCGTGAGCGCGCTCGGCTTCCGTCTGGCGGCGCCGCACCTCCCGCAGCATCTCGATATGGCGGATGGTCTTCTCGATCGTCATCTCCAGGTCGGCGAAATCGATCGGTTTGGTCAGAAAGTCGAACGCGCCGCGGTTCATCGCAGTGCGAATGTTGCTCATATCGCCATAGGCCGACAAGATGATGGTGGACTTCTTGTCGTCCGCTTCCTGGAGCTTCGCCAGCAGCGACAACCCATCCATCCTTGGCATGTTGATGTCGGAGACCACCATGTCGACATGCGGATTCTGCTCGAGCGATTGCAACGCCTCGACGCCGTCTCGCGCGAACATGATGGTCACCGACCCATCGCGAATCTGCTTGCGGAATTTTTGCAGGACCAACGCCTCGAGATCCGGCTCGTCGTCGACGAAGAGGATGGTCGCGGTCATGCGGCTTTCTCGAGCCTTGTGTCGATTTCCTGCCGCAGCAGCGCGAAATCGATCGGCTTGGTGAGGAGTGCGACCGCGCCGCGCTCGATCGCCTTCCGGCGCGTCTCGGCGTCGCCATAGGCGGTGATCATGATGACGGGAACGTCCGGATGCGCAAGACGCACCTTCGGCAGCATGTCGAGCCCGCTCATGCCGGGCATGTTGATGTCGGACAAAATCAGGATCAACGAGGGATCGCGCACCTCGGCGGCGAGCTTCAGCGCATCGGGTGCCGACGACGCGAATTCCATCTGGAAGCGGCCGGCGCGCAAATCGCGCCGAAACTGCTGCCGGAACAGCGCCTCGACGTCGGGCTCGTCATCGACGACCAGGATGTAAACGTTCAAGTCTTGCCTCCGGAAGTGCCGTCCGCCGCCATTACGCGCGGCAGGGTGATGATGAATTCGGTGAATACGCCTGGTGCGGTGTTCACGTCGATCGTGCCGCCGTGCTGTTTCACCACGATGTCATGGCTCATGGAAAGGCCGAGCCCGGTGCCCTCGCCGGCCGGCTTGGTGGTGAAGAAGGGATTGAACATCTTCTCCTTCACCTCGGACGGGATCCCGGTGCCGTTGTCGCGAATGCGGATTTCGACCCTGTCGCCGAGCGTTCTGGTTGCTGCGCGCAGGGTGGGCTCGAAGGCGTCTGCGGCGCTCTCCTTGCGCTGGGCAGTGGCGTAGAAGCCATTCGAGATCAGATTGAGGACGACTCGCGTAATTTCCTGCGGATAGATATCGACCATGCCTGCGGCGGGGTCGAAGCCGCGCTCTATCGTGACGTTGAAGCCAGGCTTCTCGGCTCGCGCGCCGTGATAGGCGAGGTTGAGGCTTTCCTCGACGATGGCATTGATGTCCGCCGGACGGCGCTCGCCGGAGCCCTCGCGCGAATGCAGGAGCATGTTCCTGACGATGGAATCGGCGCGCTTGCCGTGCTGCACCACCTTTTCGAGGTTGCTCCTGAGCATGCCAGTCAGCTCGTCGACCTCCGCCTTCGTCTTGCCGTCGAGCGAGGCCGCCTGCAGCGCCTCGTTGAGCTCGTCGATCAACTCGGTCGACACCGCCGAGAAATTGTTGACGAAATTGAGTGGGTTCTTGATCTCGTGCGCGATTCCCGCCGTGAGCTGGCCGAGCGACGCGAGCTTCTCGGTCTGGACCAGGCGGTCCTGCGCGGTGCGAAGATCGTCGAGGGATTGCGACAGCTCCGTCGTGCGCTTGCGCAATTCGTTCAGCAGTCGCGTATTCTCGATGGCGATGACGGCTTGCTTCGTGAAGTTCTCAACCAACGCGATTTGCTTGTCGGTGAACGGCCGGACCTCCTTGCGATAAACCGCGACGGTTCCGATCAGCTCGCTTTCCCTCATCATGGGCACGATTACGATCGTACGGGCGCCGGCGACGTCTGAGATTCCACGAATGGTCGGACCTCCGGCAAGATAGGCCGGAGTTTGTTGCACATCGTGAACGTGGACGACTTGACGTGTTCTGACGACCACGGCAAGCGCGCTCTCCGGATGGGGACGGATCGCCATATCTTTCCGCGAAGCCGCGAACGCAGGCGGCACATTGTAGTCCGCAGCAATTGTGAAATTCTCTCCATCCCACAAATTCATGACGCCGAAACTCGCGCCACAGACTCGTGTGGCATTCTCGAGCATCTTGTGGAACACCGGTGCGAGTTCGCCCGGAGACGAACTGATGACCTGCAACACTTCCGACGTCGCCGTCTGCTGCTCGAGCGACTCGGTCAACTCGGCGGTTCTCACCTCGACCTTCTTCTCCAGGTCCGCATAGGATTCCTGCAGGCGCTCGCCCATGTCATTGAACTGGTCCGCGAGCCCCTCCAGTTCGTCTCCGGTTCGGATCGAGATGCGCTGGGAGAAATCGCCACTGCCGATGCGCTCGGCACCGCTGCGCAGCGCCTGGATCGGCCCGACCATGCGGCGCGCGAGGAATATCCCGGCAAGCACCGCGAAGATCGACGCCGCGAGCAGCACGAATGCAAGCCGTTCCAACGCGGCATAGAGCGTCGCATAGGCCTCCTCGACCGGGAGCTCGACGAACATGGTCCAGTGCAGCGGCGCGATCGGGGCCGACGCGGTCAGCACCGTCTGTCCCTGGAGATTGCGCGCTTCGGAAAGCGGGTCGAACGCGGCGCTGCCTCCGGCAAGCGCGGCGCGCACCTGGGTGAGACCAGACATGTCGGTGTTGCGCAGGACCAGGCTGATATCGGGGTGCGCGATCAGGCGTCCCTCCGGACCCACCACGTAGGCGTGTCCGTGCTCGCCGACCTTGATCTGGGACACGACGTCCCAGATCAGCTTGAGATTGACCTCCGCGATAGTGACGCCGGCATCCTTGCGCGACCCAGCCTGCGCCAGGGTCATATACGGCTCGGACTCCCTGCGGAAATAGACCGGACCGTAATAGACCTTGTGCGCGACCGCCTCGGTAAACTTCGGATCCTCCGACAGGTCGATCCCGCTGTCGGTCGCGTCCATGGCAAGCCGCGAGACCCGCAGCCGCTCCTTGCCGGTCGCATCGACCTGCGCGAGCTCGGTGACCGCAGGGACCTGGCGCAGCAGCCGCAGCGCATCGAAGCGGCGCTGCTCGAGCGACCCCACCGACCAGGGCAGCTGCGTGGTCCAGCCGAGCTGGCTCTCGATCTCCTTGACGAACTGACCGATCTTGGCAGCGGCAGCCTCGGCCTGTTCATGCTGAACCCGGATCAGCGCGGCCTTGTGCTCGCCATAATAAAAGACGACCTCGAACAGGCCGTTGGCCAGCAGCGCGATCGCGACGACGGCCACGAACAACGCGACATATTTGGCGAACAGCCGCGTCCTGATCCCCTGCCCCGGCATCGTACCGGACGCGACGCCATCCCCCGCGGCGCTCGGCAGCGTCCGTGCTTGCGGGGTGTCGGGATGGAGGGGAAGGCTCATCCCGCTGAACCTAGCAAGAAGACCGGACCTTGTCTCTCGCGAGCGCGGGAAAGCCTGATGGCAGCCGGGCCCCCGAGGCAAATAGAAAAGGGCGGCAGCGGATTGGCCGCTGCCGCCCTCGGGTTCGCTTTATCGGTGGCCTCAGGTCGGCCGCAGCGCCTTGGCGTTGAGGTCGAGGTCGTTGACCTGCTTGTTCCGCTCGGAATCGGCCGCCGCGCGATGGTCGGTCGCCAGCACCACGTAGACCGCCGGCAACACGAACAGCGTGAACAACGTGCCGATCGACATGCCGGCCACGACCACCAGACCGATCGAGAAGCGGCTGGCGGCCCCTGCGCCGGTCGCGGTCAGGAGCGGGATCAGGCCCGTCACCATCGCGGCCGTGGTCATGAGGATCGGCCGCAGACGAATACGGGCCGACATTTCGATGGCGGAGCGGCGATCGAGCCGCTCGTTGATCTGGAGCTCGTTGGCGAACTCCACCATCAGGATGCCGTGCTTGGTGATCAGGCCCACCAAGGTCAGCAGGCCGACCTGGGTGTAGATGTTCATGGTCGCCACGCCGAAGAACAGCGGGATCAGTGCGCCAACGATCGCCATTGGCACCGAGATCATGATGACCAGCGGATCGCGCAAGCTCTCGAACTGCGCCGCCAGCACCAGGAAGATGATGATCAGCGCGAAGCCGAAGGTGATCGCGAGCTGGTTGCCTTCCTGCACATACTGTCTGCTGTCAGCCAGATAAGCATGGCTGAAGCCTTGCGGCAGGTTTTTGGCCTCGCTCTCGAGGAAGTCGACCGCCGCACCGACGGTCACGCCGGGCATCGGCACGGCCGAGAAGGTCGCTGAATTGAGCTGATTGTAATGTGTCAGCGAATTCGGCTCGGTCTTGGTCTCGATCGACACAACCGTCGAGAGCGGAAGCTGCTGGCCGGTATTGGTGGTCACGTAGTAGCCGGCGAGCGATTCCGGCGAGAGCCGCTGGCCGCGCGGCACCTGCGGGATAACTTGATAGGAACGGCCCTCGAGGTTGAAGCGGTTGATGTAGTTGCCGCCGAGCAGCACCGCGAGCGTGCTGCCGAGGTTCTGCATGTTGACGCCGAGATCCTGCGCCTTGGTGCGGTTGATCGTCACCTTCACGTTCGGCTGGTTGTAGGCAAGATCACTGTCGGAGACGATGAACATTCCGCTCTTGCGGGCGGCGGCCTTCAGCTTCTCCATCTGTTCGTAGACAGTCTGGAAGCTGGCGGTGGAGTTGATCACCATCTGCACCGGGAGGCCGCCCGGACCGCCCGGCAGCGGCGGCAGGTTGAAAGCGAACGCCTGCACGCCCTCGATCTTGGAAAGCTCGGCCTGCACCAGCGACTTCAGCTGGATCGACGAGCGCTTGCGCTCCTCCCAGGGCTTGAGCAGCATGCCGGCGATACCGCCCTGCGGGCCGTTGATGCCGTTCAGCACGAAGCGCAGATCGGTCTCGGGGAATTTCTGGAATTCCTTGTCGAGCTTCTCGCCGTAAAAATCGACGTAGTCGATATTGGCGTATTTCGGCGCCTTGGTCACCGCGAACACGATACCCTGGTCTTCCTCAGGCGCCAGCTCCTTCGACGTGTGCATGTAAAGGAAGCCGACGAGCCCGAGGATGGTCACCGCAAACAGGCCGGTGATGGCCTTGTAGTCGAGCGAGCGGTCGAGCCTGCGCCCGTACCACCGCGTCAGCGCGCCAAACACCTTGTTGACGAACTTGGCGAAGCGCCCCTCTTCCGTGTTCTTCAGCAGCACCGAGCACATCATCGGCGAGAGCGTCAGCGCGATCACGCCGGACACGATCACCGAGCCCGCAAGTGTGAAGGCGAATTCGCGGAACAGCGAGCCGGTCAGACCGCCGAGGAAACCGATCGGCGCGTACACGGCTGCGAGCGTGATGGTCATCGAGACGACGGGACCCACGATTTCGCGCGCGCCTTCCAGCGACGCCTGGACCGGCGTTTTCCCTTCCTCCAGATGACGATGGATGTTTTCCACCACGACGATGGCGTCGTCGACCACGAGGCCGATCGCCAGCACCATCGCGAGCAGGGTCAACAGGTTGAAGCTGAAGCCCAGCGCCAGCATCAGCGTGCAGACGCCGATCATCGACAACGGGATGGTGACAACGGGAATGATGACCGAACGGAACGACGCCAGGAACAGGAAGATCACCACGATCACGATGATCACGGCTTCACCCAGTGTCTTCTCGACCTCGTCGATCGAGGATTGGATGAACTTGGTCGAATCGTAGGCGACCTTCATCTTCATCGACGGTGGCAGATTGCGCTCCAGCTCGGGGAATAGCGCCCGCACGCCCTTGACCAGCGTCAGCGGGTTGCCCTGCGGCGTCGCCTGCACACCGATGAAGATGGCGTGCTCGCCGTTGAAGGCGACGCTCGCGTCCGTGCTTTGGGCCGCAAGTTCGACGGTGGCGATGTCCTCCATCCGCACGAAGCCGCCGTCCTTGGCCTTGACGATCATCTTCTTGAACTGGTTGACGTCGGTCAGGCCCGTATTCGTCGATACGTTCGAGACGATGAGATAACCCTTGGTCTGCCCCGCCGCTGACTGGAAGTTGTTGGCAGTGATCGCGGTCGCGACATCCGCAGGCGACACGTTGCGGCCGGCCATCTTGAGAGGATCAAGCCACAGCCGCATCGCAAAGGTCTGGCCGCCGAGAATGTCGGCGGAGGCGACGCCGTCGACGGTCGACAGCACCGGTTGCACAACGCGCGTCAGGTAGTCGGAGATCGCCGAGCCCGACAGCTCTTCGGACGAGAATCCGAGATACATCACGGCCGTGGTCTGGCCCGTGGTCTTGGTGACGATGGGATCGTTGGATTCCTTCGGAATCAGGTATTTGACCGAGTTCGTCTTGGCCAGAACCTCGGTCAGCGCCTGGTTCGGATCGAAGTTCAGCTTGATGTAGACCTGGATCGTCGAGGTGCCGAGCACCGAGGACGAGGTGATGTAATCGACACCTTCGGCGGAGGCGACCGCCTGCTCGATCGGCGTGGTGATGAAGCCCTGGATCAGGTCCGCGGACGCGCCCGGATAGACGGTCGTGATGTTGATGACCGTGTTCGACAGCTTCGGATATTGCCGGATCGGCAGCGTCGTCGCCGCGCGCAGGCCGATCAGCAGGATCAGCAGGCTGACGACGACCGACAGGACCGGGCGTTTGATGAAAATATCAGTAAAGCGCATCGCGGCGATCTCGATTTCTTTGACTTGCAAAGCGCGTGACCCGGCCGTGCCGGATCATGCTGCAACGTGTACGATGTCAGTAGCGCGGCGGCTGCGCCGGGATCTGCGGAGCCGGGTCGGTCGAAATCGACACCGCCGCGCCCGATTGCAGCTTGAGCTGGCCGACGGCGACGACCTTGTCGCCCGGCTTCACGCCCTTGACGATTTCGACGCGGCCTTCGACCCGGTTGCCGGTCTGCACGAAAGTGCGCACCGCGCTCAGGCTGGTCTTGCCGTCGGCTTCCTTCTTCTCGGTGATCACGAACACCGAGTCGCCGTACAGCGTGTAGTCGACCGCCGTCTCCGGCACGGTGACTACGGCCGGCTTGTCCGGCAGCACCACCGTGGTGGTCACGAACATGCCGGGCTTCAGGATCTTCTCCGGATTAGCGATGGTCGCCTGCACGCGGATGTTACGGGTGTCGGTCGAGATCTGCGGCTCGATCGTGGTGATTTTGGCGTCGAAGGTGCGGCCGGGATAGGCGTCGACCTTCAGCCGGACCGGTTGACCGACCTTGAGGCTGCCCGAGTCCTTTTCCGTCACCGTGAAGTTGGCCCACAGCTCCGACAGATCCGTCAGCGAAACGATGGCCGTGCCGGCGGTCAGATACTGGCCGACCTCGACCTTGCGGACGCCGAGATCGCCGGAAAACGGCGCGCGGACCAGCTTCTGCGAGATCAACGCTTCGGTCTTGGCGATACCCGCCTGCGCCTGATCGTACGCGGCCTGCGCGGTGTCGACGGTTGCCTGCGGCCCGAACTGGCGCGACGCCAGTTGCTTGGCGCGATCGAGCGACAGCTGTGCGACGGTGGCCTGCGCCTTGTAATTGGCGAGGTCGCCCTGCTCCGGCGCGTCGAACATCTGCACGAGCGGTGTGCCGGCCTCGACATGCGTGCCCGGCTCGAACTTGATCTCGGTGACACGGCCGTTGACGTCGGCGCTGACGTCGACCTGGTGCACGGCGGCGAGACCACCGACGGCGGTCAACAGGTTCGGCACCACCTCGGACTTCGCCTCGGCGGCGCTGACCGCGACCGGCGGCGGCTTGTTGTTGGCGAAGAACTGCTTGATCATCTGGCCGCGGAAATAATTGAACCAGACGAGGCCACCGACGAGCACGGCCAGAAGCGTGCCGACGACGATGAACCAGAGCACCGGCCGGACCGGACGCTTGGGAGCCTTGTTGTCGATCGGTTCGCCCGAAATCTTGTGTTCGGTCACGATGTTCATGTCATGCACTTTCTGCAATCGCCGTCTTGCCCGCACAACTGGCCTGATCGCGGCCCAAATGCGAAACAATTGCGGCGTCGTTAAGTCCGATACCCCTCAGGAGAAACTCACAGAGCTGCCGCTCGAGGTCGTTCGCCTTGCCGTAAGCGAGACACGGCGTGGCCGGCAGCCTGGTCAGCGCAGCCGTCATCACGGTGTGATGCGCAAACCAGAACAGGTTGAGCGGTTCGCCGTTGTATGGCCGCGCGTCCCCCGCGGCAACCGCACGCTCGAGCGAGGCGACGAAGGCCGCCCCGATCAGCGCCTCGATCTTGGCATATAGCAACCGGGCAAATTCGCCATCCTCCAAATGACTCGTGGTCATCAGTCGCAGGCGCTGGGCCTCTTCCTGGTCGGGGCCATCGGCGATGTGCATGAAATGCCCGACCATGCCGCGGATCACTTCGACCAACGTAGCGGTCGACGGCTCACGTTCGAGCAGCTCCATGAGCGCCGGGTCCGCCTCGCATTCATCGCTGAGAATTTCGGCGTAAAGCGCGGCCTTGGACGGGAAATGCTTGAACAGCAGCGCTTCGGAAATGGCAGCGGCGGCCGCCACGCTCTTGGTCGTGGTGCCGGTATAGCCGTGTCGGGCAAAGCAACGCTTTGCGGCGCCGAGGATCAATTGACGCCTCAGGTCGCTCGTCATACGCAATGAGCTCATGCTAGTGAGTAAGCACTCACCCACGCAAAAGTCAAGCCGAATGGTGCGATGCAACCTACAAGAATCGTCTCTTAGAGGTATCCCAAGTTCTAAATCGGGCGGAAGCCGAGGTCGCCGCGGATCCGGTTGAGAATGTAAGTCCCATCCCGGCTGGGCAAAATGCGCTCCAGATTGGCGCTGTCGATCTTCACATTGGCAAAGCGCGGCCCGGCCGTGACGTCGTGGACGGATTTGGCGAAGGCCTCGACCTCGGCCATGGTCGTCACAGACCGGCTGTCTCCGATGCCGCAGGCTCTGGCGATGCCGACGAGGTCGGCGGCCACGGAAGTGTGGCTGGTCTGACCGCCGGTCTCACCATAGGCCTCGTTGTCGAGCACCGCGATCGAGAGATTGGACGGCTTTTGCAGACCGATAGTGGCAAGGCTGCCCATGCCCATCAGCATCTCGCCGTCGCCGGTGATGACCAGCACCGGCAATTTTGGCTGCGCCAGAGCGAGGCCCAACCCGATCATCGCCGCCCCGCCCATGCCGCCCCAGAGGTAGAAATTGCGCGCATGATCGCCGGCCGCGCACATGTCGTTGGTGGAGGCGCCGAGGCCGCCGATCGCAACCACGTCCTTGCGGTCCGCGAGAAGCGTGGACACCACCTGACGGCGGTCGAGGAGATTGGCCTTGCTCATTTGGTGAAAACCTTGGCGCCGATCAGGCGCTGCGACAGCAGGACGGCGGTGGGTGTGAGCGCGTTATAGGCCTGCGCGGCCGCCGCCTCTAACACGGCCGGCACCTCGGCTGCGTTAGACGCCCGCAGCACCTTGACACCCGAGAGCTCGAACACGCCCTGCGTGGTCGATCCCATCGGCACCTGCCATGGATTGAACTCGCCCCACTCGCCACGCATCGTCACCAGCGTGAGGAAGGGAAAGCGCAGGATCGGGATCAGCGAGAGCATGTTAATGCAATTGCCGACCCCGCTCGACTGCATCAACAGCACGCCGCGCTGGCCCCCCGTCCAGGCGCCGGCGAGAAGCGCCACGCCCTCCTCCTCCGTCGTGAGCGGAATGCCGCGCATCGTGGACGATGCCAGCACGCGCTGGATCAGCTTTGAATGGCCGGCGTCGGGCACGTAGGGCACCTGCCGAACGTCGAAGCGTTGCAAGGTCGCGAAAATATCGTCGGCCCAATGAGTGCTGGACTCGGCGGCCGTGTCGGCAGCGTCAGCGCGGGCGTGCATTTTCCTGTCCGGTCGGCTTGCAAATCGCGGCTCGACTGTAGACGGTGAACCGAGCCGCTCAAAAGAGCGAATACAGCATATCGGACTCAACCGGCGAGTATGGCGGCATGAACGCAAGTGCGAATGAACTGGCGGCCAGTTTCGATCTGGAACAGCTGACGGCGGAATTCTACCACAATCCCTACCCGACCTATCGTGCACTGCGGGAGAACGAGCCGGTCAAGCGCCTGCGCAACGGCACCGTGTTCCTGACCCGCTATGACGACCTCGTTACGACCTACAAGAACACAAAATCGTTCAGCTCGGACAAGAAGCGCGAGTTCGCGCCGAAATACGGCGACACCCCGCTCTACGAGCACCACACCACGAGCCTCGTCTTCAACGATCCGCCGGCGCATACCCGCGTGCGGCGTCTGATCATGGGCGCGCTGTCGCCGCGCGCGATCGCGGGGATGGAGCCTGACATCATCAAGCTGGTCGACGGCTTGCTTGACGCCATAGCCGCCAAAGGTGATTGCGAGCTGATCGAGGACTTCGCCGCCTCGATCCCGATCGAGGTGATCGGCAATCTGCTTGACGTGCCCCATGACGAGCGCGCGCCGCTGCGCGACTGGTCGCTGGCGATCCTGGGCGCCCTCGAACCGGTGGTGTCGCCTGAAGTGGCTGCCCGCGGCAACAAGGCGGTGACGGACTTCCTCGCCTACCTCCGAACGCTGGTCGCGCGCCGGCGCGAAAGGCCCGGCACCCCCGAGCGCGACGTGCTGACGCGCCTGATACAGGGTGAAGACAACGGCGAGCGGCTGACCGAGAAGGAGCTGCTGCACAACTGCATCTTCCTGCTCAATGCCGGCCACGAGACCACCACCAACCTGATCGGCAACGGCCTCGTGGCGCTCGACCGGAACCCGGATCAGAAGCGGCGGCTGATCGACAATCCTGAGCTGATCAAGACTGCGGTCGAAGAGATGCTGCGCTACGAGAGCTCGAACCAGCTCGGCAACCGCATGACCACGGAGCGGGTCGAACTCGGCGGCGTCATGCTCGAAGCCGGCACATCCATCACGCTCTGTATCGGCGCTGCCAACCGTGACCCCGCACAGTTTCCGGACCCGGAGAGATTCGACATCGCGCGCACGCCGAACCGGCATCTCGCCTTCGCCACCGGCGCGCATCAATGCGCCGGCATGGCGCTGGCACGATTGGAAGGCGCCATCGCGGTCTCGCGCTTCTTGGCGCGCTTCCCGAACTATGCCGTGAGCGGACAGCCGGTCAGGGGCGGACGGGTGCGGTTCCGCGGCTTTTTGAGCGTGCCCTGCGCGATCGGCTGAGGCATCAAAACAAAAAATCGCGAAAACAACCCCATGCACAGTAGAAGGTTACCGGCGCGGGATGGGCCAGCGATTCCGCGCAACCATTTGACATCCCAGGCCATCGGCGCCGCCGCGCGCAACAATTGCCGGAAGGCCTAAACCACCGTCTTGTGCCGCGCGATGCAGGTTTGCAGCACCTCGTCCAACGGTTTACCCCACCAGTCGTTGGAGAAGATTTCGATCTCCGAATAGCCGGCAAAGCCCTGCGCTTCGACCGCTGCGCGCACCGATTTGATGTCGATCACGCCGTCGCCCATCATCCCGCGGTCGTTGAGAATGTCCCTGGTCGGCACCAGCCAGTCGCAGACATGGAAGGCGAGCAGGCGATCTTGGCCGGCGCGGGCGATCTGCCCCATCAGCTCCGGATCCCACCAGATGTGATAGACGTCGAGCGCGACGCCCAGCATGCCGCTGCGATCGGGATCGAGCCGGTCGCAGATGTCGAGGGCCTGCTTCGTCGTGTTGACGCAGGCGCGGTCCGCCGCATAGGCCGGATGCAGCGGCTCGATCGCCAGCGGCAGCTTGGCCTGTTTGGCGTAATCGAGCATATCGGCGAGCGCCTCCTCGACCTGCGTCCGCGCGCCGGCAATGTCCTTCGACGCCTCGCTGCCCGGCCGCGAATATTGCGGCAGGCCGCCGACAACGAGCACGATGCAGGGGGCTCCCAGCGCCTTGGCTTCGTCGACGCAGCGCCGGTTGTCGTCGCGCACGTCGCCGCGCCGCGATGCGTCGGAGGTGAACAGACCGCCACGGCAATAGCCCGACAGGTCGAGACCGGCATCGCGCACCGCGCGCGCGGCGCGGTCGAGACCGACGGCGGCGACCTGATCGCGCCAGGGATCGATGGCGCGGATGCCGTGCCTTGCACAGGCCTCGATGATCTCGACGAGGTCACCCTGCTTGCGGATTGTCGCCGTGTTGAGCGACAGCCAACGATGGTCGGACGAGAAATCACGCATCAGGATTCGATTCCGTGCGTTGAGAGCACCGCCTGCATCCGCCGCGTCGCCAGCTCCGGATCGGCGAGCAGTCCGGCCTTGTCGGCCAGCCGGAACAGTTCGGCCAGATGCAGCGTCGAGCGCGTGCTCTCCTGCCCGCCGACCATGGTGAAGTGGTCCTGGTGGCCGTTGAGATAGGCCATGAAAACCACGCCGGTCTTGTAGAACCGCGTCGGCGCCTTGAAGATGTGCCGCGACAGCGGCACTGTCGGCCCCAGCACGTCGTGGAAGCCGGCTTCGTCACCCGCTGCCAGGCGCGACAAGGCGTAGGACGCCGCCGGCGCGATCGCGTCAAAAATGCCGAGCAGCGCGTGCGAAAAGCCTTCGACGTCGCCGGCGATCAGCTCCGCATAATTGAAATCGTCGCCCGTATACATCTTGATGCGCTTGTCGAGACGACGGCGCATGTCGATCTCGCGCTGCTTGTCGAGCAGCGATACCTTGACACCGTCGACCTTGGCGGCGTTGCCGTTGATGATGGCGACCGCAATATCCATCGCCTTGTCGAGATCGTTGGTGCCCCAATATCCCGTCAGCGCCGGATCGAACATGTCGCCGAGCCAGTGGATGATCACGGGCTCGCGAACCTGCGACAGCACGCGATCATAGACCTTTGCGTAATCGTCGGCATTACGGCCAAGCTTCGCCAGCGCGCGCGACGCCATCAAGATGATGCGGCCGCCGACCTTCTCGACCGCCCATGTCTGCTCCTCATAGGCGCGGATCACGTCGTCCATATTTCTGGCGTCCTCCACCGCGAGATGGTCGGTGCCCGCTCCGGAAAACACCAGCGCGTTGCGACGCTTGGCGGCAGACACCGAGCGCGTGATCAGCTCCAGCGAGGTCGGCCAGTCCAGCCCCATGCCGCGTTGCGCGGTGTCCATGGCTTCCGCAACGCCAAGCCCGAGGTCCCAGACGTGCTCGCGGAAGGCGATAGTCTTGTCCCAGTCGACAGCGGCGGAGAGCCACGGGTCGTTGTCGGCAAAGGGATCGGTCACGGTATGGACGGCCGAGAACGCGATGCGGCTCAGCGGCCCCTCGAGCTTTGCCGGAAACGTTCGCGAGGCCGCGAGCCGGTAGGTCTCGATCGAGCGATCGGCTTTCGGCAGCTTGAGCGACAGGGACGACGTTGACGGAACGGGCTTGGGCTGGACGGGCTTGTTCATTATTCCCTCCTCAGACCTTAATCGGCGCGACGTCGATCCAACGCCGCTCCTTCCAGCTCTTCAGCGCGCATTCGGCGAGCTGCACGCCCTTGACGCCTTCGAGCAGCGTGAACTTGTAGGGCGCATCCTCGTAGACGTGGCGGATGAACATCTCCCACTGCTCCTTGAAGCCGTTGTCGTAGGTGACGTTGTCAGGCAGCTTCTGCCAGTCGCCGTAGAAATCGTGCAGCCGCTTCTCGTCGGGATTCCATACCGGCCGGGGCGTCGCCTGCCGCGCCTGGATCATGCAGTCGGAAAGGCCGGCGACGGCCGAGCCCAGCGTGCCGTCGACCTGGAAGGTGACGAGATCGTCGCGATAGACGCGCGTCACCCAGGACATGTTGATGTGGGCGATGGCGCCGCCCTTGAGCTGGAACGTGGCATAGGCGGAGTCGTCGGCGGTCGCCTTGTACTTCTTGCCCTGCTCGTCGAAACGCTCGGGGATGTCGGTGTTGCCGATGCAGCTCACGCTCTCGACCTCGCCAAAGAGATTGTCGAGCACGTAGCGCCAGTGGCAAACCATGTCGAGGATGATGCCGCCGCCATCCTCGTCGCGGTAATTCCATGACGGCCGCTGCGCCTCCTGCCAGCCGCCTTCGAACACCCAATAGCCGAACTCGCCGCGCACCGAGAGAATACGGCCGAAGAAGCCGGAGTCGCGCAGGAAGGCGATCTTCTTCAGGCCGGGCAGGAACAGCTTGTCCTGCACCGTGCCGTGCTTGATGCCCTTGGAATTGGCGAGCTTGACGACCTCGAGCGCCGCCTCGAAGTTCGTCGCGATCGGCTTCTCGCAATAAACGTGCTTGCCGGCATTGATGGCCTGGGTCAGAAGGCCCGGCCGTGCCTGTGTGGTCGCGGCATCGAAGAACATGGTGTCGTTCTTGTCGGCGAGGGCGGCATCGAGATCGGTGGTCCAGCGCGTGACGTTGTAGCGCTTGGCAAGGGCCTCGACCTTCTCGGCGCTGCGGCCGACCAGGATCGGGTCCGGCATCACGCGGTCGCCGTTCTTCAAGCGGACGCCGCCCTGCTCGCGGATCGCGACGATCGAGCGGATCAGATGCTGGTTGAGGCCCATGCGGCCGGTAACGCCGTTCATGATGAGGCCGAGGCGTTGGGTGGTCATGCCGATTGCTCCTGCAGTGATTTGGGCTGTTCGAGCGGGCGTAGCGCCGACCAGTCCGGATGGACCGACGTCGCAAATCCCGTTGCATTGAGCGATCCCGTGAGGAGATCGCCGTTGTGAATAGAGAGGCGGATGCCCTGCCCGGCATCCGCGTAGAGATCGGGATGCGCGACGGCGCAAACCTGGGCCTCCGCGGCGGGCGTATCACCGAAGCCATCGACGTAATGGTGGCCGTTACGTTCGGCATGGGTGATGCCGATGAAGGCACCGAGCGCAAGGTCCTGCTGCACGGCGACGCCCGCCTGGCAGGTCAGGTCCTCGCCGGTCACGAAGAATCTTTCGCCGGCCACGCTCCATTTCGCCGCGCGCGTCGCGTTGACGATGGACTTGTAAAGCCCTTTGCACGATTTCGACGAGATGCCGTGATAGCCAAGCGCCCGTGCCGCAGGAAACGTATCGTAGGAATCGTCGGCTTCGTCGATGATGAAACCGCGCGCAGCGAGAGAGCCGAGCGGCGACAGCCTCGTAACATCGCGCGGCATTGGCTGCTCGATATAGAGCAGCCTGGATGAAATCGATCGCAGCGCAGTGTCATGGTCGAGCCGGCCGATGAGTTCATGCAAGGCTGCGAGATCGGCATATTGCTCGTTGGCATCGAGCGTCAGGTTGTAGTCACGGTCCAGCGCATCGAGCTCCTTGCCGATGCGCGCCAGCCGCGCTGCATCGGCGACGGGGTCCCCCGATAGCTTCAGCTTGAAGTATCTTGCCCCGGAGTTCTCGCGGGCATCGGCCACCCCGCCCTCGCCTTCAACGGTGTCGTCGAGGCCGACGGTATGCCTGATGGCAACACGCGGCAGCGGCTTCCGGCCGGATAGAAACGTCGTGAGATCCGTCTCCTTCAGGTCGGGCGAAAGCCGCGCGTCGATGCCGGCGATGTTGCCGGCCATGCCGTCGAAAAAATTGGTCTCGGCAGCGCGGAGCAGCGCATCGAGGATCGCTTTGTCGATTTCGGCGGGGCCGTAAGCCGCCGCAAGCGCCGGAATGTTCTTTTTCGCACATGTCGCGACCTGGGCACCGATGCACGAGGCATGCAGATCGAATGCCGTCAAAAACCCGGTTCGCGCGAGATAAAGCCCCCGCGCGATCTCCAGCGCGCGGCGCAAATCATCGACAGTCTGCGCCGGCGACAGTTCCGGCCGCTTGTCGAACCATTTCGGCACCAGCAGCTCGGCGCTGGCACCGACCGCGCTTCCCCGGCCCTCCACCTCGATCTCGACCCGCACGAACAGCTGCGGCGTCGCGTTGATCGTGATCGCGCCAAAGCGGAACGGCCGCGCGAACTGCACGGGACGTTCGAAGAACGCGATATCTCGCAGCTTCAGACGCGGCGCCATGGCTTTAGTCCAGCGAACCTTGCGAGAAGAAATGCTTGCGTATGCGCTGTACGAGTTCGGTGAACACAGGGTCGGCCATCACGTCGAGCGAGCGCGGGCGCGGCAGCGGGACGTCGTAGATCGCGGCGACCGCGCCGGGCCGCTCGGTCATGACCAGCACGCGATCGGCGAGGAACACGGCCTCGGGGATCGAATGCGTGATCAGCAGCACCGTCTTTCTGGTCTCGCGCTGGATCCGCATCAGCTCGACATTCATGCGCTCGCGCGTCAACGCGTCGAGGGCGCCGAACGGCTCGTCCATCAGCATGATCCTGGGATCATGCACCAGCGCGCGGCAGATCGAGGCGCGCTGCTGCATGCCCCCGGAGAGCTGCCACGGCAGCTTCTTCTCGAAGCCTTCGAGCCCGACCAGCTTCAACAGCGCCTTGGCGCGGTCGAGATATGTCTGGCGCGGCAGCCGCTTCATGTCGATCGGCAGCATCACGTTGGACAGGATGTTGCGCCATGGCAGCAGCAGCGCGTTCTGGAACACGATGCCGACATTGCCGTGCGGCGTCGTCACCTTCTCGCCCTCGACCAGGATCTCGCCCGTCGTCGGCGGCAGCAGTCCCGAGATCAGCTTGAGCAGCGTGGACTTGCCGCAGCCGGATGGGCCGACCACGACGAAGAACTCGCCGTCGTTGATGTGAAAGTCGAGCGGCCGCAACGACGGCACATCGCCGTCGCGCGTCCGATAGATCTTCGACACGCCGGACAGTTTGATGCCCGACGCGTCGCCCGCAGCCCGGTCGCTCACCAGTCTCAGATGCGCGGCCGGTTGCAGGGTTTCACTCATGGCTGTCGCGGGTTTCACGAACCGCTCTTCGGCAGATAGTCGTTGGTATAGAACGCCTTCGGGTTCTCCTTGGCCTTGGCATCGAGCCCGCCATATTCGACCATCAGGTTGACGCTGTCGGTCATGTTCTGGTCGGTGACCTGGAACGGCCGCTTGCTCTTGGTCTCAGCAGTCCGGTAGAGCGGAATGGTTAGCTCAAAACCCTGCGTCAGCGTGTCGACCTTGCCGCCCTTTGGGTTGGCATCGAGGATCGACTGCGCCGCGGCCTTCGGCTCCTTCTCGGCGGCCTCGACCGCCTTGGTCGTCGCCGACATGAAGCGGCGGACGAGATCGGCATTGGCCTTCACATAATCAGTGTTGGCGATGATGCCCGAGGAGACCATGTTGATGCCGTAGTCGGCGAACTTGATCGGATAGACGTCCTTGCCGGTGGCGTCCTTGATCTTCATGGACTGGTCCATGACGTAGCCGAGCAAGAGATCGGCCTGGCCGTTGATGACCGCGTTGAGCTTGGTCTGGCCGTCGCCGGCAACCGTCTGGAAGTCGCTTTCCTTCAGGCCGGTCTTCTTCAGGAACAACGGCCAGATCTGGGTCATGGAATCGGCCGGCGTGATCGCGACCGTCTTGCCCTTGATATCCTCCGGCTTCCTGATGTTCTTGTCGGCGAAACCCATCGCGGACATCGGGCTGGTCTGGAGCAGCACCCCGGTCGCGACCACCGGCGCACCCTTGATCGCGGCACGCATCATGGTGGGCACGTCGACATAGCCGAAATCGGCGGTCTTGGCGGCCACCGCCTGCGTGGTCGCCGCCGAGCCGCGGCCTTCCTGGATCTCGAGGTCGATGCCTTCGGCGGCGTAGATGCCCTTGGCCTTGCCGTAATAGAACGGCGCGTGCTCGCCATAGACGTACCAGTTCAGCATCAGCACGACCTTGTCGGCCGCTTGCGCCGGCATGGCCGCGAACACCATCAGCGCCGCCGAGACAGCTCCTATCCACCGCTTCATCGTCACTCTCCCTTATCGTTGTTTGCGCCGGCCTTTGGCGGCCGTTCGTTGCTTTGGTTGCTGTTAAGAGGCGAAAATCACGTCCTCGCGCTGGCTGACATGCCAGGGAATGACCAGCTTCTCGATCCGGTCCACGATCCAGAACAGGATGACGCCGAGCAGCGCGAGGATCACGAGCGCTGCGAACATCGTGGGCAGGTCGAAGGTGCCGATCGAGCGCTGCATCACATAGCCGATGCCGGAATTGGAGCCGACGAACTCGCCGACGACGGCGCCGACCACGGCGAGCGTCACCGACACTTTGAGGCCGGAGAAGATCGCGGGCAGCGCATGCGGCAGGTTCACCGCGCAAAACACCTGGAAGCGGCTGCCCTGCATGGCGCGGGCGAGATCGACCATATCTGGATCGACCGATTTGAAGCCCTGCACGGCGGAGACCACCACCGGAAAGAAGCCGAGCAGGAACGCCGAGATCACTTTCGGAATGATGCCGAAGCCGAACCAGACCACGAACAGCGGCGCGATCGCGATCTTCGGCACGGATTGCGAGAACACCAGCAGCGGATAGACGTAGCTCTCCACGGTCTTGGAGCCCGCGATCAGCATCGCGATGGGGATGCCAAACAACGCCGAGAGCGCGAAACCGCAGACGGTGGCATAAGTCGTCGGCCAGGACTGGCGCAACAGTTCCGGCCAATCGGTGCGCAGCACCGCAATGACATCGCCCGGCGACGGGATCTGGTAGGCGGGAATCTTGAACAGCCGGATGGCGAGATCCCAGGCCACGACGATGAACACCAGGAACAAAAACGGCCGAATCCAGGCCGCATTCAGCATCTTGGACACCGCACTCTGCGGCTTCAGCTCAGCCACGTCTCGCTCCCGGCAGTCTTGTTCGTTGGGCGAGAAATTAACCCGTTGGGTAAATACTGTCCAGCGGTTTTCCTGCGACGTTTTGGGCGGGTTCCGGGTGGCTTGAGGGACGCGTCGGCAGCGCCACGTCTTCGGTGTCATTCCCCGCGAAGGCGGGGAATCCAGTACGCCGCGGCCCGTCGGCTCAACCACAACCGTCTCGGAGTACTGGATCGTCCGGTCAAGCCGGACGATGACGGCTGAGTTCGGAGAAGCGCCGATAATCCATCGAGCTGTAGCGAGTTACACCGCTAAACCGTCTGCGCCACCGCGGCGCGCGACTTCGGCGCCTTCGTCATAGCTAACAGTGCGGCCGACTGCCCCGTCAGCGCTGCCAGCACGAGGCCGACCATGTGGTCCAGCCGCTCGTCCTTGGCGTCCTTGGCCAGCAAATCGCGACCGAAGATCACGCTGAGCGTCGCCGAGTTCGACAGATAGAAGAAGCAGAGTCCCGCGATCGAGATGTAGAGCTGGACAGGATCGACCGCGACCTTGAAGTCGCCGCCGGACACACCGCGCCGCACCACGGTGCCGATCATCTCGACGAAGGGCGAGTGCATCGACTTGACCTTGGTCGATTTCTTGAGATGCTTTGCGCGCGCGAGATTCTCGGTCTGGAGCAGCGACAGGAATTCGGGATTGCGCAGGAAATAATTCCAGGTGAACTCGATCAGGCGGCGGATGGCCTCGGGCGGATCGAGATGTTCGAGATCGAGCCCGCGCTCCTCGCTGCGGATCTTGTCATAGGCGCCTTCGAGCACCGCGAGATAGAGCTCGTCCTTGTTGCCGACGTGATAATACAGCATCCGCTTGTTGGCGCCGGCGTTGGCCGCGATGCGGTCGACGCGCGCGCCGGCAAGCCCGTGCGCCGAGAACTCCTGCTTGGCGGCTTCGAGAATACGCAGCCGCATCCCCTCGGGATCGCGCTGCCATTTCAGAGTTCGCTTTGCCTTCGCCAAACCGGTTGCTCGCTGGGTGCTGTCAGGATGGATGTAACACGCGCGCGGCCCGCCGCATAGTTTCGTCATTGCGAGCGTAGCGAAGCAATCCAGACTGCCACCACGGCGACAGTCTGGATTGCTTCGTCGCAAGAGCTCCTCGCAATGACGAGGGGGAGAGACTGAACTTCAATCCACCGGCTTCGGCGAGCGCTCCAGCAGGACCGTCTGGATGCCGCAGGTGCCGGTCCGCACCGTCATCACCCGCGTGCCCGGCTTGCGGCCGTTGCGCACTTCGCTGACGTCGAGGCCGGCGGCGATCAGGCGGGCGCGCGTGGCGTCGATATCGGTCACCCGCCAGCTCAGGCCCCACAGGCGGTCATGCAGGGAATCGCCGCCCGCGACGGGGCGGCGCACCACCTCGACGACGAGATCGCCGCAGCGGAAGAACATCAGCTGGCCCCAATCCTGGTGCGAGCGGTCGAGCGCCAGATCGAGCCCGAGCCGCGCGCCATAGAGCGCGGCGGCGCGATCGGAGTCCTCGGTGGTGATCACGACGTGGTCGAGCGCATCGATCGGCGCGATATCGGTCGCCGGTGAAAGCGGACGCTCATCAGCCAGTTCGAGGAAGAACGTGCGCACGCCGCGCGTGAGCTCCGTGGCGGCGCGCGTCCGCTTCCAGTGCAGGACCGCACCGCTCTCCGCATCGCTGCTTTCGACCTCGGCGACCGGATCCGGCTTGAGCGCCACCCGCTCCAGCCGCCGGTGCATTTTTCTCATGTCCGCGACACGAAAGCACAGGCTGGCGAGCACGCCTTCCTGGTCGTCGAGCAGCGCGCGCATGCGGTCGGCGGCCACGCTGAAGCCGTTCGGCGCCATCAATTCGATCGTCATGTTCGCGAGAGTGAACAGCACCCGGTCAGCGCCCTCGCCCGAGTTCTGCCAGGCCGGCGCGCGCCCGAGCAGCGTCTTATAGGCCGCCTTGGCCGCACCGATATCCCTGACCAGTGCGACGACGTGATCGAGGCCGGTGATCATGCTTCCCCCTGTTGAGCGGCCCGGAACCGTGGACCGAGAGACGGCGTTTGTCCGGGCTTGGCATTGCCCGGTGATGGTCGTATTCCGGCCGCATGCCGACCTCAAGCACTCCCAGCGGCGGTTTTGCGAATAATTTCAGCGGTCCCGCGACGGAACCGGTGTTACAGTAAGCACGCCGGCCGGGACCACAAAGCGCATCACGGACAAGCAATGCAGGCTCTCTTCATCGGACAGACCTATATCGACGTCGTCTTCATCACCGACCACATGCCGACCGGCGACGAGAAGCACGTGGCCTCCGACTACGCGGTTTCCTTCGGCGGCAATGCGGTGACCGCGGCGTTCTGCTGCGCCAAGCTCGGCATCGTGCCCGATCTGATCGCCACCGCGGCCAATGACTGGCTCGGCCGCATGTTCATGGACATGTGCGCGAAATATGCGATTTCGCTCCATGGGCGGAAGGTCAATCAGTCCTCGCTGTCCTTCATCATGCCCAAGGACGGCAAGCGCGCCATCGTCCGCTGCCGCGACGACGACCACATCCATCCCTTCCCGATGCTCAATCTCGGCGGCTGCCGCGCGCTGCATGTCGACGGCCATCAGCCCGATGCCGCGATCCACTACGCAAAAGTCTGCCGCGAGGCCGGCATCTTGACCTCGCTCGACGGTGGCGGCCTGCGCACCAACACGCATGAGCTATTGGAATTCATCGACGTCGCGATCGTCGCCGAGCGCCTGTGCGAGCAGATGGATCTCACGCCGGAAAAGATGCTGGACTATCTCAAGAGCCGCGGCTGCAAGATCGGCGGCATCACCATGGGCGAGAAGGGCCTGCTCTGGTACGACGAGACCGGAACGGTGCAGGTGATGCCGGCGATGCCGATTCCGCGCGAGCGCGTGATCGACACCAACGGCGCCGGCGACGTCTTCCATGGCGCCTATGTCTATTCCTATCTCGCCCATCCCGGCAAAAGCTGGCGCGAGCATTTCGATTTTGCCCGGGCAGCCTCGACCTTCAAGATCCAGCGTCTTGGCAACGAAGCTGGCCTGCCGACTCTTGTCGACATCGCCAAGGTCAGGCACGAGTTCGAGGTTAGGGTCTAGCGCTCGCAGGGGTCTCTCATGGGGCGCGTCTTCGTCGCCGGCAGCATCAACATGGATGTGGTGGCGACAGCCGATCGCCATCCCAGGGTCGGCGAGACCGTCGCCGGCAAGCAGGTGCTGTATTTTCCGGGCGGCAAGGGCGCCAACCAGGCGGTGGCGGCGTCGCGGCTTGGCGCGCGGACCACGCTGATCGGCCGGCTGGGCAAGGATTCGTTCGGCGGTGAGCTGAGGACGTTCCTCGGCGCGCAAGGCATCGATCTCGGCGCGATCCGAGAGACGGCCGAGGCGCACACAGGCACGGCCATCATCACGGTGGCGGAGGCCGACAACACCATCGTCGTCATTCCCGGCAGCAATGCGCTTGTCGGCGTCGATGACGTCGCGGCCGTCCCGCTGGCCAAGGGCGACGTCGCGGTCAGCCAATTCGAGATCCCGCTGCCGACGATCGCCGCGTTCTTCCGGCGGGCTCGCGACATTGGCGCCACGACGCTGCTCAATCCGGCTCCGGCACAAACCATGTCGAGCGAATTGCTCGCGCTGATCGACATCCTCGTGCTGAACGAGACCGAGCTCGGCCTCCTCGCCGGCGTGGAGTTGTCCGACAGTGACGAGGCCGCGCGCATCCTCGACGTCGCACGAAAACTTCAGGCGCGCGAGGACCAGACCATCTGCGTGACCCTCGGCAAGCGCGGCGTGCTGGCGCTCGCGGGACGCGAGGAGATTTCGGTGCAAGGCCGCGTGGTGAAGGCGGTCGACACCACGGGCGCAGGCGATTGTTTTGTGGGAGCACTCGCGGCGCAACTCGCCGACGGCGTCGACTTGCGCGCAGCACTCGCCTTCGCCAATGCCGCCGCCTCGATCTCCGTGCAGCGCATGGGCGCGGGGCCGTCGATGCCGACGGCCGCGGAAGTCGCCGCCGTCCTCAATGCGAACTGATCACGCCAGCGCGCCCTTCAGGTCGAAACTTTCGTCGGCGGCCTGCTCCGGCGTGATCGAGCGATCCAGGCCGAACAGGCGGCGGCCGAACATGTGGTCGCCGGCACGGTTGATCGATTCGATGCCGAGCAGATTTTCGCCCTTGTAGCAGAACGCCGAGAATGCCTTCCTGGTGGGATCGCCGCGCAGGACGACGCGGTCGTAGCCGGTGGTGAGGCCCGCGATCTGGAGCTTGTCCTCGCCCTGGTCGCTCCAGAACCAGGGATGGCTGTCATAGGCCTTGCGGTCGCCAGTCAGCCGCGCCGCGAGGCAGCGCGCGTGATCGGTGGCATTCTGCACCGATTCCAGCCGCTGCGATCCGCCGACGCGCGGGCTGTTGAACAGCGCGCAATCGCCGATCGCCGAGATATCAGGATCGGCCGTCGAGAGATATTCGTCGACGATGATCCCGGCCGCGACCGGCAGCCCCGCCTCCGCCGCAAGCTCGATGTTCGGCAGCACGCCGACGCCGACCACGACAAGATCCGCCGGCAAATGCCTTCCGTCGCTCAAGGAGACGCCGGTGACCTTGCCGTCCTCCGCCTCGATCGCGGTTGCTTGCACGCCGAGGTGGATGCGGATGCCGGCCTCGCGATGCCGCGCCTGAAAATACTCCGACACCTCAGCCGTCACCGCGCGCGCCATCACGCGCGGGGCGAGTTCGAGCACGTCGACCTCTAGCCCCTTGATGCGCGCGGTGGCCGCGAATTCGAGGCCGATGAAGCCGGCGCCGATCACCACGACCCGCGTCTTTGACGGCATGATCTGCCGCAGCGCCTCGCTGTCGTCGAGGATGCGCAGATATTTCACGTCGGGAAGGTTCGCATTGGGCAGATCGAGCAGCCGGTTGCGGGCGCCGGTCGCCAGCACGAGGTGGCCGTAGGGCAGCGTCCTGCCCGAGGCGAGCAGCACCTTGCGCCCCGCACGGTCGATCGACACCGCGCGGCCCGCCACGAGCTCGATGCTCTGGTCCTGATAGAATTTCTCCGGCCGGAACATCAGGCTCTCCGGCCCGGCCACGCCCTTGATATAGGCCTTGGACAGCGGCGGCCGCTGGTAGGGCAGATGCGCCTCGTCATTGATCAGGCAGATGGGAGCGGAAAATCCCGCCTGGCGGAGCGATGCCGCGACCTGATAGCCGCCATGGCCGGCACCGACAATGATCACCGGACCATCCGTCATTGGACAGCCCATTTCCGCAAGACACGAGCGTCACCCATGTCGTCTCCTCTCTCTGATTTTGGCTTGCTAGCCTAGGAGGAGCCGGCGCTCGTGTCCGTCCCTAAACGAAGGCCGGCCCATTTGAGCCTATCGTTCCGGCTTGCGCAAGAGCACCAGGCGGGGATTGTCACTCCTCGCCTTCTGCGATTTAGTTCGTGCATCGACCTCATGCCGGGGATTTCAAGATGCCAGCTCCCGTCTCCCAGCCCGACGATCCCGCCTTGCTGCGGATCGATGGCCCGATCGCGACCATCACGCTGAATCGCCCCGCCGCGTTCAACTCGATCAATCTGGCGATTGCACAAAAGCTCGAACAGCTCGCGGCTTACATCGAGGGCGCCGACGACGTCAGGGTCGTGGTCCTCGAAGGCGAAGGCCGCGCCTTCTCAGCCGGCGGCGACCTGCAGACGATCGGTGCCGCAGCTGAAGCCAATACGGTAACGCCTGTCGTCGGCGAGCTATTGAAGCATTATCATGCCTTCATCGAGATCATCCGACGCATGCCGAAGATTTCGCTGTCCAGCGTGCACGGCTCGGCGGCCGGCGCCGGCATGGGCCTCGCCTTCGTCACCGATCTCTGCATCGCGGCGGAGGATGCCAAATTCACGCCGGCCTACGCCAAGATCGGCGTGTCGCCGGATGGCGGATCCACGGTCGGCATCGTCAACACGGTCGGCCCGCGCCGCGCGCTCCAGATTTTCCTCTCCGAGGACAATTTCACCGCGCAGCAGGCCCATGAATGGGGCCTGGTTGCGAAGGTCGTTCCCACCGCCGAGCTGAAGGCGGCAACGCGAAGCCTCGCCGAGCGGCTGGCGCAGAACCCTCCGGCCGCGATTGCCGGCACCAAATCGCTGATCTACCAGGCCGCCACGACGCCGGTGAAGCAGCAGCTCGATGCCGAGGAGCACAAGATCATCATGGCGATGAACACGGAGGAGTTTCGAACCGCCGTGAAGAAGTTCACCAGCAAGAGCAAGTAGCGGTCACTCGAGCAGGCTTACTTGGGACAGATATAGCCCGTGCCCGCCGGCGACTTGAAGCATCCGACCGATTCCGGCAGCACTTTCTGCGGCAGCCACAGCACCACACTCGGGAAATAGATCGCAAACGCGATCGTCCCGAGGAACACCAGATAGATCGGCAAAGCGGCGCGTAGCGCCTTTGCGAAACTGACGCCAACGAATTTCGAGGCCATCAGCAGCACCAAGCCGTAAGGCGGCGTGATCAGGCCAAAGGCGAGCGTGGCGATCAGCACCACGCCCATGTGCACGGCGTTGATGTCGCCGGCTTCCGTCAGTGTGTTGACCAGCGGCATGAAAATGATGATGGTCGGCACCGGCTCGATGAAATCGCCGACGACCGTGAACAGCAGCACCATCAGCAACATGATCAGATGCGGATCGTTGCCGGCGAGCGACGTGATGACTTCGGCGATGTAGCTTGCACCGCGCAAATAGGCGAGCATCCAGCCGAACGCATTGGCGGCGCCGATCGTGATCAGCGGCAGCGAGAAGATCAGGCCGGCAAGGCAGAAATCGTAGGGAATCTTCCTGATATGCCCGCGGTTGAGCGCGGGGATCACGACGACGACGATCCAGACCACGGCGACGACGCCGGCTTCCGTCGGCGTGAACCAGCCGGTCAGAATGCCGCCCAACAGGATCACCGGGATCATCAGCGGCAGCGCCGCATCGCCCGCCGCGAACACCACCTGCCGCAGCGGCGCGCGCGGCTTGCGCAGGCCGGACGGGCCGAAGAAATAGCAGTAGATCATCAACCCGAAGCCGATCATCAGGCCCGGCACGACGCCTGCCATGAACAGGCCGGCGATCGAGACATTGCCGACGGCGCCATAGACCACCGCGGTGATGCTCGGCGGCACCAGCGCCGCGATGGTCGATGCGGATGCGATGATCGCGGCGATGAAGGCGGGCTCGTAACCCTCGCGCTTCATCGGGCCGCCCAGAGCGCGGCTCATCACAGCGACGTCGGCCGTGGTCGAGCCCGACATTTCCGAGAAGAACATGCTGAAGACCACCACGACCTGCGACAGGCCACCTCTGATGTGCCCCACCAGCGACACCGAGAGGTTGGCTATCCGGACCACCACATTGGCCGAGCTCATGAGCTCGCCGACCAGCAGGAAAAAGGGGATCGCCAGCAGCGCCTCGGAATCGACGCCGTCGAAGATTTTCTGGATGATTGCGGCGAGCGAGACGTCCGACAGCAGCGCGCCGATGAAGACACCGGCCATCAGCGAGAACGGCACGGGCACGCCGAGATAGCCGAACGACAGGAAGCAGACCGTCATCAACGCCAGAACAAGGGGTGCGCTCACGGCTGCGCCCTCATCTGCGCGTCGGTGATAACAGGCGCCCCGTCATCCTCTTCGGGTGGCTCGGGGTGGTCAAAGCCGTTGCGCAGACCGTTGACGAGCTGCTCGATGGTGAACAGGCCGACCAGCACGCCCGACAGCGGGATGATCGCGTAGAGCGAGGCGATCGGCGTGCCCGACGGCAGGCGAAAACTGCCGAAGCCGCGAAGATAGTTCTGATATCCGTACAAGATCAGGCCGAAGGCGACGCCGAGCACCACGATCCGGATGATGACTTCGACGATCAGACGCGGCGTGCCGTGCATCGCCTCGGAGATCGCGGTGAGATAGAGGTGGTCGTTGCGCCGGGTCGCGGCCGCGGTGCCGACGAAAATCGCATAGATGAACAGCGTCGAGGTCACTTCCTGGAGCCAGAGCCAGGGATGGCCGATGGTACGGGTGACGATGTCGGCGGTCACCGACAGCGAGAAGCCGAAGCAGAGCACGCCGCAGAGGATCATCAAGGCGAGCTCGAGCCAGTCCAGCCCGCGCCATTTGAGGTGACGTTGGCGTTCCACCAGCAGTTTGTCGGCGATGGTCATCACTATCCCCGTCGTCCCGGCGAAAGCCGGGACCCATACCCCCAGCTGCGTGTGGCCAAAGCAAGCTGGCGGCTATCCTGCCCCAAGCGCCGCCGCGACGTATGGGTCCCGGCTTTCGCCGGGACGACGCGGAGGCAACGGTACGCGGCCTAGTTGATCGAGCGGATCAAATCCTTGATCTTCTCGGCGTGCGGGCCGAGCTCCTTGGCGAGCTTATCGAGATAGGGATCGGCGATCGCCGTGAAGGTCTTCTTGTCGACGTTGTCGACGATCTTCACGCCCATCTTCTTCAGCTTCTCTGCCGCGGTGCGTTCGAGGTCGAAGGCCTTCTGCGGCTCCTTGGAGCTGACCTCGTTCCCCGCCGCCTGGACCCATCTCTTCTGCTCGGCCGACAGGCTCTGCCAGAGCTTGTCCGAGATGAACACCAGCGCGTTGTTGGCTTCGTGCTCGGTGATGTTCAGGACCGGCGCGACCTCGTAGTGCTTGTTGACGAGGTAGACGTTGATGCTGTTCTCGGCGACGTCGACGACGCCGGTCTGCAGGCTCGTGTAGACGCTGCCGAACGGCATGTGCACGGTCTGGGCGCCGTAGGCTGGGAACATGGTGTCCTCGGTCGCAGTCGCCTGCACCCGGATCTTCAGGCCCTTGATGTCGCCGACATTGTGGATCTCCCTCTTCGAGTACATGTGGCGCACGCCCTGCGAGCCGGTCGCGATGACGTGCAGACCCTGTGTGGTCTCGTCGATCATGGTCTTGAGCGCCTCGAACACTTTTGGATCGGCCAGACCCTTGACCACGTGGTTCTCGTCGCGGAACAGGAAGTGCAACGACATCACGCCCGCTTGCGGCGAGATCGTCGCGGTGTTCGCCGAGGAGATGATCGAGAACTCGACGTCGCCCGCCTTCACGAGCTGGAGCACCTGCGGCTCCTGCCCGAGCTGCGCGCCCGGATATTGATCGATGATCATGGTGCCTTTGCTCAATTCCTTGAGCTTTTCGGCAAAGAGGTCGCCCGCGATGGAGTAGCCGGTATTGCGCGGCTGGTCGTAGGCGAAGCGATAATGCTTCACCTCCTGCGCAGATGCGCCCGTGACGAACAGGATTGCGGCCGTTGCCGCCAGCCGATGTAAGAATCTTGGCATGGATCGTGCGATCATCGTTTCCCCCTGTTTTAACGCCCGCCGCTTTAGCGGTCTGGGCTACGCTTCCGGGTGGTTGGTCACCCTCTCTTAGTTTTCTGCTCAGTCTTATTCCCAGTCCTTTGCATGAAATCGAAATCGCAGCCCTCGTCGGCCTGCATGATGGTCTCGTTGAACAGCCACGCATAGCCGCGCCGCGCCTCATCCGGCGCAGCCGCGGGCTTCAATGCCGTACGCCGCCGTTCCAGCTCGGTAGCATCCACCAGAAGCTCGATGCTGCGCTTGGCGACGTCGAGCCGGATCATGTCGCCGTTCTTCACCAGCGCCAGCGGGCCGCCGACGGCGGATTCCGGAGTGATGTGCAGCACGATGGTGCCGAATGCGGTGCCGCTCATGCGCGCATCCGAAATGCGCACCATGTCCTTGGTCCCAGCGCGCGCGAGCTTCTTCGGGATCGGCAGATAGCCCGCCTCCGGCATGCCGGGCGCGCCCTTAGGACCGGCGTTGCGCAGCACCAGCACGTCATCGGCCGTGACGTCGAGATCGGGATCGTCCACCCGCAGCGTCATATCCTCGACCGATTCGAACACCACCGCACGGCCCGTGTGTTGCAGCAGCTTTGGGCTCGCGGCGGATTGCTTGATAACCGCGCCGCGCGGCGCGAGATTACCGTGCAGCACGGCGAGGCCACCTTCCTTCTTGATCGGATTGTCCCGCGGACGGATCGCGTCCTGGCCGGGCACGTCTTCCGCGTTCGCCGCGATATCGCGCAGCGTCTGGCCGGTGATCGTCTTGGCATCGAGATCGACGAGATCGCCGAGTTGCGCCAGCAGTTTCGGCACGCCGCCGGCGTGATGGAAATGCTCCATGTAATGCTCGCCGGACGGCTTGAGATCGACCAGCACCGGCACCTCGCGGCCGATCTGGTCGAACACCCCGAGGTCGAGCCGGTGTGGCGAACGATGTGCCATCGCGGTCAAATGGATCAGGCCGTTGGTCGAGCCGCCGATCGCCTGGAGCACGACCTGGGCATTCTTAAAAGATGCCGGCGTCAGCACCTCGCTCGGCTTCGGACCTTTGGTCTTGGCCATCTCGGCGGCCACCCTGCCGCTCGCCTCGGCAAGGCGAAAGCGCTCCGCATGCGGGGCGGGAATCGTCGCGCTCATCGGCAGCGACAGGCCCATGGCCTCGATCATGCAGGCCATGGTGGAGGCGGTGCCCATCACCATGCAGGTGCCGACCGACGGCGCAAGGCGGCCGTTCACCGCCTCGATCTCGACATCATCCATTTCGCCGGCGCGATACTTGCCCCAGAGGCGACGGCAATCGGTGCAGGCGCCCAGCACCTCGCCCTTGTGATGACCAACCACCATGGGGCCAACGGGGATGACCACCGTCGGCAGGTCGGCGCTGATCGCCGCCATCACCTGCGCAGGAAGAGTCTTGTCGCAGCCGCCGATGACGATCACCGAATCCATCGGCTGCGCGCGGATCATCTCCTCGGTGTCCATCGCCATCAGATTGCGCAGATACATCGAGGTCGGATGCGCAAAACTCTCCGCGATCGAGATCGTCGGGAACACGAACGGCATCGCGCCCGACAGCATCACGCCGCGCTTGGCGGCCTCGATGATCTGCGGGACGTTGCCGTGGCAGGGATTGTAGTCGCTATAGGTGTTGGTGATGCCGACGATCGGACGCTCCAGCGCGTCGTCGGAATAGCCCATGGCCTTGATGAACGCCTTGCGCAGGAACAGCGAGAAGCCGGCATCGCCATAGCTCGTCAGCCCTTTGCGCAACCCACTCGTCATCATACCACTCCCATTACCGGGTCATTGTCCTACAGACTGCCCCTTGATTGTCAATAAGACAGACGTCATCCTGCCATTTACCCGTGTTGCGCGCTGGTGGGAGACCAGATTATTGACAATCAGGGCCTTCCCTGCTCCACAGGACGAACCGGCCAAGCGCCGGGAGGCCGAGGGCATGTCCGACATTCACATCGCAGACGCCACGATGGTCCGGCGCGACGATCCGGACGACATCGTCGCGCGGCTCGAAGAGGACATCATCTTCGGCCGACTTGCGCCAGGCGCGCGCCTCACAGAGGACGCGCTGATGTCGGCTTACGGCACTTCGCGCCATTTCGTGCGGCAGGCCTTGGTGGATGCGGAGCGCCGGGGCATCGTCCGCCGCGAGAAGAATGTCGGCGCCACCGTGCGGTTCTATTCGGCCGAAGAGGTCCGGCAGATCTACGAGGTCCGGGAGATGCTGACCCGGCAGGCGGCGCTGATGATCCCCCTGCCCGCACAGCAAGGCCTGGTCGACGAGCTCTCTGCATTGCAGCGGCAATATTGCGCGAGAGCGGATTTGCAGGACCTGCGCGGCATCCATGAAGCCAACGACGCCTTCCACCTCGCGCTGTTCTCGGCCTGCGGCAATCCATATCTGGTGCGCTCGCTGCAGCACTACATGAACCTGACCCTGCCGATGCGCGCCAAGAATCTCGCCGACAGCGACGGGCTGGCACAATCGCGCCGCCAGCACGAGCTCATGATCGAGCTGTTGAAGGGCCGCGACAGCTGGGCGCTGGCGCAGCTGTGTGTGGATCACATGCAGTTCAGCAAGAAGGATTACCTGGCGCGGATTGGGGATGAGCGAGCCGAACAGGAGGGCCCGCGTTCATAGATGGGAGACGTTCGCTTCTCGCGGTGGTGCAGTTCACGCGGTAAGGGCGCGCTGGATTGCCCGCAATTGCAGGCCGCACGAGCCCATTCGGGCAATAACGCCCGCAGTCCACAACTTCCGGGGAACCTATGGTCGGCTTGGTACTTGGTCTTGCACCAATCCCCCACCATAGGAGCTGCCATGATTTGCCGTTTAGTCGGAGCCGCCGCTGTTGCCGTCGCCGTCCTGCTTCCCGTAACGACCCAGGCCCAGGGCGTTCCCGGAGGCGTCGAACGCGGTGCGCGGGATGGTGAGCGAGCGGCAGGGCCTGTCGGTGCAGTTGTGGGTGGCGTCGTCGGCGGAGTCGTTGGCGGCGTGGCGGGAGTCCTTGGTGTCGATCAACGTCCTCGCTTTCACTCCTACGTCGTCGAACAGCGGCGGCCCTCATATCAGTACCGCGAGGATGTGAGAGTCGGGGCGGTTCTTCCGGAAGAGGGCGTGACCTATTACGAGGTGCCGCCCGAGTACGGCGCCCGTGAGTATCGTTACACGGTGGTGAACGGTCGCACGGTTCTGGTCGAACCGCGAACCCACCGGATCGTTGAGATCGTCGAATAACAACCAAGGGCCGTCTTTCGAGACGGCCCTTTCGTTTGCGCAGATCTGAATCCCTCAAGTCCAGGTTCAGTACCGCCTCAGCAGACCGCGATCCACGCTGGCATCGCCATAGTCGGCGCATGCTCTCTTCGGGTTTCTGATCAGATCGGTCCGGACGCGCCTGAACGTTTTGCCGGCAGCGTCGGACACTTCGGGGCGGAATTTACCGGGATCGGAGCTCTCGCCATCGCGGGCCTTGATGGCTGCAGCATAGGCGTCGATCATCGCCATCGCGGCATCCGTGCTGCCGAGAAGTCGGGCGCCGAGCTGTACACTGCCGGCACCATTGACCTCGTAGCCGACACATCGTTGTTCGAGCACCGCGGATGCGGTGACGAGCTGGTCGAGAAACGTCGCCTCGGCGTCGCCGAGCATCGCGGCTCGCGCCGGTCCCGACATGAACAGCGTGAGCAGTACGGCGGCTGGCAATTCGATTTTCATTGTCCTGACTCGCGCTGCCGCCGTTGAGCCGTGATCGAGGCACCGATTGCCGAATTGCGGTCTCGCAAAATCGAGAGCCAGACGGCCAGAGCAACGTTGATCTGGATCAATGGCCGGAACGGCCAAAGCGAGGCTCAGGCCTTTGCGTCGCTCGCCCCGTGTGAATCGAGGCACCACGGCGGGACGGACACTAAAACTGTTTGTCAAGCCATCGAAATTTCGCAGAGCCGGAAATAAATATGGGCCGGGCTCCGGCGCCACGTCGCGCGTCCTCCTCCACTCCCTCCCAAATGAAATGCCATGACCGAACAAACCCTGACGGAGCCGATCGCCGAGCGGCAAGCGCCATCCCGAGGCTTTTCGCGCTACCAGGCGATCCTCGTTGCGCTGCTGGCGCTGGTCCAGTTCACGATCATCATCGATTTCATGATCATGTCGCCGCTCGGCGCCATCATGATGCCGGCGCTCGATATTTCGGCCGCTCAGTTCGGCGTGGCGGTCTCGGCCTATGCGTTCAGCGCGGGGATTTCCGGTATCCTGGCGGCCGGCTTTGCCGACCGGTTTGATCGCAAGCGGCTGCTGTTGTTCTTCTACGCCGGCTTCACCCTTGGCACGATGCTGTGCGCGATCGCGCCCAACTATCATCTGTTGCTGCTGGGGCGGATCGTGACCGGCCTGTTCGGCGGCGTGATCGGCTCGGTCGTGCTCGCCATCGTCACCGATTTGTTCACGCTGCAATTGCGCGGCCGCGTCATGGGTTTCGTGCAAACCGCCTTCGCCGCTAGCCAGGTGCTGGGCATCCCGGCCGGTCTTTTCCTCGCCAACCAGTGGAACTGGCACGTCGCGTTCGGCGCGCTGGTCGGACTGTCGGTAATCGGGATGACCGCAGTGATGCTCCTGATGAAGCCGGTGAACGGCCATCTCGGGCTGAAGCAGGATCGAAATCCGTTCCGGCATCTGATCGCCACGGTCTCGCAGCCGCGTTATTGGATGGCGTTTTCGGTAACGACCCTGCTGGCGACCGGCGGCTACATGCTGATGCCGTTCGGCAGCGCCTACACCGTGCACAATCTCGGCATCGACATCGTGCATCTGCCGACGATCTATCTCGTCTCCGGCCTGTTCAGCATTGTCATCGGCCCGCTGGTGGGACGCGCGAGCGATGCCTTCGGCAAATACCCCACCTTCGTCTTCGGCAGCGCCATGTCCATCGTGATGGTGCTGATCTACACCCATCTCGGCGAGGTGAGCCTGACGGTCGCGATCCTGGTCAACGTCCTGATGTTCGTCGGCATCTTCTCCCGCATGATTCCTTCGCAGGCGTTGATTTCGGCAATCCCCGAGCCGGCGCAACGCGGCTCCTTCAGCGCGGTCGGCGCGTCGCTGCAACAGCTCTCCGGCGGGCTCGGCTCCGTGCTCGCCGCCGCACTCATCGCGCAGGACGCCGACGGTACGCTCCGGCATTTCGACCGGCTGGGATACGTCGTCGTGACGACGGCGGTGATTTCCCTGATCCTGATGTACTTTGTACAGAGGCCCATCGCGGCCCAGGCCGGCAAACGCGTTGTCTAGGGCGTCGATTCCGACGCCCTGGATTTGCGAATGCGCTCCTACCGCTTGGTCCAATCGATGATGCGACTTGTGTCGCCGTCGAACTCGTTGCTGCAGAACGCGCCGCCCTGATAGTGATCGCCGACCGGATCGGGCTTCAGCTTGGCCTGCTCGGCCATCGCATGTGCCACATGATCCTCGGAGCGCCCCGTCGGACGGTAACCGAACTCGTAGGCGCGGTGGTTGTCCCACCAGGCACGCTCGTTCAGGGACACGCCGTAGAAGATCTCGAAATGAATGTCGGGATGCTCGAGCCCGATCCGGCAGAGCTGCACCAGATCTTCCGGCTTCAGCCAGATCGAGATCCGGCGATGGTCCAGCGGCACGTCGCCGAAATTGCCAATGCGAAGGCAAGTCACCTTCAGGCCATGCTTGTCAGCATAGAGCGCGCCGACCGCTTCGCCGAATACCTTGCTGACGCCATAGCGGCCGTCGGGGCGCGGGGTCACGTCGGTGCCGATCTTGTGGTGGCGGGGATAGAATCCGACGGCATGGTTCGAGGAGGCGAACACCACACGCTTGACGCCCTTGCGATACGCGGCCTCGAACAGATTGTAGCCGCCGATGATGTTGGCCTGGAGGATGTCGTTCCAGGGACCTTCGACCGAATAGCCGCCGAAATGGATGATGCCGTCGACGCCCTCGCAGATCGCCTCGCACTGCGCCAGGTCAGAGAGGTCCGCCGCCTTGAATTGTTCGTTGGGGCCGAGATCGGCGGGCGGGCGGATGTCGCTGAGCAACAGATCCGGATAGATCGGCGGCAACAGTTTTCGCAGACGCGTTCCTATCCCGCCCGAAGCTCCCGTCATCAAGATGCGCGCCATGTCTTTCCTCGCCTTTGGCAACCAATTTGCGGTCACATGTCTCTAATGATAGCAGGATTGTCCAGAGGGAACGAAACGAGAGAACCGACATGAATGAGGCATCGTCCCATCCCCAGGAGCGGCCAGGCTGGCGGCCGGCGAGCTACTATCCCGATCCGGCGATAAAGGCACTCGATCCCCGCTTCGAAAAATACTGGCTGAAACTCTCGGCGGTGGAGCGGCTGACGACCGGCCTGCGCTGGGCCGAGGGTCCGGTGTGGTTCGGCGACGGGCGCTATCTCCTGTGCAGCGACATTCCGAACCAGCGCATCGTCAAATGGGAAGAGGAGACCGGTGCGGTCTCGGTGTTCCGCAAGCCCTCCAATTTCGCCAACGGCAACACCCGGGATCGGCAGGGTCGGCTCGTCACATGCGAGCATGGCGGGCGACGCGTCACCCGAACCGAATATGACGGCAGCATCACCGTGCTGATGGACTCGTTCGGCGGCAAGAAGCTCAACTCGCCGAACGACGTCGTGGTGAAGTCCGACGGCGCGGTTTGGTTCACCGATCCCACCTTCGGCCTGCTCGGCAATTACGAGGGCTACAAGGCCGAGCCCGAGATCGAGCCGAACGTCTACAGGTTCGATCCCACGACCGGCAAGGCGACCATCGTTGCCGAAGGCGTGCTCGGGCCCAACGGCCTGTGCTTCTCGCCGGACGAGAAAATCCTCTACGTCGTGGAATCACGCGGCGTGCCGAACCGGAAAATCCTCGCCTATGACGTCTCGCCTGACGGCACCACCATCTCCAACAAGCGCGTCCACATCGACGCCGGCCCGGGCACGCCGGACGGCATGCGCTGCGACATCGACGGCAATCTCTGGTGCGGCTGGGGCATGGGCGATCCCGAGCTCGACGGCGTGGTGGTGTTCGCGCCCGACGGCGTCATGATCGGCCGCATCGCGCTGCCCGAACGCTGCGCCAATCTCTGCTTCGGCGGCGTCAAGCGCAACCGCCTGTTCATGGCCGCGAGCCAGTCGATCTACGCGTTGTATGTGAACACGCAGGGCGCGGTCGGGGGATAGTCGTCGCAGCTTCAGACCCCTCTCAGGATTCTCCATGACCGGCAAAGGTTGGATCAACATTACGGGCGAATATGGCCTAGTTGTACGTCGAGCAGCATTGGTCGAGAGAGCGATTGCCTTAGATAATCTGTTGAAGACTCTGGAGGTCGATCAACCGCTTGATCAGAGTGACGACCTATTGTCGTTCGGTCCGCATTTCGGGCGCGAAGCCCTGAAAGCGATGAGCGCACGCCTGACAGAGTTGGGTTTCATTTATCATGACGATTTCTTCGAAATTGTGACGGACTACCCGGGGTGGTGCCGCCTGAAAGCACAGGGGGCAACCGTAAGAGAATAGAAAACGCCGGAGCGGTGTCCCGCTCCGGCGTCATGTTCACCCAGGCAGTAACGCCTACGCCGCGTTGAAGCCAGCGACGGCCTTCACTTCGAGGAAGTCCTCGAGGCCGTACTTGCCCCACTCGCGGCCGTTGCCGGATTGCTTGTAGCCGCCGAACGGTGCGCTGCGATCGTTGGGCACGCCCTGCAGATTGACGTTGCCGGCGCGGATCTGCCGCCCGACGCGCTTGGCGTCCTCGACGGAAGCGCCCGTAACGTAGCCGGCAAGCCCATAGGGCGTGTCGTTGGCGATGTGCACCGCTTCGGCTTCGTCCTTGGCGCCGATGATCGTCAGCACCGGTCCGAAGATTTCTTCGCGGGCGATGGTCATGTCAGGGGTGACGTCGGCAAAGATGGTGGGACGGACATAGAAGCCCTTGTTGACGCCTTCGGGCAGGCCCGGACCGCCGGCGACGAGCGTTGCGCCTTCGTCGATGCCCTTCTTGATCAGACCCTGGATCTTGTCCCACTGGCCGCGGTTGACCACGGGACCGATGGTGGTGCCTTCGGCGCGCGGATCGCCCGCCTTGGTCTTGTCGGCGACAGCCTTCGCGATCGCGGCGACTTCCTTCATCTTCGAGGCCGGCACGATCATGCGCGAGGGCGCGTTGCAGGATTGGCCGGAGTTGTTGAACATGTGCATCACGCCGCCGGTCACCGCCTTCGTGAGATCGGCGCCTTCGAGGATGACGTTCGGCGACTTGCCGCCGAGCTCCTGGCTGACGCGCTTCACGGTCGGTGCCGCACGCTTGGCCACGTCGATGCCGGCGCGGGTCGAGCCGGTGAAGGAGATCATGTCGATGTCGGGGTGCTCGCTCATGGCGGCGCCGACCTCGGGGCCGAGACCGTTGACGAGGTTGAACACGCCCTTCGGCACGCCGGCTTCATGGAGGATTTCCGCAAAGATCAAGGCCGAGGTCGGGGTGAACTCCGACGGCTTCAGGATCATGGTGCAGCCGGCGGCGAGCGCGGGCGCGACCTTGCAGGCGATCTGGTTGAGCGGCCAGTTCCAGGGCGTGATCATGCCGACCACACCGACCGGCTCGCGCAGCACCATGGCGGTGCCGACCGGTTCCTCGAAATGATAGTTCTTGAGCACGTCGAGCGTGGTCATGAGGTGGCCGAGGCCGGCGCCGGCCTGCAGCTTTTCGGCCATCGGCAGCGGCGCACCCATCTCGTCCGAGACGGCGGCACCGATCTCCTTGAGGCGGCCCTTGTAGATCTCGATGACCTTGGTGAGCAGCGCGACGCGCTCGTCACGGCTGGTCTGGGAGAACGTCACGAACGCGCGCTTGGCGGCGGCGACGGCTTTGTCAACGTCGGCCTTGGAGCCCAGCGCAACCTCGTACATCGCCTCTTCCGTCGCCGGATTGACCACGGCGGTGGACTTCTTGACCGCGGGATCGACCCAGGCGCCGTCGATGTAGAATTGCATGCGATTGACCATAGTGAACCTCTTCTTGGGGGCTTGGAGGGGGCGTTTCGGCAGGCATCCTTGCACGAAAGCGCCGGCAATTGAACCCGCCATATGCGGGGCCAGCATTGCGGCGGACGGAGGTTATATGAGCCGATGGCGGAGGGGTGGCAAGGTCTCGATTGCCCTCGTCCTGACCTAGTGCGCAATTGCGCACGGTGGCCAGGACGACGACGGAGAACTACACCGCCATCTTTCGATGCAACACCGGCGCGCCGGTGGTGAGGCTTTCGGCCGCATCGATGATGGCGTTGGCGTCAATGCCGTGGTGGCGGTAGAGGTCTGCGATGGTGCCGGTCTGGCCGAACTGCTCGACGCCGAGCGCCTCGACGCGATGGCCGCGGATGCTGCCGAGCCAGCCGAGCGCCGCCGGATGGCCGTCGATCACCGTCACGATGCCGCAGTCGCGCGGCAGCGGTGCGAGCAGTTTTTCGATGTGGCTGAGATGCTGCACGCCGCGCCGATCACGGCGCAACTTCCGTGCGGCCGTCCATCCCGCATGCAGACGATCCGCGGACGTGATCGCGAGCAGGCCGATGTCGCGCCGGCTCTCGCCAATGAGGCCGGTCGCTTCGATCGCTTCTGGCGCCACGGCGCCGGTATAGGCGATGACGGCTTCGGCATTGGGCCCCGGCTTGCGCAACCAATACGCGCCGTCGGTGATGCCCTGTGCAAGCTCGGGCGTCATGATCCGCTGCGCCTGCTCGATCGAGCGCGTCGAGAGCCGCAGATAGACCGAGCCGCCCTCACCCGGATCGCGCTGCATGTGATTGAAGCCCCACCCCATGATCACGGCGAGCTCGTCGACAAAGGCCGGCTCGAACGAGGCAAGGCCATCCTGCGCCATGCCGATCAAAGGGGTTGCGATCGACTGATGCGCGCCGCCTTCGGGCGCGAGCGTGATACCTGAGGGGGTCGCCGCCACCATGAAGCGCGCATCCTGGTAACAGGCATAGTTCAGCGCATCGAGACCGCGCTCGATGAAGGGATCGTAGAGCGTGCCGACCGGCAGCAGCCGCTCGCCGTTGATCTGGTGCGACAGGCCGAGCGCCGAGAGCATGATGAACAGGTTCATCTCGGCGATGCCGAGTTCGAGATGCTGGCCCTTGGGCGAGAAGTCCCAGTTGAAGGTGGATGGAATTTTCTCGCTGCGGAATAAGTCCGCCTTCTCGCCGCGCGCAAACAGGCCGCGCCGGTTCACCCACGGACCGAGATTGGTCGAGACGGTGACGTCAGGCGATGTCGTCACGATGCGCTTGGCGAGCTCGCTGTCGCCGCGCGCGATCTCGTTCAGCACCAGCCCAAAACCCTGCTGGGTCGACATCTGCGGCGCCGGCTTGAAGGCAAGCTGCGACGGCACCTCGATAACAGGCGCGGTGAGCCGGCGGCCGTCCTGGTTGAACGGCACGCCCGCGAGGAAGGCGTCGAGCTCGGCGGCACTTTGCGCGAGACCCTCGTATCTGTCCCATTCGTGTCCGGGCCGGATGTTCTGGCTGTCGCGATATTTCTCCATCTGCGCGACCGTCATTAGGCCGGCATGATTGTCCTTGTGGCCCTGGAACGGCAGGCCGACGCCCTTGATGGTGTAGGCGATGAAGCAGACCGGGCGGTCGTGGTCGATGGATTCGAAGGCGTCCAGCATGCTCGCCATGTCATGGCCGCCGAGGTTCGACATCAGCGCCAGCAGCTCGTCGTCGCTGCGCCTGTCGATCAGCTTGGTGATGGGGCCCTGATCGCCGATCTCGTCGTGCAAATGCTTGCGGAACGCCGCGCCGCCCTGAAAACACAATGCGGCGTAGAGTGCGTTCGGACAATTGTCGATCCAGCGCTTCAGCGCCTCGCCGCCAGCTTCCGCAAAGGCCTCGCGCATCAGGCGGCCATATTTCACGATCACCACGTCCCAGCCGAAATTGCGGAACACGGTCTCGAACTTCTCCCAGAGGCCTTCGCGGACGACGGCGTCGAGCGACTGCCTGTTGTAGTCGACCACCCACCAGGTGTTGCGCAGGCCGTGCTTCCAGCCCTCCGCCAGCGCCTCGAAGATGTTGCCCTCGTCCATCTCGGCATCGCCGACCAGAGCGATCATCCGCCCTTCGCGGCGATCCTTCATCCAGCCATGTGCCTTGACGTAGTCCTGCACCAGCGAGGCGAACAGCGTCTGCGCCACGCCAAGGCCGACCGAGCCGGTGGAGAAATCGACGTCGTCGACGTCCTTGGTGCGCGAGGGATAGGACTGCGCGCCCTTGAAGCCACGAAAATTCTCCAGCTTCTCGCGGCTCTGCCGGCCGAACAGATACTGGATGGCGTGGAACACCGGGCTCGCATGCGGCTTCACCGCGACGCGATCTTCGGGCTTCAGCACGTGGAAATACAGCGCCGACATGATGGTGGCGAGCGAGGCCGACGAGGCCTGATGTCCCCCGACTTTCAGGCCGTCCGCATTCGGGCGGATGTGGTTGGCGTGATGGATGGTCCATGACGACAGCCACAGCGTCTTGCGGGCCAGCGCGGTCAAGGTGTCGAGGCGGGCGGTATCAACGGGCATGGCAATGCTCCCGGAAAACAGGTGCCCGATGATACCCCTGCAGGAAGCGCCAAACTTCTCAATTTTTCGCGCGCTACCAGCCAATATTGGGATAGCTTACCAATCAGCCGACAAAAACGACAGGTTCATCCCAATGCCCGACCTCGACGCCATTGACCGAAAAATCCTCGCTCTGCTCCAGAACGACAGCCGCCTGACCATGCAGGAACTGGCCGACAAGGTCGGGCTGTCGGTGTCGCCATGCCATCGCCGGGTCAAGCTGCTCGAGGAACGCGGCGTCATCTCGCGCTACATCGCGACCGTGGACCAGAAGGCGCTGGGGCTGCATGTCAGCGTCTTCATCTCGATCAAGCTGGCGCGGCAGAAGGAGGAGGACCTCAACCGCTTCGCGCGCGCGATCTCGAAATGGGACGAGGTGCTGGAATGCTATCTGATGACCGGCAATCGCGACTATCTCTTGCGCGTGGTCGCCGCCGACCTGGCCTCCTACGAGACTTTCCTGAAGACCAAGCTGACCCGGCTCGACGGCATCGCCTCGATCGAGTCCAGCTTTGCGCTCAGCCAGGTGAAATATTCGATCGCGCTGCCGGTGTAAGGCATCACGGCCACGGCTGCACGATGATCTTGGTGTGAGCCTCAGGATTGGCGAGATCGGCGAAAGCCTTTGCAACGCCGTCGATGCCGACTTCCGCCGTCACCATTGCCGCCGCATCCACCTGCCCCTCCGCGATCAGGCGCAGTGACGCCGCGAATTCGTCCGGCGTGTAGCCGAGCACATACTGGACGTTGAGCTCTTTCATGATGCCGAGCATGGGCTCGCTCCTGTCGGTCTCCATGCACACACCGACCACGACGATCCTCGCATCGCGCGGAGCGCCCTCGAACACCTGCTGCAAGAGACCGGGCACGCCAACGCATTCGAAGATGATCGCGGGTTTGAGCGCGGGCAGCAACGGCGGCCGCGCGGCCTTCTCCGCCTCCGACATCTGCGCATGCTCGGCCCAGGTCAGATAGGGCTGCGACACCCGTGGATCCACGACGACATCGGCGCCGAGCTTTGCCGCAAGCGCGCGCCGCGCCGGCGAATAGTCGGCGGCGACGATCGGATGCAGGCCCTTGAGCTTCAGCGCCGCAATCGCCGCGAGCCCGACCGGGCCGCAGCCGATCACGAGCGGCACTTCGCCGCCTCGGATGTTGGCCTTGGCGACCGCGTGAACGCCGACCGCGAGCGGTTCGGTGAGCGCGGCATGCTCCGGCGCGAGACCGTTGGGCACCTCGAGCAGCAGCGCTTCGCTCAACAGCATCGCCTCGGCATAGCCGCCAATATTGTCGTTGGAGTAACCGATGCCTTCGATGCCCTGCGGCGTTACGAGGGCTGGCAGCGAGCAGACGCGCGTGCCCGACTTGAGCTTGCGCACGGTCCCCGGGCCGAAGTCGACGATCTCGCAGCAGAACTCGTGGCCGAACACGACGTCGCGGGCGAGATCCATCGGCTTGCGGCCGGTCTTTCGCGCCATCTCCACCATACGGTGGGCGTGCTGGCGCGCGTGCAGATCGGAGCCGCAGATGCCGCAGGCGAGCGTCTTGACCAGCACCTGGCCGGGGCCGGGCTTCGGCTCGGCCATCCGGTCGACGACAATCTCACCGTTCCTGAAAATCGCAGCGCGCATCCGGCTCCTCCCGTCTTGTTGGAGCCGTCGATAGCACGAAGCGGACGCGCGAACTTGCGTCAGGGGTTCGGGGAACGCTCTTCCAGGATCAGGAGCTGGGCGCGGCGGATGCGCTCGCGATGGGCGATGTAGAGGCCGCTGGCGACGATGAAGGCCGCACCGGTGACGGTCCAGACATCAGGCACTTCGCCGAACAGGAAGAAGCCGAGGATGCTGACCCACAGCAACTGCGTGTAGGAGAACGGCGCCAGTACCGAGGCATCGCCGTAGCGATAGGCCAGCACGATGATCCACTGGCCGACGGTGGAGGCGACGCCGATCACGATGCCAAGCCCGATCGCCGTCCAGGTCGGCGTGACCCAGACGAACGGTACCATCAGGGAGAGGATCGCAACGCCCGTCAGCGCCGAATAGGCCATCGTGGTGAGGACGGCTTCACGCCCGCTCATCATGCGCGTCAGGATCAGCGCCGCGGCCCAGCAGAACGCCGAGACGATCGGGAAGAAGGCGGCGGCGTGAAACGCGCTGGAGCCCGGGCGCAGGATGATCAGCACGCCGGTCAGGCCGATCGCGGTCGCGATCCAACGGCGCATGCCGACCTTCTCGCTCAGGAAGACGATCGAGAGCGCGGTGACGAACAGCGGCGAGACGAAGCCGGTCGCGGACGCTTCTGCGATCGGCAGGAAGCTCAGGCCGGTGATGAAGAACAGCGAAGAGCCGAGCAATGCCGCGCCGCGCATCAACTGCAGGCCGAGGCGCTCGGTGCGCATCGCATGGAGCGGCGAGCCCGGCAGCATCACCGGCGTGAACATCAGCGCAAACGTCACGAAGCGGATCCAGGTGATCTCGATCGACGGCAGGCTCGACGACAGATATTTCGCGGTAACATCGGAGCAGCCGAGAAAGATCGTCGACAGCAGCACCAGCGCGATGCCTTTGAACGGGTGATCGACGCGCGCCGGCGCCCGTCGCGCCTGCGGCTTCTTTTCCGGCATGGGCATGGGAATACTGTCGAGCCTTGCGGCTGCGGCGGGCGGCGGGGTCACGGCTGGAACCTAGGAATGCGAATCGGGAATGATCGTAAAAAACGATAATTGCGCCGCTTTCACAACTTCCGAAAACAGGATGCCGATATGCGCTCACGTCCGCGCACGTCAAGACTCCATTAATAACGGGCGTTTGTGCACTACAGCATGGGCAGGCCGCGCGGCTTCGGACCGCGCGGAAACGCCGCATCGAGCGCCGCGATCTCGTCTTTCGTCAGCACCAGATCGCCGGCCGCAGCATTGTCGCCGGCATGTTCCGCGGACGACGCCTTCGGGATCGCGAACACCGTAGTTGCACGGGTGAGGAAGCTCAGTGCGACCTGGCGCGGCGTCGCGCGACGCGCCTCCGCGATGCGCGCCAGCACCGCGCCGCCCTTGCTGTTGCTCGCAGGGAAATCATCGTGGCCGAATGGCGAATAGGCGACCACGGCGACACCATGCCGTTCGCACCACGGGATCACCGCGTGCTCAATCGCGCGTTCCTTCAGATGATAGAGCACCTGATTGCAGGCGATGCGGTGTTCGCCGGCGGCGTCGAGGATCTCGTCGAGATCATCGGCATCGAAATTGGAGACGCCCCAGGATTTGATCTTGCCGGCCTTCACCAGTTCCTCGAATGCGGCGACGGTGTCCTCCAGCGGATACGAGCCGCGCCAATGCAGCAGATAGCAGTCGAGCCGATCGGTTTTCAGCCGCTTCAGCGAGCGCTCACAGGCGGTGATGGTTCCGCGGCGCGAGGCGTTGCTCGGCAGCACCTTTGACACCAAGAAAACCTCGTCGCGTCGGCCCGCGATCGCATCCCCAATGACGAGTTCGGCATCGCCATACATCTCGGCGGTATCGATGTGGGTCATGCCGAGGTCGAGCCCGCGCTGAAGCGCCGCGATCGCGCGCTTGCGATCGCCATGGTCGAGATACCATGTGCCCTGCCCGATGACGGAGACGCTGGCACCCGTTTTGCCGAAGGGTTTCGTGTTCATATTTGCTCCGATACCACTCGTTCGCTGAGGCAACCGCCGTCGCGCTCAAGAGTTCAATACGCCGATGTCAGCGACCAATACGCTACCGGTTGCGGACTCCGTGATGTAGAGCCGATCCTTCTTCGCGCCACCAATGGCGACATTGGTGCAATTCGGACCTGCACACGACTTGACCCGCGCAATCAATTCGCCGTTGGGCGCGAACACGAAGACATGGCCGAGTGAGGCGTGACCGACGAACAGGCGGCCCTTGGCATCCATTGTCATGCCATCAGGGCCGCTGGTGCCGAACAGCGAGCAGAAGCGGCCAACCTTCGACACGCTGCCGTCCTTCATGAACGGCAGCCGCCACACCGCGTTGTCGCGCGTCATCGCGACGAACAGCACGGTCTCGGTTGGATCGAGCACCAGGCCATTCGGGCTGATACCAGTGTCGATCAGGCAATCGAGCCGGCCGCTTTGCGTCAGGCGATAGACGCGGCCGCTGGGGTCATGCAGGCCGGTCTGTCCCTGGTCGGTGAAATAGATGTCGCCGTTGGACGCGAGATGCAGATCGTTGCAGCCCCGGAAAGACTCCGAGTTGCGCGAGGTCAGCACCGGCGCAATGCGCCCTGCCCTGGCGTCGAACTCCATGATGCCGTGCCTGTAGTCGGCGACCAGGATGCGGCCGTCGGCCGCGATCTTCAGCCCGTTCGGCCAGCCCTCATATTCAATCGCCAGCGACCACTCGCCGTCAGGCGCAATGCGGAAGATGCGGCCGAAGGGAATGTCGACGATGTAGAGATTGGCATCCTTGTCGAACGACGGCCCTTCGATGAAGGAATCCGTCGGCACACCGGGCCGGTTGGCATCGGCCCAATCGGTGCGCTCGCCCTTGCGGCGGAATTTGTCGGGCATGGCGGAAAAGAGCCTGGTCTCGATCAGGCGCGGCGGCGTTTCCAGGTACATCATTGTTGTTTTTGCGTGTTGAGGGCGAGAGCGCGGCACCATAGGGCACAATGAGGCGTGCGTCGATTGGGCCGAAGCATAGCGCCCCGCCCTCGCTGTCATTCCCCGCGAAAGCAGGGAATCCAGTACGCAGTGGCCTTAGCGCTTGATCACAGGCGTCTCGGCGTACTGGATCGCCCGGTCAAGCCGGGCGATGACGGCGGAGTATGCGCGACGACCGAGAAAGTCGCCCCTACCCCGCCGCGCCCGCGTGCTTGGCATGCTTCGCCGGCGCAATTTCGGTCGTCGCGATCAGGCGCTTCAGCTCGGGGATGCAGGAGCCGCAATTGGTGCCGGCCTTGAGCTTTGCGCCGATCTCGGCGGCTGTGCGCGCGCCTGCGGCGATGGTGTCGCAGATGGTGCCGCGGCCGACGCCGAAGCAGGCACAGACGACAGGACCGGTCGAAGCCGCGCCCTCGCTCGACTTGCCGGACAGCAGCATGCGCCGCTGCTCATCGGTGACGTGATCGGCCACGAACAGGCTCTTCACCACCTCCCAGTCCCCGGCATCATGCGCGGGGCCGACGAACAGGCAGGTTTCGATGCGGTCGCCGGCAAACGAGGCCGCGCGATAAACGCCGCCGCCGAGGTCGCGATAGTCGGCGACGTCCTCGCCGGCAACGCCACCGAGCCAGGCCGGCCAGCGCGACAGGTCCGCATTGTCGGCGAAGAGGTAGCCGAAGCCGCCGGTAACAGTGACGCGGGTCCACATCAGGTTCGGTGGCAGCTCCAGCTGCTTGCGCGACAACGCAAAGCCGCGGAAGACGTATTCATAAGGCGAAATCGCCGCCGGTGTCGCCTTCGACTCCGGCTGCCCCGAGAACGGATCGGTGAACGGTGCGACCAGCGCCCCGACGCGACCGTGCGAGGCGTTCATCGCACTCCAGTGGATCGGCGCGAACAGCGTGCCGCGCTGCTGGTGGTCGCTGACGACGACCTTGAGGGTGCACTGGCCGTAGTCGGTGGTGATGCGGGCATAGCCGTCATGAACGACGTTGTATCTGCCGGCGTCATCGGGATGAATCTCGACGAACGGCTCGGGCAGATGCGCGCCGAGCCGCGGGCTGAGGCCCGTGCGCGTCATGGTGTGCCACTGGTCGCGGATGCGCCCGGTGTTGAGCCGCAGCGGCCGCGACGGCCCGGTCTCGCCGCGCAGCGCCGGCACCTCCGGCGCGACGAAGCGGCCCTTGCCGTCATTGGTGAAGAACCCGCCGGCCGCGAAGAAGCGCTCGCCGGGCGCCTGGCCTTCGCGCGCGGGCCACTGCACGGGCTTCAACGCGTCGAAGCCCTCGTCGGACAGCGAGGTCAGCGCGCCGATATCGAAGTCGCGGCTGCCATCGTTCTCGAACGCCGAGAGCGCGGCGTGCTCGCGAAAGATGTCGGCTGCGGATTTGTAATTAAAACTGTCGCCGAAGCCGAGGCGTTTTGCGGTTTCGCTCAGGATCCACCAGTCCGGCCGCGCCTCGCCGGGCGCCGGCAGGAACGAACGCTGGCGCGAGATCCGGCGCTCGGAATTGGTCACGGTGCCCGACTTCTCGCCCCAGGCGAGCGCGGGCAGCAGCACGTGCGGGCCAGCATCGACCGTGTCGTTGGAGAGCACGTTCTCGGAGACCACGAACAGCTCGAGCTTCTTCAGCGCCTCGCGCACGAAGTCCGCGTCGGGCAGCGACACCGCGGGGTTGGTGCCCATCACCCACAGCGCCTTAACCTCGCCGCGGTTGATGGCTTCGAACAGCTGCACCGCCTTCAACCCTTCATGGGTGGCGATGCGCGGCGCCTTCCAGAACCGCCGCACGCGATCGATGTCCGGCGGCGTGAAGTTCATGTGTGCGGCGAGCTGGTTGGCGAGGCCGCCGACCTCGCGGCCGCCCATCGCGTTGGGCTGGCCGGTGAGCGAGAACGGCGAGGCACCGGGCTTGCCGATGCGCCCCGTGGCGAGATGGCAGTTCAGGATCGCGTTGACCTTGTCGGTGCCCTGCGCCGACTGATTGACACCCTGCGAGTACAGCGTGACGACGCGGGGCGTGTCACGGAACATCTTGAAGAAGGTGGCAACGTCCTGCTCGGAGAGGCCGGTCGCCAGTGCGGTCGCCGTGATGCTGCCGGCGATGCTGCGTGCGCGCGCCAGCGCGTCGTCAAAACCCGACGTGTTTTGCCCGATGTAGTCCTGATCCAGGGCCCCATTGTCGGCGAGGTGAACGAACAGGCCGGAGAACAACGCCGTGTCGGTGCCGGGCTTGAGGCCGAGGAACAGATCGACGTCGGTCGCGGTGTCGGTGCGGCGCGGATCGATCACGATCATGCGCGCGCCGCGCTCCTGCCGGTTCTTCAGCATGCGCTGGAACAGCACGGGATGGCACCAGGCGGCATTCGAGCCGACGAACACCAGAAGATCGGCCTGGTCGAGATCCTCGTAGCAGCCGGGCACGGTGTCGGCGCCGAAGGCGCGGCGGTGACCGGCGACCGATGACGACATGCAGAGCCGCGAATTGGTGTCGACGTTCGCAGTGCCGACAAAGCCCTTCATCAGCTTGTTGGCGACGTAATAGTCCTCGGTCAGCAGCTGGCCCGAGAGATAGAATGCGACCGCGTCGGCGCCGTCGCGCGCGACGATGTGCTGCATGCGGTGGGCGACGTGATCGAGCGCATCGCTCCAGGCGACGCGTTCGAGCACGCCCTTGCAGCGGATCATCGGATAGAGCAGCCGGCTTTCGAGCCCGACCGTCTCGCCGAGCGCCGAGCCCTTGGAGCACAGCCGGCCGAAATTGGCAGGATGATCGGGATCGCCCGCGATCGCCGCGCCGCCCTTGCCGTCTGGCGTCGCCAGCACGCCGCAGCCGACGCCGCAATACGGACAGGTCGTTTTGGTAGCGCGGAGCGTGGGATCGATCGCCGTCATATCGAGCCGCCTCAATCAAGCCGCTTTGGAGGGACGCGCGAGCGCGCGGCCGAACATCATGTCGGTGCGGATCGCCGCCACCTTGTCACGATTGCGGATCAGCTCGAGATACCAGAGCGCATCGACGGTATCGCCGATCAGCACCGCGCCGGTGAGCCGGCCGTCGGAGATGACGAGCTTCTTGTAGGTGCCGCGCCTGCGGTCTGACAGCACGAGGCTCTCGCTGCCCTCCCCGCCCATGAAGTCGCCCGCGGAGAATACGCTGACGCCCGACACCTTCAGATTGGTCGAGACCACGCTGCCCTGATAGGCCGCGGGACGGCCCGCGAGATGCCGCGCCAGCACGCGCGCCTGCTCGTAGGCAGGCTCGACGAGGCCGTAGCAGGTGCCGCGATGCTCGGCGCATTCGCCAAGCGCGTAGATATCGGGTGACGCCGTCTGCATCTCGTCGTTGACGACGATGCCGCGGTTGACTGCGATGCCGGCGTCCTTTGCGAGCGCAATGTTGGGCCTGATGCCGGCGGCGAAGATCACCGCATCGGCCTCGATGCGGCTGCCGTCGGCAAGCTCGACCGCTTGGACATGACCTTCGCCGTGGATGCGCGCTGTGGATGCATTGAGCAGGATACGAATGCCCTTGCGCTCGACCAGTGTCTTGAGCAGGTCCGCGGCGGAGGCATCGAGCTGGCGCTCCATCAGCCGGTCCATCAGGTGCAGCAGCGTCACCGGCGCTCCGGCCTTGGCGAGGCCGTAGGCCGCTTCGAGTCCGAGCAGACCACCGCCGACCACGACGACGCGCTTCCTGGCGGCCGCGAGCGTCAGCAGCAGGTCGGCGTCGCGGGTATCGCGAAAGGTGTGCACGCCGGCGAGATCGGCGCCGGGCACGTTGAGCCGTAGCGGCGTCGAGCCGACGGCGAGCACGAGCTTGGAATATTCCATGCTCTCTTCGCCTTCGATCTTGAGCTCGCGTCGGCCGGTGTCGATCTCGGTGACCCGATAGCCGTAGCGCACCGTGACACCGCGATGGCGCCACCAGTCGGCGGGTCGGAGCTCGATCTCGTGCGAGCCGGTCTCGCCGGCCAGCACGGAGGAGAGCAGAACACGGTTGTAAGCGAGCCGCGGCTCTTCGCCGATGACGGCGACCGCGTAGCGGCCGAGTGCGGTCTTGGCGAGCTCGTCGACCAGACGCGCGGCCGCCATACCGTTTCCGACAATGACCAGCGGTTCACTCACAACGCATCTCCTATTCAGCGGCCTGCGACTGTGCGCCGTAGGCCTCGGACATCATGTAGCCGGACAACACGCCGTAGGCGTCGGTCCAGGCGGTAGCGAGTTCGGGCGTCCAGGCCTCGCCAAGGCCCTTCTCCAGGGTCCACAGCAAGGTCGCGCCAACCACGGGGTAGTGCTCGGCCTTGGCGCCGTAGCCGACGTGACGCTTCGCAAGCGCGGAGGCCGCCGGAAGAATCGAGTCCAGATTCGACAGACCGCCGACGACGGCGGCGAGCATGCCCATCAGCTTCTTGCGCTGCTCGGTCATGTCCTCGGGGAACATCGCGCGCACGGATGGCGCCACCTCGAACAGGCGATCGTAGAACAGCACCGCGGCCTGCGCGGAAATCGGCGCGACCTTGGCAAAGCTCTGCTGCACGAGGGTGATCTGTTCCGGCGTCATGATGTTCTCCTGCCTGTTGGGTTTGCCTTGGTGCGCGCCATTGCGAACCAGGTTCATTGTCAAACTGTCGGGCAATGCTTCTCCCCGCGTATGGGGAGAAGCGAGATTCGTACCAAGTATTAGACACGCGCGCCGGCGAGGCTTGACGCGCCTTCGCCCTGCGGGCTGCGACGCAGATAGAACCACCAGGTCAGCGCGAGGCAGGAGGCGTAGAAGCCGAGATAGATCGCGAGCGCGAGCTGCGGCCCGCCGGTCAGCGCGATCGACTTGCCGAACCCGGTCGGGATCAGATAGCCGCCAACGGCGCCGACCGCGCCGATGAAGCCGACCGCAGCACCGCTCTCGATGCTCGCCGTCTTCAAGGCGACCGCGCGCTCCGCATCGCCCTTGCCGCGCACCCTGAACAAATTCTGCTCGCGGAAGATCGACGGGATCATGCGGTAGGTCGAGCCGTTGCCGATGCCCGTCGTCACGAACAGGACCAGGAACATCGACAGAAAGCCGATGAAATCCTTGTGCCCGACGAAGTAGAGCACGCCGATCGTCGCGCCTGCCATGACAATGAAATTCCAGAACGTGATGACCGAGCCGCCGATCCTGTCGGCAAGCCAGCCGCCGAGCGGCCGCGACAGCGAGCCGACCAGCGGCCCCAGGAACGCGATCGCAATCGTCACTTGCGGGAACTGGGTCTTGATCAACAGCGGAAATGCAGCCGAGTAGCCGATGAAGGAGCCGAACGTGCCGATATAGAGATACGCCATGATCCAGGTGTGCTTGCGCCTGACCACGGCGAGCTGGTTCTTGATCGACGACTTGGCCGTGGTCAGGTTGTTCATGAAGAACACTGCGCCGAACACCGCGATCGCGATCGGCAGCACCCACATCAGGCCGGCGTTCTGGAGGAAGACGCCGTCGACGGGCGATGCCTGGAACAGGTTGATGACGGCGAGCGTCATCAGGATCGGGGTCAGGAGCTGCACGCTGGAGACGCCGATATTGCCGCCGGCCGCATTCAGTCCGAGCGCCCACCCCTTCATCCGGTCGGGGAAGAAGAACGAGATGTTCGTCATGCTGGAGGCAAAATTGCCGCCACCGAGACCGGCGGTCGAGGCAATCAGCAGCATCAGCCAGAACGGCGTGTCGGGCTGGCCGACGAAATAGGCCAGCGAAAGCGTCGGAATGAGCAGGATCGCCGCGCTGAAGATGGTCCAGTTGCGCCCGCCGAAGGTCGTCACCGCGAAGGTGTAGGGAAAGCGCATCAACGCGCCGATCAGCCCGGGCACCGCGACGAGCTGGAACAGCTGGTCGGTGGTGTAGTGGAAGCCCGCCTGCGGCAGCTTGGTGGTGACGATGCTCCAGATCAGCCAGACCGAGAAGCCGATATGTTCGGCCACGATCGACCAGATCAGGTTGCGTCGCGCGATAGTCTTGCCAGTCGCATTCCAGAACGCCTCATCTTCGGGGCGCCAGTCTGAAATCCAGGTTGGATTCTTCGTCATTGAGTATCCCTTCTTGCCTCACCGCTGCGTCGTTGCAGGCTCAGCCTCCGGCCACGGAGGCGCGCGCCGAGGCCAAGCCCCGGTGGCGAGTTCACGATGCTGATTGATGATGTTGAGGGACGTCGTCGTTGGCGTCGCGGTCGGTGTTTCAATTTCCGTGCCAACTGCGCGCATTCCGGAAACGCAGGAAATTCAGGAGCTTGTTCGTCGTGCCCCAAATTCTTGCAGCACTATTTCGCACGCAAATTTTGCGATTCGCTCAATCCCTGTGCGCCGCACAAGGATTGAGCTTGATGATTCAAAATTAGGCGTTGCGTGAGCACCTGTTGGTGACGCGCCTACGCGGCTTCGACGAAGCGATGACGCTCATAGAGGAATTCGAGCACGCGCTGCCGGCACTTCAGGTAAGTGACGTTGGTCGCGAGTTCGAGCCGCTTGCGCGGCCGCGCCAGCGGCACCTCCAGCACCTCGCCGATGCGCGCGCTCGGCCCATTCGTCATCATGACGATGCGATCGGACAGCAGCACCGCCTCGTCGACGTCGTGGGTGATCATCAGAATGGTGTTGCCGAGCTTCTGATGCAGCGCCATCACCGAATCCTGCAAATGCGCGCGGGTCAGTGCGTCGAGCGCGCCGAAGGGCTCGTCGAGCAGCAATACTTTCGGCTCCATGGCAAGCGCGCGGGCAATGCCGACGCGTTGCTTCATGCCGCCGGAGATTTCCGAGGGCCGCTTGTCCTTGGCATGGGCCATCTGCACGAGGTTGAGATTGTGCATGACCCAGGCGTCGCGTTCGGCGCGCTTCTTGGTCTTGGCGAAGACCTTGTCGACGCCGAGCCGGACGTTCTCGTACACGGTCAGCCATGGCAACAGGCTGTGGTTCTGGAACACCACCGCGCGATCCGGTCCCGGCGAGTTCACCTCGCGGTTCTCGAGCAGCACGCCGCCCATGGTGGCGTTGGTCAGGCCTGCGATGATGTTGAGCAGGGTCGACTTGCCGCAACCGGAATGGCCGATGATCGAGACGTATTCGCCCTTGTCGATGGTGAGATTGATATCCTTCAGCACCTCCGTGGAGGCTGCGCCGCGGGTGAAAATCTTGTCGATATGGTCGAGCTTCAGATAAGCGGTCATGTGCTTCCCCTTTAATTCAGCGCGGTGCCGCGGGTGACGATCTTGCCGGCGCCTGCGATCAGGCGGTCGAGCACGAAGCCGATGATGCCGACATAGAACAGCGCCAGGATGATTTCGCTGATATGCGAGGAGTTCCAGGCGTCCCAGATGAAGAAGCCGATGCCGACGCCGCCGATCAGCATTTCCGCGGCGACGATCGCGAGCCATGACAGGCCGATGCCGATGCGAAGTCCCGTGAAGATGTAGGGCGCGGCGGCAGGGATCATGATCTTGGCAAAGAACTCGAGCGGGTTGAGCTGCACCACTGCGGCGACGTTGCGATAGTCCTGCGGAATGTTGCGGATGCCGACCGCGGTGTTGATGATGATCGGCCAGACCGAGGTAATGAAGATGACGAAGATCGCCGACGGCTGGCCGTCACGGAAGGCCGCGAGCGAAAGCGGCAGCCAGGCCAGCGGTGGGATCGTGCGCAAGACCTGGAACAGCGGATCGAGCCCGCGCATGGCCCAGACCGACTGGCCGACTAGGACGCCGAGCGCGATGCCGGCGATGGCGGAGAGCGAATAGCCGAGCGCGACGCGCTGGAGACTGGCGGAGAGATGCCAGAACAGACCCTTGTCGATGCCGCCATGGTCGAAGAACGGATCGAGGATCAGCTCCTTGGTGTCCTTGAAGACTTTTGACGGCGGCGGCAGCGCCGAGCCGGCGCGACGGCAGACCAGCTCCCATATCAGCATGAGCAACGCGACCACGACGAGCGGCGGGATGACGCGCACGGCGGTCTCCCGCGCCATCCGCGCGTAAGTCTCCGATCGCGGCGGCCGCTTCGGTGTCATCGCGACGACCGGCGCGGCAGCGCTCGCAGGCTTCGCGGTCTCAACCTCGATCTTCGTGGCGGGCATGTTCATCGCAATATCTCTCCGGCTGCAAAAGACGATGCGGCCGCCCGGAGGCGGCCGCTGGCGCCATCAGACTTCGACGCGCTTGATCGCGAGCGACTTCAGATAGGCAGCGGGATTTTCCGGATCGAACACCTTGCCGTCGAAGAAGGTCTCCTTGCCGCGCGACGTAGAGGCCGGGATCTCCGCACTTGCGACGCCGAGCGTCTTGGCCGCATCGCGCCACATGTCCTCGCGGTTGACCTTGGCGATCAGCGCCTTGGTGTCGAAATTCGCCTCGTACTTGCCCCAGCGGATGTCCTCCGTGAGGAACCAGAGGTCGTGGCTCTGGAACGGATAGGAGGCGAAGTCGCGCCAATACTTCATGATGTGCGGGGAGTTCTCGACCACCTTGCCCGGGATGCCGTAGTCGAACTTGCCAGCGGTGCGGTCGAGCACGTCTTCGACGGGGCAGTTCATCCACTGCCGCTTGCCCATGATGGCGGCAAGCTCGGCCTTGTTCTCGGCCTTGTCCGACCATTGCTGCGCTTCCATCACCGCCATCAGCAGCGCCTTCGAGGCCTTTGGATATTTATCGACGAAGGCGGCGCGCATGCCGAAGGATTTTTCCGGATGCTTGTTCCAGAGTTCGCCGGTGTTGATGGCGGTGTAGCCGATGTTCTGATGGATCAATTGCAGATTCCAGGGCTCGCCGACGCAGAAGCAATCCATGGTGCCGACCTTCATGTTGGCCACCATCTGCGGCGGCGGCACCACGATGGTCTCGATGTCCTTGTCGGGATCGATCCCGCCGGCGGCGAGCCAGTAACGGATCCAGAGGTCATGCGTGCCGCCGGGGAAGGTCATCGCGGCCTTCACGGCCTTGCCCGAGGCCTTCTTCTTCTCCAGCGCCGCCTTGAAGGGCGTGGCGTCGACGCCGAGCTTCAGGTCGGCATATTCGTTGGCGACGGAGATGCACTGGCTGTCGAGATTGAGCCGCGCCAGGATGTACATCGGCGTTGGCTGATTGTTCTGCGTCACCTTGCCGGCCGAGATCAGATACGGCATCGGGGTGAGGATGTGCGCACCGTCGATGCCGTTGCCTTCTGAGCCGAGCACGAGATTGTCCCGCGTGGTGCCCCAGGAGGCCTGCTTCTGCACGTCGGTGTCGGGCATGCCGTATTTGGCGAACAGGCCCTTGTCCTTGGCGACGAACAAGGGGCCGGCATCGCTCAGCGCGATGAAGCCGAGCTTGGCACCCTTGACCTCGGGGCCGGCGTCCTGCGCGAAGGCGCCAGCGGGGAAATTGAGTTTTACGGCGGCCAGGAGTGCGGCGGTCGAGCCGGCGGCCTTCAACAATTGACGGCGGCTGAGGCCAGTGTCCGACGGCCGGCGGGTGCGCTTGGTCATAGGCGATATCGTCCTTTGCGTCGTTGCAGAATGATTGCGTCAGTGCACACGAGCAGCCCATCCGGTCCGGTGACGCCTGAAGCAGCGCATGCGAACGCGCGACGGGGAGACCCCCGTCTGGTGACGTCGGCAATTCGGATGAGAAGTCTCGCGGGACGGCTTCAATGGCGTCGGCCTGGAACTATTCAAGCTTCATGCCAAGCGCCACAACGCAGAAAATCTCGAAAGATCAATACGCTACAGGCAGCGCGCCAGTCTGTCGCAGGCCCGTTCCGCTCGCGAAATTTGCGGCCTGCTCAATATTTGTGCGGCGCACAACAGTTGTGCAGCAGCTCAAGCAAAAGGCCGCATCAAGCGCAAAAGCCGGGGCAGCCAAAGCTCTATCAGATTGATGTTGCTTGCTTTTTATGAGCCCAGCACGCGGCACGCAACTTGCTTCTCCATTTACGTCAATGAAGACTGCGGCTTTGCCGCATTGATGCAGGCGCTGGCGGCTGCATCCCGGAAGCTCAACTGCTTCGCGGCCCTCCTCGGCTCGGTCGTCGTGACGCAATCCCAAAGGCTTCCAACTCTCCATCGCCTCGTGCGCGGCAGGTCAGCCCGCACGGGCAGTGACGTTCAATCGCTCTCGCAGGAGGGCGAGATCTCTTTCTTAGGAAGCAAAAGGAACCATCGATGTCGTATCTCGCGCCTTCGGAATTCGTCACCAAGATGGTGGATGCGGGCGAGTCCAAAGTCTTCATGTCCACCCGGGATACCATCATCCGCGCCTACATGGCCGGCGCCATCCTGGCGCTCGCGGCATGGTTCGCCGTCACGATCAACGTGAACACGGGGCAGCCGCTGATCGGCGCGCTGCTGTTCCCGGTCGGCTTCGTCATGCTGTATCTGCTGGGCTTCGACCTCCTGACCGGCGTGTTCGTGCTCTCCCCGCTCGCCCTGATCGACAAACGCCCCGGCGTCACCATCGGTGGCGTCTTGCGCAACTGGGGCCTCGTCTTCGTCGGCAACTTCGCCGGCGCCTTCACCGTGGCCTTCATGATGGCTTTCGTCACGACCTTCGGCTTCACGCAGGACCCCGATAAGATCGGCACCGCGATCGGCAATATCGGCGAAGGCCGAACGCTGGGCTACGCTGCGCATGGCGCGGCCGGCATGGCGACGCTGTTCCTGCGCGGCATGCTTTGCAACTGGATGGTCTCGACCGGCGTGGTCGGCGCCATGATCTCGACCTCGGTCCCCGGCAAGGTCATCGCGATGTGGATGCCGATCCTGGTGTTCTTCTACATGGTGTTCGAGCATTCCGTCGTGAACATGTTCCTGTTCCCGTCGGGCCTGATGCTGCACGCAAAATTCTCGATCATGGATTACCTGATCTGGAACGAGATCCCGACCGTGCTCGGCAACCTCGTCGGCGGCCTCGCCTTCACCGGCATGACCCTCTACGCCACGCACGTCATGACCAAGCCGAAGCGCCAGGCCGGCAAGGCCACGTCGCCCCGCGTCGCGGCCTGATACGTCTCGACAGGAGAGCCTCGCCCGATCAGGGTGAGGCTCCCCTTTGCCGGTGATGACGATGACCCGCGGACTTCAGATCTCGGTCGGCCAGCATTCCGACAAGGGTCGCAAGCCCATCAACCAGGATTTTCACGGCGTCCTCGTTCCGGACGAGCCGATGCTCAGCCTGAAGGGCATTGCGGCCGTCCTCGCCGACGGCATCTCCAGCAGCACGGTGAGCCAGATCGCCAGCGAGTCGGCGGTCAAGAGCTTCCTGATGGACTATTATTGCACGTCGGAATCCTGGACGGTGAAGACCTCCGCCCGCCGCGTGCTGGACGCGACCAATTCCTGGCTCCACGCGCAGACGCGCAAGAGCCAATATGCCTATGACCGTGACAAGGGTTATGTCTGCACGCTGAGCGCCATGGTCATCAAGGCGACCACCGCGCACATCTTCCACGTCGGCGACTGTCGCGTCTACCGCGTGGCCGGCAAGGCGCTCGAACAGCTGACCGACGATCACCGGATCATCGTGTCCTCGGAGCAGACCTATCTCGGCCGTGCGCTCGGGATCAATCCGCAGCTCGAGATCGACTACCAGAGTTTCGAGATCGAGACTGGCGACACGTTCCTGCTGGCGACCGACGGCGCCTATGAATTCGTCGACGCGCGTTTTGTCACGAGTGCGCTCAGCGACCATGCAGCCGAGCTCGACGGAGCGGCGAAGGCGATCGTCGAGGAAGCCTACCGGCGCGGCAGCGACGACAACATCACAGTCCAGATCCTCCGCATCGATGCGGTGCCGCAGCGCGAGCCGGCCGGCATCTTCAACCAGACCTCCCAGCTGCCGCTTCCCCCGCTGCCGGAGCCGCGGGCCATCTTCGACGGCTACAGAATCGTCCGCGAAATCCACGCCAGCAGCCGCAGCCATATCTACCTTGCCGTCGACGCAGTGACCGAGGAGCCGGTCGCGCTGAAGCTTCCGTCGATCGATTTGCGCGACAATGCCGCCTACCTGAAGCGCTTCCTGATGGAGGAGTGGATCGCGCGCCGGATCGACAGCCCGCACGTGCTGAAGCCGCTGTCGCAGTCGAAACGGCGCGGTTACCTCTACGTCGCGACCGAATTCGTCGAAGGTCAGACCTTGCGGCAATGGATGACGGACAATCCGCGCCCCGATCTCGAAACCGTGCGCGGACTGGTCGAGCAAATCGCCGCGGGCCTGCGCGCCTTCCACCGCATGGAAATGCTGCATCAGGACCTCAGGCCCGACAACATCCTGATCGACAAGACCGGCACCGCGAAGATCATCGACTTCGGATCGGTCAAGGTGGCAGGCGTCGCGGAAGCCGCCCCGCAGGACGAGACCGACGAAATTCTGGGAACGGTCCAGTACACGGCGCCGGAATATTTTCTTGGGCAAGGCGGCTCGCCGCGCTCCGACATGTTTTCGCTCGCCGTGATCTGTTACCAGATGCTGACGGGAAAGCTTCCCTATGGCACCCAAATCGCCAGGATCCGGCGCAAGGCGGACGTGCGGAGGCTCAAATACCGCCCGGCCGATGACGACAGCAACGTGCCCGCCTGGGTCGACGGCGCGCTCAGACGTGCGCTGCATCCGGATCCCTACAAGCGGCACGAGGATCTGTCCGAATTCGTCTTCGAGCTTCGCACACCCAATCCGGCCTATCTCGACACGCGGATCACGCCGCTCTTGGAGCGCAGCCCGCTGATGTTCTGGAAATTGACCACGGCGGCGCTCGCCTGCGTCGTCGTGGTCCTGCTTGCGATGTTGCACGCGCGCTGATCCGGGTGTCGCCACGCAAAGCATCACCACGTGATCAGCGGAGACCGATGCAGCCAGGTATCGGCGCGCACTTGATCCAGCACGAATGTCGCAACGTCTTCGCGCGCGATGCTACCGCCATGGAAGCCCGAAAGATCCGTCAGGGCCCGGACCGAGCCGCGGCCGGGCTTGTTGTTCAGGATCGAGGGGCGAACCAGGACCCAGTCCAGCCCGCTGTCTTTGACGATTGCTTCCTGCCGGTCCTTGTCGGTGTACACCTTCTTCAGGAGAAGCGGAAAGATCACATTGTCGGCGACAAAGCCGCCGTGCCCGGCACTGTCGCCGGCGCCCATTCCGGTGATGCAAACCAGCCGCGAGACCTGCTCGGCCTTCATCGCGCTCACGAGTGCGCGCGTCGCGGTCGAGAGAAGCGTCACCTCGCGGAACGGGCTTACCGGTGTACCCAGCGCACTGACCACGGCCTCACGGCCTTTGAGGGCTGCGCGCAGGGCTGTTTCATCGCGGGCGTCTCCGACGATGAGCTTCGCCCCCGTGATGTCACGTGCCTTCTCGGCGGAACGCACCAGCACGGTGACGTCGTAGCCTCGCGCCACCGCCTGGTTGACGATCAGGCGACCGGTGGCACCGGTCGCTCCAAGCACCAATATCTTCGTCGCACCTTGCGGATCCGCCGGAACAGTGGCGATTGAAGAGGTCATGATGGGAGTCCTCGTTGTCGTGATGGGGACGTGCCCATGCCGTCAGGCAGAGGCCGCGATTTCGGAGACGAAGTCGCGATAGGAGCGCAGGGGGCGGCCCAACAACGCGGTCAGACGCTCGACGTCGCCGGCTTCGGGGACCATTCCCTCGGTGAGGAAACGCTCGCTCATCAGCCGCATGTCGTAGGCCATCCAGCTCGGCATGAACTGCCGGAGATTCTTCTCGAAGCCGGCGGTATCGTCACCGGGATAGGCGACCGTGCGGCCCAGCACCTCCGACCAGACCGCGGCGGCTTTCGCGCCGGTCAGCGTATCAGGACCGACGAGATTGATGCGCGTGAGCGGAAGCGGTGATGCGGCGCGCTCACGACGGATGAGCTCGAGGGCCGCGATCTCGCCGATGTCGCGCGCATCGATCATCGCGAGCCCCTTGCTCCCGATCGGCATCGGATAGATGCCGTATCCGGTCACCACGTCCTTGATCGTGACGTCGTTGTTCATGAAGTACGCCGGGCGCAGGATGGTGGCGTTGAAGCCCATCTGCTCGATCATCCGCTCGACGCCGAACTTGCCGGCAAAGTGCGGGACGTTCACGTAACGATCGCTGTGGATCACCGAGAGGTACACGACCCGCTCGACGCCAGCCTCGCGGGCGACGTTGAGCGCGATCAGCGCTTGCGTGAATTCATCCGGCACCACTGCGTTGAGCAGGAACAGGGTCGAGACGCCCTTGAATGCGCTGGGGAGCGAGTCGACGTCGAGCAGGTCGCCCTGCACGACGGTGACGCCTGCCGGGAGGTTTGCCTTGGCTGGATCGCGGGCGAGAGCACGGACATCGGCGCCGCGCTTGACGAGCTGTTCGACGACGTGGCGGCCGATGGTGCCGGTTGCACCGGTAACGAGGATGGTCATGGGGATCACTCCGGGTTGGGTCAGAAGACACCCGGAAATTAGCGATCCACAAACGAACCGATAGCCGCTATATCTGGACAGACCGTCTCACTGGTGGAACGATGGACCTGCTCGCACTCGCCGATTTCAATCTTGTCGCCCGGCACGGCGGGTTCGGACGGGCCGCGCGGGCCGCCGGACGCCCGAAAGCCACCCTGTCCCGGCGGGTCGCCGAGCTGGAAGCCGCGCTTGACCTCCGCCTGTTCGAGCGTGGCGCGCGGGCCCTGAAACTCACGCAGGAAGGACGTGCCCTTTACGAGCGGACGGGAGCCTTGCTCACAGAGCTCGACGAGACGGCGACAGCGATCGCGTCGGGTGGGGACAGGCCGCGGGGGCGCTTGCGGATCAGCGCGCCTATGCTGTTCTCGCAGACTGCAATGGGAAACCTCGCGGCCGGGTTCGCGCTCAGATACCCGGAGGTCCGTCTTGAGGTCACGACGGAAGATCGCTCCGTCGACATGGTGGAGGAAGGGTATGACCTCGTCATCCGGGTCAATCCCGATCCAGATGACAGCCTTGTCGGACGAATTTTTCTGCGCGATCGGCTGGTGGTCGTGGCAAGCCCGGACCTGAAACGACCGAGGGAGGGTATCGCTGTGCCGGCTGTCATGCGCGGACCAAGCGACCAGCTGACAAGCTGGGCAGTGACGATGCCAGGCGGAAGATCGCGGATCGCGATTGATCCGGTCCTTCGCCTGTCATCGCTCGTCATGGTCCGCGACGCGGTCCGGGCCGGCGTCGGCGCCGCGCGCCTTCCGGTGTCACTGGTCAGTCACGACCTGACTGTCGGCACGCTGGTACATTGGGGCGACATCGACGGACCAGAGATCGCGTTGTGGACGCTCTATCCATCACGCCGGCTCCTGAGCGCGCGGGTATCCGCCTTCCTCGACTTCATGAAAGAAGCCTTTCCGATGGGGACGCCTGACGAGCTGGCAGCCTTTATCGGGAGATGAGGCGCGGCGCTCGCCGCTCGCGCCTCACGGTCAGGCCGGCTCCTCCGCCTTCATCCCTAGCGGCTTCGGCGCCATGCCGCCGCCGGGCTTGAGGTGGAATTCGTAGCTCATCAGGTGCCACTGCCCGTTGGCCTTGGTGCCGTCGGGCATCGCCGCATCGTTGCGCGGCTCGACCTTGGCGACGAGGTCGTCCTTCACGCCGAACACAACGTCGGAATCCAGATATTTGTCGCCGTCCATGAAGACGTGGGTGATCAGCGGCTCGTAGCCCTTGGCATTGACCAGGAAGTGCACATGCGCCGGGCGCATCGGGTGGCGGTTGGTCTGCACGATCATCTCGCCGACCGGCCCGTCGGTCGGGATCGGGTAGCTGCACGGCAAGATGGTGCGGAAGAAGAAGCGGCCGTCGCTGTCGGTGATGAAGCGCGCCCGCGCCGAGGCGCCGACCTCGTCATAGTTCGGCTTCTGCGAGTCGTAGAAGCCGTCATCGTCGGCATGCCAGACGTCGACGGGGACATTCGCGAGCGGCTTGCCCTTGAGATCGGTGACACGGCTCTGCACGAACATCCGTTCGCCGGTTTGATTGTTCGGAGAGATGTCGGTGCCGTGCGCCGTCACCTTGTGCTCGCCGACATAGAACGGCCCGAGCACGGTAGTCTGGGTGGCGCCCTCGCGCTCGCGGTGGTTGACCGCATCGACCAGCATGGAGACGCCGAGGACGTCGGACAGGAGGATGAATTCCTGCCGGGTGTCCGTGCATTTCTGGCCGGTGCGGGTCAGGAAATCGATGGCGTATTCCCACTCCTCGAAGGTGAGGCCGGTCTTGGTCACGTAATCGTGCAGCGACTTCACCAATTCCTGGAGCAGGAATTTCGCGCGGGGGTCGGGTGTCCGGTCAAAGCTCCGGACGACGGCTTCGGTGAGTTCGGTCTCGTTGAACTGGGTCATGGTGCGTTTGCCTGCGTTTTCTCATTGGCCCGTCGGGGATCTTTTGGGCTGCTTGGAGGCGTTCCAACGTGAAGCCTACACCAAACAGCCGGCCGGCGTTAAGCGCGACCGGGTTGGAATGAGACCGCCATATCGGCTATCAACGTCGGACAAAACTGCCCGGAGGAACTGATGCTCGCCCCCACCCCCGCCTCGCCCGAATCCGTGGGCATGTCCAAGGCCGCGCTCGACCGCGTCGATGCGCATCTGAAGAGCCGGTACATCGATGCCGGTCGCTTCCCGGGCACGCATCTCCTGGTCTATCGCCGTGGCAAGATCGCCCACAGTACGGTGCAGGGTTTTGCCGACGTCGAGCGCAAGCTGCCCGTCAAGGACGACACGATCTATCGCATCTATTCCATGACCAAGCCGCTCACCAGCGTCGCCTTCATGATGCTGGTCGAGCAAGGCCTCGTCGCGATCGATGAGCCGGTCGCCAAGTACATTCCGGAATGGAAGGATCTCGGTGTGTTCGTCGCCGGCACTGCGCCTTCCTTCCTGACCCGGCCGCCGTCGCGGCCGATGCTGATCGTCGACCTCCTGCGCCACACCTCCGGCCTCACCTACGGCTTCCAGCAGCGCTCGAACGTCGATGCCGCCTACCGCGCCGAAAAGATCGGCGAGGTCGAGAAATCCGGCACGCTCCAGACCATGATCGAGAGCCTTGCAAAAATCCCGCTGGAGTTCTCGCCGGGCGAGGCCTGGAATTACTCGGTTTCGACCGACGTGCTCGGCTACCTCATTGGCAAGATCTCCGGCATACCCTTCGAGCAGTTCCTGAAACAGCGCATTCTCGATCCACTCGGCATGACCGACACTGATTTCCACGTGCCGGCTTCCAAGGCCCACCGGTTCGCTGCCTGTTACTCGGCCGACCCGGGTGGCGGCATGACCTTCCATGCCGGCCAGCGCCGCGAGGGCCTGACGTTGCAGGATGATCCAACCAAGAGTTCGTTCCTCTCACCGCCGTCCCTGATTTCGGGCGGCGGCGGGCTGTGCTCGACGACGGCCGACTATCTCACCTTCTGCCGTGCGCTGCTCAATGGCGGCGAACTCGGCGGCGTCAGGTTGATCGGGCCGAAGACGCTGGCGCTTATGACGACCAACCACATTCCGGGTGGACGCTCGCTGCCGGAAGTGTCGCGCTCGCTGTTCGCGGAAGCCGCCTACAACGGCATCGGCTTCGGCCTCGGCTTCGCCGTGACGATGCGCCCGGCCGAGACGCTGGTCGCCGGCAGCCCCGGTGAATACAATTGGGGCGGCGCGGCCACGACTTCGTTCTGGATCGACCCGGCCGAAGAATTGATCACCATCTTCATGACGCAGGTGCTGCCGTCGAGCGCCTACCCGCTCCGGCGCGAGCTGCGCAGCATGGTCTACGCTGCGATCACCGAGAGCAATCTCTGAGAAAAATGCACCGATTCCGCGGCATCAGAGCCGCGGGATCAAGCCCCGCTCATTTCAACATCTCCGGCACGATCAGGCGCGGCAGGAACAGGGAAACGCTGGGCCAAATAATGAGCGCCGCCAGCACGAGCAGCATGGGGATCAGCATGATCACCGTGTCCTTAAGCGCATAGCGCAGCCGTACCCCGGCGATCGAGCAGGCGATCATCAAGCAGAGGCCATAAGGCGGCGTCACCAATCCGAAGGCGAGCGAGACGATCGAGATGATCGCAAACTGCACCGGATGAAGGTCGACCGATTTCGCCAGCGGTTCGAGAACGGTGCCGACGATGATGATCGCCGGAATGGCGTCGAGGAAGCAGCCCACCACCAGAAAGCAGAACGCGATGAAGAAGCCGGCCCCGATCGCGCCCATGCCCCAGGTCGAGACGTTAGCCAGCAGTTCCTGCGGAATCCTGTAATAGGCCAGCAGCCAGCCGAACGCGCTCGCGGTACCGACGCAGAACAGCGCCACGCCGGCAAGGCGCCCGGTATCGAGCAGCGCCTTGTAGAGTTCGCGCGCGCCGGTTTCACGGTAGAAGAACGTCGACAGCGCCACGGAATAGAGCACTGCGACGCAGGCGGATTCGGTCGCGGTGAACCACCCCAGCAGGATGCCGCCGACAATGATGAACGGCGTCATAAGCGCCGGTATCGAGCGCCAGATGGCGCAGCACATCTCCCTCCAGGTGTCCTTCGGATAGGTCGGATAGCCCCGGCGCACGGCATAGATATGCACTGTTGCCATCTGCGCGCCCGCGATTAGCAATCCCGGCACGATGCCTGCGAGGTACATCGCGGCGATCGAGGTCGAGATCAGTCCGCCCCACACGATCATCAGGATCGAGGGTGGGATGATGACGGCGAGCACGGCCGAGACCGCGGTGATGGCGATCGAGAACGAGAGGTCGTAGCCCTCCTTGGTCTGGGCATCGATGAATATCTTGGACTGGCTCGCCGCGTCCGCGGTGGAGGATCCGGAGATGCCGGCAAAGAACACCGACAGCACCACGTTGATCTGCGCCAGCGACCCCGGCCAGTGCCCGACCATCGAGCGGGACAGCGCGACCAGCCGGTCGGTGATGCCGCCGATGCTCATCAGATTGGCGGTGAGCAGGAAGAACGGGACCGCTAGCAGGATGAATGAATTGTAGGCGTTGAAGGTTTCCTGCGCGAGCGTCATCAGCGACAGATGCGGCTCGATCAGCAGGATCGGCACGCAGGCAAGGCCAAGCGCGAAGGCGACCGGGACGCGGATGATGAGCAGGCCAACGAAAGTACCGAACAGGACCATTGCGGCCTGCCCGGCAGAAAGAACATTGCCGCTCATTGATTTGCCCCAAACAAAATCCGCATCTCGTCGACGATCTGTTCACCGGCGAACACGATCCAGGTCACGCCGGAAATCGGCCAGGCGACGTGGATCAGCCAAAGCGGCAGATCGGCCAGCTCCGAAGTTCTGTTCCAGGCAAAGCGGGTGAACTCGATTCCGGCGGTTACGAACACCAGTGCCAGCGCCAGCACGCCGAGCCGCGCGAGAATCCGGACCATGGCTTCGCTTCGGCGTGACAGGTCAGGCCAGACGTCGACTTCAAAATGCTGCGACTCTCTGATGCCGACCATGGCGCCAATCATGATCGTCCAGATGAACATGAACCGCGCCATCTCCTCGGTCCAGATGTAGGACGGAATCAAAGGCGTGTAGCGCGAGATGATCTGCAACGTGACCGGAATGACCAGCATACCGACGGAGGCGGCGAGCAGGATTTCCAGCAGTTTTGCATAGGCCGCCGTTGCTCGGCGCCATGGCGACGGGTTCGGTGGCATCGATATTTCAGTCATCACGACTCCGGGGGATCACAATCACGCAATGGGGCAAGCCGTCTGGCTTGCCCCGACGTCCTGTCGCGTGGGCGGCGACAGTTTTCAGACGACGTTGATCTTCTCGAAAATGCCTTCCGCGCCAATTTCCTTGGCGTAGGTGGCCATCACGGGATCGGCGAGCTTCTTCATGGCGTCCCGTTCTTCGAAGGGAACGCGCTTGAGCTTCCCGGCCTTCTCCAGCGTGTCGAGCTTGACGACTTCTTCACTCGACTCCAGTTGTCGGCCGTAGTCGCCGGCCTCCTTGCCGGCCTTCATGATCGCGTCCTGCAACTCCTTCGGCAAGGTCTTTAGCGTCTTCACCGAGAAGCAGATCGGCCGGATCGACACGGCGTGTTGGGTCAGGTTGAGATGCGGAGCCACTTCGTAGAACTTCATCGCCTCGACGCCGGCCGCCTCGTTCTCGCCGGCCGCAATCACGCCGTTCTGGATCGCGTTGTAGATTTCGTTGTAGGCGATCACCGTCGGGCTCATGCCCACGGCCGCAAAGGTCTTCGACCAGATCGGCGCGCCCTGTACGCGCACCTTGAGTCCCCTAAGGTCGGCGAGAGTCTTGAGCGGCTTGTTGGCGAAGATATTGCGGATGCCACCGCCGGAATAGCCGATCAGAACGACCTCGGCCTTGGACGCGACTTCGTCGGCGATCGGCGCCAGGATATTGGCTTCGACGACCTTGTTCATGTGGTCGATGCCCTTGAACACGAAGGGCGCGTCGATGAACGGGGCCGCCTTGGCGAAGGTCGACATGTGAGCCGGCGAGACGATGCCGTAATCGACGGCTTTGCCCTGCGACATGTACTCGAAATATTGCTTTTCGAGGCCAAGCGAGGAATTCCTGTGCAGTGTGAAGTTGACGGGCTTGCCGTAGTACTTCTTGACCAGCTCTTCGAACCGGAGCAGGGCCCGGTTGAAGGCGTGGTCGTCGTTGAACTGGACCGCGCCGTTCAATGTGATCGGCGACTGTGCCCTGACGATTGACGGCATGCCCATCGCAGCCGCCGCAGTGGTCGCGCCGAGCCCAGCGAGAAATGATCTTCGCTTCATCGTCTCCCCTCCTTTTGATGCTCCGGCCCTGTCGCCGGGCCGTGAGCGCAGCCGGTATGCGGCTTGCGAGTGGGAAGCGTATGGAAAACCTCGGCGGGACGGAAGTCATTTCACGCGCGCGGGAGGCCCTCTTCGTCGCAGGGCCACCCCTTTCGCGAACTGCTGCACTGCAACTTGCGCTCCTGCCGGTGCGTGGCAGGCCGAGGGGAGCAGCCTCTCTTAGCAGACAGACGGCGTGCGGGCCCGTGCGCTGCACGCACAGACCCGCCTTCCACTGCCGCTTAGTGCATGTGGCCGATCAGATAGATGCCGCCGCCGATCACCAGCACGGCCGGCACGGCCCAGAGAATCAGAACTGGCATTTGTCATCCTCCTCAGTTGGACGTGCAGACCTTGACGGTCTTCATGCCGGCTTCAGCTTCGGTGCGCGATTTGTAGATCGCGCCCGATGGGCTGACGACGGTCATGGACGTGTCCGTCGGCTTCTTGTCGACGATTGTGCACTTCTTCGTCTTGACGTCCTGCACGACATAGAACTCGTCGGCCGCGAACGCCGGCAGGGATATTGCGGAAAGCATCAATGCTGCAGTTACTATCTTCAACTTCATTTGTTAGTCCTCCTCCAGAGCCCGAGCCGTCAGCCCGGTCATCTACAAACGGGAAAAAGCGGCAATTAGTTCCCTGAGCCGGGAACGCTGTCCGCAATGAGGGGTTGTTGCGGCGCATGTTCAAACGAGGAGAACGAGATGAAGAAGTTGTTCCTGCTTTCCGCCGCGGCGGTCCTGATGTCGACCGGTGCTTTCGCGCAATCGACCGTCGTGACGACGACCGGGACGGGCCACGCGGCGGCCGTCCAGATCGAGCCGCAGTACCGAACCAAGATCAAATCCTACGTCACCGAGCATCGCATTCGCCCGGTGACCACGAAGGAAAAGATCGTTGTCGGTGCGGCGGTGCCGAGCGACGTCGAGCTTGAGGCCGTTCCCGCAGACTGGGGTCCGTCGCTGACGAAGTATCGCTACGTCTACTCCGGCGATCGCGTGATGCTCGTCGATCCCGGTACGCGCACGGTCGTTCAGGAAATTGATTGATCCAGGTGTAAGGGGGCCGCCTTGAGGCGGCCTCCCTCTCTGGGAGTTGACATTATGAAATCGCATCGAGAGGCCCGGATCGCCGGGCTCAGCCTGGCGGCCGTGTACGCCATGTGTCTCCTACTGACCGCAATCAGCATGAGCTGAGGCGCAGCCGCGGACCGCGCTGCAAAATCTTCTTCCTGGGCGGCGCGTCCGAACGCAAAAATTATTGGCGTAGCGCAAATCCCGCCCCTATGGTCTCCCAAAATCATAAATCCGGCGCTCCCCTGCGCTGGAACCGGGACGCCCGCGTTTGTCAAAGCTCACTTTGCCGGTCCGGCTCGCTCTTCTGGTGACGGGAACGATGTTGCCGCTGATCGTCTTCGCGGTCGGCATTGCCGTCTACAATTACAAACAGGACCGCAACGACGCGACCCGCCGCGTGCTGGAGAATGTGCGCAGCATGCGCCTCGTGCTGGACTCCGAGGTGCAGCGGATGACCGGCGGCCTGCAGGTGCTTGCACTGACGAATTCGCTGCGCAACGACGACTTCCAGAGCTTCCGCCGCATCGCGCTCGGCTTCGTCGACCAGTACGGCAAAGGCGGCCTCGTGCTGATCTCCGATCGCAAGGGCCGGCTGTTGTTTTCCTCCGCGACCGAGGACACCGCAAGCCTGCCGCCACGCGGTCATCTTGAGATCATCGAGAAGGTGTTTGCGACCAGGTCGCCGCAATATTCCGACCTGTTCACCGGCGCGATCAACGGCCGGCAGGTGCTTACGGTCGAGGTTCCGGTGCTCCGCGACGGCGAAGTGATCTACGACCTCTGCTTCAGCCCGCCGGTCAGCACCTTTCAGGACCTGGTGGAAAAGCAACGGCCCGACCGGGATTGGACGGTCTCCCTGCTCGACACCAAGGCTATCGTGTTCGCGCGCACGCCGAACCCTACGGAGATCTTTGGCAAACGGGCTACCGGCGCACTGTACGAGAGTATGTTGCGCACGCCGGAAGCCGCACTCTCGACGGTTTCGCTCGACGGCGTCGCGTTGTCCACCGTCTATACGAGGTCGCGGCTGACCGGCTGGACCATCGTGGCCGGCGTCGCCGAGACCTCGCTAATCGCTCCGCTCTGGCGCAACATCGCGATCACCAGTTTTATCGGCGGCGTCCTGCTGCTGACCGGCCTGACCTTCGCGGTCCGGATGGCGACCACGATCGCGCGCGGCGAGATGCTGCACGATCTCCTGATCGACGAGCTCAACCATCGCGTCAAGAACACGCTCGCGTTGATGCAGGCGATCGCGGTGCAGACCTTCCGCAGCGCCAGCCGGGACGAGCGGGTAAAATTCGAGGGCCGGCTCGGCGCGCTGGCCGAGGCGCATAATTTGCTCAGCCAGGAGAAATGGGCGGGCTCCGAGCTGCGGGACGTGATCGCCCGCGCGCTCCAGCCGTTCCTGCTGAATAATCCGGAGCGCATCCGCATGGCCGGACCCGCGGTGCCGCTGTCGCCGCGGCTCGCCGTGGTGCTGTCGATGATCGTGCACGAGATCGCCACCAACGCGGCGAAATACGGCGCGCTATCCAACGAGACCGGCCGGGTGACGCTGGAGTGGCAGGTCGTCGCCGATGCGCCGAAGCCGCGGCTGCGCCTGATCTGGACCGAGATCGGCGGACCGCCGGTGACGGCGCCGGTGCAACGCGGCTTCGGCTCGCGCCTGATCGAGCGCAGCGCGCGCGACCAGCTCGGCGGCGAGGCAACGGTCGACTTCCTGCCCCGCGGCGTGGTCTGCACGGTGATTTGCGCGCTGGACGAGGCGCGATGAACGGAGGCCGGCAATGAAGATCACTAGGGTTCGCACGCACATTCTCGAAGCAAAGCTGTCGCAGCCCTTTGCCTATTCGCGCGCCTGGTACGACACGCGCACCGCAATGCTGGTCGAGATCGAGACCGACAATGGTCTTATCGGATGGGGCGAATGCTACGGTCCGGCACGCATGACGGCGGCGGTAGTTCGCAGCATCGAACCATGGCTGATCGGCGAGGATCCGTTGGGCACCGACGTGCTATGGCAGATGGTCTACGCGCGCTTGCGCGATCACGGCCAGAAGGGCGTCGTGATCCAGGGAATGAGCGGCATCGACATCGCGCTATGGGACATCAAGGGCAAGCATTTTGGCGTACCCGTGCATCAGCTTCTCGGCGGCGCCGCGCGCAAGCAGGTTGCCGCCTACGCAACCGGTCTCTACCGGCGCAAGTCAGGCGATCCGCTGACCTATCTGTCGGAGGAAGCGGCGGGTTATGCCGCCGAGGGATTCCGTGCCGTGAAGTTGAAGGTCGGTTTCGGCATCGCCGAAGATGCCGCAATCACCCGCGCGGTGCGCGAGGCGATCGGCCCCGATGTCGCGCTGATGGTCGATGCGAACCACGCCTATGACGCGGTCGCGGCGATCCGGCTCGGCCGCCTGATCGAGCGCCATGACATCGGATGGTTTGAGGAGCCGGTGCCGCCGGAGGATGTCGCGGGCTATCGCGCGGTGAAATCCGCGCTCACGATTCCGGTCGCCGGCGGCGAGTGCGAATTCACGCGCTTCGGCTTCCGCGAGCTGTTCGTCTCGCACGCGCTCGACATCGCCCAGCCCGACACCTGCGCGGCGGGTGGTTTGAGTGAATGCAAGAAGATCGCCGACATGAGTGAGGCGTTCGGCATCCGCTACAATCCGCACGTCTGGGGCACCGGGATTGCGATCGCCGCCTCGCTCCAGCTCCTCGCGGTGCTGCCCTCGCAAACGCCGACTTCGCTGTCACCGCTCGAGCCGATGCTGGAATTCGACCGCACTGAACATCCGATCCGGCAGGCGATTTTGCAGGACCCGATCGAGCATGCGAGCGGCGTCGTGCGGGTGCCCGAGGGGCCGGGCCTCGGTATCGAGATCGACCGCGCCGCGCTAGCGCGCTTTGATGCGGAGGCCTAACCGATCGTCTGCAACGTCGGAAACGTCTCCAGCAGCCAGATGCTCACGTTCGAGACCGCGCCGGTGAGGAATCCAATACCGGTGATCACCATCAGGACGCCCATGGCACGCTCGACATTGACGAGATGGCCCTTCATGCGCGCGAACAGGGTGGAAAACTGCTCGATCATCAGGGCAGCGATCAGGAAGGGAATGCCGAGCCCGGCCGAATAGACCGCGAGCAGGCCGGCGCCTCTCGTCACTGTCGCTTCGGCGGCGGCGACCGAGAGGATCGCGGCGAGGATCGGGCCGATACAAGGTGTCCAGCCAAAGGCAAAGGCCAGCCCCATCACATAAGCGCCCCAGAGGCCGACGGGCTTGGGCGCGGTCAAGCGTCCCTCGCGCATCAACAGGCCGATGCGCGTCAGGCCGAGGAAGTGCAGGCCCATGACGATGATGACGATGCCGGCGAGGATCGAGAGTTCGGCCGACCAGGCCCGGATCAGCGCCCCGATCAGCGAGGCGCTGGCGCCGAGCGCCACGAACACCGTGGAGAAGCCGAGCACGAACAGGAGTGCCGACATCATGATGGCGCGTTTGGAGGCCGATGCGGGCTCTTCGCTTTCGACATGCTCGATCGTCGCGCCCGTCAGATAGATCAGGTAGGGCGGGACCAGCGGCAGGACGCACGGGGAGAGGAAGCTGACGAGGCCGGCAATCAGCGCCGCCGGGATCGAAACATTTTGCATGATGCAGTCGGAACCATCTCTGGCGCCGATGCGGCGCGCGGGGAATGCGCGCGGCCCGGAGCCGAACCGGCTCTGGTGTAGCCGATGCCAGCGAATGCGCAACAGAGGCGCACAAAACCAGGGCTCCTCCCGATGCCGTCTGTGATCACAGATGCGGCACCGGGACACGCACAAATCTCGCCAAAAAGCGAAACTCGGCGGCGCGGCTACTTCACCACGCGGAGCAGCGGACGCCGGGGCTGGTCCTGCGTCTGCTTGGAAGGGGGCTGCGGTTCGTTCGTGGCCGTCCGCAGCATTTCGTCGCACAGCGCCTTGAGATCGGCACTGTCAATTCCTTTGAGCTTCATCCGCACGTCCAGGATGACAATGGACAGCAGCTCGGCCGACTCACGGCTATTGCTCTCGTTGAGCACCCTGCGGCACTCTTCGAGCGTTTCCAGCACCGACTGCAACTGTTCGTCTGAATGCGACACGGCGTTCTTTCCGCTAATTCGGCCTGTGAGACGTGGTTGTGACGACCCCTTTGGCCCCCATGGAGCGTCGAGGATAACACGAGGCCGCTACGCCCCCGAACATGATTTCAGTGTGTTTCTGCCTTGAAACCGCGGTTCCGGCGCGTATCGCGTCGCGCCGCCGGCCGTCGAAACGCTCAGTCGTAAAGCGCTCGATCGTAAAACGCTCGCTCGTAAAACGCCTGGCGTGCTGCAATTGATCCACCGCGGAAGGCACCTGCTCTCGCGCAAGGACGTTCATTGCGGACAATGCCGACAATCCCGCAGGCAAGTCACGGCTCACAACGGAACTCACGCCACACCCCTCATACGGGCGATGGTTTGCCCGATTCCTAGCCCTTGTTCCTAGGCTTGGCAGCACCCGAATACCACCTGCGGCGTAGTAAGGATGACGTTCAAAACTCGTCGTTCCCCAACCCGCCGTGGTTGTGGTTTGCCCGAGATTCTGCCAGTTTAGCGACCCGAAGGGACTTGTATGCACTCCTTGGCGGAAAGGGGCGTTCCTCTGGAGGAACGCCCAAAGACAAACGTCAGCGGCCTCTCGGACTGGGATGCGGCGCGCATTTTCCTGGAAGTTGTCCGATGCGGAAGTTTCCGCTCGGCGGCCGAGCGCCTGTCGCTGTCGATCAACGCCGTTCGCCGCCGGATCGATGATTTCGAACGCCAGACCGGCACCACGTTGTTCACCCGCGACGTCCACGGCACCCGTCTGACCGACGAAGGCGCGCTGGTGGTCTCCGCCGTCGAGCAAATGGAGGCGGCTGCCTTCGACGTGCTGCGCACCAGCGATTCGACGGCGAACGCCCTGTCCGGCGAGGTCCGCGTCGCCGTCACCGAGGGACTTGGCACATTCTGGCTCGCCCCGCGACTGGTCGAATTCCAGCAGACCTATCCGAAGATCCTGGTCGATCTGCATTGCGCGATGCGTTCGGCCGACGTCTCCCGCCATGAGGCCGACGTCGCCATTCACCTGTCGCGGCCTTCGGCGCTCGACGTCAAGCTGGTGCGGCTCGGCCGCATGCATCTGATGTTCTGGGCCTCCGAGAAATACATTTCGAAACATGGCGCGCCGCGCTCGGCGATGGAGTTGATCAAGCACCGCCTGGTGCTGCAGTTCGCCGACCAGCTTGCTGCCAAGCAAACTTTCGAGAGCTTCTTCCCCGGCGTTCCGGAACGTGACCTTCTGGTCATGAAGACCAACGTCTCGAGCGCCAACTACTGGGCGGTCGCGAATGGCGCCGGAATCGGCGTGTTTCCGAGCTACGCCATTGCGCTTGGCGGGAAGTTGATTCCACTGGAGGTCGAGCTGAACAGACCGCTGGATATCTGGTTGTCCTACCATCCCGGTAGCGGCCGGATTCCGCGCGTACGACACATGATTGACTGGCTGATCGAAGCCTTCAATCCGGCGCGTTTCCCGTGGTTTAAGGAAGAGTTCGTGCACCCGCATGAATTCAAGGACGAGTATATGGGCGAACCCCTGACCCAGCTCTTCGGGGGGTTTTCAACCGAAGACCGATGAGAAAAAAGATGAAGACAGCGGCGAAGAGAATGAAGCAGCGCAGTGCCGGCAAGCCGGACATTGAGCTGGGCAAGCGAATCCGTCTACGGCGCGTCGAGATGAAGGTCTCGCAGGCCGAGCTCGGCGAGAAGCTCGGCGTCAGTTTCCAGCAGGTCCAGAAGTACGAGAAGGGCGTCAATCGCGTCGGCGCGGCCCGGCTTCAGCAGATCGCCACCGCCCTCGATGTGCCCGTGACCTTCTTCTATGACGGCGACAACAAGGCGCGCGAAGTCGAGAGCCTGCTCTTCCTGGACTCGGCCTTCAGCCTCCGCCTGCTGCGCGCCTACAGCAAGATCAAGGACCAGACGGTGCAGCGTCAGCTCGTCTCGCTGATGGAATCGATCGCGGCGAACGAAGCCTGAGCCGATCGGCATTCGTGCCTTTCTGCCCGATGTTCAATCCGCCGCGCCACGGGGCGCGGCTGGATTGGACGAGATCCGGACGAGATATCTCCGGCCGCGCGCTCGCGCGGACTTCTCGGGGCGGCATGACCGCCCCTTTTTGTTGACCATTTTTCCCGCCGTCGCCCGCGGTTTGCGCGAACCCATTCCGGCCCTCTCGCGACCCAATCCAGAGACCGCGTGCCTTGCGCATGGGGCTCGCGATGCGCCGTGCTTAAGGGAGCCGCAACCGGGAGGCGCTAGCCTCCCGCCGATTTCTCGAATCAGCCCGACGAACCGGGAATTGCCGATGCGAGCGCCTGTCCGGGCCTCGCTCTCATAGGGAAGATGGGACACATGTCGAAGCGCCATGCGATAATCATTGCCGTCGGCATGCTTGCGAGCGCCTCTGCGCTTGCTCAGACCGAGACCATTGGACAGGCCGGGCCCAAGCCGGCGACTGCGGCTGGCACGGTGCCGGCCATCGCCAATCCGGCCCACGCAGCCGCACCGAAAACCGCCGCGCCGGCGGCCGCATCTACGGCGGAGAGCCGTTCGGCCGCAGCGCTCGCGCTGACGCATGAGCCGACCTATGATGAAGGCTCCGCCCAGCGCATCAAGGATGCGGCGCTGAGCTATTCCGATCTGGCCGTGCGCGGCGGCTGGCCGACGATCCCGGCGGACGCCAAATTCGCGCCCGGCGCCCAGGGCGCCAATGACGATCTCCTGCGCAAGCGGCTGATCGTCTCCGGCGATCTTTCCGCCGACAAGGCGAGCGGCGCCTTCGACCAGGATCTCGCCGACGCCGTGAAACGCTTCCAGGCCCGCCACGGCCTCGCGCCGACCGGAACGATGACGCCGCGCACGATCGCGGCGATGAACGTGCCGGTGCAGAAGCGCATCCGGCAGCTGGAGGCTTCGCTGCAGCGGCTCGAGAACATGAATTTCGGCTTCGGCCAGCGCTATGTCGTGGTCAACATCCCCGCCGCCTTTGCCGAAGCGGTCGAGAACGACGTCGTGGTAAGGCGCTATCGCGTGATCGTCGGCAAGACCGAAAAGCCCTCGCCGACGCTGACGGCCCAGATCAGCAGCGTCGTCCTCAATCCGACCTGGACGGTGCCCTCCTCGATCGCCAAGACCGAGATCTCCGCGCATATGCGCAAGGATCCCAGCTATCTGTCGCGCATGCACATGGAGGTGCTCGACGCCCACGACAATCCGATCGACCCGAATTCGGTTGACTGGTCGGGCACCCATACGCCGAATTTCACCGTGCGCCAGCACAACGGCACGTTCAACGCGCTCGGCGCGGTCAAGATCGACATGCCGAATTCCTATTCGGTCTACATGCACGACACCAACCAGCGCAATCTGTTCAGCGATGATTACCGCTTCGATTCCCACGGCTGCTCGCGCGTCGACAATGTGCGCGATCTCGCCGCCTGGCTGCTGAAGGACCAGCCGAAATGGAGCCGCGCCGCGATCGACGCGGAGATCGCCAGCGGCCAGCATCTCGACGTCGCCATGGCGAAGAAGGTGCCGGTGGCCTGGATCTACCTCACGGCGTGGATGACCAAGGACCAGACCGTCCAGTTCCGCAACGACGTCTATCACCAGGACGAGCAGTTGCTGGAGGCGACCGCCGAAGAGGCGGCCTTCTTCAGCAATGCCGGCAGCCACCCGCTGACCGCGCACATGACCAGATAGATCGCGCCATGCAATCGCGGCACAGGCGGCTGCAAAGCCAGGTCCGTTGTCGCGGTTGACCCTGGCCTCGCCCCGGCCGAACATTGCGCCTCGCCAACGAAAGCGCCCGCGATGTCCGACATGTCCAGCACGACCGAAATTCCCTACGCCGACGGCAAGATCCTCAAGCACACAGCCAGTGGCGTCGGCGTGATCACGTTCAACAATCCCGACAAGCGCAACGCGATGTCGCTGGAGATGTGGGAGGGATTTGGCGAGGCGCTGACCGCCTTACGCGATGACGCTGCCGTGCGCGTCGTGATCCTGCGCGGCGGCGGTGGCAAGGCATTCGTGTCGGGCGCCGACATCAGCCAGTTCGAGAAGACGCGCCATAACGCCGCCGCTTCCGAGGAATACGCAAAACGCAGCGCCGCCCAGCGCGCGCTGCTCGCCGATTATCCCAAGCCAACGATTGCCTGCATCCAGGGTTTTTGTCTCGGCGGCGGCATGCAGGTGGCGATGCTCGCCGACATCCGCATCGCCTCCCATGGCAGCCAGTTCGGCATTCCCGCGGCGAAGCTCGGCATCGCTTATGGCTATGACGGCTTGCGGCACTTGGTGTCGCTGGTTGGCCCGTCCTGGGCACGGCTCCTGATGTATACGGGCATGCGCATCGATGCGTCGGAAGCGCTGCGCATCGGGTTGGTCGAGCGCGTGCTTCCGGAGGATCAGCTCTGGGGCGAGACCATGGCCATCGCCGAGACGATCTCGCAAAATGCGCCGCTCGCGATCAAGGCCGCCAAGCTCACCATCGCGCAAGTGTTGAAGGACGAAAGCGCGCGCGACATGGACGCGATCAGGGCGGTCGGCACGGCCTGTATGGACAGCGTGGATTTTCGCGAGGGCCGGCAGGCCTTCATGGAGAAGCGCAAGCCGCAGTTCCAAGGACAGTGATTCCGTCGCCAGCGAGCAAAATGAAACAATCCAGAGTGCCTCTGCCTGCTTGGCTCTTCGCGATGACGGCGGGCAAACTGAACATGCATTCAGGAAGATTAAATTCCCACGGCCCCGCAACACCATAGCAACCAGCTGATTTGCTGGAAGTTCTCTCGCCATCAAACGAGGGAGATTGCGATGAAACTGAAATTTGCTGTTGTTGGTCTGGCTGCCCTGGGCGGCGCCGCTCTCGCATCAGGACAGGCACTCGCAGCGATGCCGAACGGCATTCCGCAGGCCGACCGTATCGCGAGCGGCCCGGCAGCCGACGTCGATCAGGTGCGCTGGGTCTGCAACCCCTGGGGTCGCTGCTTCTGGCGTCCGAATTATTACGGCGCCTACGGTTTTTACGGCGGCCCGCGACGCTTCTACGGCGGCCGTCCGTGGGGCTGGGGCGGCCACCGCCACTGGCGTCGCTGGTGAATTGCGAGGGGCCGCGAGGCCTCTCTTCCTTGACTACAGCGCCGCAAGCACCGCCTTCGTGATGTCGGCGGTTCCGTTGCGGCCACCAAATTCCATCGGCTTGAGACCGTCGGCATAGACCTTGTCCACCGCACGCTCGATGGTCTCGCCGGCCTCGGCCGCTCCTTCGACGCCGTGCTTGTCGGCGAGCCAGTCCAGCATCATTGCAGCCGACAGGATCATCCCGGTGGGATTGGCTTTGCCCTGCCCCATGATGTCGGGCGCGGTGCCGTGGCACGGCTGGAACACGGCGTATTTGTCGCCGATGTCGGCCGACGGCGCCATGCCGAGGCCGCCGATCAGGCTCGCGGTGATGTCGGAGACGATGTCGCCGAACATGTTCTCCATCACCATCACGTCGAAATCCCAGGGACGCTTCACCAGCATCGCCGAGCAGGCGTCGACATAGAGCCGGTCGGTCTTCACCTCCGGATGACGCTTGGCGATCTCGTCGAAGATGCCGCGGAAGAACGCAAAGGCCTTGAACACGTTCGCCTTGTCGACGCAGGCCAGCGCGCCGGGCTTGCCGCGCGCCTTGCGCCGCTCGGCGAGACGAAACGAGAACTCGAACAGGCGCTCGGACGTCTTGCGCGTGATCAGCATGGTCTCGCGCGCCTCCTCATGGGTGACGACGCCCTTGCCCATCGAGGCGAACAGGCCTTCGGTGGACTCCCTGATCACGACGAGATCGATGCCGCGCTGGTCGGCGCCGACGATCGGGCTCGGCACGCCCGGAATGAGCCGCGCCGGGCGCACACCGGCATAGAGATCGAAGATGAAGCGCAGCTCGATCTGCGGCGCGATCTCGGTGTTGTCAGGATAGCGCACCGACGGCAGGCCGCAGGCGCCGAGCAGGATCGCGTCCGCCTCCTCGCACAGCTTGATGGTGGTGTCCGGCATCGACTTGCCGGCGGCGAGATAATGATTGGCGCCCGCCGGCGCCTCGGTGAAGCGAAAGCTCAGGCCGGATTTCGTCTCGATCTTGCGCAGGACTTCGATGGCCGGCGCCATGACTTCGGGACCGATGCCGTCACCGGCAAGCACGGCAATGTGGAAGGCGTTATTTGCGGACATCGGTTTCCTACTCTCTCCAACGTCATGCCCGGGATCGTCCCGGGCATCCACGCCTCGATACCAACTCCATGGCAAGACGTGGATGGTCGGGTCAAGCCCGACCATGACGACAAACTAGCAGCGTTGGTTACGGCGTCAGCACCGTGCGGCCAACCACCGCGCCCTACTGCAGCTGCACCAGCGCGTCGTTGGCCTTGGCGAGCGGCTGCCGCGTCACGGGGATCGGCGCTATGTTCTTCGCTCGCACGAGGTCGAGCAGCTCCTGCGTCTCGCGCAAATTGCCGACATAGCTGCCCTGGATCGTCACCGCCTTGATCGGAATCAGCGGCAGCGCCCAGGTCGCACCGCCGCCGAACAGGCCGACGAGGACGAGCTTGCCGCCCTTGGTCAGGCAGTCGAAGCCGAGTTGCGTGGTGGCGGCGTTTCCGACGAGATCGAGCACGGCGCGGATGGGACCACCGGCTTTCTTGGCAAGCTGCTCCAGCGCGTCGGGCGCCTTGGGATCGACGGTCGCGAGCGCGCCGGCTTGCTCCGCCGCTTCGCGTTTCTTCGCGTCGATGTCGACCATGATCGCGCCCTTGCCGCCCATCGCCTTCAGCAGCGACAGTGCCATCAGGCCAAGTCCGCCGGCGCCGAACATCACGATCGGCGTGTCGAAGTGCTGCTCGAGCTTCTTCAGCGCGCTGTAGGTCGTGACGCCCGAGCAGGCGTAGGGTGCAGCCGACGCGGGATCGAGGCCTTTGAGGTTGAGCAAATAGCGCGGATGCGGCACCAGCATGTGGTCGGAATAGCCGCCGTCGCAATAGACGCCGAGCGAGCGCGGCGTCAGGCACATGTTCTCGTCACCGGCGAGACAGGTCGCGCATTTGCCGCAACCGATCCAGGGATAGACCAACCCGACATCGCCGATCTTCACGTCGCCCTGGTCCGACGACTTCACGTCCGGGCCGAAGGCGAGCACCTCGCCGACCGTCTCGTGCCCCATGGTCAGCGGCAGGTTGATGCCGCGGTCCTTCAGCGAGAGCGGCTTGCGGCCGTGGCCGAGATCGTAGCCGCCTTCCCAAATGTGAAGGTCGCTATGGCAGACGCCGGCGGCCTTCACCTTGATCAGCACCTGCGTGCCGGACGGTTGCGGCGTGGCCTCGTCGAACTCCTGCAGCGGCGCCTTGAAATCGGCGACCTTGAAACTTTTCATTGGCGTCCTCTCGGATATTTTTGTTGTCGTCGCCACCATGGCATGGGCGGCAGGACGAGACAAACTCGGACCTGTCTAATTTAGGCTGACGGATGATGGCAAGCCGGCCACGCGCAACGCCGCATTGCTTGCCACAGCGTGGTATCCGTCAGACTTCCCGTGAGACTTGCCGTCAGCCTTGCCCTCAGCCTTGCCCTCAGCCTTGCACGGCTGTTTTGCCTGACGGAATTGGCGCATTGTCGGTGAGCCCGATCTCCGCGCGCAGTCCGTCCGTGTGCTCGCCAAGAACGGCTATCGTCTTGCCCGGTGTTGTATCAGCACCGGTCATCCGGAACGGCAGATTGAGGACCTGGAACGAGCCGCCTTCATCCTCGACAGACGAGAGCGCCTCTCGGTGCGCGAGCTGCGGATCGGCCAGTGCTTCGGACACAGTGCGGTAGGCCGAGGCCGGCACGCCGGCCGCACCTAACGCGACAAGACAGACATCGGTCGAGAGCTGCCGCGACCAGGCCTCGACACCGTCCATCAAGTCGGCCCAATGATCGCGACGCGCGGCGTAGGTGGAGAAGCGCGGATCGGAGATCCATTCGGGGCGGCCGATCACTCCCATCAGTCCCTGAAACGTCTTCTCGCTGGCAACCGTGATCATGACATAACCGCTCGCCGTCTCGGTCGGCCCGAACATCGGGCGCGGCGGCGGCTTCACGGTGAACTGCGAGTTCTGCAACTCGATCAATGTCAGCGTCAGCATCGATTCCAGCATGGAAACGTCGATATGCTGGCCGAGCCCAGTCAGGGTGCGCTGGTAGAGCGCCGACGCGATCGCGCCGAACCCGTAGGTGCCGGTGACGACGTCGGCATGGTAGATGCCGCAATAATCCGGGCGGCTGCGGCCGGGCTGATAGGCGAGATGCGCCATGTCGTAGCCCGAGGCTGCATGGATCACCGGCGCATAGGCCGGCAGCTCGGCCGACGGGCCGCTCTGGCCGTAGCCGGAGATCGAGCAGTAGATCAACTTCGGGTTGACCGTGCGTATTCTGTCATAGTCGAGCCGCAGCCGATGCATCACGCCCGGGCGGAAGTTCTCGACCAGGATGTCGGCAGTCGCGGCCAGCCGGCGGACCGCCTCCTTGCCGTCCTCGGACTTGAGGTCGAGCACGACGCTCTTCTTGCCGACGTTGAGCTGGCCGAACACGGTGCTGCAGCCCTTGCGCAGCGGCGGCCGGGTCCGCATCGTCTCGCCGCCGTCGGTCTCGATCTTGATGACCTCGGCGCCCATGTCGGCGAGCATCCGCGCACAATGGGGACCGGCGATGGTGGTCGAAAAATCCAGGACCCTAAGGCCGGCGAAGGCCTTTGGCGTGGTCCCCTCATGCTTATCTGATAGCTGCATGCCTGCTTGCGTCCTTGAGTCACTTAGGAACTTATCGAAGTTCTCTGTTGTTGGTGCGCCGACCCTAGAGGGCGGCCGCTGAGTAGGAAAGTCTTTACCGAACAGACACGTCTCGCGGGCGGGTTTGGGAATTCCAGGGCAACTGGACCCGTTCTTGCATAGCAGCAATCGGGCTCCGGCAGAGGGCAGCAGTTCTTGAGGGTCTTGTTCGTTACGACAGAAATGGACGACTTTGTCCGCGTCGGCGGACTTGGAGCCGTTTCCGCTGCACTCCCCCGAGCCCTTCGTCCTTTCGCCGACATCCGGATCATGTTGCCCGGCTATCGCGACATCATCGAACAACTCACGCATATTCAGGTCGTTGGCCGCTGTCCGGCGTTCGCGGAGATGCCGGCCTGCTCGCTCGGCCGCGCCGCGACCAAGGACGGCCTGCCGGTCTATGTGCTGTTGTGCTCGCAACTCTACGACCGGCCCGGCAACCCCTATGGCGACGAGTCCGGGCGCGACTGGCCCGATAACGACATCCGTTTCGCGCGCTTTGCCTCGGCCGCCGCTGAGCTGGCGATGGGCACGCTGGACAAGGATTGGGCAGCAGACCTGATCCACGCCAATGACTGGCAGGCTTCGCTCGTGCCGGCCTACCTCGCCTGGCGCGGCTCCAAGCTGCCGTCGATCCTGACCATTCACAACCTCGCCTATCAGGGCCTCTTCCCGAAGGACTCGCTGCGGCGGATCGGCGCGCCGGAGAGCTCCTTCCACATCGACGGCGTCGAGTTCTACGACCAGCTCTCCTTCCTCAAGGCCGGGCTGGTCTACGCCTCGCATCTCACCACAGTCAGCGGCACCTATGCGCGGGAGATCACCACGGATGAATTCGGCTGCGGTCTCGAAGGCCTGCTTCGAGTCCGCTCCGACGCGGCCGAGCTCACCGGCATCCTCAACGGCATCGACGAGAGCTGGGACCCGCGTTCCTGCGCCCAGCTTGCCCAGCAGTTCGGCGCCGGCGACTGGGTCGGCAAGAAGGCCAATGCGGATTACGTGCGCAAGCAGTTCGGGCTTGCGGTGTCGCGCGGCCCGATGTTCGGCATCGTCGCCCGCCTCGTGCACCAGAAGGGCATCGACCTCGTGCTGGCGGCGGCCGACGAGATCGTCGATGCCGGCGGGCAGATCGTGGTCACCGGCTCCGGCGAGCCGGCGCTCGAGCAGGCGCTAATCGACGCGCATCGCCGGCGGCCTGACGCGATCGGGGTCGTGATCGGCTTCAACGAGGCCCAGGCGCGCCGCATCTTCGCCGGTAGCGACTTCACATTGATGCCGTCACGCTTCGAGCCCTGCGGGCTCAGCCAGATGTACGCCCAGCGCTTCGGCTCGCTGCCGATCGGCCACCAGACCGGCGGCCTCGCCGAGACCATTACCGACGGCGAAACCGGCTTCCTGTTCTCAAAACCTTCGCATGAATCCTTCCTCGGCGGCGTCCGCCGTGCGTTCTCCGCCTTCATGGCGCAGGACCAGCTCGACACCATGCGTCGCAGTGCGATGGGACGGTCGTTCTCCTGGAGCATCCCGGCCGGCAGCTACAACGCGCTGTACCGGAAGCTGGCGGCGGTGTGAGGCCTGCGTGTCCTCGTCATTGCGAGCGTAGCGAAGCAATCCAGACTGTTTCCGTGGCAGCAGCCTGGATTGCTTCGTCGCAAGAGCTCCTCGCAATGACGGTGGTTTGTGGCAACGGCGGAGGACTTCACCCCCTCCCGCGCACATCCATCTGCGACCGTCCGATCCAGGCACGGTTGAGGCACCGCGTCATCCAGTCGGGCTGCGGCTCTCCGCGCAGCCGCGCTTGCGCTTCCTGGTAGGGACCGACATAGCGCAGCCGGTCTGGCAACCTTGGATAGACCCGCCGTATCCATCGCAGCGCCTTCTCGGCGGATCTGGTGTCACGCTCGTCAAGCTCGAACCCGAATCCCACACGCAAGCTTTCCGGCAGCAGGCTCGCGGTGAGCGCGCGATACCAGCGCGGCGGACGCAACCACGGGCGCGCTCCACCAAAGATCTGCGCGGCGATCTCGCGCGCGGCCGGGCTGACGGTCAGCGTATCCGACTGCGTCATTGCCGCGGTGTAGGCCGCAAAGCCGGACCAGTCCGCCGGCAGATCGTGCGCCGTCAACCCGAACAACGCACCGAACAACCGACTCTCGGCCCAGTAGCGTTCGCGTTCGTCCGCCGAGAGCGGCGGCAAGACCAGATCATGCGCCATCAGCGCGGTCTCGACCAGCGTGGCATGAACCCAGCGCAGCGACGGGATGTCGTTGGCACAGTAGCGCGAGCCTGCCGCGAATGGACCGACGGTCTCGGGCATCTCGCCGACGATCATGCTGTGGCGCCGGTGCAATTGCCGCGACGACAACAGCGCGCGGTCAAGCGAACCGAACACCATGGCAAAGACGATGTCGAAGGTGCGGTGAAATCGTCCGATCGGATCAGCGAGGGTTTTCGAATGCTCGGCGATGGCGGCGGCGACCCAGGGATGCGCGAGTTGAAGGAGCAGCGCCCGGCCGGCGCCGAGAAAGATCACGGCCTCGCGGTCGATTTGCCAGGTCACCGTGTCAGGGCCGAACACGCCGGCGACCGGTCCCGCCGCGTTGGCGCGGACGGTATCAAGGGCAGATTCAAGTTCGCTCCCGGACACCACCTGCAGGGACTTTCGATTGCGGACCAGGACCGACAATCCGCAAGGCATGTGGCAATTCGATGAAGGGGACGATCGCTTGCGGCCCTACTCCGCCGCCATCGGCATCTCGTCCATATGTTCGTGCAGCACCACGCTCGCGAGCGGATCGAACTCGCCAACCCACGGCCTTCGCTCAAGCACTGACTTTGTGTGCGAATAGCCGGCATCCCAGCGCCGCATGATGCCGGACGGACTGAAGTCGATATCCTTGGTGTGGCTCTCGCGGTCGAGCTGCGGCGCAAGCAGGCGCACGACATGCATCCTGGTCGGGCAGCCGTAGTCGATCAATTCCCTCACCGCCGGATTGCTGCGCTCGCTTTCAGGCAGTCGCGCGGCGAGCTGGCTAATGACGTGGCGCAGGCGATGGGTTTGCTGCTGGCGCGTGATCTGGCTCGCGATCCGGCTGGAATATTGCACATCCTTGTGCCGGTTCAGCACCTCCGCCATCGTGGTCGGCTCGGCGCCGGCGGGATTCCACAAATGCACGGCGAGGATCAGCGAATTTTTGCGCGGATTGTCGTCGAAGACGGCCTCGGTCGGCGTGTTCGACAGAATGCCGCCGTCCCAATAGAGCTCGCCGTCGATGCGTACCGCCGGAAACGCCGGCGGCAGCGCGCCCGAAGCCATGACATGCTTCACCGTCAGCTCGCCGTCGCGGCTGTCGAAATAGCGCATCTGGCTGCTGCGGACGTGAGCGGCGCCGACCGTCAACCGTGGCGCGCAGCGGTTGATCCGGCCGAAATCGACAAGCTCGAGCAGCGTCCGCTCCAGCGGCGCCGTCGAATAGAAGCCGGCGTGATCGGCTCCGAGCGGATAGGAATCGCCCGCATGCGCCAATGGATTGGGACGGAAGAAGCCGGGAATGCCGTGGGTCAAGGTCGACCAATAGGCGAGCTTTTCATTGAAGCCGGCAAACGGGGTGCGCAGATTCCAGACCGGATTCTGCTCCATCCGTTTCCAGAACTGCTTCAGGCGCAGCAGCCGCTGGTCAGGCGCGTTGCCCGCAATGAGCCAGGCATTGATGGCGCCGATCGAGGTGCCGATGATCCAGTCCGGCTCGATGCCGGCCTCGTGCAGCGCCTGGTACACCCCGGCCTGATAGGATCCGAGTGCACCGCCGCCCTGAAGCACCAGCACCACCTGGCCGGGCAGATCCTTCGACACGCTGGTATCGCGCTTCACATCGTTCATATTCTGCTCCCTGAGAGCCCGTACCCTTGCCATGTTCGCTCCTAGCGACCCTATGTTACGCGCTCGCCTCAATGCGCGGTCCAGCCTCCGTCCACGGGCAACGCAATCCCGGTGATCGTGGCCGCTGCGTTGGTGGACAGAAATACGCTGAGCGCACCGAGCTCCTCGACGGTCGAGAAGCGCTTGTTCGGCTGTTGCGCCAGCAGCACGTCACGGATCACCTGGTCACGCGAGATTCCATGCGCCTTGGCCTGCCCATCGATCTGCGCCTCGACCAGTGGCGTATAGACATAGCCGGGACAGATCGCGTTGCAGGTAATGCCCTCTTCTGCCGTCTCCAGCGCGGTCACCTTGGTGAGCCCGACGATGCCGTGCTTGGCGGCGACGTAGGCCGCCTTGAACGGCGAGGCGACCAGGCCGTGCGCGGAGGCGATGTTGATGATCCGCCCGAACCCGTTCTGTCGCATTGCGGGCAGCGCGAGCCGCGTGGTGTGGAAGGCCGACGACAGATTGATCGCGAGGATCTGGTCCCATTTCTCGACCGGAAACTGCTCCAGCGGCGCAACGTGCTGGATGCCGGCATTGTTGATCAGGATATCCAGGCGGCCGGCCTGCGCAACCGTCGCCGCGATCATTTCGGCGATCGAATTCGGTCTGGTCATGTCGGCCGGCGAAAACCTTGCCTTGACGCCGAACTCCGCCGCGATCTGCTCGCGCGTCCGGTCGAGCTCGGCCGCCACACCAAGGCCGTTCAGCACGATGTCGGCGCCGGCCGCGGCAAGTGCCCGCGCGATACCGAGGCCGATGCCACTGGTTGAGCCCGTGACCAGCGCAACCTTGCCCGCGAGCGCCCGGGAGGCGGACGTCTGCGGTTTGACGGACATATTCACGGGCAAACTCCTTTGACATGACGACTTGTGCTGAGCCGACTGTGAAGCATCGCCGGGTTTGACGGAAATGCCCGTTGGCTTCCGAAACCATGCCTGTGCGCTATTGCGGTCGGGATGTCATTCTCCGCGCCGATCGGCTAGCTTTCGGCTGATCTTGCCGGGAGCCGATCCATGGAAATGCACCAGGTCCGCTATTTCCTCGCGGTGGCGCAACTCTTGAACTTCACGCGTGCCGCCGAGGAATGCAACGTGACGCAGCCTTCGCTGACGCGCGCGATCAAGCAGCTCGAGGCCGAGCTCGGCGGCGATCTGTTTCGCCGCGAACGGCCCGCGGCGCAATTGACCGAGCTCGGCCAGCGCATGCATCCGCTGCTGAAGCAGTGTTTCGAAGCGGCCACCGGCGCCCGATCGCTGGCCTCCTCGTTCCGGAGCGGCGAGATCGGCGCGCTCCGCGTCGCGCTGACGCATGCGATCGACCTGTCGCTCCTCATTCCGCATCTCAACCAGATCAAGCGGCAGTTCAACCGGCTCGAATTCCGCTTCCTGCGCGGCTCGAGTCGTGAAGTGGCCGAGTTCCTGAAGAAGGGCGAGGCCGAGCTAGGGATTGCCGCGGACATCGACGAGGCCTGGGAGCGGCTCGATGTCTGGCCGCTGTTCACCGAGAGCTTCGAGCTCGTGGTCAGCGACGGACATCGCCTGGCCGGCCGCAGCAGCATCGCACTGGACGATCTGCGCGCGGAGCAGCTGCTGAGCCGGACGTTTTGCGAGCATTCCGCCCGTATCTCGGCGAGCCTGCGCGAGCACGGCATCGCGATCGAGCAGGGTCACGAAATCTCGAACGAGCGCGATTTGATCGAGCTGGTCGAGGCCGACATCGGCGTCGCCATGCTGCCGCACACCTCGCCCGTTCCGGAGACGTTGACGCGCGCTGCGGTCGCCGGGCTGGACGCCCGTCGCACCGTCAGCCTCTACGGGGTGGCCGGCCGGCAGCGCACGGCGGTGGCCAATGCCGTTATGCGCATGTTGCGCGGTGCGGATTGGCGGGAGATTGCGGGGTAGCAGCCACGCTCGCTCCTCACTCTTTCAGGCCTCCCTGCTCGCGCCTTCCAACGCTTCAAGCAGATCATCGATCTCGATTCGCTTGCGGAAATCCGGATCGACGAAGCGGGCTTTCACGAGACCGTCGCGACCAACGACGAACACGGCCGGGATCGGCAGCATCCAGCCATCATTGCCGTGGAATTTCGCCATGTCCTGATAGGACAACAGGTGCTGGATCTCGGCACCGAGCCAGATCGCGAGATTGAGCGACAACGCATAGCCGTTGTCGAGGTCGGTCAGGATCGGAAATGGGGCACCAGCTTCCGCCTTGAGCTGCTGGGTGTATTCCTGCGTCTCCGGCATGATCGCGACTATGCGCGCACCCATGGACTCGACGCGGTCCAGCGCCTGGACCACCGCGCGGACATTGAGCCGGCAATAGGGACACCAATGGCCGCGGAAAAACATCACGGCGACCGGGCCGCTCTCCAGCAGTGAGGACAGCGCGACGAGACGCCCGCTCTCGTCCGGCAACATGAACGGCGGCATCGACTCGCCCGGACGCGGCGCGGTCTCGCCGCCGCCGTTTCCATTCAATCTGGTCACCAGATTGTCGACTGCCTCGCCATAGGCCGGGAACACGTCGCGGCTGGCGTCGGCATAGGCGCGGAGCTGCTCGTTCAGCGTGCCATCCATGTCACGGCAGCGCTGGAAGGCGTGTTTAAGCCGCTCGGCATCGGCCGGCGAGAGAGAGGTCATCTTGCGCTCCAGCGTTCAGGGGACGAATATTAGGTGCCCGATCCGGCCGCCCGCAAGGGGCGGCCGTCATGCGCACGCGATCAGTTCACGTAGAAATTGCCGGTCGGGTCCAGCCGCCCCGAGGTGGAATACAGCGATCCGTTGTCCATGAAGAAGACGGTGTTGTCGGGGACTTTCTTGGCGTTCTTCATCATGGCCTCGTGGTTCTTCTCCGCCGGGGCCATGGCCATCGCCGACATCTTGCCGGGTCCGCCATACATATAGGCCATGCCGGCCTTGAAGTCCCATGTGGCTTCCGCGAAGGCCGATGTGGCGATGACCACGAACGCAGCCGTGGCAATCAAGGTCTTGGACAATTTCGTCATGAGATGTTCCTCCGGAGTGACGTGAACGCCCGCCAACCGGGCGCCCCACCATCGAACGCCAGTCGCTCGGGAAGCGGAAATGCCAATCCCCAATCGGTTCGATAGCGAGCGCCTATCGGGCCCGATAGCGCCGGTCTATCGCAGCGAGAGCGAAAGAGCATTTCAGAACGAGCGCTCTCTCGACGAAAGTCCCAACATAGCCAGCGACCATTGCGGTTGCGGCCAACACAGGAGACGTCCCGATGTTCAAGCATCACACATTGTCGCGTGCGGTCTGGCCCGGCTTGGCCATCCTCGGCGTATTGACACTCTCGGCGCAGCCAGTCTCCGCCGGCGAATGCCCGGCCGACAAGATCAAGCCGAACGCGCAGCAGATGGTCGACTACAAGCCGGTCGGCGTCACCGACGTCACGCTCGGCGCCATCGACCTCGGCAAACAGCCGGCGCATATCGAAGGCCGCGAGCTGCGCTTCCGCAAGCTGACCATCGAGCCCGGCGGCATCGTGCCCTGGCACAGCCATGACGACCGCCCTGCCCTGATCTTCGTGCAGCAAGGCGAGATCGTCGAACACGTTTCCAACTGCGTCGATCCGATCGTGCACAAGGCCGGCGACATCCGCCCGGAGGTGTCCGGCACCTCGCACTGGTGGAAGAACCTCGGCAAGGAAACGGTCATTCTCTATGTCGGCGACGTCCGCAAGGACCCGCACGACCACAACATGTAACGGGTGCGCGACCCCAGCGCACGCGTGACGGAATGTGGCGCCCGCGATCCCCATGCTGCCCCGCATGCGGGCGCCACATTCATCACAAGGGAGGCCTGCCATGACCGATCTTTCCGCGCCGATCAAACCAACCGCGATGGCGATGGACGCGCATTCACCAGGTCTTGCGCTTCGCTCTCTCGTGATCGGCCTCACTGCGTTCCTGACGGTCGTCGATCTCTTCGCGACGCAGGCGATCCTGCCCTCGCTGACGCGCCGCTACGGCGTCACGCCGGCCGCGATGAGCCTGGCCGTCAACGCCAGCACGTTCGGCATGGCCGTCGCAGGCCTCGTCGTCGGCCTTCTCAGCCCGCACATCGACAGGCGGACCGGCATCCTGCTCAGCCTGACCCTGCTCGCGATTCCGACGAGCCTGCTGGCGACTGCACCCAATCTTGCCGTCTTCACCGGCCTGCGGGTCGCGCAGGGTCTCTGCATGGCGTCCGCCTTCGCATTGACATTGGCTCATCTCGGCGAGCAATGCAGCGCAATGGATTCCGGCGGCGCCTTTGCCGCCTACATCACAGGAAACGTCGCCAGCAATCTCGTCGGCCGGCTGGTCTCGGCCGCGATCGCCGATAGCCTTGGCCTGGCATGGAATTTCTACTTCTTCGCGGCCCTCAATCTGGCCGGTGCCGCCCTGGTCTATTTCACCATTGCGCGCGTACAGCCGACGCGTGCAACGACGTCGACGGCATCGGCGTTTGCCGCGACGATCGCGCAGTGGCAGGATGCACGGCTGCGTGCCGCCTACGGCATCGGCTTCTGCATCCTGTTCGCATTCATCGGCACCTTCACATTCGTCAATTTCGTTCTGGTTCGACCACCGCTGTCGCTGGGCATGATGGACCTCGGCTTCGTTTACTTCGTCTTCCTGCCGTCGGTGGTCACCACGTTGCTGGCTGGCAAAGTGGCGTCGCGCCTCGGAACGCGTCCGACGATCTGGGGCTCGCTCGCCATCGCCGGGGTCGGCTTGCCGCTGATGTTGGTCCCGCACCTGGGCGCGGTCCTCGCCGGGATGGTTCTGGTCGGAACCGGCACCTTTTCCGCGCAAGCGGCTGCGACAGGATTCGTCGGACAGGCTGCGGCTGTAAACCGCGGCATCGCCAGCGGCACCTATCTCGCCTGCTATTTCTGCGGTGGGCTCGTCGGCACCGCCGTCCTCGGCCGGCTGTTCGACGCGTATGGCTGGCATGCCTGCGTGGCCGGGGTGGGCCTGGCGCTCGCTGTCGCGGCCCTGCTGACGCTCGCCTTGAAGCGCTAGCGCTTGGCCGGCGCCTCCTGCGGCGGCTCGTCGTCGGCGATGGCGCGCCAGGCGGCGCCGTCGAGATCGTCGTACTGGCCGCTTCGAAGCGACCAAAGGAAAGCGGCCAGACCGGCGAGACCGAGCATCAGCGCCAGCGGCACCAGGATGACCAGGATTTCCATCACACGATCTCCCGCGGGGCGCCGCGCGCACGCAGCGAATTCAGCATCACCAGGATCGACGATCCGCTCATGGCGGCAGCCGCGATCAGCGGCGTGACGACGCCGCTGATCGCGACCGGCACCGCGAGGAAATTGTAGCCGATCGCCAGCCAGAGATTCTGCCGCATCAGGTGCAGCGCCTTGCGCGAAGCATCGATGGCGGCGACAACCGGGGCCAGCGGCCGACCGAGGAAGACGAGATCGGCGGTCGCTTGGCTCAAATGCGCGGCCGAGATCGGCGATATCGAGACATGGGCCGCCGCCAGCGAGGGCGCATCGTTCATGCCGTCGCCGACCATCAGGACCTTCATGCCCCGCTGCTTCAGGACCTCGATCCGCGCGATCTTGTCGGCCGGGGTCACCCCGGCGCGCCATTCGGAGATGCCCAGCGCGTGGGCCGCCGCGATCACCGCCGGTTCACGGTCGCCGGAGAGAATCTCGATGCCGATATTGCGCGCCTTCAGCGCCGCGATCACAGCCTGCGCATCGGGACGGAGGCCCTGGCGCACGGAGAGGATGAATTTTTCGCTGCCCTTGCTGAAAGCCACGACGGAGGCTTCGGGGTCGAGATGTGTCACGTCCGAGACCAGCGTCTCGGCGCCGCAGAAAGACGGACGGCCGAGGCGAATCTCGATGCCATCGACCACAGCGCGCACGCCCTGGCCGGCCTCCTCGACCGCGCCAACGATCGGCGATCTGGCGTCGGCGGCCTGCGCGACCGCGGCGGCGACCGGATGATGGCTCGACAGCGCGAGCCGCCCGGCAAGCTCGAAGATGTCTGCTGGAATATCGGCCGCATTCATCACTTCGAGATCGGGCAGCGTCAGCGTGCCGGTCTTGTCGAAGACGACGTGATCGGCTTCCGCGAGACGCTCGATGGCATCGCCGGAATTCAGCAGGACACCAGCCTTGAACATCGCGCCAGAGGCCACGGTCTGTACCGTCGGAATGGCGAGCCCGAGCGCGCAGGGACAGGTGATGATCAGCACCGCGACGCCGGTCACGATGGCATCATGCCAGCCGGCGCCCGCGATGACCCAGCCGAGGATGGTGACGAGCGCGGTGGCATGCACCACCGGCGCGTAGAGTCGCGAAGCGCGGTCTGCGAGCCGCATGTAGCGCGAGCGCGCCTGCAGCGCATTGTCGAGCAGCCGCGTGATCTCGGCGAGCAGCGTCGCCTCGGAGGCCGCCGAGACCCGCACCCGCAAGGTCCCCGAGATGTTCATCGATCCCGCATAGACCGGCGTGCCCTGGCCTGCCGTGACGTAGAGCGTCTCGCCGGTGATCAGGCTCTGGTCGATCTCGGAACGGCCCTCGATCACAGTGCCGTCGACCGCGCAGCGCTCGCCGGGCCGCAGCAGCACGATGTCGCCGGGATAGATCGCGGCCACCGGCACTTGGGATATCTCGTCGGGCCCGACGAACTTGGCCGCGGTCTCCGCCTTGAGCGCGGCGAGATTGCCCGCGACCGCGCGGGTCCGCCGCCGCATGTTCTGGTCGAGGAAGCGACCGACCAGTAGGAAAGTGAGCAGCATGATCGCCGCGTCGAAATAGGCGTGCTCGGCGTGGTTGATGGTCTCGACCACGGACATGCCGAGCGCCAGCGTCACGCCGATCGAGATCGGCACGTCCATGTTGGTGGTCCTGGCCGACAGCGCGCGCCAGGCCGAGCGGAAGAACGGCTGGCCGGCATAGGCCGCCGCCGGCAGCGCGATCAGCGCCGACAGCCAGTGGAAGAAATCGCGCTGCTCCGGCAGCATGTCCGAGACGTTGCCGGACCACACCGGGATCGACAGCATCATCACGTTCATGGTGGCGAACGCGGCGACGCCGAGGCAACGCAGCAGGAAGCGCGATTCGGCGACCTCGGTCGCCTCCGCGCTCTCGGTTTCGTAAGGATAGGCCTTGTAGCCGAGCTCTTCGAGGCGATCGATGAAGCTGATAGGATCGAGCGTGCCCGCCTTCCATTCCAGCGCAACGCGCCGGTCGGTGAGGTTCACGCGCGCCAGCGTGACGTCGGGAATCGCGGACAGCCCGCGCTCGATCTTGGCCATACAGCCGGCGCAGTGCACGCCCTCGACCGCGAGATCGATGTGCTGGACGCCCTCGCCCGCAGTCCGGACGTAATGCGAAAAGTCCCGCGAGACGTGCATGGCAAAATCCTTCAGTTCAGGATCACGCGGTTGCGCGACATGAACACGCGCGTTCCCCGCGCCTCGCCTTGGATCACCAAGTCCCACTGGCCCGACGCGACCGATGCGGCATCGCCGCGATAGAGGCCGATACCGGCCTCCGAGAGCTCGATTGCGAGATCGGCGCGCTTGTCGGTCGGCCGCTCCAGGCGGCCGCCGAATTTCAGTCCGGCGATCGGCTGGCCGCTCGCGTCGCGCGCCTCGACCTGAAGCACGGCGCCGCCATCGGCGCGGCGCTCGACATGGGCGTTGACCTTCCATTTGCGCGCAGCCTGGTCCTGCGCCGCCGAGATCTCGCGGTCATAGGCGAGCCCAGCGGCATAGGGGCTGTCGACGTCCGTCCCTGGCAGCGTCGCGATCGCGAGCTTCATCATGGTCGCGTTGACGCCGATCACGACGCCGAAGAAGGCGACCAGCATCAGAAACACTTTTGTTCCGGTCAGCGGCTTGGTTGCCATGGCGAACTCCTGATCCTAGGGCGCGACGAAATTGTCGGTGGCGCTGGCGACTTCGCCGAGGCCGATATCGGTGACGTGAAAGTGAACCGGGATGGACTTTTCCGGATTGCCCTCCACCGAAGCGGTCACGAGCAGCCGCAGCTCGCTGGTGGAGTCGCGCGGAACCACGATCATCGGCCGGTCCGGCGTCACAGAATCGATTCCGATGACATGGATTGTCGCATTGACCGGGCCGCTCGCGTCGATCGCGATGACCCGGTCGTAACCGCTCTTGTTGAGCAGCCGCACCGTGTAGGCATTGCGGATCGAGCCGTCGCTGAGCCTGACCGCGACCGGGTTGCGGTCGTGCAGCACGTTGACGTCGAGCAGGCTGCGAGTCGCCAGCGTATAGATCATGATGCCGCCGACCGCCGCGATGATCGCGCTGTAGGAGACGGTGCGGGCCCGGACGATGCGGTAGATCGGCGCCTTGCCTTCCTGGCGGCGCTGGATGTTGACGTCGTTGTCATAGCCGATCAGCCGCTTCGGCCGGCCGATTTTCGTCATCACATTGTCGCAGGCATCAATGCAGAGCCCGCACTGGATGCATTCCATCTGCGGTCCGTTGCGGATGTCGATGCCGGTCGGGCAGACCGCCACGCACTGGTAGCAATCGACGCAATCACCAACCTGCTGCCCGAGCGCGCGCAGCTCGGCCGCCTTCTTCACCGACGTACGCTTCTCGCCGCGGTCGTAGCGGTAGGTGACGTTGAGCGCCCATTCATCGGTTAGCGCCGCCTGGATGCGCGGCCACGGGCACATATAGGTGCAGACCTGCTCGCGCATGTAGCCGGCGAGCAGATAGGTCGTCGCGGTGAGAATGCCGATCCAGACATAGGCGAGCATCGGCGCCTGGAACGTGACGAGTTCCTTGACCAGCGTCGGTGCGTCGTTGAAATAGAGCACCCAGGCGCCGCCGGTCCACCACCCGATCAAGAGCCAGATCGAATGTTTGAGCACGATCTCGGAGATCCGCTCCAGCTTCATCGGGTCGGACGATTTGTCCTTCTTCATCCGCTCGCGCCGGTCACCCTCGATCAGACGCTCGACCGCATAGAACAGGTCGGTCCACACCGTCTGCGGACAGAGATAGCCGCACCAGATACGGCCGCCGACCGAGTTCATCAGGAATAGCGCCACCGCGGCGACGATCAGCAGGCCGGTGAAGTAGTAGACCTCCTGCGGCCACAGCTCGATGAAGAAGAAATAGAAGCGACTGTTGGGAAGATCGATCAGCACCGCTTGGCTGGGAGCGCCGAGTCCGCGGTTCCAGCGCACGAACGGCAGGAAGTAGTAGACGCCGAGGCAGAAGGCCATCAGGCCCCATTTGATCCGGCGGAAGGTGCCGGAGGTGCTCTGGGGATAGACTTTCTTCTGGGCCACATAGAGCGGCCCGTTGTCATCGTCTAATGGGAGCTCTTTTGGGTTCGCGGTCCTGTTCATCGCCTGCAGCTTTTCGAGAGGTGCGATAAAACCTAGACCCGACGCCGCCGCGTCAGTTGATCCAGCGCAAGCGGGAGCTTTTTTGTTCGCCCCCGCGTGTCCCGGATTGGCTATTTTCCGCCGCCCAGCGAGTGGACGTAAACTGCCATCGCCTTGATGGTGGCGGGATCGAGCCGCCCTTCCCAGGCCGGCATCACGCCCGCGCGGCCCTGGCTGATGGTCTCGATCAGCGTCGCCTCGTCCGAACCATAGAGCCAGATCTTATCGGTCAGGTTGGGGGCACCCATCTCCGGGTTGCCCTTGCCGCCGCCGCCATGGCAGGCGACGCAATTCTCCGCGAAGATCTTCTCGCCCTTGGCCGCGTCATAGCCCTTGCGGGTCGGAAGGCCCGACAGTGCCCGGACATAGTTGGCGGCCGTGACGATCTCATCCGGCTTCAGCACGCCGTCCTTGCCGAATGCGAGCATCTGGCCTTCATGCGTCTTGGCGTGGCCGGAACGTGCGCCGAACTGGATGGTCTGCATGATCTGGTCGAGCGAACCGCCCCACAGCCAGTCGTCGTCGTTCAGATTCGGATAGCCCTTGGCACCCGCGCCGCCTGAGCCGTGACATGGCGCGCAATTGTCGCCGAACACGGTCTTGCCCTTGGCGCGCGCGAGCGCCAGCAGCGCCGGGTCCTTCTCGATGTCGGCGAGCGAGGCCGCGCCCAGCGCAACCATCTTGGCTCCGCGGATCTTCTCGAGATTGGCGAGCTCGACCGCGACATCGGCGCGTGTCGAGTAGCCGAACAGGCCCGTGGTATTGCTGGAGATCAGCGGCCAGGCCGGATACACGATCCAGTAGCCGATCGACCAGACGATGGTGAGGTAGAAGCTGATCACCCACCAGCGCGGCAGCGGCGTGTTGAGCTCCTTGATGCCGTCCCATTCATGTCCGGTCGTGGACTTGCCGGTGACGGAATCGATGTCGCTATGATGATCGGTCATGGTCTCTCACTCCTCCCGCAACGGCAGGTGTGCTGCTTCGTCGAACGCAGCCTTGTTACGGGGCCATAATGCGTAGGCGATGATCGCGAGAAAGATCGCGACGAACACCGGCGTCCAGATCGTGGTCACGAGACCGGACGCGAGATTGTCGAGTGTCAGGATGGCTTTCATCGTGGGTGCCTTCTCAGCGAAGATTGGCTTTCTCGTTGTAGATCTTGAAATCGACCAGCGTGCCGAGCATCTGGAGATAGGCGATCAGCGCGTCCATCTCGGTCGGCGTGCCGGCCTTGCCGTCGAAGTTGCGCACCACGGCCTTGGCGTAGCGCTTGGTGAAAGCGTCGGAGCCGGCATTGTCAGGATCGGCCTGGGCCTTCATGTCGGCGCCCGCATTGGCGATCTGGTCGTCGGTGTAGGGCGTGCCGACGGTCCGCAGCGTGCGCATGTGGTCGGCGATCGTGTCCGGATCGACCTCGGTCTGGCTGAGGAACGGATAGCCTGGCATCACCGACTGCGGCACGATCGCGCGCGGATTGGCCAGATGGGTCACATGCCAGTCGTCGGAATATTTGGCGCCGACGCGGGCAAGGTCGGGACCGGTGCGCTTCGAGCCCCACTGGAACGGATGGTCGTACATGCTCTCGGCGGCCAACGAGAAATGTCCGTAGCGCTCGACCTCGTCGCGCAAGGGCCGGATCATCTGCGAATGGCAGAGATAGCAGCCCTCGCGGATGTAGACGTTGCGCCCGGCGAGCTCCAGCGGCGTATACGGCCTGATCCCGTCGACCGCCTCGATCGTGCTCTTGAGGTAGAACAGCGGGGTGATCTCGACGAGACCGCCGATCGCGATCACCAGCAGGATGCCGACGATGAGGATGATCGAGTTCTTTTCGAAGATTTGGTGGCGTGTCCAGAACGACATGGAAGACTCCTCATTCCGCCGGCTGAAGAGCGACGGGCATCTGGACTTCCTGTTCGCCGACGCGAACCGTCATCCAGAGATTATAGGCCATGATCAGCGCGCCGATCAGGAACAGCCCGCCGCCGGCGGCGCGGATGATGTAGAAGGGATGCATCGCCTCGACGGTCTCGATGAAGGAATATTCGAGGAAGCCGAGCGAGGTGTAGGCGCGCCACATCAGGCCCTGGAGGATGCCGGACACCCACATCGCCGAGATGTAGAGGACGATGCCAAGCGTCGCGATCCAGAAGTGCCAGTTGACGAGCTTGAGGCTGTAGAGGCCCTTCCGATTCCAGATCCAGGGCACGAGGCAGTAGAGCGCGCCGAAGGAGACGAAACCAACCCAGCCGAGCGCGCCGGAGTGCACGTGGCCGATGGTCCAGTCGGTGTAGTGGCTGAGCGAGTTGACCACCTTGATCGACATCATCGGGCCTTCGAAGGTCGACATGCCGTAGAAGGCGACGGAGACCACGAGCATGCGCAGCACGGGATCGGTGCGCAGCTTGTCCCAGGCGCCCGACAGCGTCATCAGGCCGTTGATCATGCCGCCCCAGGACGGCATCCACAGCATGATCGAGAAGGTCATGCCGAGCGTCTGGGTCCAGTCCGGCAGCGCCGTGTAGTGCAGATGGTGTGGGCCGGCCCAGATGTACAGGAAGATCAGCGCCCAGAAGTGGATGATCGAGAGACGGTAGGAATAGATCGGCCGCTCGGCCCGCTTCGGAATGAAGTAATACATGATGGCGAGGAAGCCGGCGGTCAGGAAGAAGCCGACCGCGTTGTGGCCGTACCACCACTGGAACATGGCATCCTGGATGCCGCCCCAGGCGATGTAGGATTTCGAGCCGAACACCGAGACCGGCAGCGCCGGGTTGTTGCCGAGATGCAAGACCGCGATCGTCACGATGAAGGCGAGATAGAACCAGTTCGCAACAAAGATGTGCGGCTCCTTGCGCTTGATGATCGTGGCAAGGAAGACCAGCAGATAGGTGACCCAGACGATGGTCAGCCACAGATCGGCGTACCATTCCGGCTCGGCATATTCCTTCGACTGGGTGACGCCGAGCAGATAGCCGGTGCCGGCGATCAGGATGAAGAAATTGTAGCCTACGACGACGAACCAGGGCGCGAGATCGCCTGCAAGGCGCACGCGGCAGCTCTTCTGGACGACGTAGAACGACGTCGCGATCAGGACGTTGCCGCCGAAGGCGAAGATCACTGCGGACGTGTGCAGCGGACGCAGGCGGCCGAAGCTGGTCCAGGGCAGATCGAAGTTCAGCGCCGGCCACGCCAGTTGCGAGGCGATGATGAGGCCGACGAGAAAGCCGGCAATGCCCCAGAACATCGCCATGACGGAGGAGAACTTGATCGGCCCCATGTTGTAGTTGGGCCGGCCGTTGATCTCCGCAGGCGGCAGCGCCGCCGGTCGGTCGAGGTAACGGTTGATGATGCAGAAGACCGCGGCCAGGCTCGCCGCCGCGCTCAGCGCGGCATGGAAGGCGAAGGGCGCATCGAGCGCCTTGGCCGAGGCAATCACGCAGAGGAAGGCGGTGACCGCGAACACGACAGCCAGGCCGCTTTCACCTGACGTCATGGACTTGGAGATGGAGGGCTGGCTCATGCGGACTCTCTCTGAAAGAACACAGGGCCAGAAACCACATTCGCCCTCGCGGGGAATTGATTGAAATCAAGCTATGTGGATTTCTGTTAATGTGAGACCGATGTAGATCGCAGAGCGATATCAGTCGCTTGGGCACCGCAGAGCATAAACGGCAGCCCACCGCCTGCGTGACATGGCGGAGTCGAGAATTGCGAATCTGCAGCCGCCTCCTCAGTCGCGTGCCGTCGCCTTGAGCGCCGCGATGACGTCCTCGCGCGCGACGATTCCGATCAGCTTCTGCGCGCCGTCGAGCACGATGATGCTCCTGATGCGGTGCTCGACCATGATCTGGAGCACGCGCGTCAGCCGCGTGTCGGGGCTGACATAGATAAAGTCGGGCGTCATGACGTCGCCGATTTTGCGGGTCATCAGGTCGTGGTAGCGCGGCAGCATCTGGCTCGGCGTGAAGGCGAAGCACTTCAGGATGTCGAACTTGGTGACGATGCCGACGACCTGTCCGTCGTCCTCGACCGGATAGGAATTGAAATCATCGCGCTCGAACATCTCGCTCAGCGCGAGCAGGTCGAGGTCGCGCCTCACTGTCCTGACGTCCTGCGTCATGTAGCTTTCGACGGTCTGTTCAAGGAATCTGTACACGGCGCGTCCTCTTTGATTGGTCTTGTATCGCTCCAGCGTCAGTGCGACAGCAGCACGCAGCGGGCAGATTGAGTGACCAGATATTGGGTGACGCCGCCGAGGATCAGTTCGCGGAAGCGCGAATGACCGTAGGCACCGGCGACGATCATGCTGGCGCCGACGTCGCCGGCAATTTTCTCCAGTTGCCCGGCGACGGTTTCGTTCCGGGCCGCTTCGGAAACGCGCGTGATCGCGGTCACGCCGTGGCGGGCAAGCCACGCCGTCACGTCGGTCGCGCCAGCGACCGCGGCAGTGCGGTCGTCGTCACCTTCGGGAATTGCGAGGACGGTGACATCCCTGGCCTTGCGCAGTAATGGCAGCGCATCGGCGAGCGCCCGCCGCGCTTCCGGCGTATCCTTCCACGCCACTAGGACGCTGCGCAGATCGAGCCAGTTGACCCCGTCAGGCACGACCAGGATCGGTCGGCCGGCTTGCATCACCAGATCCTTTGGGCTCGCGAGCGCGAAGGCGTCGGAGAAGGCCGGGCTCTGCCCGCCGGCGACGACGATGTCGGCGCAACGTGCCTGAGCGAACGTAAGGCGCGCCGGGAAATCCATGGCGCTGCGCCATTCCACATGCCCGCCGCGATTCCTGATCGCGGCGCGGAATTGCGCCTCGAGCCTGCTCAGGCGTCGCTTGACCGAGGCTTCTCCCTCATCGATCAGTCCCTGCGCTGCGGCGCCATCGCTGTAGTAGAGCGGCGGGGCGAACTGCGCCGCAGCAACGCCGATGATCGACGCCTCAAATCGTTCGGCAAGCTCGCCCGCGACCTGAAGCCGCGCCTCGTTGGGCTGATCGAGCGCCAGGCTGACCATCACGGTCGCGTATGTCATCGGAGTCTCCGGGGCAATGAGCTTTGATCCGATCGTAAGCCCACCGCCGCCGGGGCAGGATGAGATAGATCAAAACCTTGGATCACCGCGCCGGCCGGAAATCTGCCGATGGTATAAGACATCGGAACTTGCCTCTGGCCCCTCGTTGGGTACATTGCCAACGGTAACGCTGTGCGGTTCCCCGCATCAGAATGGGAGTGATCGTTTGGCGCCGACCCGCGTGATTCATCCGCAAGATGACGGCCGGGGCGAACATTTCCGCGTTCGAATCGAAGGATTTGGCGTCGGGACCTGGGACCTCGATCTCAAGACACTGGAGTTGGAGTGGTCGGAGACGGCCAGGATCCTGTTCGGAATCGAATCTGGCCAATCGGTGAGTTACGCGCTGTTCCTGTCCCGGCTGGAGCCGAACGACCGCGAGCGGATCGAGAGTGCGATCCGACACGTCTCCGAACGGGGCGGCAGCTTCGACGTGTCGTTCAGGGTCGCGGGGGCGTTGGGCAGAGCGCAGTGGATCCGTGCGCGCGCGGGGCTGATTCGGGACGACGCCGGCGCCGCCCGACATCTCAGCGGCATCTTTCTTGACGTCGATGAAGAGAAGCAGGTCGAGGAAACCCTGCGCACGCGCGAGAGTCACCTCCGCTCGATCCTCCAGACGATTCCAGACGCCATGATCGTCATCGACGGCCACGGCGTCATCCAGCTCTTCAGCGCGGCGGCCGAGCGCCTGTTCGGGTGGGTCGAGTCGGAGGCGATCGGCCAGAACGTCCGCATCCTGATGCCGGAGCCCGACAGCTCACGTCACGACGGCTACATCGCGCGCTACCGGACCACCAGCGACCCACACATCATCGGCATCGGCCGCATCGTGACCGGCAAGCGCCGCGACGGCACGACCTTTCCGATGCACCTGTCGATCGGCGAGATGCAGTCGGGCGGCGAGCCCTATTTCACCGGTTTCGTCCGCGATCTGACCGAGCATCAGAAAACCCAGGCGCGGCTCCAGGAACTGCAGTCCGAACTTGTCCACGTCTCGCGGCTGAGCGCGATGGGCGAAATGGCGTCCGCGCTCGCTCACGAGCTCAACCAGCCGCTGGCAGCGATCAGCAACTACATGAAGGGGTCGCGGCGGCTCCTCGCCGGAAGCCAGGATCCGAATACGCCGAAGATCGAGAGCGCGCTGGACCGCGCCGCCGAGCAGGCGCTGCGCGCCGGCCAGATCATCCGCCGCTTGCGCGACTTCGTCTCCCGCGGCGAATCGGAGAAAAGGGTCGAGAGCCTGTCCAAGCTGATCGAGGAGGCCGGCGCGCTCGGGCTCGCCGGCGCGCGCGAGCAGGACGTGCAGCTTCGGTTCAGCCTCAATCCAAATGCCGATCTCGTGCTCGCCGACCGGGTGCAAATCCAGCAGGTGCTGGTCAACCTCTTCCGCAACGCGCTGGAAGCGATGGCGAAGTCGCCACGGCGCGAGCTCGTCGTCACCAACACCCGCGCCGCCGACGACATGATCGAGATCGAGGTCTCCGACTCCGGCTCCGGCTTCCAGGACGACGTCATGCCAAACCTGTTTCAGACTTTCTTCACCACCAAAGACACCGGCATGGGCGTGGGACTTTCCATCAGCCGCTCGATCATCGAGGCTCACGGCGGCCGGATGTGGGCCGAGAGCAACGCATCGGGTGGGGCGACATTCCGCTTCACCTTGCCGGCAGCCGACGAGAACTGATCCATGACGACCAAGGGAACCATCTACGTCATTGACGACGACGAGGCGATGCGGGATTCGCTGAACTTCCTGCTGGATTCAGCCGGCTTCGGCGTCACACTGTTCGACAACGCGCAGAGTTTTCTCGATGCCCTGCCCGGCCTCGCCTTCGGCTGCGTCGTCTCCGACGTGCGGATGCCCGGCATCGATGGGATCGAGCTTCTGAAGCGCCTGAAGGCGCAGCGCAGCCGGTTTCCGATCCTGATCATGACCGGTCATGGCGACGTGCCGCTCGCGGTCGAGGCGATGAAGCTCGGTGCGATGGATTTCCTGGAAAAGCCGTTCGAGGATGACCGCCTCGTCGCCATGATCGAATCCGCGATCCGCGAGGGCGAGCCGGCCGCCAGGAACGAGGCCATGGGCCAGGACGTCGCCGCTCGCGTCGCGTCCCTGAGCCCCAGAGAACGACAGGTCATGGAGGGGCTGATCGCGGGCCTCTCCAACAAGCTGATCGCTCGCGAGTACGACATCAGCCCGCGCACCATCGAGGTCTACCGGGCCAACGTAATGACCAAGATGCAGGCCAACAGCCTGTCGGAGCTGGTCCGGCTAGCGATGCGCGCCGGAATGCTCAATGATTGAAGTCAACAGGAGTTGAGGCAAGTCAAAACCCTCCGCTCGCCCTGTGCTACCAGATCGGAATGATTGCGATCAGCTCCCATCCCGAGCGGCTCCAGATGTCGTCACCCGCAAAGCCAACTGTCTATGTGGTCGACGACGATGCCGCTGTGCTTGGCTCGCTGAGGTTTTTGCTGGAAACCGACGGTTTTGCCGTACGGACCTTCAGGAACGCCACGGCGCTGCTCAATGCGGCGCGCCCGTCCGGTGCAGACTGTTACGTGATCGACTACAAAATGCCTGACATCAACGGCATCGAGCTGGCCGGGCGACTGCGCCAGTCCGAGGGCGATACCCCCGTGATCCTGATCACCGGCTATCCCGACTCGAATATCTCGGCCCGGGCGGCGGCCGCAGGCGTGAATGAAGTGATTCTGAAGCCGCTTCTGGACGAAAACCTGGTCAAACGCATTCGCCACGCCATCCAGAACCGGGTCCATAGCTGACCTACGGGATTCTACGTAAGGCAATCTCCTTAAGATATCTCGCGAAATTTTCGAGGCACCCGATACCGCGTACCTAAGCGTCATCACAACGGAGATGGCGCAGATGCTGACCCAGACCTTCAACGCCCCGGCGATCAAGACCCAGATCGGCGGCAAGATCGCACCCGCCCATCCCGTCTCTGACCAGTTCGGTGCGATCGCCGGCCATGTCGGCCTCGTTGCCACCGAGTTCTCCTACCGCAAGGAGGAGGAAATCTATGGCGAGGACGAGTCGGCCGAGTATGTCTATCAGGTCGTCACCGGCGCCGTGCGCAGCTACAAGCTTCTCTCCGACGGCCGCCGCCAGATCGGCTCCTTCCACCTTCCCGGCGACGTGTTCGGCCTCGAATCCGGCACCACCCACCGCCTTGCTGCTGAAGCTATCATCGACACCACTGTGCGCCTCGTGAAGCGCGCGAGCCTCGAGAAGGCCGCAGCCACCGACGTCCAGGTCGCCCGCAAGCTTTGGGCGATGACCGCCGGTGAGCTTCGCCACGCCGAGGACCACATGCTGCTGCTGGGCCGCAAGACCGCGATGGAGCGCGTCGCAACCTTCCTGCTCGAAATGGACCGCCGCCTCGCGGTTGCAGGCATGATGGCGCTGCCGATGTGCCGCCGCGACATCGGCGACTATCTCGGTCTCACGCTCGAGACCGTCTCGCGCGCGCTGTCGCAGCTTCACGCCCAGGGCATTCTCGGCTTCTCCGGCGCCCGCCATATCGTGCTGCGCAACCGCGCACGCCTGCACAATCTCGACGCCTGATCTCCCCTCTCCCACCCCCTCATGGCCGGCTGATTGATTCAGCCGGCCATTTCTTTTGCTGCGATCATGCCCTTGCGCCGCGTCTCCGGCATGACAAGCAGAATAAGCAGAAGTCCCGTCACCGCGACGCCGGACAGTCCGGTGAACGCCATGGCATTGCCGAATTTATCGCTGACATAGCCGCCAAGCGCGGTGCTCAGCGACGCGCCGATGCCCATTGCCGTGCCGACAATGCCCTGCGCGAGGTTGAAATGGCCGCTGCCGAAGGCGACGTCGGCCACGATCAGCGGGATCATCACCGCGAACACCGCCGCGGTGAGGCCGTCGAACACCTGCACCAGCACCAGCAGATACGGATCGCGCACTGTCGCGAACAGCAAACCGCGAATCGTCAGCGCCGCGAATCCGATCAGCAGCAGCGGCCTGCGGCCCCATACTTGCGCCTTGCGCCCGACGCTCGGCGACAGCAGCGCCACGATCGCCTGCGGCACGACGATGCAAAAAGCGACGAGCACCGTCGCCCACTCGCTCGATCGCGCTGTCACCGCGCTTGCCATCAGCGGCATCATCGAGGCGTTCGCGAGCTGCAACAGGAGCACGCTGAGTGCAAAGACAATGAGCGGCCGCTGCCGGATCAGATGCCAGATATTGGTGTCGCCGCGATCCTCCGCCTCGCGCGGCATCTCGCCGTGACAGCGCGCGATGTCGACTTCGTGCTCGCGGATGCGAGAGAGTGCGATCAAGGTGGGAATTGCGAGCAGGAAGGTGACCAGGAACACCGACCGGCTCGACAGCAGATAGCCGGCAGTACCCATCACGGCGGCCGCAACGCCGTTGCCGAGCGAAGCAAAGCGCGCGTTGCGGCCGAGACGCTCGCCGATCGCGAGCGGGCCGACCAGACCGAGGCTGATCGCCGCGATCGCCGGTCCGAGCACGCAGCTCGCTGCCGCGTGCAAGGTGGCCGCAGCCACCACCACGGGGAAGATCGGCATCGCCGCATAGGCGAGCGCGCAGCAGCCGATCGTGCCGATCGCGAGGCCGGCGACCAGCCGCTCGGATTTCGCGGCATCGATGATGGCGCCGCCCGGCATCTGACCGATCAGGGCAACGATGCCGCCGATCGACAGCACGAGGCCGATCTCGACCTGGGTCCATTTCTGGGTCGTCAGATAAACTGCGATGAACGGCCCGAATCCGGTCTGCACGTCGGCGAGGAAGAAGATGAACCAGTCGAGGCCACGCAGGCTCTGGCGCGACGGAGCCGGAATGCCGGCAGGCGACGGCGCCGAGAATTTATCCTGCTCAACGCGGCCCTCGCGGTCTGCATCATTCGGCTTCCTCGACAACAGCACCGGCGGCCATCCCTCCCCGCGCCTCACTGAACAGCTTGCAGCGGCTGCAGGCTGCCGGACGCGCCGAGTACCACCATCGGCGTGTCCTCCTTGTATTCCGGCGCGGCTGCGACCTGTGCCTTGGTCAATTCCAGCGTGATGCTGTCCTTCTTGTTGGTGATCTTGCCGAATCGGAGCGCGTTCCAGTCCACCACGATCTTGCGGCTGCCGACGCCGAGGAAGCCGCCGAAATCGATCACGGCGGCGCGCACGTGCCCGCTCCGATCGACGATGACGTCGACGATGCGGCCCATGTCTTCGTTCGCCGCGCTGAGCACGTCACGGCCAAGCACACCGTGCGCATCGCTCGCGCCGATGATCGTGACCGACGGCGGTGGCGCGGCATTCTTTGGCGTGACGGGGACCGATGACGCCGGCGGCTGCGCCGTCGGCGGTGCATTCGCTTCCGTCGAGGGTGCGGGCGACTCCTCCGCGGCGCGTGACACGGCGAGAGTCGTTCCGCAGACGATCACGACGCCCAGAGCCAACCATCCGGCGGTACGCATGCACCCTCCTTCCGGCGCGCCGCTAGCGCGCCAGCACGATCGAGACCTGAATCTGGCCACGCGTGCGCAACACCTCCAGCGCCACGTCGTCGCCATGGCGGCTGACGCGCAGGTCCACGCTGGACTCGCCCAGACGCAGATCGCGCAAGATCACCTCGTGCAGGAACGCCGGCAGATGCGGATTGCGCAGCCGGATCTCGCCGCGCGCCACGTCGAACTCGATGCCCAGCGCCGCCTCCAATAGCGTGAACGCCGTTGCGCTGGCCCAGGCCTGCGGCGCGCAGGCGACCGGATAGAGCGTCGGGCCGCGCCGCTTTTCGCGCCGGAAACCGCAGAATAATTCGGGCAACCGGCGCAGGTCCATGTAGGTCGCGGCGTCGAACAATCCCTTGAAGACATGCGCGACCGAATGCTTGAGCCCATAACGCGCGAGCCCGAGCGCGATCAGCGCATTGTCGTGCGGCCAGATCGACCCGTCATGATAGGACATCGGATTGTAACGCACCTCGCCTTGCGCGACGGTGCGGATGCCCCAGCCCGAGAAGAAATGCGGCCGCATCAAATCGGCGGCGACGAGGCGCGCGCGGTCCTCGCGGATCATGCCGCTGAACAGGACCTGGCCGGCGTTGGAGGTCCGCACCTTGCAGGGCCGCTTCTTGCCGTCGAGCGCAAGCGCATAGGTACCGAGCTCCTCGCACCAGAACGCGGCCTCGAAACGCTCGGCCAGCGTCTTGGCCTCGGCCTCGAGCTTCTTGGCGAGATCAGGCTTGCCCAGCCGAAGCGCGCAGCGCGCGGCGAGCCGCTTGGCCGCAAAGACGTAACCTTGCACCTCGGCCAGCGCGAGATTGCCTTCCGCGAGCTGGCCATCAGCATGGAAGATCGCGTCGTAGGAATCCTTCCAGCCCTGGTTGGCGAGGCCCTTTTCCGTGGCGCGCTGATATTCGACGAAGCCGTCCTTGTCGGGGTCCCCCGGACCGTCGATCCAGGCCAGCCCCGCCTCGATCGCCGGCCACAGCTCGGTCAACGTCGTCTGGTCGCCGGTGCGCTCGAAATAGCTTCCCGCCAGCAGGACGAACAAGGCCGTGGAATCGACGCTGCCGTAATATTGCGCGAACGGTACCTCCCGCAGCGCCGCCATCTCGCCGCCGCGCATCTCATGCAGGATCTTGCCTGGCGCGGCATCGGCGAGCGGATCGACCGCCTTGGCTTGGAAATGGGCGAGCCGCCGCAGCACGCCCTTGGCGATTCGCGGATCGACCCACAGCATCTGCAACGCGGTGATCAGCCCGTCACGGCCGAACGTCGTCGAGTACCAGGGAATTCCCGCATAGGGATAGCGGCCCTGCGGCGTCTCCGTCATCAGCATGTTGAGGTCGGCCATGGCCTGGCACAGCACCTCGTTGAAGATGTTGTTGGAGGTCTCGATGCTGGCCGCCCCCATCGTCGATTGCCGCATCTCGCGGCGATGGGCGAGCAGGCTTCTGAAAAAGCGCGCAGGCTTCTCCGCGACCGGCCGATTGCAGGACACGGCCACGAACAAGGATTTCGACTCATGCGGGTCGAGTTCGAGCTGCCAGGTCGCGGCATTCACCGACAACTTGGTTGGGCGCGGGTCGAAATGCAGGCCCGTGGTGCGCTCGGCGTCATCGAGACCGCGGTAATCGAACAGCACGTCGGTCGGTCCCAACAGCCGGCTCGAGCCGATGCCGCGGCGCGGGCGCCGTTCGCCGCGGACCTCGAACAGATCGGCGAAATCGTTGTCGAACAGCAGCGTCAGCGCAAAGCCGGCTGGGCGGTCGCCGTGGTTCTGCACGCCGATGCGCTGATACGCGGTGCCGCGCCACAGGAAGATCGTGCGCACGATGTGCAGCAGGTCCTTTTGCAGCACGAGGCTGCCCTGCCGGTAGATGTCCGGATTGGTGAGATCGACGGTAAGGGCTGAGTTGTCGTCGCGCAGGTTCGAGCCCAGCAGTAACGGCTGGAGATCGTCGAGCACGAGCTCGAGCCTCGCAAGGTAGCGCGTGTCGTGATGAAACAGGCCATCGGGCCCGCCGGCCGAAGCGCCGATGTCACCATGGCTGTCGAGCACGATAAAGGTGTCGTCGTGCTTGAGCGAACGCCGCGGCCGCGCTGACGGTCCCGTCATCGGAATATAGAAAGGCTGCTCCGCGACCTGGTCCACGGTCCGCGTCACGGAGACGAATTGGGTAACGGCTTCAGCCGACATCAGCAGCTCCCCTGCGCTTGTTTCGACACGCAACCGACTCGAACGCGACTATTGGTTTACGCGGCGGCTTGGGCGAGCCGGCTCATTTCCTGCGTGACCAGCTCACGATAGGGCCCGTGGCCCTGCATCAGACGCTCGGGCGACCCGTCCTCGATGATCTTACCACCCCTCAACACGACCACGCGATCGAAATTGCGCAGGGTCGCGAGGCGATGCGCGATCGCGATGACCGTCCGGCCGCGCATCAGCCGCGACAACGCCTCGCGGATCGCCTCCTCGGATTCGCTGTCGAGCGCGGCGGTCGCCTCGTCCAGCAGCAGGATCGGCGCGTCCTTCAGGAAGGCGCGCGCGATTGCGATGCGCTGGCGCTGGCCGCCGGACATCTTGACGCCGCGGTCGCCGACCATGGTGTCGAGACCACCAGGCAGACTCTCGACGAAATCGCAGCGCGCCGCAATGGCCGCACGCAGCACCTCGTCGTCGGTCGCGTTCGGGCGACCATAGCGGATATTCTCGCGAATCGAGCGGTGGAACAAGGAAATGTCCTGCGGCACGACCGAGATGGCCTCGCGCAGGCTCAGCTGCGTCACCTTGGAAATGTCCTGGCCGTCGATGGTGATACTTCCCTCGTCGGTATCGTAGAAGCGCTGGAGCAGCGTGAACAGCGTCGACTTGCCGCCGCCGGACTGGCCGACCAGGCCGACGCGCTGGCCGGGTTGCAGCCGCAGGCTGAAGCGCTCGAAGATCTTTTCGCCGCCGGGATAGCCGAAGGTGACATTGTTGAACGCGATCGCGGCGCCGCTCTTCACCAGCGGCTCGGCCTCGGGGTGGTCGCGCAATTCATGCGGCACCAGCAGTGTGGCGATCGCCTCGGTCAGCCGCGCAACGTGCTGGGTGACGTCGACCAGCGCCACCGCGAGATCGCGCGTCGCGTTCAGTATGGAGAGACCGAGGGTGCAGACCAGCACGACGTCGCCGGTCGTTGCCCTGCCGTCCTGCCAGAGCATGATCGCCCAGGCCATCAGGGCGATCGTGAGCACGACTGTGACGCCGGCATGGATAAGCCGCAGCTTCTCCAGATAGCGCAGGCTGCGGCCGCGCGCGGTGAGCTCCCGGTTCACGGTCGCGTCGAACCGCTCATGCTCGTGCCCGATGCCGCAGAAGGCGCGCACCAGCGGCATGTTGCTGATGACGTCGATCATCTCGCCGTCGACGACGGCGGCTTTGTCGGCGAAGTCGTCATGCAGAGGTTTCCCTGCGGCCGCAAGGCGGAACATCGCAAGCACCATGCCGCCGGCAATCACCATCAGGCCGAGTGCCATGTAAGGGCTGACGGTTCCAATCAGCGCGATGGCCGCAACTGTTGCGATGCACGGCGGCAACACATTCCAGACGAACATGTTTTCGACCGTGAACACCGCATTGGACGTCGCCGTGATGCGGCTCGTCAGCATGCCGGGCATCCGGTCGGAGAAGTAGCTCGGCGCGTGGCCGGTCAGATGACGAAATATGTCACGGCGTAAATCACCCGTGACACGGACGAAGGTGAAGCTGGCGGTCCAGCTCGCGATCCGCCAAAGGAAATTATCGGCGGCGATCAACGTCATGAGGAAAATGAATGCCAGCCATACGCTCCCACCATGCGAAGCGCCGGCCGACAAGCTGTCGACCAGGGATTTGACGCCATACTGAGTGCCTACTGAGCAGGCAACGGCCGCCACCACAGCGGTCAGGATCACGAGATGCGACGCGAGCCGACGCCGAAGATAGCGCAAAACAAAGGCAAACGGCCGGTGCGCATACCCAGAAAGATGATCCATGTGACTATTGACCCCGTCGTGATGATTCAAACTTTTGTTGTTAGCCGACTGAACATCGACCACTTCGCCTCGGTTCCCGGGCAACGCCATCACGACATGCGGATGCGGGCGTTCTGCGAAGATGTGATGGCAGCATCGCGACAGGCGTCCGACGTGTCGAAACAGGCGTCCGACGTGTCGAATAAGTAACGTTCGGAAGGAGGAACTTCGCAAGTGCGGGAACGTTCCCTTGTCTGGCGTGCCGGTGCTGAACAGGCGGGGGCTTTCTACAATCATGATCGCACAGAGGAGATGGTGAGATGCGCATCGCGCAGGTAGCTCCGTTGACGGAGGCTGTTCCACCCAAGCTGTATGGCGGCACCGAGCGGGTGGTGCATTGGTTGACGGAAGAGCTGGTGGCCCTTGGGCACGACGTAACGCTGTTCGCCAGCGGCGACTCGCAGACCTCGGCGAAGCTGGACGCGTTATGGCCCCGGGCGCTCCGCCTCGACGGTTCCGTGCGCGATCCCAATGCGCTGCACATGGTGATGCTGGAGCGGGTGCGGCAGAAATGTGACGACGAGGAGTTCGACTTCCTCCACTTCCATCTCGATTATTATCCGTGGTCGCTGTTCTACCGGCAGCCGACACCGTTCCTGACCACGCTGCACGGCCGGCTCGACCTGCCGGAGCATCAACCGGTCTTCAACACCTTCTCGAAGGTCCCCGTCATCTCGATCTCGAACGCGCAGCGCCGGCCGGTGCCGCAGGCGAACTGGGTGAGGACGATCCACCACGGCCTGCCGGAGAACCTGCTGACGCCGAAGCCGGCGAAACAGGAATACCTCGCCGTGCTTGGCCGCATCGCACCGGAAAAGGGCGTCGACCGCGCCATCAAGATCGCGACGCATTGTGGCATTCCGCTCAAGATCGCCGCCAAGGTTGATCGTGCCGACCAGGATTACTATGACGAGCTGATCCGGCCGATGATCGAGAACAATCCGCTGGTGGAATTCATCGGCGAGATCAGCGATCACGAGAAGTCGGACTTTTTGAGCGGCGCGCTGGGCTTATTGCTCCCGATCGACTGGCCGGAGCCGTTTGGCCTGGTGATGATCGAGGCCATGGCTTGCGGAACGCCGGTCATCGCCTTCAACCGCGGCTCAGTGCCGGAGATCATCGACGAGGGCCTCACCGGCTTCGTCGTCGAGGACGTCCTCAGCGCGGCCGGCGTCGTCGGCCGCCTGCAGCAACTCGACCGCTCCGTCATTCGCAAGCAGTTCGAGACGCGTTTCACGGCGCGTCGCATGGCGCTGGATTATCTCGCGGCCTATCGCAGCCTCGGCGAGGAACAGGCGCCGCGGATCAAGCTGGTGAGCAGCGCGGAGTAGCCACTGTCATGCCCCGCATAGGCGGGGCATCCAGTACCCCGCGGCAGCAGTTTGCTCACGCAACTCCCGCCGCGGAGTACTGGATCGTCCGGTCAAGCCGGACGATGACAGTAGGAACGCGGTGACGGCTGCCCTACCTCACCACGGCCCGCTTCGGCTCGACGATCTCGAACATGCGCGGGAATTCGTCCATCAGGCCCATCAGCTCGGCGAGGCGCATCGGGTTGCCGGCGAATTTGACCTTGCCGGCGGCCACGGCCTCCGGGAAGCTGGTCAGTTTTGCGATCACCTCGTCGAGCGTCGACCGCGCCAGCGTGAAGCTGGCATCGGCATTGTGCGCCTGCATGCCCTCTGTGTAAGTCAGCGCGCAGTTCTCCAGATTGAGCACGAAGGTCTCGCCGGTGTCGGAGAAGCTCCAGTTCAGCACGATGTGCTTTCCTTCCGCCTTTGGTCCGTTCAGGCGGATGCCGAGCACGTCCCAGAGCTGTGAGGTGCGCAGCGCCGCCAGCGTCTCGCGCGGCATCGGCGGGCGCGCCGGCACCTTCGGCATGCCCTGGCGCAATTCCTGCGCGCCGAACAGATAGGCATTGCGCCAGGTCGCGCTTTCAGCAGCGTAGCCGAGCTGCTCCAGCGTATCCGCCAGCAATGCACGCGCCGCCGCGTTGTCCGGCTGGGCAAAGACGAGATGGCCGAGCGCCTGCGCCACGAAGCGGAATTCGCCCTTGTCGAAATCGGCACGCGCCCGCGCGAGGATGGCGTCGGCGCCGCCCATGTACTCGACGTATTTCTTGCCCGACTCAACCGGGGGCAAGGGATCGAGATTGACCGGATTGGCGTCGTACCAGCCCAGATATTTTTGATAGATCGCCTTCACATTGTGCCGGATGTGGCCGTAATAGCCGCGGCCGTGCCAGGCGCCCTCCAGGCTCTTGGGCAGCTGGATCGTTTCAGCGATCTCGGCCGCGGTGAGGCCGTGGTTCATCAGGCGGATGGTCTGGTCATGCGCGAATTTGTAGAGGTCGCGCTGCTGCCGGATCATCGTGCCGATGCGTTCGTGTCCCCACACCGGCCAGTGATGCTGGCCGCACATCGCCTCCGCCTTGCCATCCCAGAGCTGCAAGGCCTCGCCCAGATATTTCGACCAGGCCAGCGCGTCGCGCACATCGGCGCCGCGGAACGGCAGCAGATTGTGGAAATTGTGGGTGCAGTTCTCGGCGAGGTTCAACAGCTTGTAGCGCGGGATGAAGAAATGCATCTCCGCCGGCGCTTCGCTGTTCGGCGCCATCTGGAATTCGAATTCAACGCCGTCGATTACGCGCCGGTCGCCGGTCGCCATGATCAGGTCAGTCGGTCGCAGCAGCGCCACCGAACCTGCCGCCATCGACTTGCCGAGGCCGCAATCGACCTGCCCGCGCGCGCCCTTGGCGAGGAGCGGCCCGAACTGGTACTGCGCCCGGCGCAGCATCGCAGGTCCCGCGATGATGTTCTCGGAGACGGCATGCTCCATGAACAAGTTCGGCGCGATGATCGGCACGCGGCCGCTCGCGAGTGCATCCTCCTCCAGCACGCCGCGCGCACCACCCCAATGGTCGGTGTGGGTATGGGTGAAGATCACGGCCGCGACCGGCCGCTGGCCACGATGCCTGTAGTAGAGATCGAGCGCGGCGCGCGCGCCCTCGATCGAGGTCAGGGTGTCGACGACGATGACGCCGCTGTGGCCTTCGATCAGCGTCATGTTGGCAATGTCGAGCCCCCGCACCTGGTACACGCCGGGCACGACCTCGAAAAGGCCGTGCTGCATGTTGAGCCGCGACTGCCGCCACAGGCTCGGATTGACCGTGGTCGGCGCCTGCTCGGCGGCAAGAAAGGCGTACGGCTCGAGGCTCCAGACCGTCCGCCCTTGCGGATTGGTGATCTCCGCGTTCTCGATCGTGCCGAGGAAGCCGCGCGCGGCGTCGTCGAAATCGCGCGTGTCGGAAAACGGCAGTGCATTCAGCATCGCCGTTTGCTGCGCGATGACGGACGGCGTTGCGCCCTTCGGCTCGTTGCTGGACGTGTCCGTCATCTCGATCTCCTCCCCGCCTGTTGCGCGGCATCTAACCGCATCCCGCGGCCGATTGCCATGACGGGAGGGCGCAGCAATGCGTAGCCCCGCGCCCACAGGTGGAGAGAAGCAGCGTGTTCGCGGGCTACATGCCCAACAGCCTCGGCAGCCACAGCGACAGGCCGGGCCAATAGGTCACGACCACCAGGAATCCCAACATCGTCAGCAGCCATGGCCACACCGCGACCGTGAGCTCGGTGATACCCATCTTGGCGATGCCTGAGGCCACGTAGAGATTGAGGCCGACCGGCGGATGGCACAGCCCGACCTCCATGTTGACCGTCATCAGGATGCCGAAATGGATCGGATCGATGCCGAGCTTGATCGCAACCGGAAACAGGATCGGCGCCATGATCAGGATGATCGAGGATGGCTCCATCACGTTGCCGGCTAATAGCAGCAGGAGATTGACGACGAGGAGGAAGCCGATCCAGCCGAAGCCCTGGTCGATCATCCATTGCGCGAGCGCTTGCGGCACGTTCTCGTAAGTCATCAGGAACGAGAACAAGACGGCGTTGGTGATGATGTAGAGCAGCATCGCTGAAAGATTTGCCGACGACAGCAGCACCCGCGGCACGTCTCGCAGCTTCAGATCCTTGTAGATGAACACTGCGACGATGAAGGCGTACACCGCGCTGACGGCGGCAGCTTCGGTCGGTGTGAACAGGCCGCTGTAGATGCCACCGATCACGATCACGATCAGCAGGATACCCCAGATCGACTTGCGGAACGCATCGAAGCGTTCGTAGAGGGTTGCTTTCGGCATCCTCGGATAGTCGTTACGCCAGGCCCGGTAGAACGTCGTGGCGCCAAGCAGCATGGCGAGCACCATTCCCGGCACGATGCCGGCGATGAACAGCTTGCCGACGGAGGTGTTGGTGGAGACGGCAAACAGCACCATTGGAATCGACGGTGGAATGAGAATTCCCAGCGAGCCGGAGGTCGTGATCACGCCCGCCCCGAACTTCTTGGGAAATCCCTGCGCGACCATCGCGGGCAGGATCACCGATCCGATCGCCACCACGGTGGCCGGCGACGAGCCGGAAATCGCGGCGAACAGCGCGCAGGCGACCACGCCCGAGAGCGCAAGGCCTCCGTACCAATGGCCGACCAGCGAAGTCGCGAACGTGATCATCCGGCGCGCCACGCCGCCATGGGTCAGGAAGTTGCCGGCAAGGATGAAGAACGGGATCGCCATGATCTCGAAGCTCTCGATGCCGGTAAACAGCTTCAGCGCCACCGATTCCGTCCGTACGTCGGTCAACGTGAACATGAAGCTGAGCACGGTCAGGCCGAGCGCGATGGAGATCGGCATGCCCGTGAGCATCAACGACAGCAGAAGGCCGAAAACCACGGCGACACGCAGGCCCTGCGGCATCGTGATCACGTGCGCCGAATGGGCGAAGCACACGGCGACGATCAGGACCGGCAACAACATCAGGACCCAGCCGAGCGGGCTGCGTTCGTCGCGGACGACCTGACTGCGCGTGACCGGGGCCGGATGGACCGGGTCTATTTCGACGCCCTCGACGCCTGCCATGTCGTGATGCGGCAGTTCGCCGGTGCGATAGAACGACCAGGCGACCTGCAGGAAGCGGAAGCACATCAGCCCGGAGCCGAGCGGGATGGTGAGATACACCAGCCACATCGGTGCTTCCAAGTCGTTGGATTGCTGGCCGGTCTGCCACATCTGGCCGACGAACGCGGCCCCGAAATAGCACACGATGGCAGTGAAAAGGGCGCCGCACATCAGGCCGAACGTGATGACGCGGCGGCGCGATCCGCCGGGAAGGACATTGACCAGGACGTCGACGCCTACATGGATGCCGGTGCGCACCCCGTAGGCCGCACCGAACTTCGCCATCCAGATGAACATGTAGATGCAGAGTTCCTGCGCCCAGGACAAGTCGAGAGCGGCAAGCCAGACGAACGCCGCTCGCGCGGGCGCGGCCAGCAAGGACAGGTTGCGCGCCTCCGCCCATTTGGCGATGTCGATCGACAGCCCGGCGCCATATCGGTGCAGCACGGCAACGAAGATGAGCAATGTCGCGGCCGCGATCATCGTCGCGATCAGCCATTCCTCGAGATGATCGAGCACACGATTCAATGCACGCAGCAACTTGGTCCCCTCAGCTTGGCTCATCATTCAAGAGCAACGGCCGGGAGTGCGATCACCCCCGACCGTTCATGGTTGTTCTTCCAGCGCGCCGGCGTCAGTTCATCTTGACGTCGAGTTCCTTGGCGAGGAGATCGAGCACCTCCTGCCCGACCCGCCCCTTTGCCCATTTGTAGGTCGGCTGCATCGCCTCCTGCCACGCCTTGCGATCGGCGTCAGTCAGATAATGCAGCGTGGTCTTGCCCGTCTTCTTGATCTCGGCCAGCGCATCCTCGTTTTCCTGACGCGCGATCGAATTGGTGTAGTCGGTCGCCTCGTTCATCGCCTTCTCGAGCTGGGCGCGGATATCGGGCGGCAGGCCGGACCAGAATTTCGAATTGACGATGACGGCATATTGCAGGTGCGCGTGATAGGACACCGTGATGTCCTTCTGCACCTCGTAGAACTTCTGAGTCAGGTAATTGGACGCGGTATTCTCGCAGCCGTCGACCACGCCCGTCTGCAAAGCCTGGTAGACTTCGGAAAACGCCATGATCTGAGGGATCGAACCCATGATACGGAGATATTGGTCGGCGACCTTCGATCCGGAGATGCGGAATTTGAGACCCTGGAAATCGGTCGGCTTTATCAGGGCACGGTTGGCGGAGAGCATGTGGAAGCCGTTGTCCCAATAAGCGAGCCCGGTGATGCCCTTGGTCTCGAGCTTATCGAACAGCCACTTGCCGATCGTGCCCTTCATCGCGTTGGAATAGGTTTGATCGTCCTTGAACAACCAAGGCAGGTCGAGCGCCTCGAACTCCTTGATACCGAGCGGTGCGAACTTCGCGGTCGAGGGGGCGAGCATGTGCACCGAGCCGAGCTGCAGCGCCTCGATCTCCTCCTTGTCCTTGTACAGCGTGGAGTTCGGGTAGATTTCGACCTTGACCTTGCCGTCGGTGTACTTCTCCGCAAGTTCCTTGAACTTCAGGGCGCCCTTGCCCTTGGGAGTATCGTTGGCGACGACGTGGCTGAATTTGATGACGATCGGGCTCTGGGCCTCGGCAACGGCGGGCCCCACGAGAACAGCTGCGGCGGCGACCGCAAGAAGCAGCTTGCGCATGAACGAACCTCCCAACAACCTCTAAAACCGGGTCTTTTTTGTTTTCCGATTTCAGTACTGACAGCAATCCGCCACCCGAACAACTAGACCTAAGCCCAATTTGCCGCAGCCAAGCAACCTTCAAGCTATCTTGGCCGCTGCTGAATGCGCAACCCGGCACCTGCTGCCGCTCCCGGAAACGAGCGCTTATGTCGCATTGCGGCAGTGCGATCAGCCGTTGCGCTGGGCGACCATGAACAGACGCCGGAACGGAAACAGCGTCTGTCCCGCGGCGTTCTTCGGATAGGCTTTCGCGACCCGCATCCCATAGGCGGCTTCGAACGCGGCCTTCTCGTCGCCCTGCAAGATGTCGAGATAGCGCGTCAGCCAGGTCCCCTTGGTCCACTCCTTCACGGGATTCTCGCCTTCCAGCACCTGCAGATATTCGGTCTCCCAGATGTCGATATTGGCCGACATCGGAGCAAGAAGACCGTGATAATAGGCCGGCGCTTCGACCGGCGGCGGCGTGACGAGATGCTCGACCTTGGACCGCCAGGGACCGTTCAGCGCGGTCTCGCCGATCAGCACATGCGAGGGCGCCAGAAAGTTGCGCGGCATCTGCACAGCGAGCATTCCGCCGGGCGTCACCTTCTCCATGATCGACGGAAACAGGGCCGCATGATTGGGCAGCCAGTGCAGCGCGGCATTGGAGTAGACGACGTCATATTGCTTCGTCGGACGCCAGTGGCCGAGATCCTCGTGTGACCATTCCACGTCCGGCGCCGCCTTGCGGCCGGCGGCGACCATCTCGGCCGAACCCTCGACACCGGTCACCGTCGCGTCCGGCCAACGCTCCTTGATCAGCTTGGTGACGTTGCCGGCGCCGGCGCCGAGATCGGCAATCGCACGCGGACCAGAATCCGGGATCCGCATCAAGAGGTCGACGGCGGGCCGGAGCCGGTGGCCGGAGAATTTCAGATATTGCTGCGGATCCCAGACCATCGCTCGGCGCCTTTTCTTTTTCGTGTTCCCTTCAACGCGGCTCTTGGTTACCACTGCTCCTCCCGGTCGGGCAAATCAGGCTGACGGGGACAGGGCAGGAAAACGAACAGAAGAACGAACAGCCCAGCGACAAGCAGAAAAGCGAACAAGAGGGCGTGTCACCATGGATCTCGGGCTCAAATCGAAAACCGCCGTCGTCACCGGAGCGAGCGTCGGCATCGGCCGTGCCATCGCCAAGGGCTTGGCTGCCGAAGGCGTGCGCGTCGTCGGCGTGGCACGGCGCACCGACCTGCTCGCCGAGCTGGTAACGGAAGTCGGCTCCGGTCTGATCACGCCATTCGAGCAGGACGTGATGGCCAAGGACGCGGCCGAGAAGATTTCGGCGTTCGCGCTCAAAGAGCTCGGCCATGTCGACATCCTGATCAACAATGCCGGCGGAAGCCGCCCCCTCCCCGTCGATGCGCCTGACAGCCAATGGGACGAGGCGATCGCGCTGAATTTCACCAGCTACCGCCGCATCGCGCATGCGCTGCTGCCGCAGATGATCGAGCGCAAATGGGGCCGCATCGTCAACATCACCGGCAAGTCCGAGCCGGAAGGCCTCAACGCCGCGTTTGCCGCCAAAGCCGCCGTGCACGCCTGGGCCAAAGGCCTGTCGCGCGAGATCGGCGAGCACGGCATCACCATCAACTGCATCCCGCCCGGCCGCATCATGAGCGAACAGATCCGCCGCAACTACGCGCCTGATTATCGCGAGCGCTTCGCGGAAGAAGAGATCCCGGTCGGCTATTGGGGCGAGCCGGAAGACCTCGCCGCGCTCGCGGTGTTCCTGGCATCACCCGTGGCGCGCTACATCACGGGCACGGTGATCCCGGTGGATGGGGGGTTGCGGAGGTATCAGTTCTAGAACCGATTGGACTTCGTAGGATGGTTAGAGCGCAGCGAAACCCATCGACAGCATACGACGTGAACCTGATGGGTTTCGCAAGTGCTCTACCCATCCTACGGCCTACCGCCTTACTCATGCAGCAGCGTTTGCCAGTCCGGAGGCACCGCGCCGTCCGGTCCGGGCACCGGCTGATCCAACGGATGCGCGTGAGGACCTTGAAGCTTCGGGCCGGCGAAAGCCTCTCCCGTGCGATAGTCGTAAAACCATCGTTCGCCCGGCTCGAAGCTCGTGATGATCGGATGACCTGTCGCCGCGCTGTGTTTCGTTGCGTGCTGATTTGGTGACGCATCACAGCAGCCGATGTGACCGCATTCGACACATCTGCGAAGGTGAAACCACCACCCGCCCGCAGCCGAGCATTCCACGCACCCCGTTCCGCTTGGTTTGGCCGCGAGATTGATGCCACCCCTCTCAGACTTCATAGGTCAGCTCACTGAAATTGCCCGCAGCCACCACCGATGCATTCACGCCGCGATCTCCGCCACGATCGCATTTTGCCAGTGTTTTGCCCGACGGGTCAACGTCATGGCAGCGGCGAATGCCGCCGCTGCGCGGTTCGGAAATCCCTTATTAATCAAGGGGCCTTCTACTGTGCATGGGGTTGTTTTCGCGCTTTTTTGTTTTGAGCCCTTAAAAAAAACAAGGCCCCGCATAACCACTCACCCGGCCTGCAGGATTTCCGCAATCGCCGCCCCCGCGGCGATCGTGCCGAGCTTTCCGCCGACATCGCGCGTTGCCCTGCCCTCGCCGATCGCTTTTGCCACCGCCGCCTCGATCGCACGTGCGGCTTCCTCGTAGCGCACCGCGCCGCTATTCTCGCCGTGCCATCCGAGCAGCAGGGCCGTGGACAGGATCAGCGAGACTGGATTGGCAACATCCTGTCCGGCTATGTCAGGCGCCGAGCCATGCGCGGCCTGCGCCATGGCGAAGCTGTCGCCGACATTGAGCGAGCCGCCGAGACCGAGGCTGCCGGAGAGTTCGGCGGTGAGATCGGACAGGATGTCGCCAAACATGTTGGTGGCGACGATGACGTCGAAGCGGTCGGGGTTGCGCACCACATGCGCCATCATGGCGTCGACGAGGATGTCGTCGACCTCAAGGCCGGGATAGGCCTTCGCCGCCTCGCGGCAGATCTCGAGGAACATGCCGTCACCGAGCTTGAGCACATTGGCCTTGTGCACGATGGTGAGATGCTTGCGCCGCTTCATCGCCAGCCGGCACGCCGCATGCGCGATGCGCTCGCAGCACAGGCGCGTGATCCGGCGCAGCGAGATCACGACGTCCGATGTGACCAGCATCTCGCCGTTGCCCTGCTCCATGTTGCGGTCGGCGTAAAACCCTTCCGTATTTTCGCGCACCACGACGAGGTCGAAATCGCCGACCCGGCCGGACAGCCCCGCATAGGTGCGTGCCGGCCTGACATTGGCGTAGAGGTCGAGGTTCTTGCGAAAATATCGCGACGGGTTGATCTCGCCATGGGCCTCGTCCTTGAAGTCGAAGGTCGCGGTCGGCCCGAGGATCAGGCCGTCGGCGGCGCGGACGATGTCGAGCAGCTCGGGGCGCACCGTCGTGCCAAATTGTTTGAGGCTCGCATGCCCGACCGCGTGCTCCTCCAGCTGCAGATTGAGCTGGAAGCGTTCGGAGGCCGCGCGCAACACGCCTGATGTTGCGGCCGTGATCTCGGGCCCGATGCCGTCACCGGGCAAAACGACGATGTGCATGGCGGTCCCCTGACATTGCAGCAGTTCGCGCGATCATACGCCGGCGCGCAGGTTCATCGCCCAGCCTTCGCGCATACACAGCATGCAAGCATATGCCTGTGGAAGGCGGCCGCGCCGTAGTACATGCCGAGTCCCCTGGAGCCGGCCGCCGGAGCAACGCGCTAACGCAATGACAATCACGTTACCCGCCGGCGCGCGCGAGCCCGACCACACCATTTCCGACGGCCTTCCAGCCGCACAGCGGCGCTGGGCCATTGCCGCGATCTTCACCGCGCTGGCGATGGCGTCGCTCGACACCGCGATCGCCAACATCGCGCTGCCCGCCATTGCCGGCGACCTGCATGTGAGCCCGGAGCAATCGGTCTGGGTGGTCAACGTCTACCAGATCGCGCTGGTGGCGACGTTGCTGCCGTTGGGAGCACTCGGCGAGATCGTCGGGCACCAGCGCATCTATCTCGGCGGCCTGATCCTGTTCACCATCGCCTCGCTGTTCTGCGCGGTGGCCTGGTCGCTGGAGAGCCTGCTGGTTGCGCGCACGCTGCAAGGGTTAGGTGCGAGCGGCATCATGAGCGTCAACACGGCGCTGGTGCGCTTCGTCTATCCCGGCCGGATGCTCGGCCGCGGCTTCGGCCACAACGCGCTGGTGGTCGCGACCGCCTTCACCTTTGGTCCCTCGATCGCTTCCGCTATCCTCGCGCTCGGCCCGTGGCCATGGCTGTTCGCCGTCAACATCCCGTTCGGCCTGGTCGCGATCGGCATCGGCTTTGCGATGCTGCCGAAGACGCCGCGCGCCGATCACGGCTTCGATTTTCTCGGCGCGGCCCTGGCGTCGGCCTGTCTCGGGCTGTTCATCACGGGCATCGGCAGTGCCGCGCACAATCTCTCACCGATGGTCGTGGGCATCGAGCTGGTCACTGCCCTCGCGCTCGGCTTCATCCTGACGCGCCGCCACGCCGACCATCCGGCGCCGATGCTGCCGATCGACCTGTTCAGCCGGCCGATGTTCGCGCTGTCGGCGGCGACCGCGGTGTGCTCGTTCGCAGTGCAGGGCCTCGCCTTCGTCTCGCTGCCGTTCTATTTCGAGGACGTGCTGGGGCGTTCGCAGGTCGAGACCGGCTTCTTCATGACCCCATGGCCGCTGGTGGTCGGCATCATGGCGCCGATCGCCGGGCGCCTCTCCGACCGGCACGCGGTCGGACTGCTCGGCGGCATCGGGCTCGTGCTGCTCGGCCTCGGCACGGCGCTGCTGGCGATGCTGCCTGCCAATCCTGCGATTCCCGACATCATCTGGCGGATGGTGATCTGTGGCATGGGATTCGGCTTCTTCCAGGCGCCGAACATGAAAGCGGTGATGTCGAGCGCGCCGCCACATCGCAGCGGCAGCGCCTCCGGCATCGTCGCCACCGCGCGCCTGACAGGGCAAACGACAGGGGCGGCGCTGGCCGCGCTCTGCTTCTCGCTGGCCGGTCACGACGGCGCAGTCGTGGCATTGGCACTCGGCGCCGGCTTCGCCGTACTCGGCAGCGTGATGAGCTTTTTGCGGCTGGCGGTGGAGTAGACGGTCAAGCCAGATGTCGGGCCGCCGTCACCTCGACTGTCGCGGCCGGAATGACAGTCTCCTCGTCGAGCGCAGCGAGGCGCTCATCGATGGCAGCGATGACCTTGCGCGAGAACGGCCCGAGATGCGCATAGGCAGCGATCATCTGCACGGCGATCCGCGCCGATGTTGTGTCGCGCTTGGCGCAGTTCATGAAGGTCTGCCACAGCGGCCCGCGCGCCTCGGGAAGGGCTGTGACCACCTTGTGCACCGTTTCCATCGCGCCGATCCGGGCACGGATATCGCCTTCCGCGAGCTCCTGGCGCTGGCGAGAGCGGTCGAGCAGCGTCATCAGTCGGTCGATACGCCTTGCATAGGCGGCCGGGCTGTAGATGTGCTCCAGCACGCGCTTGTAGTCCGTCAGAATGTCGCGCAATGGACGCACCGGATCGAAGTTGATCCCGGCGGTGCACTGATCCGCGCCGATGGTCGGCGCCAGGTCGTGGCCCGGATGCAACCGGCCCTCGCGCTCGAGGCGGCGCGTCAGCTGCGTGTTCGGCAAGGCATAGAGCAGGCCGACCATGCTGACCGGGATCGCTGCCTCTTCGATGAAGTCGATCATGGCATCCGCCATCGAGAGCTTCTCATTGTCGAAGCCGACGATGAAACCCGCGGTGACGAGCATGCCCGCGGCGTAGATCTTGTGGATGCTCTCGGCGATGTTGCGCCGCGTGTTCTGCTTCTTCCGCATGGCGACCAGCGTCGCCGGATCCGGACTTTCGATACCGACGAAGATGGCGAAGAAGTTCGCCTGGCCCATCAGGTTCAGGAGCTCGGGATCGTCGGCCAGATTGACCGAGGCCTCAGTTGACAATTCAAAGGGATAGCCGTGAGCACGTTGCCATTCGGCCAGCTGGGGCAGGAACAGCCGCAACGACTTCTTGTTGCCGATGAAATTGTCGTCGACAAAGTCGAGATGGCCGCGGTAGCCCATGGCATAGAGCCTGTCGAGCTCGACCAGCATTTGCTCGTTCGTCTTGGTTCGCGGCACCCGGCCATAGAGCTCGATGATATCGCAGAACTCGCAGGTGAACGGGCAGCCGCGGGAATACTGCACACCGAGATAAAGGTAGTCCTCGAACTTCAGCAGATCGAAGCGCGGCACCGGCGTCTTGGTGACGTCGGCCTGGAATTTCGGCGCAATGAAGACGCCGGAGCGTGCGCCACTGTCCCAGGCCGCGACGAATTCGTGGAGAACGCTTTCGGCCTCTCCGAGCACCTGGAAGTCGGCCCTCTCATAGATATGGGGGCTCGAGGTGGGATCGGGACCGCCCACGACCACCGGCTTGCCCGCGGCACGGCAAATTTCGATCAGGCGCAGCGTGTCGGCCTGCTGCGGCATCATTCCGCCGGTGAAGACGACGTCGGCCCAGGAAAGATCCTCGTCGCTGAAGGATTCCGTGTTGCAATCGATCAGCCGGACCGTCCAGCTCTCGGGCAGCATCGCGGCAACGGTGATCAGCCCCAAAGGGGCCGCGGGCCGCTTCACACCCAACACTTTGCAGGATTCGCCAAAGCTCCAGAAGGACTCTGCCGAGAACAGCGGATAGAGCATCAGGACTTTGCAAGGCTGCGGTACGTTCATGGAACCCCTTTTTGGCTGATTCCACTGTAGCAGAGCATTCTCGACTTGCACCCTGCCAAAAGGGACAAACTGTCGCTCTCGGTTCCGGGGGCGTCGGCGCGGAAGCCAGTAGACCATGCCGCGGGCGCCCGGGGAAGGAATCCCCGCCGGTTACCCCTCGGACTATTGATTTGAACGTTTCCAATTTGCCGGACACATTGCGCCGCTGAGTCCAGTCGGTGGATTGGGCCAATCAGGGGACTGCGATGGCAAACCTAACAATCAACGGAAAAACCTTCACGCTCGACGTCGAGCCGGATACGCCCCTGCTCTGGGCGATCCGCGAGAATGCCGGCCTCACCGGCACCAAATATGGCTGCGGCATTGCACAATGCGGCGCCTGCACCGTTCACATCGACGGCGTCGCCACCCGCTCCTGCGGGGTTTCGGTCGGCGAAGCCGCAGGCAAGAAGATCACGACCATCGAAGGGCTCGCCTCCGGCAACGCGCTGCACAAGGTGCAGGAAGCCTGGATTGCCCAGGACGTTCCGCAATGCGGCTATTGCCAGAGCGGCATGATCATGGCGGTGGCGGCGCTGCTGAGCGAGAAGCCGAAGCCGACCGACGCCGACATCGACGAGGCCATCACCAATATCTGCCGCTGCGGCACCTTCCAGCAGGTGCGCGAAGCGATCCACACGATCGCAAGCGCGTAAGGAGCCGCCACATGAACAAGCATGTCTCTCCCAGGATGAACCGCCGTGCCTTCGTCATCGGCACCGCCGCGGTCGGCGCAGGTCTCGCAATCGGCCTCGATATCCCCTTCGGCGGTCCCGCCGTGGTCCGCGCGGCCGACGGCTCCCCGGAGATCGGCGCCTGGGTCGTGGTCAGGCCCGACGACACCGTCGTCATCCGCATCGCCCGCTCCGAAATGGGCCAGGGCTCCCTCACCGGCCTTGCCCAGCTCGTCGCCGAGGAACTCGAATGCGACTGGTCGAAGGTCTCGACCGAATATCCGACACCGGGCCAGAGCGTCGCCCGCAAGCGCGTCTGGGGCGATTTCTCGACCGGCGGCAGCCGCGGCATCCGCTCTTCGCAAGACTACGTCCGCAAGGGCGGTGCCACTGCACGCGTGATGCTGATCCAGGCCGCCGCCGAGGCGTGGAAAGTGCCGGCGTCCGAATGCACGGCCGCCAACAGCGTCATTACCCACACGCCGTCCGGCAAGACCACGACCTACGGCAAGGTCGCCGAGGCCGCGGCCAAGCTGACGCCGCCGGCCGAGGTCAAGCTGAAGGACCCCAAGGACTGGAAGCTGATCGGCAAGGGCGTGAAGCGGCTGGACACCGCCGAGAAGACCACCGGCACCATGGTCTACGGCATCGACGTCAAGCTGCCGGGCATGCTGAACGCCGCGATCAAGGATTGCCCGGTGTTCGGCGGCAAGCTGAAAAGCTATGACGAAGCCAAGATCACCGGCATGAAAGGAGTCAAGAAGGTCGTCAAGGTCGGCGACACCGCGGTCGCCGTCGTTGCCGACACCTGGTGGCACGCCAAGACCGCACTGGAGGCGCTGCCGATCGTCTGGGACGAGGGCGACAACGCCAAGGTCTCGAGCGAGTCGATCGCGAAATGGCTGACCGAGGGCCTCGACAACGGGCAGCCGGCCTATGTCGGCAACAAGAACGGCGACGCGAAGGCGGCGATTGCCGGTGCCGCCAAGAAAATCGAGGCCGTCTACAGCTATCCCTACCAGAACCACGCCACCATGGAGCCAATGAACGCCACGGCGCTCTACACGGCGGACAAATGCGAGGTCTGGTGCGGCACGCAGAATGGCGAGGCAGCCTTCGCGGCCACGTTGGAAGCGTCGGGCCTGCCGGCGGAGAAGTGCGACGTGCACAAGGTGATGCCGGGCGGCGGCTTCGGCCGGCGCGGCCAGACCGACTATGTCCGCCAGGCCGTCTTGATCGCCAAGGAGATGCCGGGCACGCCGATCAAGCTGTTGTGGTCGCGCGAAGAGGACATGGCGCACGGCAGATATCACCCGATCACCCAGTGCAAGATGACCGGCGCGTTCGATGCCGACAACAATCTGGTCGCGCTGCACTATCGCCTGTCCGGGCAATCGATCCTGTTCTCGCTCCGCCCCGAAGCGCTGCAGAACGGCATGGATCCGGCCGCATTCCAGGGCGTCGCCCAGTCCGGCGAAGCCGCGTTCGGTTACTCCGTGCCGAACCTCCTGGTCGAGCATGCGATGCGCAACCCGCACGTTCCGCCGGGCTTCTGGCGCGGCGTCAACGTCAATCACAACGCGATCTACATGGAATGCTTCATGGACGAGCTGGCCCAGGCCGCAGGCCAGGACCCGCTCGAATTCCGCCGCAAGCTGATGGGCAATCACCCCAAGCATCTGGCGGTGCTCAATGCCGTGGCCGAGAAGATCGGCTGGAGCACTCCGGCGCCACAGGGCATCTATCGCGGCATCGCGCAGGTGATGGGCTATGGCAGCTATGTCGCCGGCGCTGCCGAAATCTCGGTGACCGACGGCAACAAGATCAAGGTGCATCGCATCGTCGCCTCCACCGATCCCGGCTACGTCGTCAATCCGGCCCAGGTGGAGCGGCAGATCGCGGGGTCCTTCGTCTATGGCCTCTCCGCGCTGTTCTACGGCGGCTGCACCGTCAAGGACGGCAAGATCGAGCAGACCAACTTCGACACCTACAATTCGATGCGCATCAACGAGATGCCGAAGGTGGAGTCGGTGATGGTGCCGAGCGGCGGGTTCTGGGGCGGTGTCGGCGAGCCGACCATCGGCGTCGCGGCGCCGGCGGTGCTCAATGCGTACTTCGCGGCGACGGGCAAACGCATCCGTTCGGTGCCGCTGCGCGACCAGAACATCACCTTCGCCTGAGAAACGCCGCGGCGGCCGCAACCGCCGCCGCGGCACACTTTCCGGACAAGACTCATGAATGCGCCGGTGACACGGCGGGATGCCGTCCTCGGGATCGCCGCTGCGGCCACATCATTCGCCGCCCCTACGATCCTGCGCGCGCAATCGGCGGGCCGCGCCGTCGTGGTCGGCGGCGGCTTCGGTGGTGCGGCGTGCGCCCGCGCGCTGAAGCGCGCGCAGGCAAACTTGCAAGTCATCCTGATCGAACCCAGTACCGTCTTCACTTCCTGCCCGTTCAGCAACGAGGTGATCGCGGGTCTGCGCGAGATCGACGTGCAGCAGTTTGGCTATGAGAAGGTCGCCGCCGAAAGCGTCACGGTGATCAGCCAAGCCGTAACCACGATCGAGCCGCAGCTGCGCAGCGTCGTGACGGCCGATGGCGTTGCGCTGCCCTATGATCGTCTCGTCCTCTCTCCCGGCATCGACTTCCATTTCGAGGCTCTGCCCGGCTACGACGACGCCACATCAGAAAAGATGCCGCATGCCTGGAAGGCCGGTGCGCAGACGCTATTGCTGCGTGGGCAGCTGGAGGCCATGCCGGACGGCGGCACTGTCGCCATTGCCATCCCCGCCAATCCCTCGCGCTGTCCGCCGGCGCCTTACGAGCGAGCCAGCCTGATCGCGCATTACCTGAAAACGACGAAGCCGCGCTCAAAGGTCTTGATTCTCGATGCCAAGGACACTTTCTCCCAGCAGCGGCTGTTCGAGAAGGCGTGGAAGGAGCTTTACGGGAACATGATCGAACGCATCGCTCTGTCGCAAGGCGGCCGCGTGACCTCGGTCGATCCTGCGACCAGGACCATCGTCACCGAATTCGGCAATTACACCCCCGACGTCGCCAACGTCATCCCGCCGCAGCGTGCCGGACGCATCGCTGAGGTCGCGGGCGCGGCGGATGCGACCGGCTGGTGCCCGATCGATCCCGTTACCTTCGAATCGAAACTTGTCCCGAACATCCACGTCATCGGCGATGCCTGCCTCGGCGGGGGCATTCCCAAATCGGCATCCGCGGCAAGCGCACAGGGCAAGGCCTGCGCTTCCGCGATCGTGAACCTCCTTGCCGGCCGCGCACCAGAAACGCCGCGACTGACAGGGGTGTGCTACAACATTGTCGCACCCGGCTACGGCTTTTCACTCGCGGGCAATTACCAGCCCAGGGGCGACATCTTCGCCGAGGTCGAGGGCGGAGCGACCAGCCCGGCCGATGCGCCGCGCGAATTGCGCGCCCGCGAGGCGGCTGAAGCCGAGCGCTGGTTTCAAACCATCACGGCGGACACCTTTGGCTAGAGCATTGGTCCATATCGCAGCGCTCATCGCCAGTTGCGCGTTCGCCTGCCATGCGGGAGCCGAGGAGCTCCGGCACTACAACGTCGCCGGCGACGGCATCGCGGAATCGCTCACCGGCGCGCCCGGCGACGCCGCGCGCGGACGCGCGCTGGTGCTGGCGCGCACGACGACCTGCATCCTCTGCCATTCCGGTCCCTTCCCCGAAACCCGGTTCCAGGGCGACCTCGCGCCTGACCTCTCGGGTGCGGGGAACCGCTGGACGGTGAGCCAGTTGCGGCTTCGACTCGTCGATGCGGCGCGCTTCAACCCGGAGACCATCATGCCGTCCTACTATCGCACCGACCACCTCGTGCGGGTCGGGCGAAATTTCGTCGGCAAACCGATATTGTCCGCCGCCGAGATCGAGGACCTCGTGGCTTTTCTCGCAACGCTTCGGGACTAGGACTGTTCATGCCAACCACGCGACGCCAATTCCTGAATCTTGCCGGAAGCGTGACGTTCGCCGGGGCGATCCCGATGGTCACGCTGCGGCCGCTCGAGGCGACACCGGCGATGCTCACTGCCGCGATCCGCAACGTCGTCGGCGAAGCACCTGTCCGCACCGGCAAGGTGAAGCTCGACATTCCGCCGCTGGTCGAGAACGGCAACACGGTGCCGCTGACCGTGCGCGTCGCGAGCCCGATGACGGCGGGCGACTACGTCAAGAGCATCCACGTCTTCAACGAGAAGAACCCGCAGCCGAACATCGGCAATTTCTATCTCGGCCCCTCGTCCGGCCGCGCCCAAATCTCGACCCGGATTCGGCTCGCCGACACCCAGAAGGTGGTGGCGATCGCGCGTCTTTCCGACGACACGTTCTGGCAGGTCACGGCCGAGATCGTGGTGACGCTGGCCGCCTGCACCGAGGAGATGAATTGATGGCCGCGCTCATCAACGTTCCGGCGAAAGCCAGGCGCGGCGAAATCATCGAGATCCGCACGTTGACCTCGCACATCATGGAGACGGGCTTCCGCCATACCGCGGACGGCGCGCTGGTGCCGCGCGACATCATCACGAGTTTCACGTGCCGCTACAACGGCACCGAGATTTTTCGCGCCGATCTCTTTCCGGCGATAGCAGCCAATCCCTATTTGTCGTTTTTCACGGTCGCGAAGCAGAGCGGTAAGTTCGAGTTCGAGTGGATCGGCGACAACGGCTATTCGTCCAGCGCATCGGCGTCGATCACGGTCGAATGAGTTTTTGGCGCGCGATATCGGCCGCGGCGCTCCTCGCCACGGTCCCTGCCCTGCTCGCCGGCGAGATTCCGCCGGACGCGCGCCGCTCCGGCTATTCGTTCATGGGGCCTGACACGCGCGCGATGCAGGATGACGACACCTCAAATCCCGGCATGCTGTTCGTGCTCGACGGCGAGGCGTTATGGACGAAGAGGACCGGCAGCGCCGACAAGGCCTGCGTGGATTGCCATGGCGATGCACGCGGCAGCATGAAAGGCGTCGCGGCGCGCTATCCGGCCTTCGACAAGGCGCTGGCGCGCCCCGTCACGCTCGACCAGCGCATCAATCTGTGCCGCAGCAATCATCAGCAGGCGAGGCCGCTCCCCTACGAGAGCAGCGATTTGCTGGCCCTGTCCGCCTTCGTCGCGCACCAATCGCGCGGCACCGCGATCACCGCGGGCGACGATCCGCAACTGAAGCCATTCGTCGAACAGGGCCGCGCCCTCTTCATGCAGCGCGAAGGCCAGCTCAATCTTGCCTGCACCAATTGCCACGACGACAATTTCAACAAGCGGCTTGCCGGCGCGCCGGTCACGCAGGGACAGCCGACCGGCTATCCGCTTTATCGCCTAGAATGGCAGACGCTGGGATCGCTGGAGCGGCGGCTACGCAGTTGCATGACGGGTGTCCGCGCCCAGGCCTATGATTTCGGCGCGCCCGAGTTGGTCGCGCTCGAACTCTATCTGATGTCGCGAGCGCATGGCTTGCCGATGGAAACGCCGGCCGTGCGGCCCTGAATTCCGCAGATTAGGACTAGGGTCTGTACCTAATTAGCGAGTTCTGATTCCCTTGTGCCAAGTTGATTCGGCACGGGGGACTTCGATGCGCAAAGGACTGTTCTGGCTCAACGACAAGCAGTGGGCTCAGATAGAGCCGCATCTGCCAACGAACCAGACCGGCCCGGCGCGCCAAGACGATCGACGCATTATCAGCGGTATCATTCACATGCTCCAGTGCGGCGCACGCTGGCGCGATTGCCCGTCCGAC
>NZ_JADPIQ010000117.1:0-35846 GCF_023073015.1 Bradyrhizobium sp. 87
CCCTTGGCCTCTCGCACCCGAACGCTGCCGCGTCCACCGCAAGCCCGGCTCGCGAACATGACGACCACAAGATCGCCCCTCAAGGATGAGCCGGGATGGGCGACACATACGCCAATTCCGAATTTCGGTAAAGCGGAATCTTTTTGCGGCGGCGGATTGACAGAGGGGCGAAACAGGCGCGGTCCCGTAGCCCGGATGAGCGAAGCGACATCCGGGGTCTTGCCACAAGCGACAGCGGTCCCGGGTGTCGCTGCGCTCACCCGGGCTACCAGAGCTCACCGCTTCGTTCGCACCGGCGTTCCGTCCGCCATGAGTGTCACTCCCTTCCGTTCGACAATCATCCCGTAGGCGTGCGGCTGACGGTGAACGTCGAAATTGAAAGTGGTGCGCTTGTAGGAGTTGCAGAGATCGAGATCGCAACGGGCGAGCGCGATCTCGTCGCCCTTGGTCGTGCATCGCGCGATGATCTCGCCGGAGGGCGCGATGACGCAGCTACCGCCGATGTGGTCGACGCCCTCCTCAACACCGGCCTTGGCGACGCCCACCACGAAGGTGCCGTTCTGGTAGGCGCCAGCCTGCATCACCAGATGATTGTGAAACAGCGAGAGATCGTCATGCTCGGGCGCCGGCGGATTGTGCACTGGCGTGTTGTAGCCGATCATCACCATCTCGACGCCCTGCAGGCCCATCACCCGGTAGGTCTCGCTCCAGCGGCGGTCATTGCAGATCGCCATCCCCATCACGCCGCCAAAGGCCTCGGTCACGCCAAAGCCATCGCCTGGATCGAAATAGCGCTTTTCCAGATGCTGGAATTCGCGCCAGGGCTCATGCTCGGCATGCCCGGGCAGATGAACCTTGCGATATCTGGCGACGATGGCGCCACTCTTCTCGACCAGGATGGAGGTATTGTAGCGCCTCACAATTCCGGCCTCGACCGTCAGCTCGGCATAGCCAAGGTAAAATCCGATACCAGTTTCGCGCGCGAGATCGAACAAGGCTCTCGTCTCCGGCCCTGGCATCTCGCGCTCGAAGAAGCTGTCGATCTCCGTCTGATCCTCGAAATACCAGCGCGGAAAGAACGTGGTCAGCGCGAGCTCGGGATAGACGATCAGGTCGCAGCCGTTGGCGTGCGCCTGGCGCATCAGGGCCATCAGGCGCGCCACGACCGCGGTTCTGGTCTCGGTTCGCGCGATAGGGCCAAGCTGGCCGGCCGCGATCGTCACAAATCTCGTCACGAATCTTTCCCTCGTCCGCTTCCCGGGTCAGGTCGCGGCAGAGACTATCGCGCGATGCGCCGCGCGCACAGCCTCGCTGTCCGGCACGGTGCCCAACCGAGAGGCAGCCCGACCGTCATGTGGAAAGTACCGAGAACAGATAATCTCGCAAACCTCCGCTCGTGCTGCTCAGGCGATCGAGCATAGGCAGCTACACGCCTACCGGGGGGAAGATGCATCTCACGGAGCGCGACTTACCAACCCGCCGATGCAGGTTCGTTGAAGAACATCGTCTGATCGCGCGCCGCCATGCGCGAGGGCTGGCGTCGACGGTGCCTCTCCGCACTGCGCTTGTTCGGAACGGTCCGAGCTGCTTGCTTCGGCGTCGCATCAGGCTGCGCCACCATTGCAAAAGCTTGGCGGGGCTTCTCCTGCGTGGGAAGCGCGTCGGCGACGGCAGGTGCGGGAGTCGGCGGAACCGACTCGGCTTTGGACAGCGATATTTGCCGCACGCTGGTGTCCAGGACGATCTTCTCAGGCCAGGTTTGCGCGGAATGAACGCGCACAATCGACCGATCTGGCTCGGCCGGCGCGGCGGCGCTCACGGGGGCGGTCATGTACCGGTCGGCGAGGAAAAGGAGGGCGAGCAGAGCGCCGCCGGTGAAGACGAAATAGCGGATGAGCGGCATGGGTCCCTCGATCGCCTCGTTGTCGAGGCCCCTGCAGCAACGGGAAAGAGTGGCAATCGTTCCGGTGCGCTGTCGAGCAATCGTGGGAGACGCTCAGCCGCCCACTGGCATTCCGCTTGCTGCACGGGAGTCAAATCCCTCAGACCCGCAGTGGGTCTGTCTCATCGTGAGGCGATCATGCACCCGACGTCCCGTTTCGAAGCGACCATGCCGACACAGCTCCACGCATTGATCTCCGATCTGCGTTGGCGCTTGCAAATGATCGACGCCGACATTCTGGAGGAAGAACGGAAGGCCGGAATCTCCGATCCCCAAAACCTCGCCTACCCCATGCTAGCGCAGAACCTGCGGGCCCGGCGCGACAATATCCGGGTGAGCATCGCGATTCTCGAAAGCCGCCTCGAAAAGCGATCGACGGAGCGGCCGCGCGCGGCCTGATGCGGCGACGGCGATTGGCTCCCGTCGCACCCAGGTTAACGCGAAGGAACTCCCGTTGCCGATCTGCAACGGTTCCCGTCCGTCTGAAGCCGGACAAAAGAAACTCCCATTGCGGCCACGAACCCCTCTCACAACGCCGTGAGACGAGCAGGGGAACGACGATGCGTGCGCAAAGAGTCTGGGTGGTGAATGGGGCCGCCAGCGTCGAACAGTTGCAAACCAGATTGGACGATCTGAACAAGCGGCTCGGTCAACTCGAGACTCAGCACCCCGAGAGCTGGAAGGTCGAAGAGCTCAGATCGACTGCGCTCAGCCTGTCGCGCGAGATCGACGACATCCGCTGCGCCGAGGCGACGGCGGCGCTGAGCGAGCTCCTGCGGAAATAGCCGGCGTTCGCGATTCGCCCGTCGCGCAGGAACCAACGCCGCCTCCCCGCCATTGCCATGCCGAGCATGGAGCAAAATCATGACCAGGCACCTGACGCGGGCCGATCTCGCGCGCGGCGTGGCCGGCGCGGTATCCACGCTGGTCCTGTGCGCGACGATGGCATTCACCATCGCGCGCCACTTCGCTTTGTAAGGCATTTGGCGCTGTGAGGTATTTTCGATGACGTCCGACCCTGAGGAATCGGTCAGGCTGCAAGGCTACGGCGAGATGACCCTGCGTACGGCCGTCACGACGATGATGTTGCTTGCGCCGCGCGAGCGCGCGGATGCCGCCATCTTCCGCGTCCGCGACGGCGTCCGGCTTGCCTCAAGCGAGATTGCCGAACTCGCCTCCGAATGGGGCATCACGCCAACGCCGGAGATCAGGTCTCCGAACCTCGTCCCGGAGCAGCACTGGACCCACGTCGTTCGCGGCATGGTGCGTGAGGCGCCGCTGCCGGCGCTGATGATTGCGTTTATGGTCGGCGTGCTGGTGGCGAGGCGGTAGTCCTCTGACCTAGCTTGCAACGCCGAGTTATCGAAACAGGCAATGCCGAGCCATGCCACCGCGACAGACCGCCCTGTCCGGCCAAATCGGCCGTGGACCCGCCCTGAAAATCGTTGCAAGAAGACGCTCCCGGGCGCCGGCGGCTGGTCCGCCAAGCTTGGGAACGAGCCTCTAGAAAAACGTCGACTTTTGGAAGAATGGTCGGAGTGGCAGGATTCGAACCTGCGACCCCTGCGTCCCGAACGCAGTGCTCTACCGGGCTGAGCCACACTCCGACAAGAGGCCGGCTTATAGCGTCGGGTTTGGCGCACCGCAAGCGGCCGAGCTGAGGAATCTTATCCCTGTGAAAACGGGTCTTGAAACGCTGATTTTACCGGCCGGCGAGACCGGCGCGGAAGCTGCCGCCCGGACATTGGCAGCCGGCGGGCTGGTCGCGTTCCCGACCGAGACGGTCTACGGGCTCGGGGCGGACGCCGGAAATGCCAGTGCCATCGCCCATCTTTACGCCGCTAAGGGGCGGCCGGCCTTCAATCCGCTGATCGCGCATGTCGCCGACCTCGCGGCCGCGCGCAGGATCGGACGATTCGACGCCTGCGCCTTGCGCCTTGCGGAGGCGTTCTGGCCGGGGCCGCTGACGCTGGTGGTGCCGAAGACGGAAAACTGCCCGGTGGCCGAGCTTGCCACCGCGGGCCTCGACACGGTCGCGATCCGCATTCCGGCCCATCCGGTGGCGCAGGCGATCCTGCGCGCCTTTGGCGGGGCGGTGGTGGCGCCGTCCGCCAACATCTCCGGCCACGTCTCGCCGACGCTGGCGGCCCATGTCGAGAGCGACCTTGCGGGGCGGATCGACCTGATCGTCGACGGCGGGCCTGTTACGGTCGGCGTCGAATCGACGATCGTCGGCTGTTTTGCGGCGCCGATGCTGCTGCGGCCCGGCGGGCTGTCTCGCGAGCGGATCGAGGCCGTGCTTGGTGCAGCGCTGGCGCGACTGCCCGCGGAGACCGACAGCGAAGACAGCCAGCCGCTGGCGCCGGGCATGCTGGCCTCGCATTACGCGCCACACGCCCATGTGCGGCTCAATGCGCTGGACGTCGCGCCGGGCGAAGCGCTGCTGGCGTTCGGCCCGGCGCGCCTGCCTGGTCTGGAGGCCGCCGTCGCCGTCATGAATTTGTCGCCCACCGGCGATCTCGATGAAGCCGCCGCCAATCTGTTCGGCTATCTTCGCGCCCTCGATGCTAGGGGGCCGCGGGCGATCGCCGTGATGGCGATCCCCGAAGAGGATCTGGGCGAAGCGATCAACGACCGGCTGCGCCGGGCGGCTGTGGCGCGATAAGAGCGAAGCAAGAGACAAGACAATGAACATTAATCATCCCGCCACCCCTCCGCTTGCGCCCGAGCTGATCGAACAATTCCGCAAGATCGTCGGCGAGAGGCACGCCATCACCGATGTAGCCGACATCGAGGCCTACGTCACCGAAGAGCGCAATCTATTCCACGGCCGCTCGCCGCTGGTGCTGCGCCCGGGCTCGGCCGCGGAAGTCGCCGCAATCTGCAAGCTCGCCTCCGAGCACAAGATCGCGCTGGTGCCACAGGGCGGCAACACCGGGCTCGTCGGCGGCCAGACCCCGCACAATGGCGAGGTGGTGGTGTCGCTGCGCCGGCTCGACAAGATCCGCGAGATCGACACCGCCTCCAACACTATGACCTGCGAGGCCGGCGTCGTGCTGCAGATCGCGCAGCAGAAGGCCGCGGACGTGGACCGGCTGTTTCCGCTGTCGCTGGGGGCGGAGGGCAGCTGCACCATCGGCGGCAATCTCTCGACCAATGCCGGCGGCACGGCCGCGCTGGCCTATGGCGTCGCGCGCGAGATGGCGCTGGGGCTCGAGGTGGTGCTGGCGGACGGTCGCGTGCTCAACGTGCTGTCGAAGCTGAAGAAGGACAACACCGGCTACAATCTGCACAACCTGTTCATCGGCGCCGAAGGCACGCTCGGCATCATCACGGCGGCGACGCTGAAGCTGTTTCCGAAGCCGCGGTCGATCGAGACCGCCTTCGTCGGGCTGAAGTCGCCGGACGCCGCGCTGAAGCTGCTGGCGATCGCGCAAAGCGAGGCCGCCAATGCGCTGACGAGCTTCGAGCTGCTCTCGGAGATGGCGGTCGATTTCTCGATCCGCCACGGCATCGACGTGCGCGATCCGCTCGCGCAAAAGCATGCCTGGTACGTGCTGATGGAATTGTCGTCGCCCGGCGATGACGCCCGGACGCCGCTGGAAACGATCCTTGGCCGCGCCATGGAGGACGAGATCGTCGACGACGCGGTGATCGCGGCCAATCTGACCCAGCGCGCCGGCTTCTGGAAGCTGCGCGACGAAATGTCGTCAGCACAAAAGCCGGAGGGCGGCTCGATCAAGCACGACATCTCCGTGCCGGTGGCCACCGTGCCGGCCTTCATCGCCGAGGCCAATGAAGCCGTGGTGAAGCTGATTCCCGGCGCGCGGCCGGTGCCGTTCGGCCATCTCGGCGACGGCAATCTGCACTACAATGTCAGCCAGCCCATCGGCGCCAACACCGCGGACTATCTGGCGCGCTGGCACGAGATGAACGCGGTCGTGTTCGCCATCGTGCTGCGTATGGGCGGCTCGATCTCGGCGGAGCACGGCATCGGCGTGCTCAAGCGCGACGAGTTGCCCGACGTGAAGGACAAGACCGCAATTGAGTTGATGCGACAGCTCAAGGCGATGCTCGATCCGCTTGGAATCATGAACCCGGGAAAAGTGCTGTGAGTGCGCTCAAGATCGACGCGATCACCGAGGCCGATGTCGAGCCCGTGGTCGCGCTGTGGCAGCGCTGCGGGCTGACGCGGCCGTGGAACGATCCGCATGCCGACATCGCGCTGGCGCGACGGCGCGACAATTCCACCATCCTGCTCGGCCGCGACAACGGCGCCATCGTCGCCACCGTCATGGTGGGCCATGACGGCCATCGCGGCTGGGTCTATTACGTTGCGGTCGATCCGGATAGCCGGAAGCGTGGCTACGGCCGAGTGATCATGGCCGCGGCCGAAGACTGGCTGCGCGCGGCTGGAATTTTGAAGCTCCAGCTGCTGGTCCGGCGCGGCAATGAGCAGGCCAATGCGTTCTACCAGTCGCTGGGTTTCGAGGAATCGACCTCGGTGATGTTCCAGAAGTGGATCGACGGCCGCACCACAACGCCAAGCAACTGAGATCGAAGCATGACCATATCCGACCGCGTTCGCATCAAGGACGTCCGCGTGCTCTCGGACGGCTGGACCCCCCTCAAGACCACCACGTTCGAGTACCGGCGCGCCAATGGCGAATGGCAGACGCAGCACCGCGAGACCTATGAGCGCGACAACGCCGCCGCCGTGCTGCCCTACAACCGAGCGCGGCGCACGGTGATCCTGGTGAAGCAATTCCGCTTGCCGGCCTTCATCCGCGGTTACGACGATCTCCTGATCGAAGCCGCCGCCGGGGTGCTCGACGACGCCTCGCCCGAGGTGCGCATCCGCGCCGAGGCCGAGGAGGAAACCGGCTATCGCCTGCACCACGTCCACAAGGTGTTCGAAGCGTTTATGAGCCCCGGCGCCATCACCGAGAAGCTGCATTTCTTCGTCGCCGAGTACGAGCCGGAGATGCGGGTCAGCGACGGCGGCGGCCTCGAACACGAAGGCGAGGACATCGAGGTGCTGGAGCTCGGCATTGACGAGGCGCTGGCGATGATCGCGGACGGGCGTATCATCGACGCCAAGGCGATCATGCTGCTGCAGCATGTGGCGCTGCATGTGTTTCGGTAGGTTGTCTTCCTTCCTTCTCCCCTTGCAGGAGAAGGTGGCGCGAAGCGGCGGATGAGGGGTTTCTGTCCGCGCGCGCATCTCATGCAGTTGAGCACGCGAGAGACCCCTCACCCGTCTCGCCGCTTCGCGGCGAGCCACCCTCGCCCGCAAGGGGAGAGGGGAAAAAGCGGACCTGGCTCTATCAGTGCAATTCTGACCTGCATTGCCCCGCCCCCCGTTGAGCTCACCCCCGACTATCTCTAGTCTGTCGCCAACAAGAACCAGGAGACGCGCCCCATGTCCGCTTCGCGCGACGACGAATTCGGCTTTGCGCCCGACTATGACGCCCCCGTTCCCTATATGCAGCGCACGCGGGACTATTACGCCGCGATTGGCTACACCACGGCGTATCGCTGGGCTCACTACACCGAGGCGCCGTTCCAGCCGCTAAAGAAGCCGTTGTCGCAATCAAGCGTCACCATCATCACGACCGCCGCGCCATACGACCCCACCAAGGGCGACCAGGGACCGAGCGCGGCGTATAATGGCGGCGCGAAATTCTACCAGGTCTATGAGGGCGACACGGCGAAGCCCCACGACCTTCGCATCTCGCATATCGGCTACGACCGCAAGCACACCACGGCCACCGACAACGGCACCTGGTTTCCGCTGCCGCAACTCTTGAAGGCGAGCGCGGCGGAGCGCATCGGCGAGGTGGCGCCGCGCTTCTTCGGCGCGCCGACCAACCGCAGTCATCGCGTCACCCTCGACACCGACGCGCCGGAAATTCTGGCGCGCTGCCTTGCCGACAAGGTCGATGTCGCCGTGCTGGTGCCGAACTGTCCGGTCTGCCACCAGACCACGGCGCTGGTGGCCCGGCATCTCGAGGCGAACGGCATTCCGACCGTGATCATGGGCTGCGCCAAGGACATCATCGAGCACGCCGGCGTGCCGCGCTTCCTGTTCTCGGATTTCCCGCTCGGCAATTCCGCCGGCAAGCCGCACGACATCGCCTCGCAGGCGCAGACGCTCGAGCTGGCGCTCAGACTGCTGGAGACCGCGAGCGGCCCGCAGACCACGATGCAGTCGCCGCTGCGCTGGAGCGAGGACGCTTCCTGGAAGCTCGACTACAACAACGTCGCGCAGCTCTCAGCCGAAGAGCTGGCGCGCCGCCGTGCCGAATTTGACAAGCAGAAGGAGATCGCGCGCGGCAATCGCGCGGCCTGACGTCCTCCGACAACCAAAACAAACAGGGAGAGCGACGTGACGCGACCGTTCGAGGGCGTGAAGATCCTGGACTTCACGCAAGTGCTGGCCGGCCCCTATGCGAGCTACCAGCTCGCGCTGCTGGGCGCCGACGTCATCAAGGTCGAGCGGCGCGAGGGCGAGGACATGCGCCGCACGCCGCTGTCACGCGGATGGGCGGAGCGCGGGCTGGCGCCGGCGTTCCAGGCCATCAACGGCAACAAGCGCAGCCTGACGCTCGATCTGCAAAAGCCCGATGCGATCGCGATCGTGAAGAAGCTCGCCGCGCAAGTCGACGTCGTCATGGAGAATTTCCGCCCCGGCGTGATGGACAGGCTCGGCATCGGCTACGAGGCGCTGTCCGCGATCAATCCGAAGCTGATCTACTGCGCGGTGTCCGGCTTCGGCCAGACCGGTCCGGACCGGCTGCGCCCCGGCTATGACGGCAAGATGCAGGCGCTGTCCGGCATCATGGCGATCACGGGTCATCCCGAGACTGGGCCGACCCGCGCCGGCTTTGCGGTGTGCGACGTGCTGTCGGGCGCCACCGCTGCGTTCGGCGTGTCGAGCGCGCTTTACCAGCGCGACCGCACCGGCAAGGGCCAGCTCATCGACGTCTCCATGCTGGAGGCGACGATGGCGTTCCTGTCGGGGCAGATCGCGGACTGGTCGGTCGCGGGCCATCGCCAGCAGCTGTCGGGGAATCAGGCCGTCAGCCGCAGGACCACGGCGAATTTGTTTAGATGCGGCGACGGTCACATCCTGCTCGCCGTCAACAACGAGAAGCAATATCGCGCACTGATGTCTGCGCTCGGCCGCGAGGACGCGCTCAGCGATCCGCGCTTTGCCGACTGGTTTGCGCGCAACGAGAACGAGCCGGCGCTGCGCGCCATCATCGAAGAGGCGCTCGCGGCAAGGCCTGCGCGCGAATGGGAGACCATTCTGGAAGACGCCGGCGCGCCCTGCGCCAGCATCTGGAAAGTCGAGGAAGTCATCGACCATCCGCAGATCAAGGCGCGCGGCGCGATCCAGCAACTCGATACGCCCTACGGCCGGCTTCGTTTCGCCGGCAGCGGATTCAAGCTCGCGCATGGCGGCGGCAGGCTCGACCGGATGGCGCCGGAGCTCGGCGCGGATACGGATGCGGTGCTGGGCGAGCTGGGATTTGACGCAGCGGAGATCGCGGCACTACGGGCGCGGGAGATCGTGTAAGGGCGAAGCGCCTAAAACAACGACCCCTGCCCGTCATCGGCCGGCCCGGCCGCCGCTTTCCGCGCCACCTTCTTCTTCGGCGCCTCCGCCTCCATGTCCTCCGCGCTGATCGGCAGGAGTAACTGGTCGTCGTCATTGGCGACGCGGTTGACGCGGGTGGAGACCGGGTGCCAGGCGAATTCGCCGATGCGCGGGGCGGTCATCAGCGGCAACACCGCATCGAGGTCATCGCTGCGGCTGTCGAGCCAGCGCTCGAAATCGCGCGGGCTGATGGTGACGGGCACGCGATCATGCAGCGTGACGAGATCCTCGCTCGCCGCCGCCGTGACGATCGCGACCGTGTCGAGCTCCTCGCCGTTCGGCCCGACCCAGGTCTCGAACACCGCTGCAAAGCCGAGCGGCGCGCCGTCGGCGCGATGGATGAAGAAGGGCTGCTTGCGGCCACCCTCCGCCTTCCATTCGTAATAGCCGTCGGCCGGAATCAGGCCGCGGCGCCGGCGAATCGCGTTCTTGAAAGCGGGCTTCTCCAGCACCGTCTCGGAACGGGCATTGATCAGGAGCGAAAATCCCTTGGGATCCTTGACCCAACCCGGCAGCAAACCCCAGCGCATCAGGCGAAAATGGCGCGCGCCGTTCTCGCCCAGCACGACCGGAATCGGTTGTGTCGGGGCCACATTGAACCGGGGCGGGAAGTTCGGCTGCTCAATGTAGCCGAACAGTTGCCGCAAAGCCGCGGGGGCCGAAGTTATGACGAAGCGTCCACACATCCTTGAGGGCCTATATAGGGTCCGTTCAGGTCCTTTTAACCCCGAACGTTAACACTGCGGCAGATGAGCTCAACGGTCTCCCAGCCGGCGCGAATGCATGGACAGACGGGGCCCGAGGCTGCAGCCTGGGCCGAGCGGCTGCGCGTGGCCAACATCAACCCGCGGACCGGGCTTGCCACCGACTATCTCAACCATTTCAATGAAGCCGTGATGCTGCTGGAAATGGTCCCCGACATGCCGGAATGCGCGGAAGATTTTCTGACCTGGTCGCCGCTGTCCTATGCCGAGCATTTCACCGCCTCGAACTTCAAGGCCCGGGATCTGGCGATCGAGGCCTATGAAAAGGCCGACCCGAACGTGCGCGCCCAGTTCGACCACCTCACCGACACCATGACCTCGATCCTGACGGCGGTCGGCTCGGCCATGCGCGAGGTCGAGAAGGACACGACCCGCGTTCGCCTCGCCGAGCAGGCCGCCCACTGGGTCAAGCCGCTGATCGCGGCCTGCGGCGGCATCATCAATGGCGGCGCGGAAGCCGACGTCGACAACATCATGGCGAACTGAGCCCGAGCAGGTGAAGTCATGGCTGCGATCGTTCAGCCCACCCGTCCCCAGATCGCGGTCAGTGCCGCGATTTTTCGTGACGGCAAGGTGCTTCTGACCCGTCGCGCACGCTCGCCGGCAAAGGGGTTCTATTCGCTGCCGGGCGGCCGGGTCGAGTTCGGCGAATCGCTGCACCAGGCGCTGGCGCGCGAGATCGACGAGGAGACCGGGCTAGATATCGAAATCATAGGCCTCGCGGGCTGGCGCGAAGTGCTGCCGGCCGCGGCCGGCGCCGGCCACTACCTGATCATGTCCTTTGCCGCCCGCTGGGTGGCCCGGGAGCCGGTTCTCAACGACGAGCTCGACGACTACCGCTGGATCGCCCCAAAGGCCCTGGCGAGCCTTGGCGACCTCAAGCTGACCGGCGGGCTGGAAGAGGTCATCCAGTCCGCTCACCGGCTGATGGGCCCCTGACGGCCCCGCCTTGCGTCTATCGCCCCGAGGAGGCATACACCCGGCCGATGTCGACGCGATTTCTGGCCATTTTTGCCCTGATTCTCGCCTGCGCCTCGGTGCCCACGAGGGCTCAGGACGGGGCAGCGCCGTTTGACGGCGATTTGCAGCGACTGGCGGAGATCCTCGGCGGGCTGCACTATCTGCGCGGCATCTGCGGGTCCAACGAGGGCAACAAATGGCGCAGCGAGATGCAGGCGCTGATCGATGCCGAAACCCCCGCCGGCGAACGCCGCACCCGCATGATCGCCGGCTTCAACCGCGGCTATAACGGTTTTCAGCAGACCTACCGGAGCTGCACGCCGGCCGCGACGGTGGCGATCCGCCGCTATATCGAGGAAGGCGCCAAGATCTCGCGCGATCTCACGGCGCGTTACGCGAACTGAGACAGCGGCGGGAACCCTGTCATCGACTTTGTACACAGCCGTTAACCGTTCCTAAAGATGTGGCCTAGCGGGCGTTAACGTGCGTGCTACACCTCTCGCACAGCGCATCGCCGTGGATTGCGCCCCAGCCCCGACGAGTTTCATGAGCCATCCAGTGTCCTACGCTCCCGCACGCGCGCCGCTGCCCGATCACGAGCAGAAGCAGGCCGCACTGAGTTATCTCAACGAGGCCTGGGCCGAAGCGCGCCATGATGGCGTCGACGGCGACTGCCTGGCGCAGGCGAGCCTGTTTGCGGCCCTTGCCGAGCTCGTCGGCACCTATGGCGAGGACGCGGTGGCGAAGTTCGTCGAAGGCTTTCCCGGCCGCATCCGCAACGGCGAATTCTCGGTCGACATTTCCAGACAGTAAGTCTTTCTCCAGGCAGTAAGCCTTGCCGAAAATGACCCCGCCACGTAGGCGGGGCCAGCTTCGGTCGGGAATACGCTCCGAGCCCGTTACGGCTCGATCTTGAGCGTCGCTTTCATGTTGGGATGAAAGCGACAGTAATAATCGATCGTGCCCGCCTTCTTCAGAACCAACGTCCCTGATTTTTTCGCCGGCAGGTTGACGTCGAAATCGCCGTTCCTGGCTGTCGCGGTGTGGACGAAGACGTCCTTGTTGATCCATTCAATGGTGTCGCCGACCTTGGCCGAAGCGTCTTTCGGCGACACTTCGAGATTCTCCATCGTGATCTCGATGGTCGCAGCGTGCGCCGGGACGGCCACCGCCACGAGCAGGACCGCTGTCGCGATCGCGGACAATCGTCCCAGCATCATCGCCTCCCTATTTCAGCTCCGCCGCGACGTGCTCGGCGTGCTGCTGATGGCCCTGGAAGATTTTCAGGCCGGTCTGCAGCAGGCTCTTCAGTTCGGCATTGCTGGCGGACGGAATGAGCTGGGTTTCCAGCGCGCCGTTGACCGTCTTGTGGTAGGCGACCTCGTTCGCGACATAGGCCTTGTCGAAGGCCGCACCGCTCAGCTTGTCCAGTTCGGCGAGCTTCTCGCTCGCCTGCTTTGACAGCGCTTTGCTGGTGTCGTTGTCTTCAGGCGTGACGTTCAGCTTCTTGACCAGCGCGAGCGCCTGCTTGTTGACGGCCTCGTGGTCGCGCAGCATGTCCTCGGCAAACGCCTTCACGTCCTTATTCTTGGCTTTCTTCTGCGCCTGCTTGGCTGCGTTGATGTCGATCACGCCCGCGGTGTAGGCGATATGGGCGATCTGCGGATCGGTCAGCTTGTCGGCTGCTCTGGCGCCTTGCAGCAGCGCGGGGCTCGACAACAAAATTGCAGCGGCGATCGCCGTGGTCCAACGAACGAACATGGTTTGACACTCCTGTGGTGCCGGACGTTTTGCCGGCGCGTTGCTTCACAGGCGTTGGATGGAATTCTCGCGCAAACGTTCCCGAAAAATTCAGCCGCCGATGCCAAGCCGCTTCAGCACTGACACGGTCAGCCGCTCGCAGCGCCACCCGGCGAACGGGAACGCATCCATCACCACCGGACCGATCTCCTTTTCGACGTTCTCGCGCAGCATGGTCCGCGCACGGTGCAGCCGCGTCTTCACGGTCTCGGGCTTGACGCCGAGCAGCTCGGCGGTCTCCTCGATGTTCATCCCTTCCATGACGCGGGCGACGAAGACCATGCGGAAGACATCCGGTAATTCATCGATGGCGCGCTCGACGACGCGCTGGATTTCACGTTGGGCCATGGTCCTTTCCGGATCGCCTGGGGGAGAAGCGGGAAATTTGATGATCTGCGCCTCGAGCGTCGCTTCGGGCACCGAGCCGAGCTCGACCTGCGGCCTGGCGCTTCGCGCCCGGCCAAGTGCCTCGTTGATGGCGATGCGCGACAGCCACGTCGACAGTCCGGATTCGCCGCGGAATCCGTCGAGATGGGTGAAAGCGCGGACATAGGTTTCCTGAACGACATCCTCGGCTTCGCTGTCGCTGCGCAGAATTCCGCGCGCCAGACGATAGAGCCTGCGGTTGTTGGCCTGCATGATCTCGCGCAGCGCGGCCTCGTCACGGCCCCGCGCCCGCTCGACCAGTTCGGCTTCCAATGTCCTGATTGCTGAAGTCTTGGCGCCGGCGGACAGGCCGGCTGCGATCCGTGGCATGGCGGTCACCTGCTCGTTTGGCTTCGTTCCGGACATTGGATGCCGCCCCAAGGGAAAGGTTCCCAACTTTCTGTCCCTCCCCTGGGGAGGGGCCAAGGAATGTCCTAATCCGTCTCGATCGGCAGCGCCGGATCCTTCGCCCACTCCCCCATCGAGGCATCGTACAGCGTCAGCTTGTCGTAGCCGAGCTGCGTCAGCAGCAGCAGGTCGATCGTCGCCGAGATGCCGCCGCCGCAATAGCAGATCACGTTCTTGTCGCGGGTGACGCCTGCCGCGGCGAATTTGGCTTCGGCATCGGCGAGCGTCGTCAGCGTCTTGTCGGCATTGGTGAGAACTGCCGCTGATACGTTGACGCTGCCGGGAATGCGGCCGGGCCGCCCGTAGCGACTCGGCTCGAGGCCGCGATGAAATTGGGGACCGAGCGCGTTGACGATAACAGTCGCGGGATCGCCCAGCCGCGCCTTCACTGCATTCTTGTCGACGAAGAAGCCTGCGCGCGGTGTGGCCTTGAAGGTCGTGGCCGGATAGCCCTTCGGGGCGCCTGTTACGACTGGGCGTCCCTCGTCCTTCCATTTGTCGAGGCCGCCGTCGAGCACCCGCGCGTCGACGCCGAGCGAGCGCAGCATCCACCAGACCCGCGTCGACCACATCATGGTGCCGATGCTGTAGAGCACGACGGACTTGGATGCATCGAGGCCGTGGCGGCCGAAGGCGGCCTCCAGCTGGGCCACATCAGGCATCATGAAGAATTGCTGCGCAGAGGCGTCGGAGAACTCGCCTTGCAGGTCGAGAAAATCGGCCCCCGGAATATGGCCGGCCTCGAACGTCTTATCGCCCGGCACGGCGCGATAGGGCACATCGCTGCCTGGCGGCACCGGCTCGTTGTAGGTCGTGCAGTCGTAGAGGCGCAGGTTGGGATCGCCGAGCTGGGCTGCAAGTTGCTCGGTGGTGATGAGGGGTGTCGGTTCGGTCATTCACTCCTCCCTCAGCGTCTCCAGAAACCGCACCGGCTCACCTTGCGCGGCCGTCACGAGCTCGCCCTGCCACATCACGCGGCGGCCGCGGATGAAGGTGCCTACGGGCCAGCCGGTGACGCGCAACCCGTCATAGGGGGTCCAGCCGGCCTTGGACGCGACCCATTTGTTGGTGATGGTCTCGCTGCGCTTGAGATCGACGACGGTGAAGTCGGCGTCATAGCCGGCGGCGATCCGCCCCTTGCAGGCCATGTTGTAGAGGCGCGCGGGGCCGGCGCTGGTGAGATCGACGAAACGCGCCAGCGACAGCCGACCCGCATTGACGTGGTCGAGCATGAGCGGCACCAGCGTCTGCACGCCGGTCATGCCGGAGGGCGAGGCCGGATAGGTCTTCTGTTTCTCTTCCAGCGTATGCGGGGCGTGGTCCGAGCCGAGCACGTCGATGATGCCCTGCTCGATGCCGCGCCAGATCCCGGCGCGGTGATCGGCGCCGCGCACCGGCGGGTTCATCTGGGCCAGCGTGCCGAGCCGCTCGTAGCATTCGGGCGCAACCAGCGTGAGATGATGCGGCGTCGCCTCGCAGGAGGCGACGTCCTTGTGGTCGCGCAAAAATTCGATCTCTTCCTTGGTCGAGATATGCAGCACGTGGATGCGCTTGCCGGTCTCGTGTGCGAGCTTCACCAGCCGCTGCGTCGCCATCAGCGCGGCGGTCTCGTCGCGCCACACCGGGTGCGAGCGCGTGTCGCCCTCGATACGCAGCGATTTGCGGTCGTTGAGGCGGTATTCGTCCTCGGCGTGGAACGCCGCGCGGCGCCGGATCACCTGGAAGATGCGGCGCAGGCTTTCGTCATCCTCCACCAAGAGCGCGCCGGTCGAGGAGCCGATGAACACCTTCACGCCGGCGCAGCCGGGCGCACGCTCCAGCACCGGCAGGTCCTGCACATTCTCGCGGGTGCCGCCGATGAAGAAGGCGAAGTCGCAATGCATGCGGTGATGGGCGCGCTTCACCTTGTCGGTGAAGGTGGCCTCCGTCACGGTCAACGGCGCGGTGTTTGGCATCTCGAACACGGCGGTGACGCCGCCCATTACGGCGCTGCGCGAGCCGGTCTCGAGGTCTTCCTTCTGCTCCAGCCCGGGCTCGCGGAAATGCACCTGCGTATCCATCACGCCGGGCAGGATGTGCAGGCCCTTGCAGTCGATCACTTCCGCGGCGGAAGCCTGCGACAGCGCGCCGATCTCGGCAATGCGACCGTTGACGACGCCGACATCGCGGGTCCCCTCGCCGTCCTGGTTGACGACAGTGCCGCCCTTGAGGATCACGTCGAAACGCTGGGTCATGGCTGAAGGCCTCTCTCGTCCCCAAGCGCAGGGCTTGAGGTCTTGTCGTTTTTGCCTTGCGGGCTTACGTTCCGGAGCAACATGTCGCAAGAGATTTTCGTATGAAATCAGCGTTTCTTCCGGACCGGGGCGTGATCAAGGTCGCGGGCGAGGATGCGCGCAACTTCCTCAATGGCCTCGTCACGACCGATGTCGACAAGCTGAAGCCGGGCCTGGGCCGATTCGGCGCGTTGCTGACGCCGCAGGGCAAGATCATCGTGGACTTCCTGATCACGGAAGCGCCTGCCGGCCATGGCGGCGGGTTCCTCATCGATTGCCTGAAGCCGCTTGCCGACGGCCTCGCCACCAAGCTGAAATTCTACAAGCTGCGCGCCAAGGTCACGGTGGAAAACCTGTCCGACGATCTCGGCGTGCTCGCGGCCTGGGACGGCAAGCCCGCGGCCCAGCCCGACCTCGCCTTCGCCGATCCGCGCAATGGGGACCTCGGCTACCGCATCCTCATCCCCGAAGATCTCAAACAGAAGCTGTCCGATCTGATCGGCGCCGAGCTCGTCGACGCCGCCGCATACGAGGCCCACCGCATCGCGCTCGGCGTGCCGCGCGGCGGGCTCGATTTCACGTACAGCGATGCGTTCCCGCACGAGACCAACATGGACCGCCTTTCCGGCGTCGATTTCGACAAGGGCTGCTATGTCGGCCAGGAGGTCGTCTCGCGCATGCAGCATCGCGGCACCGCGCGCACCCGCAGCGTGAAGGTGCTGCTCGAGGATTTCTCGCCTGAGCCCGGCGTCAGCGTCATGGCCGGCGACAAGCCGGTCGGCACGATGGGCTCGTCGGCGAAAGGAAAGGGTATCGCGCTGGTGCGCATCGACCGCGTCGCCGATGCGCTCGATGCGGGACAGGCGCTGACTGCCGGTGGGCTCGCTGTGAGGCTTGCGGAACCAGACGTCGTGCGCATTCCAACGAAGCAACCCATCGCATGAGCCGTGCCCCTCGCCTGCATCCCGACGGAAAGACGCGTTGCCCCTGGCCCGGCGAAGATCCGCTTTACGTCGCCTATCACGATACTGAATGGGGCGTGCCGGAATATGACGACCGCGCGCTCTATGAGAAGCTGATCCTCGACGGTTTCCAGGCCGGCTTGTCCTGGATCACGATCCTGCGCAAGCGCGACAATTTTCGCAAAGCCTTCGACGATTTCCAGCCGGAAAAGATCGCACGCTACAACGAGAAGAAGGTTCACGCGCTGATGAACGATGCCGGCATCGTGCGCAACAAGGCCAAGATCGACGGCGCGATATCAAGCGCGAAATCCTATCTCGCCATCATGGAGAAGGGCCCCGGCTTCTCGAAATTCCTGTGGGACTTCATGGACGGAAGGCCCAAGGTCAATCATTTCAAGACCACCGCGAGCGTGCCTGCCTCGACGCCGCTCTCCATGCAGATCTCCAAGGAGCTGGCCTCGCGCGGCTTCAAATTCGTCGGCCCGACCATCGTCTATGCCTTCATGGAGGCGACCGGCATGGTCAACGATCATCTCGTCGACTGCCATTGTCACGCGAGCTGCGGCAAGTCGCAGCGCAAGCCGCGCCTCAAGGCCAAATGAGCGCGAAGAAGACGGACCGCGGCGCCGACACCCGCGCCTGGCAACGCATGCTGTCGGGCCGGCGGCTCGATTTGCTCGATCCCTCCCCGCTCGATATCGAGATCGCCGACGTCGCGCATGGGCTGGCGCGTGTTGCCCGCTGGAACGGCCAGACCATCGGCGCACACATCTTCTCTGTCGCGCAGCATACGCTGCTGGTCGAAACCGTGATGCGGCACGAGAATCCCCGCGTGGATCAGCGCATGCAGCTTGCCGCGCTGCTGCATGACGCGCCCGAATATGTGATCGGCGACATGATCTCGCCGTTCAAGGCCGTGCTCGACGGTCATTACAAGGCGGTCGAGAAACGTCTGCTCGGCGCGATTCACATCCGCTTTGGCCTGCCGCCGGTACTGCCGGACGAGATCACGCTGGCGATCAAGGCGGCCGATCGCGGCGCGGCCTATCTGGAGGCAACGACGCTTGCCGGCTTCAGCGAGAGCGAGGCCAAGCGCCTGTTCGGCAAGGATCCCGGCCTGTCCGACAGCGTCCGGCGCGACTATCTCACCCCCTGGACGGCTGCCCGGGCCGAGAAGCAGTTTCTGGAGCGGTTTGGCGCCGTGTTTGCGTGATCGTTGTCGTGGGTTAGAGTCTGCAGGGCGGGCAAGGGGGCCCTTGCCGCCCACTGTTTTGCGCAATGAGACGAAAGTGGTGGGTACGCTTCGCTTTGCCCACCCCGCCAACGCTCGCTATAATCTGCGGAAAAAGGTCCGCCATGATCCACGTCTGCTCCCTCGCCGCCCTTCCCGAAACCGTCCGCCTCACCAAGGCCAGCCACGTGCTGACCGTGATGGCCAATGTCGAACAGGTGGCGCGGCCGGTGTCGGTGCTGCCGGCCAACCATCTCAAGGTGTCGATGGACGACATCACCGAGGAGATGGACGGCTTCGTCGCGCCGTCGGAAACGCATATCGAGCAGGTGCTGAACTTCGTGCGCGGCTGGGACCGCGACGCGCCGCTGGTGGTGCATTGCTATGCCGGCATCAGCCGCTCCACCGCGAGCGCCTTTGCCGCCGTGTGCGCACTCAATCCGAATCGCGACGAGACCGAGATCGCGAAGAAGATCCGGGCGGCGTCCCCGATCGCCTCACCGAACCGCCGCATCGTCGGCCTTGCCGACCGTGCGCTGGGGCGCAACGGCCGCATGCTGCGCGCACTCGACGAGATGGGCCCGGGCGCGATGATGGTCGAGGGCCGCCCCTTCGTGATCGAGCTCGAATGACAGTTGCGCACCACAGCACAGGTGTGCCCCCTCTCCCGCTTGCGAGCAGAGCAATCGCATGCGAGCCTTTACGCAGACGCCTCCACATCGTCATGGCCGGGCTTGTCCCGGCCATCCACGACCTTTGCTGCGGCACGAAGAACGTGGATGCCCGGGACAAGCCCGGGCATGACCAGTTCACGGCCGCACCGGCGATCGCCATCGCATGAGCGAAAAGCTGCTGACGCCGATCGAGATCGGCCTGACCGCCGCGATCGTCGCGATCGAGGATCACGAACCGCTGATCCTCACCGCGCGCGACAGTGACGGCCTGGCCGGCCTGCCGTTCGGCCCGTTCGATGCGCCGAGCCATCGCACTTTCGAGATCGGGCTGCGGGCGTGGGTCGAGGAACAGACGGGCCTGCGGCTCGGCTATGTCGAGCAGCTCTACACGTTCGGCGATCGCGGCCGGCATGCCGAGGCTGGCGACACCGGCGCGCACATGGTGTCGATCGGCTATCTCGCACTGACGCGCGCCTTCGGCGGCGAACTGGCAGCCACGAGTGCGAGCTTCGCGCCGTGGTATCGCTTCCTGCCTTGGGAGGACTGGCGCGAGGGGCCGCCCGCGATCATCGCGGACGACATCATCCCGGCATTGACCGGCTGGGCCGAAGAGGAGACGCCGGAGACGACGCGCGCATTGCCGCGCAAGGATCGGGTGCGGTTCTATTTCGGTCTCGACGGCGCGTCCTGGGACGAGGAGCGCGTGCTCGACCGCTACGAGCTCCTGTACGAGGCAGGGCTGGTCGAGGAAGCGCGGCGCGACGGTCGCCCTGCGGCATTAGCGCGCAAGGCGCTGTCCGCGCTCGGCACATCCATGCGCTTCGACCACCGCCGGATTCTTGCGACAGCGGTCGCGCGACTGCGTGCAAAACTGAAGTATCGTCCTGTGGTCTTTGAACTTTTGCCCGCCGAATTCACACTTACCGAATTGCAGTATACGGTGGAGGCGATCTCCGGCCGACACCTGCACAAACAAAATTTCCGCCGCCTGGTCGAAATGGAAGCCCTGGTCGAACCGACCGGGGTGATGTCGACACAGACGGGCGGACGTCCGGCGGCGCTCTACCGCTTCCGTCGCGACGTGCTTCAGGAGCGACCCGCGCCGGGCTTGCGCGTACGCTCCCGGCGCTAACCCGAGATATGCGTGATCGGCCCCTGCCCGCCGGTTGCCTGGAGGCTTTATGTCTGACGGCCCGTTTGACGTCTTCGCGCTGATCATTGCGATCATCGCCTTCATCATCGCGATCAAGGCTTCCAGCCAGGCGGCTGAACTGCGACGACGGCTAAGCTCGCTCGAAGAGATGTTCCGCGCGCAACGGCCCGTGCAGCCGCCGCTGATCCCCGCAGATGTGTGGGCTGACGCGCCCCCCACAACTTCCGCAGCGCCGCCGCCGCTTGTGCCCCAAGCCGAACCGGAAGCCGAGGCGCCGCCCCCGCTCGTCACCGAAGATATTTCACCGCCTCCGCTCGAAGCGAGCACCGAGGCCGACGCGACGCCGCCGCTGCCCGCACCCGCGCCCGGGTTCGAGGAACGGCTCGGCACGCGCTGGGTAGTCTGGATCGGCGGCCTGGCGCTCGCGCTCGGCGGCTTCTTCATGGTGCGCTATTCGATCGAGGCTGGCCTCCTTGGCCCCGGCGTGCGCGTGTTCCTTGGCGGCGTGTTCGCGCTGGCGCTGCTGGGCGCCGGCGAATGGTCACGGCGCAAGGAGAGCATCTCCAACATCGCCGCGCTGCCGATCGCCAACATTCCCGCTATCCTCACCGCAGCCGGTACGGCGGTGGCATTTGCGACCATCTACGCGGCGTACGCGCTCTATGGCTTCCTCGTGCCCGCGACCGCCTTCGTCCTGCTCGGCCTCGTCGCGCTCGGCACGCTGGCTGCCGCGCTCCTGCACGGGCCCGCGCTCGCCGGCCTCGGCGTGGTCGGCGCCTTCGTGACGCCGATCCTCGTCTCCAGCGGCAAGCCGGACTATTGGGCGCTCTACATCTATCTCGCCGTCGTCACCGCCGCGAGCTTCGGCCTTGCCCGTATCCGGCTGTGGCGTTGGCTTGCGGTCACGACAATCGCCTTCGCCGTGCTCTGGATCTTTCCGGGGCTCGATACCAGCGACCTGCAGGTCGCGCCGCACGCTTTCCATGTGATCGCAGGATTCGTTCTTGCCGCTCTTCTCGTGGTCTGCGGCTTCATGTTCGGCCCGACGATCGAGGACGGTGAGATCGAGCCGGTCTCGTCGGGCTCACTCGGTGCCTATCTGTTCGGCGCGATGCTGATCGTGCTGTCGAGCGCCCATGCGGACCTGGCGCTGATGGCCTTCACGCTGCTGGTCGGCGCGACGCTGCTCGTCGCCTGGCGCGCGCCGGCGGCCACCGGCGCGCTCGGCGCCGCCGCCGCGACCGTCTTCGTCGTGTTCGCCGAATGGGCGGTGCGCGCCAATCCTGACATGCTCGTGCTGCCGGGCGGTCCCATGGCCGACATCGCACCGACGGCGATCGATAGCGCGGTGACGCTGCATCTGGTGATGGCGGCGATCTTCGCCGCCGGCTTCGGCATCGCGGGCTTCCTCGCGCAGGGACGTTCGAACTCGGCGATCATTCCGGTGGTGTGGTCGGTCGCGGGGGTCGCGACGCCGATCGCGATCCTGGTCGCGCTCTACGCACGCATCGCGCATCTCGATCGCTCGATCCCGTTCGCCATCCTCGCGGTGCTGCTCGCCGCCGCCTTCGGCGCGGCCACCGAAGCGCTTGCACGCCGCGAGACCCGGCCGGGCGCCATGATCTCCACGGCCTTGTTTGCGACCGGCACGCTCGGTGCACTGGCGCTGGCGCTGACGTTTGCGCTGGAGAAGGGCTGGCTCACGATCGCACTGGCGCTGATGTCGCTCGGCACCGCCTGGATCTCGATGCAGCGGCCGATCCCGTTCCTGCGCTGGCTCGCCGCGATCTTCGCCGGGCTGGTCACCGCACGGATCGGCTATGATCCGCGCATCGTCGGCGACGCCGTCGGAACCACGCCGATCTTCAACTGGCTGTTGTGGGGTTACGGCCTGCCGGCGGCATCGTTCTGGGCGGCGAGCCTGTTCCTGCGCCGCCGCGCCGACGACGCCCCGCTGCGCATGCTCGAGAGCGCCGCGATCCTGTTCACCGCGCTGCTCGCCTTCATGGAGATCCGCCATTTTGCGACCGGCGGCAACATGACGTCAGCACCCTCGCTGCTCGAATTCGCCCTCCAGGTCTGCATCACGCTCGCCCTGGCGATCGGGCTGGAACGCCTGCGACTGCGCAGCCGCAGCGTCGTGCACAATGTCGGCGCGGTCGTGCTCACGGTGATCGGCGGGCTCGTCGGCGTGTTCGGCCTCCTGCTCCTGGAGAACCCGCTGCTATGGCGCACCGACGTCGGTGGCGCCGTGTTCAACCTGCTGCTGCTCGGCTACGCGCTGCCGGCGGTGCTGATGCTGCTCTTGTCCTATGCCGTGGCCGGCGAACGCGGCAAGGCCTACGCCAACACGATTGCAGGCGGCGCGCTGCTGTTCGCGCTGACCTATGTCACGCTGGAGATCCGCCGCTTCTATCACGGCCCGATCCTCTCCTCCGGGGCGACGACGGGCGCCGAGCAATATACCTATTCGATCGGCTGGCTCGGCTTCGGCGTGGTGCTGCTCGGCGTCGGCATTCTCGTCAATTCGGAGCGGGCGCGGCTGGCATCGGCCGTCGTGATCGCGTTGACGATCCTGAAAGCATTCGTCATCGACATGTCGACGCTGACGGGCGTCTACCGCGCGCTATCGTTCATGTGCCTCGGCATCGTGCTGGTCGCGATCGGCTGGCTCTACCAGCGTATCCTGTTCCGGCGGCAGATCGCACCGCCGCCGGCTTCGCAGACGAGCACGTGAGCGTCAGGCCGCGCGAACCGATTCCAGGAACTGCGCGACCTCGACCTTGAGACGGGTGCTGTCGGTCGCCAGCGATTTCGCCGCCGACAATACCTCGGTCGAAGCCTCGCCGGTCTCGATCGCACCGCGCTGCACGTTGGTGATGTTCGACGAGACCTCCTGCGTGCCGACCGAGGCCTGCTGCACGTTACGCGAGATTTCCTGCGTGGCCGCGCCCTGCTCCTCGACGGCGGCGGCAATGGCCGCAGCCACCTCGGAGAGCCGCTCGATGGTGCCGCCGATCTCCTGGATGGCACTGACCGATTCCTGCGTCGCCGCCTGGATACCCGAGACCTGCGCCCCGATCTCACCGGTCGCTTTCGCGGTCTGCTCGGCCAGCGCCTTGACCTCGGAGGCGACGACCGCGAATCCGCGGCCCGCATCGCCGGCACGCGCGGCCTCGATGGTCGCGTTCAGCGCCAGCAGATTGGTCTGGCCCGCGATGGTGTTGATGAGCTCGACGACGTCGCCGATGCGGGACGCCGCCTGCGACAGCGCATTGACACGGTCGTTGGTCCGCGCCGCTTGCTCGACGGCCTCCGCCGCCATCCGCGCCGAATCCTGCACGCGGCGGCTGATCTCGGTGATGGAGGACGACAGCTCCTCCGAAGCGGATGCCACCGCCTGGACGTTGGTCGAGGCTTCCTCGGAGGCGGCTGCGACGACGGTCGCGAGTTCCTGTCCGCGCTGCGCGGTGTTGGTCAGCGTCGAGGCGGAGGCCTCGAGCTCGGTCGAGGCCGAGGAGACGGTCCCGACCACCTCGCCGATCATGGCTTCGAACTTGCGGGTGATGGCATCGACGCGGCGACCGCGTTCGATCTTGACTTCGGCGTCGCGCGCAGCGGCCTCGTCGGCGGCCTTCTTGGCGATCAGCGCCTCCTTGAAGATCTGCAGCGCATCTGCCATCGAACCGATTTCGGTCTTCTCGCCGCGATGCGGAACGTCGGCCGAGAGGTCGCCCTCGCCGAGCGACTGCATCGGGCGGATGATTGAGGCAATGCCGCGAGAAACGTCGCGCACGAGATAATAGGCGGCGCCGATCGCGATTACGACCGAGAGCACGATGATGCCGACCAGCACGCGGAAGATCATGGCGTAGCTGTCGGCGGCCTGCTTCGTCTCAAGCTCGGCACCGCGGTTGTTGAGCTCGATGCCCTTTTGGAGCAGGGGATCGGCGGCCTGGGCCATCTTCGCAACCTTGGTCTGCAGCAGCTCGTTGGCGTCGACCGGGAAACGGCCAACGCCCTTGCGCGACAGTGCCATCACGTCCTGCACGCCGTTCAGATACTCGGCCCACGCCGTGCTCCATTGCCCATAGAGCGAGCGCTCCTCGGCGGAAGTGATCAGCGGCTCGTAGACCTTGCGGGTCTGGTCGATGCGCGCGCGCAGCGAGGCCAAGCGCTTCTCGGCGGCGTCCTTGCCCTCAACGCTGTCCTGCATCAGATGCAGACGGAGCGCGACGCGCAGCTCGTTGATGTCGGCGCGAAGCGAGCCGAGCGCGCGCACGCTGGGCAGCCAACTCTCCGCGATCTCGACCGTATGGGAATTGATGTTCTGCATGGTGCCGATCGCCGTCACGCCAACGCCGGCGAGCGAAAGGACCAGGACCGACAACACGGCCAGAAGCTTGAAGACGATCGACAATTTCGACATCACGACAAATCCCGATGTTACCTGGCAACGCGCAAATTGTCCGCGCCGCAAACCGCCACGAAGATGGCGAGACGGAGGTCAGTTCAACAATGCTGGCTGGTTCTTGTCCCGTAAGATTGCACACATAGTCGCAAGCAGGCGTTAACAGGGCCCTACGTAAAATTACGGGACAGCGCTGACGGTCGTTATTTCTCCTGCAACCAACTGTTGCAGCTGCACAGCCACCTGATGCTGCGACGCGACCTGTCCACTTGCGACGCAATGTGCGGAAGGCGACGGCTGTCACGCCGCCCGTACCGAATCCAGGAAGCGCGCGACCTCGCTCTTCAGCCGGTGGCTCTCCTGCGACAGCGATTGCGCAGCCGAATGCACCTGCGCCGAGGCCGCCCCGGTTTCGCCTGCGCCACGCTGGACATCGCCGATATTCGCCGAGACTTCGGAGGTGCCATTCGCGGCGTGCTGGATGTTGCGGGAGATCTCTTGCGTGGCGGCACCCTGTTCCTCGACCGCGGCGGCGATGGTTGACGAGATCTCCGACATCCGCGCGATGGTGTCGCCGATCTCCTTGATCGCACCGGCGGAATCTTCCGTCGCGGTCTGGATCGCGCCGATGTGCTGGCCGATCTCGCCCGTGGCCTTCGCAGTCTGCTCGGCGAGCGCCTTCACTTCGGAAGCGACCACGGCAAAGCCGCGGCCGGCCTCGCCGGCACGCGCCGCCTCGATCGTCGCGTTGAGCGCCAGCAGGTTGGTCTGGGCGGCGATGGTGTTGATCAGTTCGACCACGTCGCCGATGCGGGCGGCGGCCTTCGACAGTTCGGCGACGCGTGCATTGGTGCGCTGGGCCTGCCCGACCGCCACGTCGGCGACACGGGCCGATTCCTGCACCTGACGGCTGATCTCGGAGATCGAGGAGGTCATTTCCTCGCTCGCTGCAGACACCGACTGCACGTTCGCGGAGGCCTCTTCGGAGGCGGCCGCCACGACCGTGGCAAGCCCGTTGCCGCGCTCGGCAGCCTGCGTCAGCGTATTTGACGAGGCCTCCAGCTCGGTTGCCGCCGACGAAACAGTATCGATGATCTCGCCGACCGCGCCTTCGAAAGTATCGGCGAGCCGGTGCATGTCGGCCTTGCGTTGCTGGCGCCCGCGCGCCTCAGCTTCGACCTGCTCGGTGCGCAGCCGCTCGGCCTCCGCCATATTGGTCCTGAACACCTCGACGGCACCGGCCATCTCGCCGATCTCGTCTTTGCGCCCGATGCCCGGAACGGATATCGAAAGCTCGCCGCGCGCAAGCCGCGTCATCGCGCCGACCATGCCGGCAAGCGCCTTCGAGATCGAACGTCCCAGAAGGAAGCCCACCGCGGCGAGCACGACGACGGCAATGGCGAAGGCGACCATCATCCACATGCGCACGGCATCGCGGGTCGCAGCTTCCGCAACGTCGGCCTTCCTGTAGAGGTCTTCGACTGTGTTGCGCACCTCGATCATGCTCGGTTCTAACCCACGGAACGTTTTCATCATGCTGGCGTCGAGGGCCGCAGTTTGCTGCGCCGTCTCCACCCACGCCGTGAACTCGGATTGATATTTCTGCAGCTTGGCTGTGATGTCGTTCATCACTGCCGTAGGGATTGCGACGACCTCTATCGCCTTGGAGAATTCGACCGCGGCCTTCTTCATCTCGGCGATGTATTTTGGGTCGCGCCGCAGCATGAAGTCCTTCTCGTGCCGGCGCATCATCAGCATCCAGCTCGTGGACCTGGGATCGTCGATCTCCTTGAGCTTGGCCTCAATGTCGTGCACGGCGGCGCGGAGCGAGCCGGAGAGGCCCAGAGTCTCGTTTAGGCCGAGCCGGGTCTCCGCGGCCACCAATGCGCCGAAGTCCGACGCGTATCGCTTGAAGCCGTCCTGGGCCTGCTTCATCCGGTCGGACAGCGCGCCCAAGCCGCCGGCCGACATCAGCCGCTCCACCTCGTCGAAGTCGCGATTGATCGGCCCGATCAATTCGGCATGTGCCTTGGCGTAGCTCTCGTTGCGGCGCTGCTGAAAGTTCTTCTCGTTGCGGCGGGCCTCCAGCATCTCGATCGAGAGCTGCTTGTCGAGGTCAGCGATCGCACGAGCGCGGTTGGCAATCTCGCGGGAGGCGTCCTGGGAGAGACTGCCGATCTCGTAGATCGCGCCGAAGGCGACGAGACCCAACAATCCGAACAGTCCGATCGCCATGACCTTATGGGTGAGACGAATGGAAGGGCCACTCATGGAATGTGCTCCAATACGATTGATACGCAATACGAGGAGGGCGACTCGGCACCCGGAATATTGCGGAGATCATGACTGCATCGGTTTTCCGGAAGGTTAACCGTGCGGCTCATCGCGTCGCGACATCCAACTGCGAACGCATGCGAACCACCGCGCGTCTTCGCGCGGCGGTTGTAGTCGATCGATGATTGGTGACGGCGACCGCGTCATGCTGCGCGCACGGTATCGAGGAAGTTGCCGACCTCGAGCTTGAGGCGGTTGCTGTCGCCAGAGAGCGACTGGGCCGCCGCCAGCACCTGCGACGACGCCGAGCCGGTCTCGTTCGCGCCGCGCTGCACATCGGTGATGTTGGCCGAGACCTGATGGGTGCCTTCCGCCGCCTGCTGCACGTTGCGGGAGATTTCCTGTGTCGCCGCGCCCTGCTCTTCCACGGCAGCCGCGATGGTAGAGGAAATCTCCGAGAGCTTCTCGATAGTGCCGCTGATGTCCTTGATTGCGCCGACCGAATGCTCGGTCGCGGTCTGGATGCTGGCGATCTGCTGCCCGATCTCGCCAGTGGCCTTCGCGGTCTGTTCGGCGAGTGCCTTGACCTCGGAGGCCACAACCGCAAAGCCGCGACCGGCTTCGCCGGCGCGCGCGGCCTCGATGGTCGCGTTGAGCGCCAGGAGATTGGTCTGACCCGCGATGGTGTTGATCAGCTCGACCACGTCGCCGATCCGCGTCGCCGCCCTGGACAATTCGCTGACGCGCTCAGTGGTGACACGCGCCTGGCCGACAGCTTCGTTGGCCACGCGGGCCGATTCCTGCACCTGCCTGCTGATCTCGGTGATAGAAGACGACAGCTCCTCGGTGGCCGACGCCACCGCTTGCACGTTGGTGGACGCCTCCTCCGAGGCCGCAGCAACCATGGTCGTGAGCTGCTGCCCTCGCTCCGCGGTCGATGTGAGGGTCGACGCCGAGGCTTCGAGCTCGGTCGCGGCCGAGGAGACGGTGTCGACGATCTCCCCGATCGCGGCTTCGAAGCCGTCGGCCAGCTTCCGCATCTCCGCCTTGCGCTGCTCGGCTGCCCGCCTCTCGGCCGCAGCGTGATCGCCGCGCATGCGTTCGACTTCGAGGCCGTTTTGCTTGAAGACTTCAACGGTCCGCGCCATCTCGCCGACCTCGTCACCTCGGCAGGTGCCAGGCACGACCGTCGTGAAGTCGCCATTGGCGAGCCCACGCATCGCAACCGAAATGGCTGAAAGCGGCTTGAGGATCCGGCCAAAGGTGATCCAGAAACTGAGGCCAGCGAGCATCACCGAGGCGCAGAGCAACACAACTGTGAAAACAAAATTACGAGTGCTGACCTCTGCCTGCATCGTGGCTTCGCGGTCAGCGGCCGCGCCAATGGCTTCACCGAGCTTCAGCACTGCATTGATGCCGGCGGTGGCCCGCGTGAAGTACTCGGGTCCCGTGATTCTGTAGTCCCCGCCTTCGCCACCGGCGAGCACAGTCACCCGCGTTTCACCGTAGGCACCAAAATAGGATTTCTCGACCTCCGTCATCGCCTCGCCGATCTGCAGGGCGAGGTCCGAACGCAGCCGCACCGGCAATACCGTGTCCCATGCGAGTTCGACCTTGGCCCGCAGCGCCGAAAGGCGCTCATAGCCCTCCATCCCGAGCTTCGCGCGCGCACCGACGACCCCAGCCAGCAGGGCCCGCTCCCTTCCGGCATTCTCGGCCATCTGAGCTGTCAGATGTCGCAAGCCGATGAGCTGGGCCAGCCTTGCCACGGGCGGGCTGGTGAGTGTTTCGAGCGTCAGCCGCAAGCGGTTGCTCGCGACGTCGATCACCTCCGTAATCGTTGGCGCGAAGCCATCTACGAGGTCAGGCTCGCGTTCAACGCGCGAGCGCGACATTCCCGCGTCGGCTTTCTCACGCAGGAGACGCAGCGCCTCGAATTTCGTCGCTGCGTCCGCAATCTGTCTTTGCCCCGCCGTCATTTCGGGAATCGCGCTGATATCGAGGACGGCTTGGCGAAAGGCCTCGTCGGCCGTCGCGCGCGCCTTTGCGATTTCCGCACGGCGCTCGGGACTGACGACATCAGGAGACTTCAGCACGGCGTTGGTCAGCCCGCGTTCAATCGCCCAATGTCCTGCGCTGCGCAGCAGCAGTTGGGCAACTGCATTGACCTTCAGGAATGCCTCGGACTCTCGCCTCTTGAGGACGGCCTCATAGGCGATGAATCCGGCCGAGGCCAACCCAAGCAAGACCAGGGCAGAGATGATGATCGGCAAGATCGTGCCGATCCGAACATGTCCGAGCCGACTCCACGCGCTGGCGGACTGAGTTCGGACCTGCTGATGATGAGCAGGGCTCAACATGGTACGTTTCCCCCAAAGGAAACACGCAGCCAAGTCCTTGCCGGCTGCATGGACGTTGATCGCCCTTGCCGGAGAATCTATTCCTTGGGGTTACTCATTCTGGTTAACGGGAGGGCTCGGAGAAATACTGAGATTTCAACCCAAACAGTTGAAATGGAAGAGATAATCTCGCCAGAAAGTTGTAAATTTCAGCTTGAGGTCGCCACTGTTTGCTTTTGCAGCCGACGTTCGCCGAAGTCATGCGCGAGACGTTCGCGGCGAAGATCAGGATGCAAAAACGCCCGCCTGAGGAGGCAGGGCGTCTTCCGAACTGTCTGGAACGAGGTTCTTAGGCGGCGCGCACGGTGTCGAGGAACTTGCCGACCTCGAGCTTGAGGCGGTTGCTGTCGCCGGACAATGACCGCGCGGCTGCCAGCACCTGCGACGATGCCGAGCCGGTTTCGCCTGCACCGCGCTGCACGTCGGTGATGTTGGACGAGACCTGATGGGTGCCTTCGGCCGCCTGCTGCACGTTGCGCGAGATCTCCTGCGTCGCCGCGCCCTGCTCCTCGACGGCCGCCGCGATCGTGGACGATATCTCGGACAGCTTTTCAATGGTGTTGCTGATGGCGCTGATGGCGGCGACGGAGTCCTGCGTCGCGGCCTGAATGCCGGAAATCTGCTGGCCGATCTCGCCGGTCGCCTTCGCGGTCTGCTCGGCAAGCGCCTTCACTTCCGAAGCCACCACCGCAAAACCGCGACCGGCCTCGCCGGCGCGTGCCGCCTCGATGGTGGCATTAAGCGCCAGCAGGTTGGTCTGGCCGGCGATGGTGTTGATCAGCTCGACCACGTCGCCAATGCGAGCCGCCGCCTTGGACAATTCTCCGACACGGTCGGTCGTGGTTCGGGCTTGGGTAACCGCCTCGCTCGCGACCCGCGCCGATTCCTGCACTTGGCGGCTAATCTCCGTAATTGAAGACGACAGCTCTTCCGTGGCCGACGCCACCGATTGCACGTTGGTCGACGCCTCCTCGGAGGCCGCAGCCACAACTATCGTCAGTTCCTGTGCCCGCTCCGCCGTCGAGGTCAACGTCGAGGCCGAAGCCTCGAGCTCCGTCGCGGCCGACGACACCGTATCGACGATCTCGCCGACGGCGCCTTCGAAACTATCAGCAAGCTTGCGCATATCGGCCTTGCGCTGCTCGGCCGCCACCTGGTCCTGCCGCATCTTGGCTTCCGCTTCCTGGCGCGCCTTCTGCTCCGACACGACCTTGAATTTCTCGACGGCCGCGGCGACACCGCCGACCTCGTCCTTGCGGCCGAGACCCGGCAGGACAACAGAGAAGTCACCACCAGCGAGCTTGTCCATGGCAACCGTGAGCGCGCGGATCGGCCGCGCGATGGTCAGGAAGGACATCAGCCACGAACCGATGAGGACGAGCACGGCGCACGCACCGACCACCATGCCGAGACGCTCGCTCACGGCCATCTCCTGGCTCGCGGCAGCGATTTCTTCATCGCTCTTGTGCTTGGCGAAATCGGCAATCTCGCTGGTCAAATTGTCCAGCTGTGTGGCAAGCGGCAGCGTCACCTCGCGGATCTGGCGCGCGCCTTCCTCGGAAATCTTGGCGGCGCGGACGGGGTCCGTGGCCGCAACCGCAATGGCCTCGCTGCGAACAGAGGCGTTCTGCTGCGCGCCCTTCAGGTAATCGGCCGACGTAGACTTGAGCTTCTCCATCCGCGCGCGGTTTTCCGGGGCGTGCGACAACCTGAGCATGGAATCGACAACGCCGTTCAGTGCTTTCGACCGCTCCAGCAGAAGCTCGCTCGCCTTTTGCAAGTCACCCTGATTGTTGGCGAGACGCATGTCCCGTACGGCGAGTTGCAAGCCGCGTATCCCAAGCTTGGCTTCGGTAGCCTCGCGCACCAATTCCTGCTGCGCAAGCGCGGCCTGGTTGGAATGCCGCACGTTGTTGTTGCCGATGACCTGGCTCGCGATCATGGCGCCGACGAGAACAACGCCGAACGCCGAAGCTAGCGCGAGCTTGGTACCGATTTGCAGATTCTGGATGAGTCTCGACATGAGGGCGTTTCCCGGGTTGCGCGGCCAAGTCATTGTCGGCCGCCCTCGGCGTTGATCGCCCTTGCCTAAAAACTGAGCTTCAGGTGTGGTGATCTGGTTAACGATCCCCCCGGACAAATACCGGACTTACCGGAAAATCCCTTGAAAAACGGCACGGTCCGCGCGCTTAACAGGTTAACCACACGCGGCGGTAGGATGCCCGATTTCTAGCCAGTGCGACCAAGGGCCTTTTGGCTCTCGCCAATCAAGCTGATCCGGAACACCGGCTCCTTGTTCTCGTCGAGCAGCTCCATGCGCCATTCGGCGTTCTGTTTCAGGCCGCGCGAGATGCCGCCGAGCAAATTGGCACAGACTTCGGTCATCTCGGTCCAGGCCGCGGCGCGGTCCTCGAACTCATATGGCTGGTCGGCAGCACCGGAATAGCGGCCCGTGCTGATTCGGAAGAAGTACAGCGACATCGTTGAACCCTTTTATCGGGCCGCGCCCCCGGCCGTACGCAAACTGGGCGCGAACAGCTACCAACGCATGAAAGCCGCCGTCCGTATGACTACGGCGCGGCGGCTTCGTGTCTGATGGCAGCTCTCAACGACAAAGTGCGCGGACGCGCGCAGCCAACTCACTGGGTCGAGCGGCGCAGCTCCAGCGGGGCGTCGTCCCTGGCGGGCTCCGATCTAACTTGCGGCTTCACCGGCTCGAGCCGGCTACTCTCGACGCGCGGGGTCTCGACACGCGCGGCGACTTCGGTGTTGGGCGTGCCGACCGAACCCGTGTGTTCCGAGGTGCGCAGCGAGCGCGGCCGCGCGACGGCCCGCGCCATCAGCATCTGGTTGCCGCCCTGGTGATGGAAGTCGCAATAGGCGAAGCCCATCCCCGATACCGAGCCGCGGAAACTGCGATCGTCGGTCTTTTCAAGGTTGAAACAGGGCTCGAACGGAATGCCCTTGATCGAGGCGCAGACGTTCTGGCCGCGGATCTGCAGCGTGTTGCCGGGCAGGCGGAGATGTTTCACCGGACCTGCACCCGAGAACTGCACGGCGCCGGCGGCGCCGAGGTCGTCCATGATGCGGCCCGCGCCCCGGGTGCCGTCAAAGCAGGTGAAAGCAAACACCTTCCCGGCGACGAAGCGGCGCGCCTCATCGGCGTTCATGCTTCCAGCAATGGCCGGCGTAAGCGTCGCTACCGCCGTGACCGCCCCCAACACAATACGCGCAAGCATGCTCAACTCCGAACCAACCCCGCAGCGGGCTATGCCTTATCTCTTTACCTGCTGCTTACCATACTAACCATGGCGACATTGAAGCAGCATGGTTGGTAAAGTCTGAACGCCGTTAGACAATTTTTACAACGGTGCGACCGCGGACCTGGCCGGCGAGGATTTTCGCGCCCCACTCCGGAACTTCAGAAAGCGGAATTTCGTGAGTAATTTCAGCTAGTTTTGACCGGTCCAGATCGGACGCCAGGCGTTGCCAGGCAGCTTTCCGCGGCTCGATCGGGCACATCACGGAATCGATGCCGAGAAGGCACACCCCGCGCAAAATGAAGGGTGCGACGGAAGACGGCAGGTCCATGCCGGCAGCCAAGCCGCAGGCCGCGATCGCGCCGCCGTACTTCGTCATCGACAGCAGGTTTGCGAGCGTGGTCGAGCCGACGCTGTCGACGCCGCCCGCCCAGCGCTCCTTGGCGATGGGCTTGGCGGCCGCCGACAATTCGTTGCGGTCGATCACCTCAGCCGCGCCGATCTGTTTCAGATAGTCCGCTTCGGACGCACGTCCGGTGGAGGCGATGACGTGATAGCCGAGCTTCGAGAGCACGGCGGTCGCAACCGAGCCGACGCCGCCTGCAGCCCCCGTCACCACGACCGGACCGCTGTTCGGCGACACTCCGTGCTTCTCCAGCGCCAGCACGGACAGCATCGCGGTGAAGCCGGCAGTGCCGATCGCCATGGCGTCGCGCGCCGATAGGCCCTGCGGAAGAGCGACCAGCCAGTCGCCTTTCACCCGCGCCTTCTCGGCATAGGCGCCAAGATGGGTCTCGCCCATGCCCCAGCCGGTGCAGACGACCTTATCGCCCGCCTTCCATTGCGGATGCGAGGACTGCTCGACGGTGCCGGCGAAGTCGATGCCGGCAATCATCGGGAAGCGGCGCACCACCGGCGCCTTGCCGGTGAGCGCAAGGCCGTCCTTGTAGTTCAACGTCGACCATTCCACGCGGACGGTGACGTCGCCCTCCATCAGTTCGGCTTCGTCGAACTGCGTGAGCTGCGCGGTGGTGCCCTTGTCCGCCTTGTCGATCCGGATCGCCTTGAACGTCGCCACAGCAAAACTCCCTGACTTGTTTCAGGGGATGTTTAACCGATCAGGCAGGCTGCGCAACCGTCCGCTGGACCGGTTTCTCCACGATCGGAAGATTGATCAGCGCCGAGAGCACGCCGAACAGGATCGAGAGCCACCAGATCGGCGTGTAGGAACCGAACCGCTCGAACACGATGCCGCCGAGCCAGACGCCGAGGAAGCCGCCGACCTGATGGCTGACGAAGGCGAAGCCATAGAGCGTGGCGAACCAGCGCGTGCCGAACATGATCGCGACCAGTGCCGAGGTCGGTGGCACGGTCGACAGCCAGGTCAGGCCGGAGACCGCGCCGAACGCAATCGCCGAGAACGGCGTGATCGGAAACGAGATGAAGGCAAGCGTCGCAAGCGCGCGGGTGAAATAGATGGTCGAGAGGATGTAGCGCTTGGGCAGGCTGTTCTGGAGATAGCCGACGCTGAGCGATCCCATGATGTTGAACAGGCCGATCGCCGCGATCACCCAGCCGCCGATCTGCGTGGAGATGCCGCTATCGACCAGGAAGGCCGGCAGATGCACCGTGATGAAGGCAAGCTGGAAGCCGCAGGTGAAGAAGCCGAGGACAAGCAGCACGTAGGAGCGATGGCCGAAGGCTTCCGCGAGCGCTTTGGTGAAGGTCTGCTGGTCCGCAGGCGCCGCATTTGCCGCGCTTGCGACCGGCGGCGTCGAGAGCGCCAGCGACAACGGGATGATCAGCAGCATCAGGAAGCCGAACACGGTGAGCGCCTGCTGCCAGCCGAAATTGTCGATCAGGGCCACACCGATCGGCGCGAACAGGAATTGCCCGAACGATCCCGCCGCAGTGCCGGCGCCGAGCGCAAGGCCGCGCTTCTCGGCCGGCAAGAGCTTGGTGAAGGCCGAGAGCACCAGATTGAACGAGCAGCCGGCGAGACCGAAGCCGACCATGACACCAGCGCCGATGTTGAGCGACAGCGGCGTCGATGAGTAGCGCATCAGGAGCAAGCCCCCGGCATAGAGCAGAGCGCCGACGCACATCACCCGGAACAGGCCGAAGCGATCGGCGACCGCGCCGGCGACGGGCTGGCCCAGTCCCCACAGCAAATTCTGAAACGCGATCGCGAGGCCGAACACGTCGCGGCCCCAGGCATATTCATGGCTCATCGGCTGTACGAAGAAGCCCAGCGCCGAGCGCGGGCCGAACCCGAGCATCCCGATCGCGCAGCCGCAGAGAATGATGATCGCCGGCGTGCGCCAGGAGGAGGAACGGGAGACCGAACCGAGCTCACCCATCTGTATCGACATGCTGTTCCTCGTGCGTGGTCGCGGATTCGCAAATGGCGGCCGCGAGCCAGCTCGTTTAATGCATCTGCATGGAAACCCCAAGTCAAAAACGATTGCATTCCGCGAAGAGCTGGCGCGGGAGCATTGCATTTCCTCGCGGCCTCAGCCGACGCGCCGGGCGCGACTTAACGGAAACGTGTGCGGCAAGATCTGGCGGCTCCCAACACGACGTGTTATTTTATATTTGCTCATATCGAGCATATCGAATGATCCCCCGGCCTGTCGGCCGGATTTCTCAGGCTTTATATATGCTCAAAATGAGTACAAATGACATGCACGGGAGGCTTGGATGCCGCTAACTGGAATTTACGGCCCCGACGACTTTGCCAACCGGCCGCAGGGCCACGTCATCACCCCGGCACAGGCCAAGCAGTCGCGAACCGGACCTTCGCTGCCGATGCCTTCACTGGAATGGACGCCGGAGGTCGAGCGAGCCACCGCACCGCTTTACGAGCGCGTGAAACGTGTCATCCCGCCGATCGAATGGCCGCTGATGGCCCCGACGATCAAGGCGATCAACGAGCTGAAGCAGGCCCGGGGCGCGGTGATCCTCGCGCACAATTACCAGACGCCGGAGATCTTCCACTGCGTCGCCGACATCGGCGGTGATTCGCTCCAGCTCGCGGTCGAAGCCACCAGGGTGAAGGCCGGCATCATCGTCCAGTGCGGCGTGCACTTCATGGCGGAGACGTCGAAACTGCTCAATCCGGACAAGACGGTGCTTATTCCTGATACGCGCGCCGGCTGCTCGCTCGCTGCCAGCATCACCGGCGCCGACGTCCGCCTGCTCCGCGAAAAATTCCCCGGCGTGCCTGTCGTTGCCTATGTCAAC